>JAKSPC010000018.1 GCA_024405155.1 Lachnospiraceae bacterium | reverse complement strand
GTCCTGTGCGCTTATGCGGTATTAGCAGTCATTTCTAACTGTTATCCCCCTGTATAAGGCAGGTTACCCACGCGTTACTCACCCGTCCGCCACTAACTTTACAAATAATCCGGCCGAAGCTTTCAAATAAGTAAAGTCCGTTCGACTTGCATGTGTTAGGCACGCCGCCAGCGTTCATCCTGAGCCAGGATCAAACTCTCTCAATTATTTCATCCAGAAACTTTTACATTCCTGGAATCTCACATCGTTTAATCGTTTCTGCTCATTTGAACATCCAGCTTAGCTTTTTTTTAACTTTGCTTTCCGTTTACTGTGCATACTTTTCTGAATTTCTTTTTAAAGAATCTTCAGGGTCTGTGCATTAACTGTTATTCTCTTTTCAAGGTGCATCGCTGTTTTTTGCGACAGCTTTGTAATAATATCACCGGGTCATCCAAATGTCAACAACTTTTTTAAATTATTTTCAAAAGATTTTCGGTGACGCAGAAGGAGGGATTTGAACCCTCGCGCCGGTTGCCCAGCCTACACCCTTAGCAGGGGCGCCTCTTCGGCCTCTTGAGTACTTCTGCTTTCTTTGCCCTCGCCAAGGTGAGTGCATTCCGTATTGTATCTATTTATGATATTGATGTCAACAGTATCTTTACTTATTTCAGGAACATTTTTTTGCCGTCACAAGATATATATTATATAGGAAGAAACGCCCCAAGATATAGGAATCCTCATCCGCCGAAGTCCACATGCTCGGCATCCAGATAGATGATTTTCCTTCCTTTTTCAAACCACTGACACACGGCATGGATATTTGCCTCCTGGCCGGTATAGGGAACGGGACCGGTCTCCGGGTGAGCATTGTCAATAAACACGTCCGAATCTTCCAGTTTATATATTTCCCCATTAAATACGATATTCCAGGTCCCCATGGCAAGAGAAATGCCGGCGCAGTCCTCGCAAACGACCTCTATGGGCATATATCCGAAGAACTTGGGAAGGTCGGTATCCACAGTCGCTTCTTTCACACTGTTTTTGAACACACACTTCGCCCCGTTTCTGAACTCGCAGTTTTCCAGAATGATCACCCGGGTACCGGTTTCGGCCGCGTTGATCACATCGGCATTGAAAATGCAGTTGTCAAATGCCATCTGCCCGTTGTCTCCGGTGACGATGACCGGCTCGTTGTAGATATAATTGCTCTGACAGTCTTCCTGATTCTCGCCGATAAACAGTGTATACTCTGTGGCGATCATACGCCCGTCTTCCGGCGGCTCCTCCGACGGTTCCTCTTCCTTTGCCGCTTCCGTGACCAGAGCTGCCGCTTCTTTCTGTACCACCGTTTCCACAGTCGGTTCTGTCCCCTCCGTTTTTTTAGCGCATCCTGCCGTCGCCAGAACGGTAAGGCAAACCAGAACTGCGATCCAAACCTGCTTCTTCATCATTTTCTTTTTCCTCCTCATAGTTTACGCCACTGTCTGCGGCAGAGATCAGTATTTGTATTCCACAGAAAACGTGGTCTCTCCCAGCTTCCGGATGGCGCCCGCGTTCTGGAAATTTGCCTCCACGGTCTCCAGGTCCCGGATCCCCAAAAGAAAACCGAAATCATTCGTATTGATATATCCCAGGCGGAGCCTTCTGATGCTGTTTCCCTCAAGGTACCGGCAGCTTAACGTCCTGTTGTTGATGTCCAGGTATTCCAAATGCGGAAAAGAATTCAGTACAGAAGGCTCATATCCGTCCACCCCGCAAAGATCCAGATACAAAAGATGTTCCAGCTCCCTCAGAGGGCTTATGTCCGTGACCGGATCTCCGCACAGTCCCACCGAACGAAGCTCCGGAAGATCTCTCACCACATCGATGCTATTCACGTTGTCTTTTTTCAGTTCCAGTTTTTCCAGCTTTGTATTCCCCGAAAGAACGGAAATATCAGTGACCGCTTCATAAGCTAAGCAAAGCTTTTTTACATTTCTGCACTTTGCTATATCGCCAAGTTTTGAAAGTTTCCCTTTTTCGTTTTCCCCGGCGGCATCCAGCACACTGACCGCCTCGTAGTATTCTTCTTCTGTAAGAAATGCCCTGTCACAGGCTGCGAAAATGTTTTCCACTTTCAGAAGATCCTCTTCCCGGATCTCCTCGCCGTTCGTCTTTCCAAGCTGCAGCCGTATGGCTTCCTCCAGGACCGGTTCTTCGAAAGTGACCGCCTCTGTCTTTTTCCCCAAAAGGAGCCCTGCTGCCGCAATGATCACAAAAAGCACCGCAAGCGCTGCCAGTACCTTCGTGATCCTTTTCTTTCTGTTCTCAAGAAGCGCATCCTTCACCCGGGAAATGCACTGATACCTTCGCCCGGGATCCAGCTCGGAACATTTCTTTGCCACAGCGGAAAGGAGCCGGTATTCCTTTGTTTCCTTCTGCGCCTCATTGGTGACGCGATCTAAAAGCCACCGGATCAGCACCCCCAGCGAATAGATATCGGAACGGGCATCCGTCCGGGAAAACCCGTACTGCTCCGGTGCCGCAAACATCTGGGTGCCGAAGACCACCGTATCCGTTGACGGTTCCTCCCCTCTGTCCTCTTCCTTTGCGATCCTGGCTATATCGAAATCAATGAGGAACACTTCACCCTCTTCGTTGATGACCACGTTCTGCGGCTTAACGTCCCGATGAATGACGGGAGCAGGCCGGTCATGCAGTTTTTCCAGGATATCACATAGCTTTAAGGAAATGTCGAGGATCTCTTTCGCTGTAAGTTCCTTTTCGGCCGCAGCTCTTTCCAGAGTCTTCCCGGGAATAAACTCCCTGATTTCGATCCGCCTTTTTTCGTCTCTGATCTCTTCGATAAAGGCAGGGACCCCGGGAAATGAAATCTTCCGGATCTCATCGGGCTGGCGCAGCAGGAACAGTTCGTCCTCCGGATAAAAGACCTTTGCCACCACCAGGCGGTCCGTCTCCTTTTCCCTCATCAGATAGCATTCCCTGGTCTTCCGGCATGAAAAACACTCAAGCATTTCATAATACTTGAGTGTTTCGTCATTCCGGATCGCATTTCCTGTTTCAGATGAGGTCTTCATACTTCGGCGATCCGCCGAGGATCGTCGCCCCCTTTTCATGCAGAAGCTCCTGGATCTCCATGATCCCGTATCCCTTATTGATCCCGAACAAAAGGATACAGTCCCGCTCCACCCTGGGGTACAGGGGGGATTTTCCGGCAGCCTTCAGAAGCTCCGCTGTTTCCTCCGTATTCATCCCGAAACCGATGGCCAGCTGGATCACTTTGTCGCGGGATGGCTTTCTGGTCCCGTTAAAAAGCTGATGTCCGTAGGTGCGCTCAATGCCGCTGCGGCCGATAACGGCCTCAGCGGTCTCGTTTCGTTCCCTGCACATTGCGGAGATCACTTCGTGAAACTTTGGAACATCAAAGCCTTCTTTATTTTCCGCAAGAAAACGGTCCAGGTTGCTGGCCTTGAACAGTCGTCTTAACAGGGTACTGGTATGCGGTGTCTTTTTCTGGCTCATGATCCTATTCTTCCTGCGGCGGATTTTCCGGCGGATAAATGGCCGGACCGCTGTCTTTATCATATTCACCCAGAATGATCAGCGGATGGGTCCCGTCCACCAGGTTCATTTTTCCTGTATATAAGAGATTTACCGGCTGTCCTTTGTATTCTTCCAGTTCTCCGGAACCGCCGGCGCTTTCGTCACAGTAGTATTCCATGTTTTCGAAACTGTACTCATTTCCGTTAAACAGTACGGGAGACAGCGTAGAAATAGCAATGACGGCGCCGTTGGCATCGTCGTCGCAGATCACGTCCACATCCTCATTGACCGATCCCACCCAGACGAACTTGGAGATCAGATCATTGATGCTTAAAAGCTCTCTTCCGTTGTTTTCGAACCGGCATTCCGACGGCGTGGCAAATTCGCATTCCATAAACATCGCCATGCACATCTCGCTGCCGCGGTTGATGATGTCGCCCTTGAAGGTACATCCGGCAAAAATGATCCTGGTGAAGTCGCCGTTTACATACACGTCGTTCTCAAAGGTCTGTCCCATACACATGAAGTTCCTGGTATCTTCTCCCAGCGTTTCGTGGGTGATCACTTCTTCACCGCACTTGATGCTGGCAATGATCTTCTCTTTCCCCAGGCGCTCTTCGCACCGCTTCTTATAGGCTTTGACCGTCTCCTCTCCCACGAACGTAAGTTTCGGAGAAACGGCATCGATGCCCACGGTAAGGGAAAGATCTCCTGTGGAGGATTCGATGGTTTCCATCACGCCTTCAACATGGAATGCGATCACTTCCTCATTTTCATTCTTTTTGGAGACCTCCACGGTCCCGCCGACGGAAGCATCCACTCTCACGTCGATGGAAACGGCACCGGTAGACTCCACGGTCATTTCATCCACAGCGCCATTTAATACCACATGGCCGCTTTCCACGGAGAGGCTTTCTACATCCGCGCTGCATACATAGGAATTATCCGCCGCTGCAAGAACTTTTACTTCCGTTGCTTCTCCTTCGTGGAAAATGTCATCCAGAGGCGCATCAATAATCAGCGTCTCATCTGCTTTTGTTGTAATGGTAAGTTTCTGGGGAGTATTCGAGCTGTTTTTGTAGGTGATGGTCTTTCCCCCGTCTGCCACCGTCAGTGTGGCCTGACCAAGTTTTCTTGTTCCGTCGGTAAAAGGCGTAGAAAGAGTATGCTCTGTTTTGTCATCGCCATCATCGTGCTTTTCTTCAGAGCTTTCATCGGAAGCGGAATACACGATCTTCTGCGGTACGATCTTACTTGAATATACGATATTGCTGTTGTCGATGTCAACCTGTGTTACGCCATATTTTGCCTTCAGCGCTTCTATCCCGTCCGCATTCAGAATGGCACCGAAGTTTCCCAGATGTGCTGTCTGGATGGTAAGCGCAATGCCGTCATAGACGCCGCTTTGATTGCGCATCATTCCGTAATAGCCGTTGTTAGCCGTTTCCAGACTGTAATAGTTGCCTGTCTTATCCCGGATCAGGCCTCCGGTGACCATAGTTCCGTCCGGACCAAGGACATACCATACTTCTTTACCATTTGCCGGTACGGCGTCGTCACAGAGCCATGTGTTCTTTACCTGGTTTCCTTTTGCATCCGCCACGTACCATGTTCCTGCCGCTGTAGTCTTCCAGCACTCTGAATATGTCGTCGTTCCCGCCGCAAAAGAGGGAACGGCAGACACAAGAAGCATCAGAAATGCCAGCATGCCTGCAATTCTTCTTTTCATAATTACCTCCGCTTTTTTTCGGGGGACCCGGTTTCGTCCGTACAGGACGATCCTTCCCGCTTTTTTGTTTCGCAGGCTCAATGTATCATTTTTTCCGCAGTTATTGGTGTGCACGCTGCACACATCGCCATTACAATTTTGGTTGACCAGTACAGACCAGTACACATGTAAGCCGGCAGCGCCGAAAAGTCTCCATACGGCTGTCTTTTTCCTGATCTTCCCGCAAAAAAGTAAGCCGGATACCATGCAAACTATGGCATCCGGCTTACACAAAGCCAAAATTTCTGTGATTTTGTAAGCTGTTTCGGCCGAAAACTTCGCTCCCGGCTTACACCGGGACTGATTTTCTGTGATTTTGTAAGCCGTTTCGGCCGAAAACTCTGCTCCCGGCTTACAAGCCCGGCCTGCGGTGATTTACTCTTCCGTATCCTCCGCGGCTTTTTCTTCCGCAGTCTCTTCCGGAACTTCCTCCGAAACTTCTTCCGCTGTTTCTTCCGGCTCCGGCTCCATGGTCTCCACGGCCACGATCTTTTCGTCCGGATCCACCTTCATGATGCGCACGCCGGAGGTGTTCCTTCCGATGACAGATACGTTATCCAGCGCAACGCGGATGGTCTGTCCTTTGTCGGTGATCATCAGAAGGTCCATGCCTTCCTCTACGATCTTTGCCGCCACCAGACGTCCGGTCTTGTCCGCGATCTTGTAGCAGGTAATGCCCTTGCCGCCTCTGTGGTGAGACGGGAACTCGCTTACCGGCGTCCTCTTGCCGAAACCTTTCTCCGATACGGTGAGCAGGGTCTGGTCGTCATCCACCACCTGCATGCCGATCACATAATCGCTCTCGCTCTTAAACTTCATGCCGCAAACACCCATGGAGGTACGGCCGCAGCTCCTTACTTCGGATTCGTTGAACCGGATGGCAAGACCGTCGGCAGTCACCATGAGGACTTCCGAAGCGCCGTCCGTAAACTTCACTTCGATGAGAGCGTCGTCTTCCTTTAAGGTAATGGCATTGAGACCGTTCTTTCTCACGTTGGCATACTCCGGAAGCGGTGTCTTCTTGATCATGCCGTTTCTGGTAGCCATGAGGATATAGGATCCTTCCGAAAACTCCCGGATGGGGATGATGGAAGTGATGTGCTCCTCGCCGTCAAGCTGCAGAAGATTTACCACCGCAGTTCCTCTGGCCGTCCTGGATCCCTCCGGGATCTCGTAGGCCTTCAGGCGGAACACCCGTCCTCTGTCCGTAAAGAACATGATGAAATCATGGTTCGTGGCCATGATCAGCTCTTCCACCACGTCATTTTCAATGGTCTGGCTTCCCTTGATGCCCTTGCCGCCCCGGTTCTGGGACTTGAAGGTATCGGCCGGCATCCTCTTCACGTAGCCAAGCTTTGTCCGGGTGATGATCACGCTGTCGTCCGAGACCAGATCTTCCATGTCGATCTCTTCCGGATCATAGCTGATGACCGTTCTTCTGTCGTCGCCGAAACGCTCCGCGATCTCGCCGATCTCATCACGGATCACGCCCAGAAGCACGTTTTTGTCACCCAGGATCTCCTGATAATAAGCGATCTTCTTTAACAGATCCCCGTATTCGTCCTCTATCTTCTTTCTTTCCAGACCGGTGAGGGCCTTCAGCCTCATGTCCACGATGGACTGAGCCTGAACGTCGTCGAATCCGAAGCGGGCAATAAGGTTTGCCTTGGCATCTTCGGTATCCGCGGAATTGCGGATGATCTTTACGATCTCGTCGATATAGTCAAGCGCCTTTAAGAACCCTTCCAGGATGTGAGCTCTGTCCTGCGCCTTCTTTAAATTGAACTGCGTCCTTCTGGTGAAAATGTTTTCCTGATGCTCCAGATACTCATCCAGCATCTGCTTCAGATTGAGCACCTTGGGCTCGCCCTTTACGATGCACAGCATGATGGCACCGAAAGTTTCCTGCAGCTGGGTGTGCTTGTAAAGCTGGTTCAGGATCACCTGCGGGTTGACGTCTTTCCTTAATTCAATGCGGATCTTGGCGTCGGAATCCTTACCCACCACATCGAAGATGCCGGTGATGCCGTCGATCTTCTTGTCCTTTACCAGTTCGGCGATGTTTTCGATCACCCGGGAACGGCATACCAGGTAGGGGAGTTCCTTTACCTTGATGACACCCTTGCCGTTGGGCATGGTCTCGATCTCGCAGACGGCTCTCTGGCGGATCTTGCCCCGGCCGGTACGGTAGGTCTCTTCAATGCCTCTGGTTCCCAGGATCTCCGCGCCGGAGGGGAAGTCGGGTCCCTTCACGATCTTTAAAAGCTCGTCGATGGAAGTTTCCCTGTTCTCATGGATCCGGTTGTTGATCATAAGGGTCGCTGCCGAAATGACCTCCCGGAGATTGTGAGGCGGGATATTGGTAGCCATACCTACGGCAATGCCGGTGGCGCCGTTTACTAAGAGATTGGGGAACTTTGCGGGAAGCGCCACAGGCTCGTCGTATCCCTGTTCATTGGAGAAGTTGGGAACGAAATCCACCGTATCCTTGTTGATATCCTCCAGCATGTCCATGGCAAGCTTACTGAGCTTACCTTCCGTATAACGGTAGGCAGCGGGAGAATCGCCGTCTTCGGAACCGAAGTTACCCTGCTTATCAATGAGAACGTTTCTCATGGACCAGGGCTGTCCCATGTAGACCAGAGCTCCGTAAATGGAAGAGTCACCGTGGGGATGGTAATGACCCATGGTCTCACCCACGATGGTAGCGCACTTCTTGGTCTTCTTGTCATTGGTGGCGCCCATCTTCAGGCAGGCGTACAAAATGCGCCGCTGCACGGGTTTCAGACCGTCACGCACATCCGGCAGAGCACGGGACACGATAACGCTCATGGCGTAATCAATGTAGGAGCGCTCCATGGTGCTCTTTAAGTCGACGTCTGTTATCTTATCGTATACATTTGCTTCCATTACTTATCCTCATTATACGTCAAGGTTGGTGACGTACTTCGCGTTTTCTTCGATGAACTGCCGGCGGGGCTCCACCTGGTCGCCCATCAGGGTAGTGAAGGTGAGGTCCAGCTCACTCTTGGAATCTTCCGGCATGTTGACGCGAAGGAGCGTCCTGGTCTCCGGATCCATAGTGGTCTCGGAAAGTTCCTGATCCTCCATTTCACCCAGACCTTTGAACCGCTGCACGTCGGCATCCTTGCCCACCTGCTCTAAAAGTCTGTCTCTTTCCTCGTCGTTGTACGCGTAGTACAGCTTTTTGTTCTTCCGGATATAGAAAAGCGGCGGCTGTGCCAGGTACACGTGTCCCTGCTTGATGAGCTCCGGCATGAACCGGTACAGGAAGGTGAGCATCAACGTGGCGATGTGGGCGCCGTCCACGTCGGCATCCGTCATGATGACGATCTTGTTGTAGCGCAGTTTGGAAATATCGAAATCGTCGTGAATGCCCGTGCCGAAGGCCGTGATCATTCCCTGGATCTCCTTGTTGGCATAGATCCTGTCAAGGCGGGCCTTTTCCACGTTAAGCACTTTGCCGCGGAGAGGCATGACCGCCTGGTACCGGGGATTCCGGCAGTTCTTTGCCGGACCCAGTGCGGAATCTCCCTCTACGATGAAGATCTCGCATCTTTCCGGATCTTTTTCCGTGCAGTCCGCAAGCTTTCCGGGAAGGCCGGCGCCCTCCAGCACGGATTTCCGGCGGGTAAGTTCTCTTGCCTTTCTGGCGGCAGCTCTTGCCCTCTGTGCCAGGATGGATTTTTCACACATCACCTTGGCGGCGGCAGGATTCTGCTCCAGGAAATATGTGAGCTGCTCCGAAAGCACCTGGCTCACGGCGGGACCGGCTTCGCTGGTACCCAGCTTCATCTTTGTCTGACCTTCGAACTGGGGATCCTCTATCTTTACGGAAATGATAGCCGTCAGTCCTTCCCTGATATCCTCACCGGTCAGATTGTCCTCGCTGTCCTTCAGAAGCTTGTTGGCTCTGGCGTAGTCGTTGAAAGTCTTTGTCAGCGCGTTCTTGAAACCGGTCAGGTGGGTACCGCCTTCCGGTGTATTGATGTTGTTTACGAAAGTATAGATGTTTTCCGTATAGGCATCGGTGTGCTGCATGGAGATCTCCACGTAGATACCGTTCTTTTCGCCCTCACAGTAGATCACGTCTTCGTAAAGCGGCAGATTCGCTTTGTTCAGATAGGTGACGAACTCCTTGATGCCGCCCTCATAATGGAAGACTTTATCGTGTTTTTCCTCCCGGTTGTCGATGAGATGGATACGGATGCCCTTTGTAAGGAACGCGGTCTCACGAAGTCTTGTCTCGATGGTCCTGTAATCAAAATCCACGGTCTCGAAAATTTCGGCGTCGGGTTTGAAAGTAACGCTGGTACCGTGCTCGGATTCGTCACAGTCACCGATCTGTTTTACGGGATACATGACCTTGCCCCGCTCATAACGCTGCCGGTACACGTGACCGCCTCTTTTTACGGTAACTTCCAGCCACTCGGAAAGAGCGTTTACAACAGAGGCACCCACGCCGTGAAGACCGCCGGATACTTTATAACCGCCGTTGCCGAATTTTCCGCCGGCATGAAGGATGGTATACACCACCTCCAGAGCGGATTTTCCGGCTTTCTTCTGAATGTCCACGGGAATACCGCGGCCATTGTCGGACACGGTACAGGAACCGTCTTCATTGAAGGTTACGGTGATCTCATCACAGAAACCTGCCAGAGCCTCATCCACACCGTTATCCACGATCTCGTAGACCATGTGATGCAGTCCTGCCGCCGCAGTGGAACCGATGTACATGCCGGGTCTTTTCCGCACGGCCTCCAGACCTTCCAGGATCTGGATCTGGGAGGCATCGTATTCTTCTGCCTTGTGTTCTGCGCTTACTTCAAAGCTTTTCTCGTTTTCTTCTGACATTACTTACTCCAAAAATGCAAAAACCATCAGCTTACGCTGTCTGTTACTTTTCTTTTATCTACAAAGAATATCCTGTCCATCCGGAAACGCCGCTCTATCAGATCGTCGATACCGGTGCTGGTTATGAATACCTGAACGCCGGTGAGAGAGGAGAGCAGCATATCCTGCCTTTTTCTGTCCAACTCCGAAAGTACGTCATCCAAAAGGAGCACCGGCTTTTCCCCCGTGGCATTCTCCACAAGGGCGATCTCGGAAAGTTTCAGGGAAAGCGCGCCGGTACGCTGCTGCCCCTGAGACCCGAAATGCCTGAGATCCACCCCATTCACCTTGAAGCAGATGTCATCTCTGTGGGGGCCCGTCATGGCGGCGCCCATCCTTTCCTCTCGTTCCGCGGAAAGAAGGATCTCTTTTTCCAGATCTTTTGCCTTTACATCAGGCTCATAGGTCATGGAAAGGTCTTCCGCGCCGTCGGTAAGTTCTTTGTGCTTTTCCTTTACGATCACGGAAAGGTCGCGGATAAATCTGTCCCTTGCCTCAATGATGGACGCACCGTATTTACAGAGCTGTTCATTGTAAATGGAAAGGACCGCGGCTTCTTCTTCCGTTTTCTTTCCTTTTTCACAGATCTTCTTTAACAGTTTGTTTTTCTGATCGATCACCCGGTTGTAGGAGATCAAATCATGGGTATAGATCCTGTCGATCTGGCAAAGTTCCGTATCCAGAAACCTTCTGCGTTCCGCCGGCCCGTTTTTAATGAGAGACAGATCTTCCGGAGAAAAGAAAATCACTCTTGCGATGCCGAAAAGATCGCTCATTTTTCTTAAGGCCGCGCCGTTTACCGCAATTCCCTTGGAACGGTTCTTTTTTATATGAAGATCGATCCGGTAATCGATACCGTTTTTTTTAAGCAGAAGCTTCACGTGACCTTCCGGCGCGCCGAAACGGATCAGTTCCTTATCTTTTACACTTCTGTGGGACCGGGAAGTACAGCCGAGAAAAATGGCTTCCAGGATATTTGTCTTTCCCTGGGCATTTCCGCCATAGAAAATATTGGTCCCTTTGTCAAATGACAAAGACAGATCCTCATAATTTCTGAAATCTTTTAATTCCAGACCGGTAAGTTCCATGATCAGTACGCTGCAGGATTGAAATTCACCGGAAGGATCAGATAAATATATGTCTTTTTTTCATCACGGATGAAGCAGGGTGCCTTGGAATTGGTCATATAAAGAGTGACTGTCTCTTCATCGATGACTCTTAAGGCATCCAGAAGGAACTTCGGATTGAAGGCGATCATCAGATCCGCGCCGGTCTTTTCCGCAGGAAGACTGGCATCCAGAGAACCGATCAGGGAATTCACGCGAAGTCCAAGCTTTTCTTCTTCAATTTTCAGTACCAGAGGCTTTTTGTCATTCTCACGGATCAGAACGGTGGACTGCTCAATGGCATCCAGGAATTCTTTCTTGTTCACGGTGATCTTCGTATCGTAATCGGAAGTCAGCATGGATTCGATGCGGAAATAATCGCCGTCGATGATGCGGGAAAGCATTAAAGTCTCGTCGAAACGGAAACTTACGTAATTGGGATCGAAAGAAATGACCACATTCTTTTCCGCGTCACCGGAAATGATCTTGGACACTTCGGAAAGTGTCTTTCCGGGAATGATGGTCCTTACGTGATCGTAAGAGGCGGTAAGGGGAGTATTCCTGATGGAAACTCTATGACCGTCCAGCGCGATCACCGTAAGTACGTTATCCTTGATCTCAAAGAGCTCACCGGTCATCATGCGGTTGGAATCATTAAGAGAGATGGAAAAGATGGTATCTCTTACGATCTCTTTCAGGGTAAACTCGGAAAGGATGACCTTTACGTTTTCATTGACAGAAGGAAGTTCCGGGAACTGAACGGGATCCTTTTCCTGAATGCGGAACATTGCCTTGCCGGAGGAGATCTCCACCAGGTTTCCGTCAGAGGAAAGAATGACTTCCGCATCGTCGGAAGAGGAGATCTTTCGTAAGATCTCACTTAAAAGCTTTGCTTCCACGGCGATGGTGCCGGCTTCCGCCACTTCACATTTTTCAGAAGGGATCAGGGTATTCACTGCCATTTCTCCGTCATTGGCCATGATGGAGATACCCATGTTGTCTGCCGTGATAAGGAGGCATTCCAGAATGGGCATGGTGGTCTTTACGGCTACGGCTCTTCCCGCAATGTTGACAGCATTCAGAAGCTGCTGTTTCGTAGATCTTATTTTCATGATTCGTCTCCCCGCATTCTTTATATTTTATAATTTTCAGTAGTAGTATCAGTAGGTGCTGTGGATTTGTGAATTATGGATGTTATCCCTTATTTTCCTTGTTTTTTTCTGTGGAAAGAAAGTGATGAAACCTGTTTACGGAAAGTGGATTTCCCGGGAAGGAGAGGGATAACTTTTTTAAAGAAAAACAAGGGGTTTCCATAAAAAAGTTGCTCACTTTGTATCCACAGGATATTCACTGACTTATTCACAGCTTATCCACAGAGATTATCGATCTTCTTGTTTAAGGCATCGATGGTCACTCTCAGCTGCTGGTTCTCTTTCAGCTCTTCCGCGATCTTGTCTCTGCCGTAAACGATGGTACTGTGATCTCTTCCTCCCAGCGCGTCTCCGATGGACTGCTGTACGGCTTCCGTTTTTTCACAACACAGATACATGGCGATCTGTCTGGGAAAAGCGATCTCGCTGTTCCTTCTGGTGGAGATCAGTTCCTTTTCGGTGATGCCGAAATGTTCCGCCACGATGGAAATGATCTTCTGCGGCGTCACTGCCTCCTTTTCGGAAGTTCCTCCGATCATGTCCTTTAAGTTTTCCTTAGCCATGTCCACGTTGATGGGAGTTTTGGTAAGTTTGGACTTGAGGATGAGCTTCTGCAGGGCTCCTTCCAGCGTTCGGATGTTGGATTTGATGTTATCGGCAATGTATTTGATCACTTCATCGTCGATGTTGAAGCCTTCGATCTCTTCCTTTTTCCTTAGGATGGCCATTCTGGTCTCAAAATCCGGCGCCTGGATATCTACCACCAGTCCTCCCTCAAAACGGGAACGGATCCTGTCTTCCAGGTTGTTGATCTCCTTGGGAGATTTGTCGGAAGTGATGACGATCTGTTTATTATGGTCATAAAGCTCATTAAAAGTATGGAAGAATTCCTCCTGGGTTCCTTCCTTTCCGGCAATGAACTGAATGTCGTCGATCAGAAGGACGTCCGGTTCTTTTCTGTATTTTTCACGGAACTTTACCGGATTCATCTCACCGTTTTTGTTTTTCACCATGGATTCGATGTAATCGTTGATGAAAGTCTCGCTGGAAACGTAAAGGATCTTCTGTTTCGGATCCTTCTTTAATATATAGTGACCGATGGCCTGCATCAGGTGGGTCTTTCCCAGACCTACGCCGCCGTAGATGTAAAGGATCTTATAATCGCTGCCCGGATTTTCCGCCACGGCAAGAGCAGCGGCATGGGCCAGTTCGTTGGACTTTCCGCTGACGAAGGAATCAAAGGTATATTTGGGATTCAGATTGGAATTTCTGACAGCCTCCAGATAGGGATCGACCGCGGCCTCTGCCTTCTGTCCGGAGGAAAAATTTTCCGCTTCCTCTTCCAGAATGAAAACGGGAGTCACTTCCTCTCCGGTGATGGAGTGAATGGCAACGGGAAGAAGGTTTTCGAACTTCTTTTTTACGATCCCGATGATGGCGGGATTTTTGGTGGCAATGATCACGTAATTGCTGCCGTCCCGCTTTAAAGGTTTCATGGGAAGAAGGAAAGTGTTGAAAGAGACTTCCGTCATCTCAAACTCACTCTTCATGAAATCCAGGATGTCATTCCATTTTTCTTTGATGATATCGGCCATTTTTTACATTTAGTCAGTTAGAAACCAGCAGATCCGAAACGATCTGCAGATAAAAACACATTTTTCCATGACACATTGTACCGCAAAACGGAGGTTTCTTCAAGAAATTTGTTGATAACAGGTGGCCTTTATTAACAATTTACATAAAAATGTTAATTATGTAAATCAAAACACCCTACTTATCCACAAAATACAATATCTTTCATATTTCGGTTGACACTTTTCTCCATTTTTCTATATAATGATAGCCGACGCTTTTTCGGTACAGAATATTAAGAACAGGAGGTGAACGAATCATGAAAATGACATTACAGCCCAAGACAAGGCAGAGAGCTAAGGTTCATGGTTTCAGAGCCAGAATGAGCAGCGCAGGCGGAAGAAAAGTCCTGGCAGCCAGAAGAGCTAAGGGTAGAGCGAAACTTACAGTCTGATGAACTTTGAAGGCCCGCTTTTGGCGGGCTTTCTTTTTCAGTAAAGTGAAGAACTTCCCGTCGCTTAAAAAAAACACGGAATACAGAACAGTATATAAGGAAGGCCGGAAAAGGGCGTTCCGTAATCTTTGTATGTACATATCTGACAACGGGACGGAAAAGAACCGTCTTGGCATCAGTATCAGTCACAGAGAAGGAAATTCCGTGGTACGGCATACTTTCGCCAGAAGGATGCGGGAGATCTTCAGAAAATTCAATTCGGAAACTGTACAGGGAAAAGATATCGTCGTCGTAGCAGGGAAAAAAGTGAAGGAAGCTTCTTTTGACGATCTTCTGGAAGATTATTACAAGCTTCTTTCGGGTCATAAATTGATATGAAGAATCGAAATGAGAGCATCGGACCCGCAGCAAAAATTTTGCTTGCCGGGATCAGAGCATATAAAAAATATATCAGTCCCTTATCCGGCCCTCATTGCAGGTACACGCCTACGTGCTCGGAGTACGCCCTCCAGGCAGTAAAAAAGTACGGCGCGGTAAAAGGAAGTTTGCTGGCAGCGCGGCGCATCCTCAGATGCAATCCGTTTGCCAAAGGCGGTTATGACCCGGTCCCGTAACGTTTTGACCACAGATCAGGAGGTATATCCAATTGTTACTGTTCGTTGATTTAAATCCCATCACATGGCTTGCCAAGTTTTTCGGCATCATCATGGATCTGATATTCAGGGGGGTAAGCGCCATCGGCATCCCCAATATCGGACTTTGCATCATTATTTTCACCATCGTAACAAAAATGCTCCTTTACCCGCTTACCTTAAAGCAGTCAAAGAGCCAGAAACTTCAGTCCGTCCTTCAGCCGGAGATCAGCGCGATCCAGGCAAAGTACAAGGGAAAAGAAAATGACCAGCAGGCCATGATGATGCAGCAGGCGGAGATCAAGGCCGTTTATGAGAAATACGGCACCAGCATGGCATCCGGATGCCTGCCGCTGCTCATTCAGTTCCCCATCATTTTCGGACTGTACAGAGTGATCATCAACATCCCGGAATACGTTCCCAGCGTAAAGGCCGTTTTCATGAAGATCGTGGACGCCATCGGCGGTGAGGCGGCAATTCCGGCATTCAACGCGTTTATTGCCAACAATGAACTGACGAATCTCCTTTCCCAGGCTCGCATTTCCGGCAAGGAAGTGACGACGGTGGGAGAGATCGTAAACGTTCTCAACAAGCTTTCCGCAGATCAGTGGGCAGCATTCAAGAACGCCTTCAGCCAGGCGGCAGCCGTGATCGATCAGGTACTTCCCCAGATCACGCAGATGAACAATTTCCTGGGTCTTGACCTGGCGGCAACGCCCATGTCCTACGGCCTTACCAACTGGAAGGCATGGATCATTCCCATTCTTGCGGGACTTTCCCAGTACGTGGCGACCAAGATCATGTCCGCACAGAACCAGCCGCCCAAGTCCACAGTTCCCACCGAGCAGGACGACACCCAGAAGACCACCCAGGGCGTGATGAACACCATGAACTACATGATGCCCATCATGTCCGTAGTATTCTGCTTCTCCTTCGCATCCGGCATCGGCGTTTACTGGATCGCACAGTCCGTGGTATCCACTGTTCAGCAGCTCTTCATCAATAAGAAGATGGAAAAGATGGACGTGAATGCCCTCATCGAAAAGAATCTGGAAAAGACCAACGCGAAGCGCGCAAAGAAGGGTCTTCCTCCCGTTAGTGCAAAAAGCGCGGAGGATAACTACAAGAAGATGCAGCAGAAGATGAGCAAGCTCCAGGCAAAGAGAGACGAAGCCGTGGCAAAGACCAACGCTCTGAGAGAAGAGGCCAACAGCTACTACAAGACCAGCTCCATCGCCGACAGAGCGAGAATGGTCCAGCAGTATAACGAAAAGAATAATAAGAAGAAATAAAGAGGAAAACTCACATGAACAGAACTGAATTTACGGCCAAAACTCTGGACGAGGCCATTACCAAGGCCTGCGTGGAGCTTGGCGTTATCTCGGAAGATCTTGACTATGAGATCACGGAACAGGGTTCCAACGGGATCCTGGGTATCGGAGCAAGACCCTGGGTGATCGCGGCATGCGTAAAGGAAGCGGAAGAAGCGGTGAAAGCATTTTCCGACGCAGTCGCTCTGGAACCCATGCCGGACTTTAACGAAAAGAAGCCCGCAAAGGAAAAGAAAGCTCCCGTACAGAAGAAGGAAAAGAGGGCAGAGGCTAAGCAGGAAGTAAAGGAAGAGATGCCGGCAAAGACCGAGCCGAAGCCCGTTCCCGAAAACATGGGAGAACTGGAAAAGAAGGCAGTCGAATTCCTAAAGGGCGTTTTCGACAGTATGGACATGAACGTGGACATTACGGCGGCTTACGATGAGCTCATGGGAGAACTCTATGTAAACCTTACCGGCGATGACATGGGCGTCCTCATCGGAAAGAGGGGCCAGACCCTGGATTCCCTGCAGTACCTTACCGGTCAGGTGATCAACAAGCACGGCAGGAATTACGTTCGTGTAAAGCTGGACACGGAAAACTACCGTGAGAGAAGAAAAGAAGCGCTGGAGACCCTGGCTCACAACATGGCATCCAAGGTAAAGCGCACCAGAAAGCCCATGGTGCTGGAGCCCATGAATCCCTATGAGAGAAGGATCATCCACTCCGCGCTGCAGGACGAGAAGGAAGTCACCACCAAGTCAGAGGGCGAAGAGCCGTACAGACACGTAGTGGTGGTATATGTAAAGAAGAAATAACTTTGGAAACACAGCACATACACGAAATTTATGACGCAGCAGTAGTAGGGGCCGGCCACGCAGGAGTCGAGGCGGCCCTTGCTTGTGCCCGTCTGGGCCTTAAGACCATCATGTTCACGGTGAGCGTGGACTCCATTGCCATGATGCCCTGCAACCCCAACATCGGCGGAAGTTCCAAGGGTCATCTGGTCTGCGAACTGGACGCTCTCGGCGGAGAGATGGGAAGAAACATCGACAAGACCTGGATCCAGTCCCGGATGCTGAACGAATCCAAGGGACCGGCGGTTCATTCCCTCCGGGCTCAGGCCGATAAACAGGATTACATCCGCTCCATGCGGAAGACCCTGGAAAACACCCCCGGCCTTACCATTCGACAGGCGGAAGTGGCGGAGATCTGTGTGGAAGACGGAAAAGTCACCGGTGTAAAGACTGTATCAGGCGCCTTCTACGAATGCCCACGGGCCATCCTCTGCACCGGCGTTTATTTAAAAGCCAGATGCATTTTCGGCGACGTCAGCGAGTATACCGGGCCCAACGGGTTAAAAGCCGCCAATCATCTGACGGCTTCCCTCATAGATCTGGGGATCCCGGTGAAGCGGTTCAAAACGGGAACGCCGGCCCGGGTGGACGGACGTACCGTGGATTTTTCAAAAATGCAGGTGCAGCACGGCGATCCCTTCGTCCGGCCCTTCTCTCTTTCCAACGAGCCGGAAGACATCGACAAGCCCCAGGTGGACTGTTATCTCACCTATACCAACGAAGAGACCCATCAGATCATCCGGGAAAATATTTCCCGCTCTCCGCTCTTTTCCGGCACCATCGAGGGCACCGGTCCCCGGTACTGCCCTTCTATTGAGGACAAAGTCATGAAGTTCCCGGATAAGGACCGTCATCAGATCTTTGTGGAACCGGAAGGCCTGTATACCAACGAGGTATACCTTTCGGGCATGAGTTCCTCCATGCCGGAGGACGTGCAGTACCGCATGATCCGCACCATGGCAGGTTTCGAGCATGCCAGCATCGTGCGCAACGCCTATGCCATCGAGTACGACTGCATCGACGCTACGGTCTTAAAGGCCACCCTGGAGTTCAAAGAGATCCGCGGCCTCTATTCCGCAGGGCAGATCAACGGTTCCTCCGGTTACGAGGAAGCTGCCGTGCAGGGACTGATGGCAGGTATCAACGCCTCTCTTTCATTAAAAGGAAGAAAGGAAGTAGTGCTGGACCGCTCCCAGGCATACATCGGTGTGCTTATCGACGACCTGGTGACCAAGGAAAGCGCGGAACCCTACCGCATGATGACCTCCCGTGCCGAATACCGGCTCCTTTTGCGGCAGGACAATGCCGATCTCCGTCTGTGTGAGATCGGTCACGACATAGGGCTTCTTACGGAAGAGGATTATCAGGCGTTCCTTTTAAGAAAGCAGCAGATCGAAGAGGAAACGAAGAGAATGGAGACCACCTTCGTGGGAGCCACGGAAAAGACCAATACGTTCCTTGCGGCCCACGGCTCCGATCCCCTGAAGGAAGGCCACGGCATTACGCTGGCAGAGCTCATCAAACGTCCGGAACTGGATTACGAAGTGCTTTCCGAACTGGATCCTCTCCGCCCGGAACTTTCCTGGAGAGTAAAGGAGCAGGTGAATATCGGCCTCAAATACGAAGGATATATCAAGCGGCAGATGATCCAGGTGGAACAGTTCAAAAAGCTGGAAAACCGTGAGATCCCTGCGGATCTTGACTACACACCGCTCAAAGGGCTTCGCATCGAGGCAAAGCAGAAGCTCATGAAGATCCGCCCGGCCAACATCGGTCAGGCAGGCAGGATCTCCGGCGTAAGCCCGGCAGACGTCAACGTACTGCTGGTCTACCTGGAGCAGTACAACAAAACACACCAGTGACGAAAGCAAGAAAAAGTTCCTTAATCAGCTCCATTGATATATTTTTAGTCTATTCGAGCTGGTTAAGGGACTTTTTTGCTCTTTAATCAGCTCGAAACGCAATTTATTGACAAAATTAAATTGCGAAGCTATAATCGCTTTTCAGGAGATCAGAACGTTTTTGAGGTAGATCAAATGATAGGCAGAAAAGCGGAAATCAATGAACTGAACCGGCTTTATCATACGGATAAGGCGCAGCTTGTGGCTGTTTACGGCAGAAGGCGTGTCGGAAAGACTTATCTGATCGATGAGGCTTTTAAAGGAAGGATCACTTTTCGTCATGCCGGGTTGTCCCCTGTGGAGCTGGGAAGTGACGGAAAAGGGGCCTTGAAAATACAGCTGCAGAACTTCTATTTTTCGCTTCAGCTGGCAGGAGAAAAAAATATCCGGTGTCCGAAAAGCTGGCTGGAAGCCTTTTTCATGCTGGAAGAATACCTGGAAAAAAACGATCACGGTGAGCGCCAGGTGGTATTCCTGGATGAAATGCCATGGATGGATACGCCCCGATCCGGTTTTGTTACTGCTTTTGAAGCATTCTGGAATAATTGGGGATGCCATCGGGAAAATCTCATGGTCATCGTATGCGGAAGCGCGAATTCCTGGATCCGGGACAAACTGATCAACAGCCATGGCGGGCTTTACAACAGGGTCACCCATGTGATCAAGCTGGAACCTTTTTCTTTGAAGGAATGCCGGGAGTTCTATGAATACAACAATGTGATAATGTCGGATTATGACATTGCCCGCAGCTATATGACCATTGGTGGTATTCCTTTTTATATGGGATATATGGAGCCGGGTCTTTCTTTCCCGCAGAACGTAGACAAATTGTTTTTCTCGAAGGGAGCAAAACTGGAGGGAGAATTTGACAGACTGTTTGATTCCGCATTCAGCAGCCCTGAGGCAATGAAAACCATTGTTACTGCATTATATTCCAGAAGAGCAGGGCTCACAAGAAAAGAACTGATTGCCGTCACCGGGATAGAAAACGGCGGTACGCTGACACAGTATCTGAACGCTCTGATAACCAGCGATTACATAATCAGCTACATTCCGTTCGGCAGCGGGAAGCGGGAAGAACGCTATAAACTGTCCGATCCGTTCTGCATTTTCTGGCTGCATTTTTCTGACAGGGCGAAATCTTCACAAAGCAATCATTTCTGGCAGGAAAACGACCTTTCCCAGGAAGTGATCAGCTGGAGCGGACTGGCATTTGAAAATCTGTGTTTCAACCATATTGATCAGATTAAAACAGCTTTGGGAATATCCGGGATCAGCACGGCATGTTCGCCCTGGATCAGAAAAGAAAATGGCGAAAAAGGAATGCAGATAGATCTCATCATTGACCGCAAAGATAACGTAGTCAATATGTGCGAGATCAAGTTTTACAGCAGCGAGTTTTCGGTAGACAAAAATTACCACATGATCCTGATGGACAGATGTAATGCAATGATTGAAATGCTGCCGAAAAAAAAGACCGTTCACAGCACGCTGATCACGACCTACGGCCTGAAGCCCAATGCTTACAGCGGAGATTTTACAAATGTGATCACATTGGAAGATCTGGTACGATGAATTTTTCAGAAGATTTCGGAAATAGAATAACGAAAATCGCTCTTTCTCTGGGAGTGAGCCTGACACCGGAACAAAGCGGACAGCTGGTCCGGTACTTTGACATGCTCGCAGAGAAAAACAAGGTGATGAACCTGACGGCGGTCACCGACGAAGACGGCGTCCTGATCCGTCATTTTGCGGACTCTCTGGCGGGCATTCTTGCCTCGGGCGCGGGAAAAGACCTGACGGACGGGAAAGAGCTTTCTCTTATCGACGTGGGGACCGGCGCCGGTCTTCCGGGCATGGTCTTGAAGATCGTTTTTCCGGAGCTTAAGGTCACGCTCTTCGATTCCCTCAACAAGCGGCTCGTTTTCTTAAACGAAGTGATCGAAGCGCTGGGCCTTGCCGGGATCACCACCGTTCACGGACGCGCGGAAGATACGGCACACGATAAAGATCACAGGGAAAAATATGATATCGCCGTGGCCAGGGCCGTGGCGGACCTTTCGGTACTTTCCGAATACTGCCTGCCCTTCGTAAAGGCAGGAGGCAGATTCGTATCCTACAAGGCTTCCGGCAGTGAAGAAGAGATACAGAAAGCCACAAAGGCCATCACAGTGCTTGGCGGAAAAACGGAAAGCGTTTCGGAATACGATGCCGGAGACGGCGTGAAGAGGCTTACCGTTACCGTGCGGAAAGAAAAGCAGACACCGGGCAGGTTCCCCCGGAAGGCGGGAACGCCGTCAAAGGAACCCATTCAGTGAGGATGACCATGCAGAACGATACCATAGCGGCGATCGCAACAGGACTGACAGCTTCCGGGATCGGCATTGTGAGAATGTCGGGCCCCGAAAGCTTTTCTGTTATTTCACGCATATTTACCCGGAAAGACGGCACGCCGGGAGACTTTTCACGACCAGGACGCATCCACTACGGTTTCGTGAATGTTTCACGTGAAACATCCGACGAGGTGCTTGTCATGAACATGAAAGCGCCCCACTCCTACACCGGAGAAGATACCATCGAGATCGACTGCCACGGCGGACCGCTAATGATGAAGCGGGTGCTGGAAGCCGTGCTTTCGGCCGGCGCGCGCCTGGCCGAGTCCGGGGAATTTACAAAAAGAGCCTTCCTGAACGGAAGGATCGATCTGGCCCAGGCCGAAGCGGTCATCGACGTGATCAACGCGAAAAACGACGACTCCATCAAGGCGTCTACTTCCCAGCTGAAGGGAAGCGTGTCGAAAAAAGTGGGAGAGCTCCGGGAAAAGCTCATCAGAAGCTGCGCCTATATTGAGGCCGCGCTGGACGATCCGGAGCATTACGATCTGACCGGCTACGCTGAAGAACTGCTCCCGATCCTTACAGAGATCCTTTCGGAACTTGAAAAACTGATCGCGTCCTACCGCTACGGAAAAGTGGTGAAGGAAGGGATCAACACCTGTATCCTGGGAAAACCCAATGCCGGAAAGTCTTCACTTCTGAATGCGCTGCTGGGTGAGGAACGGGCCATCGTGACCAACATCCCCGGCACCACCCGTGACGCCATCCGGGAATCCATCACCTTTGACGGACTGACGCTCAACATCATCGATACCGCCGGTGTCAGAGAGACCGAGGACACCGTGGAAAAGATCGGCGTGGAAATGGCCTACCGGTTCGCGGAAAACGCAGACCTCATTCTTTACGTCATCGACTCTTCCGCACCGCAGGACGATTCCGACCGGATGATCATGGACTTTATCGAAAAGAAGGGTCTGAAGGCGATCTGCCTGTACAACAAGTGCGATCTGGATCCCGCCGGGACGAAGAACCCGGAAAATGTTTCACGTGAAACATTGCGCGTGAGTACCGTGACCGGCGAAGGGATCGATAAGCTTATGAATAAGATCAGAGACATGTTCGTGGACGGAAGCGTGCGGCTGAACGATCAGGTGGTCATCACCACCGAACGGCACGTGGAGCTTCTGAAAAAAGCGGCGGCGTCGGTTAAAAATGCCGTATCTTCCGTGGAGAGCGGAATGCCGGAGGACTTCTGGACCATCGATCTGATGGATGCCTACACGGCTCTTGGCCTCATCACCGGGCAGGAGACCGGAGAGGATCTCATAAACCGCATCTTCTCCGAGTTCTGTATGGGGAAGTAAAGTCATGGATCAGAACAGGAAGAGTTTCACACCGACGTATTCGCTCGTGCAGGCCACCTACTGGATGACGGCCTGCGCCGTTTTGAGTTACACGGCCGTTTATCTGCAGGCTTTATCTTTCAGTAACTTTGCGCTGGGCGTCATTACTGCCGCAGGAAGAGTGCTGGGCTCCCTTCTGGGACCGGTGATCGCGTCCTATCTGGACAGTCACCCCAGGTTTCCCACGGCAAAAATGAATACGCCGCTGCTTTTCCTGCAGATCATCCTGTTTGCCATCCTTCAGTTCACCGGTTCCGGAAATCTTATTACCGCCGTGCTGGTCGCCCTGGTGATCGGGCTTTTCATCTCCACCAATTCCGTTGTCCTCCGGTTCTGCGGTGACTGCGCCGCATCGGGGATCGACCTGAACTTCGGTATCGCCAGAGGCGTGGGATCTTTCGCATATATCATTCCGTCCGTTCTGCTGGGCATCGTTTTTAAGTATATTCCGGCAACGTATCTTCCCGTATTCGGCATCCTTCTTCTGGTCGTGCAGATCGTCGTAAACGGTTACGCGGGACGGTTTTTCGTCGGACAGCGCTCCATTTCCATGAATCCGGAAAATGAGCAGAAAAGCTCTTCCCTTCTTCAGTTCTTCCGGGAAGAGCCGGTGTTTACCCGTCTTCTTTTCGGCATCATGCTGCTGTTTTTCGGCTACTATACCTACGCTACTTTCCTGATCAACGTGGTAAGGAACCTGGGCGGCGATACCTCGGGCATGGGATTTCTGTCCGGGGTCAGCGCGGCCATAGAGATCCCGTTCATGTTTGCCTTTGCCCGGTTCAGAAAGAAGTGGCATCTATCCTCCATCCTCACCCTATCCGTCATCGCCATTTCCCTTAAGATCCTTGCGTCTGCGCTGGTCACAAATATGACGGGACTCTATGTGTCCCAGCTTCTGCAGGGACCGGGATATGCCCTGTTTGCGGCGGCGATCGTGGTGTACGTATCGAAAGTGATCCCCGCAAAAAATCTGGCCAAAGGACAGAGCCTCGTCTACACCATGGAAATGGCCTCCGGCGTACTGGCAGGCCTCATCGCCGGAAAGCTCTATGACACTACCAGCGTGAAGATCACGCTTCTTGCCGGCTTTGCCGTAACGGCCGCCGGCGCCGCGCTCTGCGTTTCGGGGATCAAAAAAGTAAGGTAGAAAAAAACTGGACGCTTGATTCCGGGCTGGGCATTTTTACTTTCTTAATGATAACCAAAAATCTGAAACAAAACGTCTCAAAAAGTGCTGACAAACCGGTTTCGTCCATGATATACTCCTATATGAAACGATACGTTTCGGTATACATGGTTTTTAATTATGGCGAATTCGCCATAATTAAAAGTAAAGCTCGGAGGGCATAATATGCAGAAGCTGACGGTAAAGGATACGGAAATCAATATAACCAAAATGAATGGTGAAGACTATCTTTGCATCACGGATATGCTCAAAGCCAAGGACGGGGATTTTTTCGTCACCGACTGGCTGCGCAATCGTAATACGCTTGAGTATATTGGCACCTGGGAGAGCGTATATAATCCCGATTTCGACTTCGATGTGTTTTCTGAAATAACGAACCGTTCCGGGCTGAATAACTTTAAAATCAGCGTCAAGGAATTCGTGGAACGGACGGGAGCTATTTCACTCACCGCTAAAGCCGGGCGCTATGGCGGCACCTACGCACACAAGGATATCGCTTTCGAGTTTGCTATGTGGATAAGCCCGCAGTTCAAGATCTATATCGTTAAAGAATTTCAGCGGCTGAAAAATGAGGAACAGAAGCAGCTCGGCTGGTCGGCAAAGCGTGAGCTTGCAAAAATCAATTACCATATCCATACTGACGCAATCAAGCAGAATTTGATTCCCGCTGAACTTTCGCCGACTCAGATTTCTTTCGTATATGCTGATGAAGCGGATGTTCTGAACGTTGCGCTTTTCGGAAAGACGGCAAAGCAATGGCGTGAGGAAAACCCCGATTTGAAGGGAAACATCCGTGATTATGCTACGATGAATGAACTGATCTGTCTCTCCAATCTTGAAAACATCAACGCTGTCCTGATAAACGATAACATACCGCAGCCGGAGCGCCTTCTGAAGCTCAATCAGATCGCCATTCACCAGATCACGGTTTTGCAGGAAGTTGACAACAAAAAGTATCTGAAATGAGGCAGCCTTATGCGAAGAAAGAATGAGGAAAACAAGCGCGTTATCCTTGACTATATAAACGAATATTTCAATTTGAATAAAACGAGCCCCTCTGTGCGTGAGATTTCCGAAGGAACCGGAATAACAATTGCGACGGTACATCGGTATCTCTGCGCGATGAAGGGAAGCGGTGAACTTGAATATAACGGTCGGAGGAATATCGGAACACTCCGTATGGATAAGGAGGGTTATCACCCTGCTCTGCCCGTGCTCGGCAGTGTCACTTGTGGCCCCGGCGATTATGAGGAAGAAAACATTATCGAATATATCCGTATGCCGGAAAAACTGGTCGGCAAGGGCGATTTCTTTGCTATTATCGCCAAAGGCGAGTCAATGACGGATATTGGCGTTTTTCCGGGCGACTACGTTATTATACGCAAGCAGGATACCGCCGAGATCGGAGATATTATCGTTGCGCTTTACGATGACGGGCTCAACAATCTGAAAAAATTATGCTTTGATGAAGAGAAGGAACAGTATTATCTGTATTCGTGCAAAAAAGAACAAAAGAAATACGCGCCTATATATGTGGACGAGCTGAGGGTACAGGGTGTTGCCGTCTGCACGGTGCACAATATCGGCAAACTATTATAAAAGGTAAAAAAATAAAAAATCCAGACGAATTAGAATTTTGGGGAAAATTACCGTTTTACAACCTTTTACAACTTCAAAATTCTTTTACAACTTTTCAAAGGTTTGTTTCTGCTCTTTTACTGTTTTTTCATACACTGTCCGCCGTACTTGCTGTATAATTATCATGAATTTTCAGCGGATGTGCTCAGGCATATTGCGAAGAAGGAAACACATTACATTTTTATTTACCCGGAGGTGTTTTATGAAGAAACGCATGATGGCGATGCTGATGACAGCCATACTTGTCATCGCATCCATCCCGTTCACAGCTTTTGCCGATGAAGCGCCGGCAGAAGTGCTGGGCGGAGAAATAATGGAAGCCGTGGCTGCGGAAGCGGCAGAAGCAGAAGCAATTCCCGCTGCGACCGGCGAGGAAGCAGAGGCTGCAGAGCCGGCTGCGGATGCTGAGCTGCTGGGTGCTGATCCGGTAACGGTAAAAAAGTACCAGGAACTTAAAGACGCAGCAGGAAAAGCGGTCGAGGGGGTGGAGACCACGATCGTACTGGAAGATGACATCAATGACATGACATCTTTCCTGGCTATCGACGCGGGCAGGATCATCGTTCTTGATCTGAACGGCTACAAGCTTAACCGGGGCCTTGCAGAAAAAGAGGCACAGGCAGACGGGAATGTCATCACCCTGAACTATGGTGCATCCCTTACGCTGAGAGACAGCAGAGATGGCGGAATGGTGACCGGCGGGAACAGTATCGGCGGCGGCGGCGGTATTTATGTCGGCCCCGATGCAGTGTTTACTATGGAAGGCGGGTCAATCTTCGGAAATAAGACAAAGATTTACGGCGGCGGCGTATATGTTGTGAACGGCACTGAATCGAAAGTTGTTTTGAAAGGCGGCATGATATCCGGGAACGAAAGCTATACCACCGACAAAGACAGCGGCGCAGGCATACATTTCGCAGGAAACGGCAGATTGTTTGTGGGCGGCGATGCTTCTGTAGGCAACAATGTACGGATAAAAGACGGTGAAAAGATTACGAGTAATGTAAGGCTGATGAATAAGCTTAAGATCGGAAACGGTGAAAATGGCGCGCCGAAGCCGACGGAAACTATGTCGGTCGGAATTACGTCCAGACTGGATGAAGGACAGAAAGTACAATTTACGGAAAACGCTTCCTCCGGTGATGAAAAATACTTTGTACCTGATAATAAGGCGCATAAAGTCGCCTATAACAGTGAAGACGGCGGTTATCTTGAACTGCAGTATCCGAAACTTACCATCGATTCGGACAAGTCAATTTACAATATCGGTGAGCAGATCAAGCTGACGTTCAAAACGAATTTTGTAGACGCAGGAACAAAGATCGTCGTAACGGACGGCACCGGGACAATGAAAGTATCTGTAAAAGAGGATGGCACTGCCGCAATTACCGTAAATGCCGTAACAGCGGGAAGTTTCAACTACAAGGCTTTCATAGAAGACACGGAACTGGAAGATAATGTGTTTGTTACGGTAAAGGCGAATGCGGGACATACCGTTACATTTGAGACCAATGGCGGAACCCCGGTTCCCGAGAAACAGCAGGTAATAGAGAACGGAAAAGCTGCCAGACCTCAGAAAGACCCTGCAAAGGACGGTTACGAATTCGCAGGCTGGTATGCGGATGAAGGATGCACCAACCCTTATAAATTCAACGAGCCCGTTACCAGCGACATCAAAATCTTTGCGAAGTGGACGAAGAAGCCCGGACCCAAGCCCGATCCCACACCGTCATCGGATGACACCAGAGAGCCGCTGTTCACCGGCAACTGGACCAACCCCGTAAAGAACGGCAGGTGGAAGCAGGATGCCAACGGTATCTGGAGCTACACCTCCACGGAGACGTTCCGCAATGCCTGGGGATACATCGCAAATCCCTATGCACATGAGGGACAGAATCAGGCAGACTGGTTCTACTTCGATCAGTATGGCCACATGCTTACCGGCTGGCAGTTCATTAACGGCAAGTGGTATTACCTGAATCCCACAAAGGACGGCACCCTGGGTGCATGTCTCCTTGGCCCCGGCAAGACTCCGGACGGCTGGGAGATCGACGCCTCCGGCGCATGGACCGGCAGATAATGACGCTGCTGCAGCAAAAGAATAATAAATAATAAAGATCCGGGTGGTCTGGTACCGCCCGGATTTTTTGCGCAGTCTTTTCATTATCTTCATTTGACGCCGCACCGCCAAAACGGTATAATGATATGATATTATCGGATATTATCGATACAGGAGCTTACTATGGGTAAGATTATTGCAATAGCAAATCAGAAAGGCGGCGTGGGAAAGACCACTACGGCGGTGAATCTGGCGGCATGCCTGGCGGAAGCGGGGCAGAAAGTGCTGCTTCTGGACATGGATCCGCAGGGGAATTCCTCCAGCGGACTCCTGAACCCGGAGGACCGGCCGGCAGGAACGGTCTATGATCTTCTTTGTGCAGCAAAAAGTGCAGAGGAATGCATCGCAAATGCCTACGATAATCTGGACGTCATGCCGGCAAACATCGATCTGTCCGGCGCCGTTGCGGAATTCCAGGATCTGGAAGATAAAGATACCCGTCTGGCGGATGCCATCGGGCCTGTGGCGGATCGGTATGATTACGTGATCATTGACTGTCCGCCGTCCCTGGGGGTCCTTACCGTGAACGCCCTGACGGCCGCGGATTCCGTGCTGATCCCCATGCAGTGCGAATACTACGCCATGGAAGGTCTGGGGCAGATGCTAAACACCATCGGTCTGGTGCGGAAGGCGCTGAATCCCGGTCTTATGGTGGAGGGCATCCTGTTCACCATGTTCGACCAGCGCACCAATCTGGGACAGCAGGTCATCGAATCGGTAAAGGAAGCCATCGACCTGCCCTTCTTTGACGTGGTGATCCCCAGAAACGTAAAACTGGCAGAGGCGCCCTCTTTCGGGCAGCCCATTATCGTATACGACCCCTCATCCAGGGGCGCGGACAGCTATCGCATGCTGGCAGCGGAGCTTCTCGAAAAGTAAGGAGGACTGAACATATGGCAAAACCGGCACTGGGAAAAGGAATGGGAGCCATCGTTTCCGCAAATAAACTGGACGACGTTTCGCGGGAAACGTCCACCCTGCGCATCTCTCTCATCGAGCCAAACAGCAAACAGCCCAGAAAAGCGTTTGAGGAGGAAGCTCTGAAAGAACTGGCGGATTCCATCAAAAAATTCGGCGTTCTTCAGCCCCTTCTGGTGGCAAAGAGCGGCAGGACCTACAAGCTGATCGCGGGAGAGCGCAGATGGCGCGCGGCAAAACTGGCGGGCCTCAAGGAAGTTCCCGTGGTGATAAAGGATTTAAACGACAGTGAGGCCGCCGAGGTGGCGCTCATTGAGAACCTGCAGAGAGAGGACTTAAATCCCGTGGAAGAAGCCATGGCCTACGATTCCCTCATCCGCGAGTTCGGCCTTAAGCAGGAAGACGTGGCGGAAAAGGTCTCCAAGAGCAGATCCTACGTGACCAACAGCCTGCGTCTTTTAAAGCTGGAAAAAGATCTTCTTTCGCTGATGGCGGAAGGAACACTTACCGCAGGGCACGCCAGAGCGCTTCTTTCCGTGGCCGACAAGGCATCCAGAAAGAAACTGGCGGAGCGGATCGTAAAGGAAGGCTTAAGTGTCAGAGAAGCGGAAAAGCTGTCGAAGGCACCGGAAAAGAAAGCGGCACCCGCAAAGAAAAAGAAGACGGACATCTACGCCGCCGACGCGGCGAAGACCCTCTCCGAAAGCCTGGGCACGAAGGTATCCATCGTTCCGGGAAAAGGCGGCAGAGGAAAGATCGAAATTGAATACTATTCCGCAGACGGACTCAACGATCTGATCGAAAGACTGAAATAAAGGAGAAAAATACCTTGGCAGGATTTACCACACAGACGATACTGCTTCTTTTGTGCGCAGTGTTCAGTACCGTGGCGCTGGTGCTGGCCGTTTTTGCGATGATCAATTACCGGAAGCTTTACCGGGAGTACGATTATTTCATGCGCGGCCGTGACGCCGGGAGTTTGGAAGAGCTTATTTTAAGCGAAAAAGATGCCATCATGGACCTTCAGGAAGAGGACCGGGTGAACAAGGGAAATGCCAATGCCATGGCAAGGGCCCTTCGTTCCTGCTTTCAGAAAAGCGGCATGGTGCATTACGATGCCTTTGACGGCATGGGCGGACGGATGTCCTTTGCCCTTGCTCTTCTGGACGAAAAGAACACCGGCTTCGTCTTCAACTGCATGCATGCCCGGGAGGGCTGCTTCATGTACGTGAAGGAAGTGACGGAAGGCACTACGGAAACGCCTCTGGGCAAGGAAGAAAAAGAAGCTCTGGAACGGGCCCTTGGATATATAAAGGACTGAGATGGATTACCGCAGAGCGGGAGAAAGCAGAAAAAGAAGAACGATCAGCGGGAAGGCGATATTAATTATTGTCCTTGCCGTTAGTTTTCTTGCTGCCCTGGGTTTCTATTTCGCCAATTCCTTCATCACCACGGAAAGAGAGAACGCGGTCTATTCTGCCATGGAGGAGCCCACGCTTCCCGTGATCTACGCCCTGTGCGGCGACATGGAGATAAACCCCATGCGGGGCCATTTCCAGGACATGGGAAACAGCTGCGCGGACACAGTGACTATCCTGGAGGATTCCCGGAAGCTTGCCATCCGCATCGAGAAATACGGTGCGGTGATCTCGGGCTTAAGCTATGAGATCCGCAACCTTTCCATGGACCACTTCATCGAAAAGACCGAAGTGACGGAGCTTACGGAGGAAGGCGGCAGCGTGTACGCCACGCTTCCCATCCAGAACCTGATCGAAAAGGACAACATGTACCTTCTGACCATTCAGCTGTCCATCGGTGAAAAAGAGGCAAATTACTACACGAAGATCCTGTGGACGGACAAGACCAGGTATCTGGAAATGGTGCGGCTGGCGGAGGATTTCGCGAAAAAGACCTTTGACAGCGAGGCTTCCGGGGAACTGGCCCGCTATATGGAAACGGATCCCCGGGCCGATAACGAGGACATGGGCACCGTGACCATCGGTTCCGCCTTCAGCCAGGTGACCTGGGCCGATACCGGCATGCAGATGGCGGGAAAGCCGGAGCTGAGGCTTCTGCAGTGCGAGGGCGTCATGGCGGCGGTGGAAGTGGACTACCGGGCGAAGATCAGCGACGAGATCGGGGAGGAGAATTTCCGGGTAACGGAGGAATATTCTCTCCGGGACGGCGGCGACCGGATCTACATGATGGATTATTACCGGAACGTGCGGGAGATCTTTGACGGCTCCAAGCACCGTTTCAGCGGGAAGAAGATCATGCTGGGCATTTCGGAAAAGGATGCCCTGGAGACAAAAGAAAGCGAAAACGGGCGCTACATCGTGTTCAAGACGGACAAAGAGCTGTGGATGTACGATCAGGAAGGCCAGAGGGCCGTGGACGTGTTCTCTTTCCGGAGCAAAAGTGACGACGGCGTCCGCGCGGACTACCGGCAGCATGACATGAAGACGCTTTCCGTGTCCGATACGGGCACCGTGGATTTCGTGGTGTACGGCTACATGAACCGGGGGCAGCACGAGGGAATGAGCGGTATTGCCTATTACCGGTATTCGGCGGATACGGATGTGCTTTCCGAGATCTTTTTCGCCCCCATCGCCAATTCTTTCGAAAAGATCGGGCTGGAACTTTCGGAGCTTTCATCGACGGGCAACCGCATGTATTTCTTTAAGCAGAATAACGCCATTACCGGCGTGGATCTGAGCTCTCTGGAGACCATGTCCATTGCCTCCGGACTGGAGATCGGCGCATTCGTGTCCAATCCGGCGGGGACCAGGGCTGCCTGGGCGGAGGAAGGCCGTTACGGTTCCACCTCCTTGAAAGTGATGAATGTGGAGGAAGGCACCACCGGGACCGTGGAAGGAAACGGCATGGACTACCTGATCCCCATCGGATATATCGACAATGACCTGATCATCGGTTACGCGCACCCTTCCGACAAATGGGTCTCCGGGCAGAGAGTCAAGGGGCATCCCATGTACAAGATAGAGATCCTGAATGCGGACGGCAGCACTGCCATGGACTACGTGAAGTCCGGAAAGTGGATCGGCGGTGTGACCATCACCGATGAGCGCATTCTGGTGGAGCTGTATTCCCGGTCCGGCATTACCGGATACAGAAGTACCGGGACGGATGCCATCGTGAGGCAGGAACAGGATCCCTATTCCCGGGCGGCGCTTGCCGGCGTGACCACTTCCGGCACCAAGCAGAAGGTGTTTTATCTTTCCGTGACGAAGGAGATCAAAAACACCAAAAAACTTACCGTAAAGGCGCCGGAAAGCATTTCCTCCGAGAACGCGGGAGTAGTGGAATTCAGGTCCTCCGACAGAAATGAAAACGTGGTGTTCTATACCTATTCCAGAGGAAAGCTCACCGGCAGGACGGAATCCTTCCGGGAGGCCGTCGACGCCTTTTATGACACCATGGGATGGACCACGGACAAAAACGGCGCCGTGATCCTTACAAGGACCAACAAGGGATCCTACCGCACGGTCTCCGAGCCCTTCGTGGCGGCACAGCCGCTTTTGAACGGTCTGGAGGAATTTACGAAAAACACGGTCACCGAAGACGGATACGTACTTCTGGATGCCGACGGGCTGAGCCTTGACCGTGTGCTTGGGTTCGTGTACAAGGGCTGTCCCGTGGTGGTGACCAACGATACCGGAAAGTATTATCTGATCTACGGTTATGATAAAACGAACGTCAAGCTTTATTACCCCACGGAATTCGAGGAAAGCGTGACGGAGACAATCACCCGGGAAGAGGCGGAAGCCATGATCCGGGACAGAGGCTACGCGTACCTCTGCTTTACCCCGCTGGGGCGATAATTGCAAATCGGGCCGTTCCGTGGTATAATCCCACGGAATCTGCCTGACAGGCAGCAGGAGATCTTATGGAACAATATGTCATTAAAGGCGGAACGCCCTTACAGGGAAAAGTAACGATCAGCGGCGCAAAAAATGCGGCGCTGGGCATTCTTGCCGCTTCCGTCATGACGGATGAGGAAGTCAGCATCTTAAACGTACCCGGTGTCAACGACACCGCCGTGATGCTGGATGCCATCCGGGCCATGGGCGGTTCGGTGATCCGGAAGGACGTTCATTCTTTTGATATCTGCGGACGGGACGTGGACCCCTACAGCCCCGGAAGCGACACACTGCGGAAGATCCGCGCGGGTTACTATTTCATCGGCGCCATGCTGGGAAAATACAGATATGCCAGCGTGCCCCTCCCTGGCGGATGCAACATCGGTTCCCGCCCCATCGACCAGCACGTCAAGGGCTTCCGGGCCCTGGGCGCGGAGGTGGTGGTGGAGAACGGCACGGTGACCGCAAAGGCGGAACGCCTGAAGGGTGCCCACATCTATTTTGACGTGGTCTCCGTAGGTGCCACCATCAACGTCATGATGGCGGCGTGCCTTGCAGAGGGCATGACCATTCTGGAAAACGTGGCCAAGGAGCCCCACATCGTTGATGTGGCGTCGTTCCTTAACTCCATGGGCGCCAACGTAAAGGGCGCCGGTACGGATACCATCCGTATCCGCGGCGTGCAGAGGCTGCACGCTTCGGAATATACCATCATTCCCGATCAGATCGAGGCCGGTACTTTCATGTGCATGGCAGCAGCCACCAGGGGAGACGTCACTATTGAAGGCGTGATCCCCATCCATCTGGAATCCATTGCCGCAAAACTGAGAGAAATGGGCAACACGGTGATAAGCTACGACGAGGCCGTCCGTGTGATCGGCGCGGAAAAACAGCGCTCCACGGATGTGAAAACGCTTCCCTACCCGGGCTTCCCCACGGACATGCAGCCCCAGATCTCGGCGGCGCTGTGTCTGGCGGAAGGCACCAGCGTGGTCACGGAGAGCATTTTCGAGAACCGGTTCAAATATGTGGACGAATTAAGGCTCATGGGCGCGGAGATCAAAGTGGAAGGAAACGTTTCGGTCATTGAAGGCCCCGTTAAGTTTACCGGAGCCCACGTGACGGCACCGGACTTAAGAGCCGGCGCGGCCCTGGTGATCGCGGCGCTTTCGGCAGAAGGGATCTCCACGGTGGACGGCATCAGCTACATCCTTCGCGGATATGAGGACTTTGACGAAAAGATCCGTGACCTGGGCGGAGAGATCCGGGTGGCGGAATCGGAAAGAGACGTACAGAAATTCATTTTGAGCGTCGGGTAAGACAGAATGCACAGATATTTGAGAGCTTGCGGTTTTCCGGACAACATTACGGAGCGCAGCGTCCTGGAGTTTCTGGACCGGGACGTGGTGAGACCGGAAAACCTTTATACGGAACTGAAGATCGACGCGGAATCCACCGCCCGGGAATACCGTCTGATGGTAAACGGTCGCGTGGGCATCGCGGCGGTCGTTTTGTTTGTCCAGGGAAGACCGCCGGTCCTTTCCCACTATTTTCCCTTCTACGAGCCCTTTGACGAGCCCGTCAACGAGGAATGCTCCATCGACCGGCACGCGGACCGGGAAGTGTACGCCGGCATCACGGACATTCCGGAAAGCGGCATCACGCTGATCTTTTTCATCAATAATTCCACGGACTACCGCAGAAAGATCCTTCAGGGCGCGGATCCCTATAAGACGTACCGCGGGGCGTATATTTCGGCCTTTTCCAACGAGGGAAAAGTACTGCTTCCCATCGCGAAGCAGCCTTCCGACGTGGAACAGGACGAACAGCAGAGGTTCCGTCTGAATGAACTGAGGAACGCGGCTCTGGACGGGGACGATGACGCGGGATACGCCTATGAATCCCAGGAAATGTACATGTACGACCAGATCCGGGAGCGGGCCCAGAACGAGGACCTGTATACCCTGGTGGACCAGACTTTCATCCCCGACGGCGTGGAATGCGACCAGTATTCCGTGGTGGGAGAGATCCTGGATGTGGCGGAAGACGTGAATGACGTGACAGGAGAACCGCTCCTTTTCATCAATATTCAGTGCAACGGCGTGAAGTTCCGCGTCTGCATGCGGAAAAAGGACCTGCGGGGAGAGCCGGAGCCGGGAAGACGGCTTAAATGCGGCATCTGGCTGCAGGCACACGTGAATCTGGAGACCGGAGCATAAGATGATCAACAAGGCATACACGGAAAACAGAGGATATACGAAAAGCGGATACCGTTTCGGCGTGGTCTTAAGCGTCTTGGCGGGCATCTGCCTGATGTGCGCGCTTTTGTTTACCAGCTTTCAGATCGTCTGCTACGGCGACATGAGCATGTATCAGAAGGAGTATGAAAAGTACGGCGTTTTACAGTACATGCCGGCCGGCACCACCATGAGTTCCGAAGACGGCCTCATGAAAGTCACCGAACACATGATGAAATATCTCATCGGCGACAAGGATACGCCGGATCTGCAGGTGCAGATAAAGACCGATGCCGGCATGATCGATTTCTTCAACGAGCGTGAGATCCTCCACATGAAGGACGTGAGGGATCTGTTCATCAAGGTGATGCAGTTCCGCTACATCGCCGTGATGTTTGCCATCTTCGTGCTGGTCTACAACCGGTTCGGCATCTTCCGGGAAAAGAAGGGATTTCTGAAAGCCACCGGAAAAGGACTGCTCATCGGTACGGCGATCTTTTTCGGCATCGTGCTGATCCTTGCCGTGATCTTCATGGTGGATTTCAATTCCGCCTTCATCACGTTCCATAAGATCTTCTTTACCAACGATTACTGGCTTCTGGATCCGCGGACTTCGCTTCTCATCAACATCCTGCCGGAGGGATTTTTCTTCGACGTGGTAAAAAAGATCCTGGCGATCTTCCTTCCGTCGGCGGCTGCGGTGGTGCTCGTAGCTTTCCTCATCCACCGGAAATATAAGGACGTGGAACTTACGTTCCGAAAGGATTAAATATAGAACTGCGGCCGGCGGCAATGCCGGACTTTTTTTACACCTTGACACAATGGCAGGTAGGGTATGGCAGAAAACAGAAGATGGAAACTGAACAGCGAGGGAATAGACGCTGCGTCCGAAGAGATCGCGCAGTTTCTTACCGGTCCGAAAACGGATAAAAAAGAAGCGCTCCGGGTGCGGCTGGGAGCGGAGGAGGCGCTGCTCCGTTTCCGGGATCAGTTTGGCGATGAAACGGAATTCGAGCTCCGCCTGAGCCGTCTGTTCGGGAGCATCCGGGTCTCCGTGGAGATCCCGGGCCGGATGTATGACCCCTTCATCCGCGGAGAATCGCCGGAGGAGAGCAGCGCCTTCATGCGTTCGGCCCTGGCCGGCATGGGGGAACTGCCGGTATGGAGGTATTCCCGAGGGACCAACAGCGTCAGCTGGCGCATTTCCAGAAAGCATCTGCAGAGTTGGGCGCAGCTCCTTATTGCCATCGTGCTGGCTGTGGTGGTGGGCCTTCTGATCGGACTTCTGCCGAAGGATGTTTCCGCCTTTATTTCCGGCAGCATCGTCTCGCCGCTTAACGGCGTTTTCATGAAAATGCTTTCCGGCATTTCCGGCCCCATGATCTTCCTGGCCGTGCTTTGGGGCATTTACAGCATCGGTGACATTTCCGCCTTCAGCGTGCTGGGAAAGAAGCTGCTGGGATATCTTCTCTTGTTCCTTTGCGTGATCAGCGCTGTGACGGACGTGGTGGTCCTCCCGCTGTTTCAGCTGGTGCAGGGCGTGACAGCCTCCGGCGGCGGCTTCAATGAAGTGTTCCAGATGCTTCTGGACATCGTGCCCGGAAACATCATTCTGCCTTTTGCCGAGGGAAACACCCTGCAGATCCTATTCATCGGCATCGTTATGGGCGTGGCCATGATCATCATCGGCGACAAGACCCAGAACGTGGCCCTGTTTGCCGAGCAGTTAAACTACATCGTGCAGCTGGTGATGGACGCCATCAGCCGTCTGGTGCCGGCCTTCGTTTTCGGAAGCCTGCTGGATCTGATCCTTTCCGGGCAGCTCTCCCAGATCGGGGTGTCCTATAAACTGTTTCTCATAAACGTCATCTTCTGCGTCGTTATGATCGGCGTTTACGCGCTGATCGTGGGCGCCCGGATGAAGGTACCGCCGGTTTTGTATCTCAAAAAAGCGGCGAAGACCCTCATCATCTGCTTTACCACGGCTTCTTCGGCAGCAGCATTTTCCACCAGCATCGAGACCTGTGTGAAGGAATACGGCGTGGACGAGCGGTTCACCAACTTCGGCATTCCTTTCTCGCAGATCATTTACAAGCCCTGCGCCTCCGTGCTGTACTTCACGTCCATGGTATACCTGGCGGAAGTCTACGGCGTTGCTGTCTCGCCGGCATGGTTTGCCACGGCATTCATCATGGCCGTGGTGCTTTCCGTCGCCACCCCGCCCATCCCCGGCGGAACGCTGGCCAGCATTTCCGTGCTGTGCACCCAGCTGGGACTTCCCCTGGAAGGGATCCCCGTGATCCTTACCATCGGCGTTCTGATCGACTTCTTCGCAACGCCGCAGAACATTTTCGGCTGCCATACCATCCTCATCCTGGCGGCGGATAAATTCGGGCTGCTGAATAAGGACACGCTAAGAAACTGAGAGGATCCCGTTGGGGCAGCTCTTATGTTCAGGAACTGCAGACCCCCCGGCCGGTGACGGGATAGCCCTCCGCAGCTGTCGGCGATAGATATTTTTCTTGAATAACCGGGAAAAGAATGATAGAATGATTTCGCTGCCGAAACGGCAGCATAAGTTTCCGTAGCTCAGCAGGATAGAGCGTCCGCCTCCTAAGCGGAAGGTCGTGCGTTCGAATCGCATCGGGAACGGCGTGAAAGCAGTTGGTCGATCAGATGACCGGCTGCTTTTTCTTCTAATGAAAACGCGTTTTTTCCGGAATCTTCTAATAAATCGGGCTCCATTTCTAATCGCAAAAAAACATCGATTTTCTAATTTAGGCGGACGGGAGGTGGTCAATGGAGAAAAACGTCGATAAATGAAGGAGAAAAATCACACGAAACGAAAGCGCTATTTCCCAGGGACACGTGTTTCAGAATCTCTTCGATTTATAAAGACTTCAGATTTCCGACAAGGATAATTTATACACATCCGACCCTTTTCCTGTATAATGTCAGCCATGAAGCATGCCCTGCAAGTTTGTGGCTTGCAGGGCATATTATAGCGCTAACCTCGTTTTATCCTTGCTCTATCATTTCTTGCAGCTCTGACCAGGCATGTATATGTATTACATCCTTGTGATCAGCCTGTTCAAAATCCAAAGAAAAATATTTTTTGTGTCTACTTTTCTTGACTGGTACAACATGGGAGAACTATAATGAGAAAACCATTAATGACAATGAAAAATCTCTGTTCCGAAAAAGGAAAATTGCCGCGATTGCCGATGCATATTTGGAACATCCGGACGAGTATGTACAGGAGCATTCTGTTACGATTAATGGAAAACTTCGTCATATCATAACTTATGAAGCTGGAGAAAATGGAAAAGCATTGCGGTATTTCCATCATACGGTGGCAGAAACATTAGTCGGAAAGTATACTTCTTCCTCCAGATCATTTGCATATAAAAAAACACAGGAGTTCTTCCGTGTATAGAGGAACATCTAAAGAATCGGAATTTCTTGAAAACAGATATTCATGCGTATTTTGACTCCATCCAATACAAGATTCTAACAGTTAATAATAGTGGATCACAGGAGGTTGCTGTCATGGTAGAAACACCGGAGCAGGTAAAGATCCGACATGAAAAAGAACAGAAAGAACTGGCCTGCCGGCAGAGAGATATGCAGCGGCCGCAGACAGGGTTCTATTTTGGCCTGCTGCTGGTCACGCTGATCATCATCTACTGTGTGGATGAGATCACCACCAACGTGTGCGGCGTGATCCAGTCCCCCGCCATCATCGATCTGATGCACATCGTATCGAAGGACGTGCACGATCCCGCTTACGCAAAGGGAATCGATCTGCTGGCAGGAGTCGCTACTTTGGGAACCGCCATCATGCTGGTGGCTCCCTTCTACAAATCCCTGGCAGACCGCTTCGGCAGACGGCCGTTCCTGATCCTGAATACGGCATTCTTCTCCGTCAGTCTGGTGGTGATCGCCACGGCACCGAACATCTACGTGTTTGCGCTGGGCTACGCGTTCTCCCTGCTGTTCACCCCCAATGACGTGCAGGTGATGTACATTCTGGAGACGGCGCCCAAACAGCACCGGGCAAAACTGGCCACCATATCAAAAGCCATAGCGATCCTTTCCATCTCGCTGATGGGACTCCTGCGGACCAGGTTTTATAACCCGGCCGACATGGGTTGGTGGAGACTTGTGCTGATCGTGCCCACGGGACTTGCCCTGGTAGCGACGCTGATGGCGCTGTTCGTGGTACGGGAAACGCCGGCTTTCACGGAACAGAGAGTCAGCTTCCTGAAGATGTCGGATGAGGAACGGAAAGCAAAGGCCGCGGCCGAAAAGGAGCGGGAGTCCGCGGGACAGGGCGGCGTGATCAATGCGCTGCGGTTCATTAAGCAGCACAAGCAGACCAGATCCATCGTCATTGTGGCGCTGCTGTTCTCCATTTCCACCGTATATGCAAGTTACTATGAAAGCATCATGGCAGGCGGCCTTTCCGTGGAGGATGTGAGCCTGGCAATCACGGTGTATCCCCTGGCCTATGCGCCGATCACCCTGATCTCCGGTTTCGTGGCGGACCGTTTCGGCAGAAAGACCTCTTCGGTCTGCCTTGGCGTGACCACGGTCATCATGCTGGCGCTGTTCATCCTTGCAATCAAGCTGGGATGGGGCGCAGTCGCCGTAGGACTTTTCTACGGTGCATCCCTGGGCGGCCTGTGGTCCGCTTATGACACGATCTTCTTTACGATCACGGCGGAATCCGTACCGACCCATATCCGGTCTTCCGTCATGGGCACGATGAACCTTCTGCTGGTGACCGGCACGGTGATCGGTATGGCCATCGTCGTTGTGGCGCAGAACTTCGTGGATCTGGGCTGGATCTGCTTCGCGGTATGCGTGCCGTTCATGGCGATCTCCATGATACTGCTGATCACAAAAGTCCACGAAACGAAAAACGTGGATATCGATTCCGTGACCGGATCCGAGTGGGATTAAGGAGGCAAGTATGAGTGAGTTGAAGATTGGCTGGGCAAAAAGAAATATTACCCCGCCCTGGAGCTTTTCCCTTTGCGGGCAGCTGTACCGCCGGTATCCGAAGCAGGAGGTGGATACGCCGCTTTTTGCTACGGCCCTGGTACTGGAAAAAGACGGTGAGCAGGCAGTTTTTGTATCCCATGACCTGACGATGACCAGTTCGGATTACTACGCCGCACTGCATGAGGAACTGGAAAAAAGAAAGATCCCCGGTCTGGACGTGAAGAAAGTCATGACCAATGCCACCCATACCCATTCCGCGCCCTTCTGCGCGGCGGATTATGACGATATCGATTACGATGCCTACGGGGCTTTTCTTCCGAAGGGAGCAAGGTTCGACATTCCCGAGATCCCCGAGGGAGCAAAAGGCGGACCCGACAACATGGCCTATGTGGCCCGTCAGGCAGCCGACGCGGTGGAAGAAGCGTGGAAGAAGCGCGAACCGGGATATTTCGGAAACGCCCTGGGACGTCTGCCCATCGCCTATAACCGGCGGGTGATCTACAAGGACGGCCACGGCCTGATGTACGGCCCCACGGACGTGGAAGAGTTCGACCACATCGAAGGCGATACGGAGACCGGTTTCGAGCTGGTCTATACCTTTGACAAAGAGAAAAAGCTGACGGGCATCCTGGCCAATACGCCCTGCCCCTCCCAGGTCATGGAGCATTCGGAGTTCATTTCCGCAGACTACTGGGGCCGGGTGCGGGAACTGATGGCAGAGGAATACGGAGAGGACGTGTTCGTGCTGCCGCTGCTGGCGGCTGCCGGCGATCTGGGCACCAGGGACATGGTCCGTGTGGAAGCCGTCCACAACTACATCGAGGACCCCACGGCAGTGAAGTCCAACAGCGGCGTAAAGCGCCTGACCGATGTCTATACCTATGCGGATGACCGGAAAGCCGCGGTGAAGGCGACCAAAAGGATCGCCCGGCGGATCGTCAATGAGTTCCGGTTCTGTGAGGAAGAAGCCAGGGAGCGCATGCAGGAAGACGCGGTGCTCCGGCACAGCGTGAAGGAACATCATCTGCCGCTCCGGAGGATCTCGCTGTTCAAGGCGATGAAGAGCGGCATCCGGTTCCTGAAGATCCGGAACGGATGGAAAAACAAGCTGCTAACCACCGAGGATGTGGCGCAGATCTATCCCTACGCGGGAGACCTGATGCGTTTTCTGGATCAGCGGAAACGGAAGACCGTGGACGATGTGTATCATGTGGTGCGCCTGGGAGACATTGCGTTTGCCACCAACCCCTATGAACTGTTCCACGATTTCGGCGCAAGGATCAAAGCCCGCAGCCGGGCGCCTCAGACGATCCTGATTCAGTTAAGCTGCGGATGGAGAGGATATCTCCCCACGGAGAGGACTGTAAAGAGCGGCCATTATTCCGCGTATATCGCCTGCGGCCATGCCGGCCCGAAGGGCGGAGACATGCTGGTGGAAGAGACGCTGAAGACCATTGAAGAGTGCTATAAGGCATAAGAAGTATTAAAGTGAAAGGAGACCGCTTTGAGGGTGCGTCTTAGGGATTACGGATACGAGCCTGTGCCAGTTCCAGTTCTTTTTTTCAATCCCGCATCCGCTCTCATTTCGCCGCAGGGCCGCAAGTCATAACATAACCATGGATTGACAAAACCGCGATTACCCCTTAAACTGACCGCTGTTAATGGGATATAGTTCAGTTGGTTAGAGCGTCACGTAGACATCGTGAAGG
>JAKSPC010000017.1 GCA_024405155.1 Lachnospiraceae bacterium | reverse complement strand
TAAGTAAAATCCACTTTTTCGTTTTCTGGGGTGGAATTTAGTTTTGCAAGTGAAGCCGATATATCCTTTAACGCTTTTTTGCGGTAAAGTATTGACATATCCGCAGTTTTTGCTGTAAAATCCAAATGTTTGGCACAATGAACAGGTTCATAAAAACTCGAAAACGGACCTGACGGGGGGACATTTATGCCGAAGATCATTAAGGATGTGGATGCGAAACTGCTGGCAGCGGGAAGGGATCTTCTCTTAAACGGCGGCTATGAAAAGTTTACCATGCGCGAGGTGGCAAAAGCCTGCGGCATCGGTCTGGGGACGGCTTACAATTATTTCCCCAGCAAAGAATACTTTGCGGCAAAGATCATCTTACAGGACTGGCAGTCCGTGGAAAAGGAAATGGAGGAAGCCATCAAAACGGCATCCACACCGGAGGAACAGACAAGGGTGCTGTTTACCTATCTGAAGAGGTTTACCGCGATGTATCAGAACGTCTGGGATCAGTACGTGGGGCAGAGCCATACCAGCGGCGGGGTGCTTAAATATCACGACATGTTCGTGAAAAAGCTCTGTGCCATCAGCGGACTTTCCTGGTTTGTCGTGGAATGTATTCTGCATTTCGTTACGTTGAAAGACGTACAGTACGAAGACATCGAAGACAACTTAAAAAAGCTTCTGTAAGGTTGGAAAGAGACCGCAAATGATCAGAAAGGAAAAGACTGCTGTGACCGGCAGTCTTTTTATGTGGTATAATCGGATACAACCGCATCAAGCGGTGAGCAAAGCATTCCTCCGCGCGGCGGAAAACTGACCGGTCGGGCAGCAATTCACGTGCGGCAGAAAAAGGAGCCCGCGAAGCAGGTGATTTTGCGGCACGAAAGGGGCTGGTGAAGCAGTAAATCCTGCCGAAAAATGCGGATTACATAGAATACGCGGGAAATCGCCTTATTATATGTATTTTTAGCTCTGCAGCCTGCTTCACATACATATTATTCGGCCGAAAACACTGCAATTATATGTATTCTGAAGAGAAAAATCGGGGAAAAATACATATAATACTGCAAAAAAGGCGCTATTATATGTATAGGGTCCATCGCTGAGTCCGGGAGAATACTTTCTTCCAACCCCGGCATGGATGCCGTTCTGGGTCTTTATGATGACAGCTATGAGTTCAATACGAAGGTGGGCGCTGTTTCCGAGGAAGATCCCGTAATCTACGCGGTGCGGAAAAACGATACGCTCTGTTCCATTGCCAGGCGGTATTTCGGCAGTGACGACTGCAACGCGCTTTTTCGGGCAAACAGGAGCGTCATTGCGGATCCCGACGTGATATGGGAAGGGCAGCAGCTGGTGATCCCGCTGGGATAAGGAGCGACACCAAACGGTCACATCGATTTCATAGTTTCATCACAAACGTACCATAGAATAAAAGCGCTTCCGGTGAGAACCATCGTTTCTCATGCGGAAACGCTTTTTGTGAATATGCGGCGGATGACCGCTGCAAAAAAAGATTTTGGGAGTAAGGAAATGAAGAAATTATTGGCACTGATCATGGCATTTTCACTTGTGACCCTGGCGGGCTGTGCTGCCGCCGGCGCCACCGGCGTGGGCGGACAGGGGACCGTGGAAGCGGAGAAAGCGACAGAGGAAGTCGTTTCCGCAGAACAGGACGCCGCCGGAAACGATGCGGCCACGGACGTTCTGACACCGGGCAGGGCATACACCGTGGATCATAAGATCGCCTTTACCGGAAACGGCGTGACTTTTGACGGCGCGGCGGTAAAGGAATACGATTATACCTGGAACGTGGACATCGACGGCGATTACGATCAGGTGAAGAACGCCCCGGCGGAATACTATACCGGTACGGAGCCGGACGGCACCGAGGCAGTATATGTGGCTCACGATATTTTCTACTATCCGCAGATCGACGCGGAGAAATTTCAGAAATTAAACTACGACGGCGAGACCGAGTGGTGCGTGTACTACGGAAACGAGAAGTACAAGGACTATCTTTTCGGCACCCTGCCTGTGGAAGGGACCGAAGTTCCCGCCCGCATGATGCATACGGCAGAGGAAGCGGCGAAAAACGCCAAGCTGCACATCACCGCCCCCGGCACCTACGAGCTTTCCGGCACCTGGCAGGGACAGGTGTGGGTGGATCTGGGCGAGGAGTCCTTTACGGATCCGGAAGCCGTGGTGACGCTGGTGCTTAACGATGCCAATATTACCTGCACCGTGGCGCCCGCCATCGTGTTCTATCAGGTCTATGAGGCGGACAATACCTGGGAGGAGCGGGAAACTTACTCCGACGAGGTGGACATTTCGGGTGCCGGTGCCAACGTGATCGTGGCAGACGATACCAGAAACACCGTATCCGGCGCCAACGTTTACCGGATGCTGAAAACAAAGTACAAGGATGAGGACTCCACCGATGCGGTGAAGGTTCAGAAAAAGCAGAGAAAGACCGACGGCGCTCTGTACTCCTACATGAGCATGAATGTGGACGGCGGCCCCGAGGGCACCGGACTGCTGGAGGTGGAAAGCACCTTCGAGGGAGTGGATACCGAGCTGCATCTGGCGTTTAATTCGGGCTGCGTGAAGATCATCGCCGACAACGATGGTGTCAACGTGAACGAGGACCACGTGAGCGTGGTACAGTTTAACGGCGCCAGCGTATCCGTGATCGCGGGGCTTGGGTTTGAAGGCGACGGCGTGGATTCCAACGGTTTTGCCACGATAAACGGCGGGTATCTGTACAGTGTGTGCAATCCCGCGGCGGATTCCGGCATCGACGCCGAAGACGGCTACCGGGTGACCGGCGGCACGCTTTTCGCTCTGGGTTCTTCCATGGACGTGGGCGGCTATTCGGAAGAGACGTCCCAGCCGCTTCTGGCACTTAAGTTCAACGGTCAGCTGGACGGAAAAGAGTGGCTGTGCGTGAGGACCGAAAACGGGGACGATATCACAGGCTTCTGCCAGATGGAGCATGAGGATTTCTGCGGAAACGAGCGCAGCTTCGGCGGCGCGGTGATCAGCTGCCCGAAACTTAAAGTCGGTGAGACGTACAAACTTTATTATGGAGAAAAACTGCTGGGCTACACCGGCAGTACCACCGAGTCCCGCATCATGGGACAGCCCGGCGGTGAAAGACCGGAGGGTATGGGCGGCCGCGGCGGACAGCCGGAGGGCATGAACATTGTGGGCGATCCCCGCAAAGACGGAGCGATCCCCGCGGACGGGCAGCCGGAGGGCGGAATGCCTGACGGGCAGCCGGAGATCATGCCGGATCCCAACGCTGCGCCGTTAGATCCGGAAATCATGATCGCCGCGGAAGCAAAAGAGGGAGCCGTAAGACCGGAGATGCCGGAAGGAGCCGGCCAGCCGGGTGAGATGCCGCAGATGCCCGGAGACGGTTTCGGCACAGGCCGGGCAGCAGACCGCGGCGGCTTCGGCGGTGATTTCGGCAGAGGCGGCGCACAGTCCTCCGAGATCTACACGAAATTCACCCTGGAAAAGCCGGCCACCTGCTTCAGCGGCATCATGGCCATAAACCTGTAATAACAGACACGCAGCACATGAGCATGAAGCGAACGCAAACATACTGCGCGGCTGCTGAATAGTTACATGGCAAAGGATCGGAAACGAACAGGCATTGCAGAAAACGCAGTGCCTGTTTTATAATAAAGAAAAATGCAAGGAGGGGGCTTCGGCCCGTTTTGTCATATGAAGATCACAAAAGTAAACACCTATTTTGTCCGTCCCCGCTGGGGCTTTGTGGAGATCGAGACTGATGCCGGTTTTACCGGCTGGGGTGAGGCCGTGCTGGAAGGCCACGCGAAGGCAGTTCTTGCCTGCGTGGAGGAAATGAGCGATTATCTGATCGGCGCGGATCCCGCAAATATTGAGGATATCTGGACCACGCTGTACCGCGCCGGTTTCTACCGGGGCGGCGGTGTGATGATGAGTGCCATTTCCGGCATCGACCAGGCTCTGTGGGATATCAAGGGCAAGGTGTTCGGCGCTCCCGTATATCAGCTTCTGGGCGGAAAGTGCCGCGACAAGATGAAGATCTACTGCTGGGTAGGCGGCGACAGGCCTTCCGACGTGGGCGCGGCGGCACTGGAAAAGAAGAACGAGGGGTTTTCGGCTATCAAGATGAACGCCACCGAGGAGCTGCAGATGGTGGATACCTATGACAAGCTGGACGCGGTCCTGGAGCGTGTGGCTGCCATCCGTGAGACCTGCGGCAAGTATTTCGGCATCGCCATCGACTTCCACGGCCGCGTGCACAAGCCCATGGCGAAAGTGCTGGCAAAGAAGCTGGAGGAGTTCGATCCCATGTTCATCGAGGAGCCGGTGCTCTGCGAAAACATGGAGGATTTCCGCGACATCGCCGCGGCCTGCAACATCCCCATCGCCACCGGCGAGAGACTGTTCTCCAAGTTTGATTTCAAGCGCCTTCTCACCGCGGGCGGCGTGGACATCATTCAGCCGGACCTTTCCCATGCCGGCGGCATCACTGAGGTGAAAAAGATCGCTGCCATGGCGGAAGCCTATGACGTGGCGCTGGCGCCGCACTGCCCCTTAGGTCCCATCGCGCTGGCAGCCTGCCTCAATGTGGACGCGTTGAGCTACAACGCCGTGATCCAGGAGCAGTCCATCGGCATCCACTACAACGTGGGGAAGAGCGTGCTGGATTACGTGAACAATAAAGAGGATTTCAGGTTTATCGACGGCTGTGTGCAGCTGCCTGTAAAGCCCGGTATCGGCGTGGACGTGAACAGGGACCTGGTACTGGAAGAAAACAAGACCCCCCACAACTGGAAGAACCCGGTATGGCGTCATGCCGACGGTTCCATCGCGGAGTGGTGATTTCGGCAGGCGATCATGGAACCCAAGTGGTGGCAGAAAGCGGTCATTTACGAGATCTATACAAAGAGTTTTAAGGATTCCGACGGCGACGGCCTGGGGGATCTTTTCGGCGTGATCGAAAAGCTTCCCTATCTGAAGGAGCTGGGCATCGACTGCATCTGGTTCACGCCCATCTATCCTTCGCCCCAGGTGGACAACGGCTATGACGTGGCGGATTACGAGGATATCGAACCTGCCTACGGCGGCATGACTGCATTTAAGGAACTGCTGGAAAAGGCCCACGCCCTGGGGATCCGGGTGGTCATGGATCTGGTCTTAAATCACAGTTCCGACGAGTGTCGGTGGTTCAAAGAGTCACAGAGTTCCCGGGATGACCCCAAACGGGACTGGTATATCTGGCGCTCTCCCCGGGAGGACGGCAGCGAGCCCAACAACTGGGCAAATAAATTCAACGACGGCAGCGGGTCCGCCTGGACTTTTGACGAAAAGACCGGCGAATACTATCTGCACAATTATGCGGTGAAGATGCCGGAGCTCAACTGGGAGTCCCGGGGGCTCCGGGAGGAAGTATACCGGGTGATCCGCGGCTGGCTGGACATGGGCGTGGACGGGTTCCGGCTGGACGTGATCACGAAGCTGAAAAAGCCGCCTTTCGTGGACTCTCCCAAAAAGCCCAATCCTTTCGGCTACGTGCTGGATAATGAGATCCAGTCCTGCAATCCGGGCCTCCATGAGATCATAAAGGAGCTCCGGGAAAACACCTGGGGCCTTCCGCAGTACGACGCTTTTGCGGTAGGCGAGGCCGGCGGCGTGACCGAAAAGAATGCCGAGGAGTTTCTTTCACCAAAGCGGGGCGAGCTGGAAACGCTGTATCACTTTCAGATCGTGAGCCGCAACCGCCCCACGGTTACGCTCAAGGCATACAAGGAGATCCAGGACAACTGGGGACAGATCTTCAACCGTGGCTCCTGGACCACAGAGCATCTTTCCAATCACGATCAGGCCCGCCAGGTCTCCCGTTTCGGTAACGATTCTTCCAAATACCGGAAGCCTTCCGCCAAATGTCTTGCCATGATGACCCACGTCTTTCCCGGCACGCCCTTTGTTTATCAGGGGGAAGAGATCGGCATGACCAACGTGTATTTCGACAGCATCGACGATTACAACGACCGGTACACGCTGGGAGATTACGCGGCGGCCATCCGCGACGGCATGACGCCGGAAGACGCGCTTCGGAAAGTGCGCATCAATTCCCGGGATCACGCCCGCACGCCCATGCAGTGGGATGCCTCCGAAAACGCCGGTTTTACGGTGCCGGGAGCGAGGCCGTGGATCAAAGTGAACCCGAATTACCGGGAGATCAATGTTTCATCCGACCGTGCTTCTTCCGACTCATTGTTTGCCTTCTATTAGAAGCTCATTGCTTTGCGGAAAGAAGAGACGGCGCTGGTGGCGGGGCATTTCGGCATGTGCCTGAAAGAAGATCCGCATTTCGTAGTGATCACCAGAACGCTGGGCCATGCGACGCTTCTTCTGATTGCCAATCCCACCAATGAAAAAGCAGTCCTTTCGCTGCCGGAAGAACTGCGTAGAAACATGCGGGAAGAGCAGCGGGATGAACGGCGAGCAGCTTTTCCTGCGGACGGGGAAGTCGGGGAAAACGGCAGTCTGCAGGAGCTGCTGTCAAGTTACCCCGGCGCATCCCGGGACAGCGCTGCAGGGGAGTATCTCCCCTGGGAAGCAAGGCTCTATCGTTTTCCGTCATAAACGGCCTGCCGCAATGGGCTTTTGCCATGGTCAGCCGGCATCCGCTGCATTACGGCGCAAGCAGCCCGGCGATCATCCGGCCGATCTCCTTTGTACCGAGTGGCCTGGAGGAAGATTCAAACGTGGCGATCAGATCCACGCCCATCATATAGCCGGCTCTCTGATAGCTGATGATCTTTTCATAAGCTTTGTCTTTATACTTTTCCTGTTCCATCATGCCGAAATGCTCCCAGTAGATGGTCTTTCTGCGGCGCAGATCCAGGATGGTGAAATCCGGCAATACAGTCCTGTCAAAAAGCTGCAGCGGTTTTTCGTAGAGGTAAGGGATCCCCGCGTCAGATAACGCGTTGGCGATCAGCACTTCGGATTTTGAGCGCACCTGCTCTCCGTTTTTGGTGATGTTTTCGGCAGAAGCGTTTTCTACGGGTACATGGGTGTATGGCTGATCTTCCCAGGCGGCAACGCATTCCTCGTCAGGCAGATACACCGGCTTCACCAGAACTTTCCGCCCGGGAACAAGATTGTCATAGACGGCGTTTACACAACCGGCAGCCATTTTCTCCTGACGGTACAGAACGGCCAGTTCTTTTTCGGCAGCACGCCGTACTTTGGCGTCATAGTCTCTCTGAGCGATCGCCCGGGCCAGAGTGTCGTCCTTTTTCTGCATGTACTTACCTTGAGCGTCATCTTTTCCGGAGACAAAATAGTTCTGAAAGCCGGTCCCCTTTTTTACAATTCGCAAATGGCCCTGCACGGCACTTTCCGGAGCGTCTTTTTTGTTTACGATGTATTCCAGAAATCTGATGCGCCTTTTTACCAGCCGTTCCAATTGCTTGAAGTCCCCGTACATGACATCCCGGTTATTTCTTTTATTCATAGTCCTCCTCGTATTTGTAACTATTCAGAATCAACACTTACATCTTCGCTCCACCGCGGCCGGCGCATAACGGCGTCCCCCGGCGGGTTTCGCCGCATTCGGTTTTGCTTCAGTTTCATGTGCTGCGTATCTGCTGTTTTCGCGCTGCAGAAACACAAGTTTTGGTATGGAAAAAGCATAGTATACTTCGAAGAAAAAGTACATACAGGCGCTGACACCACGTTGGTGATAAAAATGACGAAAATACAAAAAAAGAACAATTTGAAGAGGGAATGCGGCCTGTCTGGCCGTGTTAGAGCCCGGAAATAATCGTCCGCCTCTCGAGTGAGAGCGGAAAACAGAAGGATACATATAATACGCAGAAAACGCGGCTATTATATGTATAAATTCGGGTCATGCACCGGGGTGGATACATATAATAACGGGAAAATGGATGAATTATATGTATGCCGAGGCAGTTTCAGTCAAAAAAATACATATAATAGAGAAGAAAAGCGCGTATTATATGTATATAACGATTTTCGGGATTCTGCGGCGAATGAAGAAATGCATAGAATATTGGAAAAACCCGCCTGTTATATGCATTTGTGCAGCAGACAGGCACGACGCGGCATTCGGGATGCGGCCGGCGAAGCTGAAGCATTCGAAATTATTGGTGTTTTCCGGTGATTTCGTGATAGAATAAAGTAAATAAGGGCCGAAGGGCCTGATAACTGCAAAATACACAATACCGGCATTGATCGCCCGGGGAGGTATTCGCATAATGAAAAAAATCATAATGACAGTACTGGCGCTTATTTTGTCGTCTGCCATGGCGGTAAGCAGCTTTGCCTGTACCGGCGCCTATGTGGGAAAGGACGTCAGTGAGACCGGCACCACCATCATCGCCCGGACCAGGGATTCCAATAACCTTTCGTGCATCTGCCGCAGAACGGTAACGCCCCGGGTGGAAAACGAACCCGGCAGGGAGTGGAAGGAAGCAAACGGCTTTCTGCTGAAACTTCCGGCGACCACCTATGGCTATGTTTCCGGCCCTCTTTCCACCTCCAGCGGACGGGGTACCTTCGGCGCATCTACGTTGAATGACGAAGGCGTGGCAGTGACTGCCACCGTGACGGCGGCGACCAGGCAGAAGGCCGAGGATGCGGATCCCTTTGTGGAGACCGGCATTTCCGAAGCATGCATCGGTGACATCATCGCCCTCAACTGCAAAACGGCCAGAGAAAGCGTGGACTTTCTGGCGCGCGTGATGGAAGAGAGCGGAAACGCCGAGCCAAGTGTCATCCTGGTGGCAGATCAGGACGAAGCCTGGTACATCGAGACTTATACAGGCCATCAGTGGGCGGCCATCCGCCTGCCGGATGACAAATGCGCCGTGTTCGGCAACCAGTTCAACCTGGATCCGCTGCACGAGACATATCCGGAGATCCGCATGTCCAAAGATATAGAGACCGCTATGAAAAAGGGCGGCGCCGCGGTCTATACGGACGGAAAATTCGACCTGTTCGAGACTTATACCGGCAGCGAAAAGCAGACGGATTATGCCAATATGCGCAACTGGTACGGTCAGTTCCTGTTCAACAAAAATGACCCCGGCAAATACGAGACCGGTACAAAATACGAACTGCTCTTTACGCCGAAGAAAAAGATGAACGTGCGGGATATCCAGGAAATGGACCGCAGCCGCTTTGAGGGCACGGAATTCTGTCCGGACGAAAACGGCCGCAAGGACATTCGCATTATCGGCATCGAGACCCAGTATTCCGTGGATATCACAGAAGTGCACCACGACCTGCCCAGGCCCCTTTCTCTGGTCTCCTGGGTGTGCCTGGACAACGCGGAGCATTCCGTGTTTGTGCCGTTCTCCAATCTGATCACAAAGGCTTCCCCTTACTGGAGCCGTGACGTAAAGGAAGGCTTCCCCTATGAGGATGAGACCATCGCCTTTTACGCTTTTCAGAACCTGTGCGTCCTTTCCGTCACCGGCAGGGACACCTACGGAAAAGGCGTCCGTGCTTACTGGCGAAGCGTGGAGGATCATCTGCTGAAGACCTATCCGGAAGTTCTTATGAAGACGGCGGAACTGTACAAGACCGACAAGGAAGCGGCGGAAAAATACATGACGGACTATTCCGTGAAGATCCAGAACGCGGCATACTTTGACGCAAGGAAAGTGAAGGCGGAGCTCCTGCATTACCTGGCACTCAACCAGCGGACCTTCGACTATAAGATCAACAACGAAGCCGGCGGCATATACGAGCCCTATGTGCACGAGCCCTTCGCAAGCGTGCTTCTGGACAGCATAGAAAAACGATATTCTGCGGAATAACTGATTCATCAACAAACCCCGGAACTGCTAGTGCTAGATCATTACAAGCATTCCGAGGTTTTTGTATTGCTATAAAACTTTACAACTGTCAGGATTCAGAATATACGGTGTTCGGCTTGATCGGTTTTAAATCGCCGTCTTCTTTTAACTGTTGATCAAGATCTTCACGCCAGGGTATGATGACTGAAGGGTCCTTTGCAATTTCATAACCAGCCTGAGCCTGTGCTATGCCGGCATATACAGCACTTTTGAGCCCAATCTCGCTTCCGGCACAGGAAACATACCCCCATGAATGGGAGGGAGTCCGGTTTAATTCTCCCCAGCCAAATAACCTTGATGTAGGACAGATACGGCTTACTACACCGGCATCCGTTGAGCTGGGGGCATAAACCGGGTTGCCGGTAGGTTCTTCGATTTTTGTGAAAATGATATCTTCGCCTTCCTCCGGCTCCCTGCCATTGATATTTGTAAACAACTCCTTCGCAAATGCCTCATCTTTCGCAGAAAAGGATATTTGCGGTATCTTGGCGGCTGCTTCGTAGAGGAAGCGATTAAATCCGTTCAGCAGGATGCAGCCGGGCCCCATGGAATTAATCGTGATCTTATATTTTGTTTCTGTCATAATAGATGCGCCTTCTGCGCATTTTTTTACTCTTTCCAGGAGCTCATAATTTGATTTGAGATCTTTTGTGCGGAGGAAATAATGCAGTGCAGCGTAACTCGGTACAATGTTGGGCTTGTCGCCACCATTGATGTAGGAGTAATGCATTCTGGTTGTGGACTCAACATGTTCTCTCAAGTAGTTCACACCAACGTTCATGATCTCACAGGCGTCAAGAGCACTTCTCCCCCGTTCGGGATAAGACGAAGCATGTGCAGCAAGACCGAAGAATTCCACTTTCATATTTGTGAGAGAGCACTGGCGAAGCTCACGGATCTTTAAATTTCTTGGTTGTGGATGCCATGCCATACAAACATCCAGATTATCAAACAAACCTAAAGAGGCCATATAGATTTTGCCTTCTACGGTTTCTTCTGCAGGACACGCGAAAAACATAACCGTGCCCGGAAGCGATTCTGCCTGCATGGCTTCTTTGCAGGCGATGGCTGCGGATCCGCAGGATGGAGACATCAGGTTGTGGGCACAGCCATGCCCGGGGCCTTCTTTTGGAGAATAATAGGGAACACAATCCTGTCCCATACCGGTAAGGCCATCATATTCACCAATGTATCCAATGACAGGATGGCCGCTTCCCCAGGAAGCTACCACTGTATTTGGCTTTTCTCCAGGAAATTTGCAGTTGAGAGTCTCTACATGGAAGCCGTGCTTTTTCATAAATTCAGCCGTTACTTCACAGGCATGGTACTCTTCCATGGCAATTTCGCAGTGGTCCCAGATATCTTTTGCCCATGCTTTGACATCGTCTCCGTTTCTTTTGTACCAATCAAGGATCGTCTTATTCATTGTTATCCTCCGCAATCAATTGAGTAAAACTTCTTTCGGTTTCTGCGAGAAATCCTGACCAGGATTCCGGATCCAGAAAAGCCATTGGGTTTCCTGCGAGCTGCTCCCGACGTTTCTCCAAAGTGTGGTTGTTTGCCGGATGATTGCCAAGTTGAATATCCACATGCTCTTTTTTCATGTTTTCGATGGATTTCAGCATGTCTCTCTGTTGGGACAGCGGCATTCCGAAATGTTCCAGTGTACATCTGGTGGCGCTTCCCTTTCCTGCTCCACCGAACTCTCCGGCACGATAATAATGACTTCCATCTTCCGTAACATTAAAGAAGAATGCCATGGCACCGGGGGTATGTCCGGGAATCAGTTTGCACTCCATATCGATGCAGCCAAGCCGAATATGTTCTCCATTCTCAATCTCGTGGTCTATTTCCGGAAGGGTGATCAAGTGTTCAAACGAGGTCCAAGAAGCAAGTCCCAACTCCGGTTTTTCCCTCAATAAGTTTGCGTCGACTTTACTCATGGCAAGTTTGCATCCATACAGGCGTTTAAACTCCATGGCGGCTCCAAAATGATCATAGTGACCATGTGTCATTATGATTTCTTTGATTTGACGCGGATCGTATCCCAGTTGATAAATCGAATCAGTAAGCATATGAATCGCCTGAGGATAACCGCAATCAAGGAGCAGAAGACCGTCTTCTGTATCGATCAGATGAACGCAGACCATTTGATCCCCGACGTAATATATGGGGCCGAATAGTTTGAAAGGCTCCATGTGTTTCAGTGATGGAGTCATGTAATAATCTGCGTTATGGCTTCTGTAGTTGTCTACAAGTTGTTCATACGTTTTTTTCATGGAGTTCTCCGGTTATTCATAAAAATTCATCCTGTTTGATAAACATTTCCTTTATATGGTTGATAAATTCCTGCGTGATCGGCGGGATCGGAATATTTTTTTTCGTAATATAACCGATCTCTGTAGTGTAATTCACGTCTTTAAGTTGAAACAGCCTCCGGTTTTTGAAAAACTTAATATCCTGATACGGCGATGAAAGTTTCGAACTGATAGACACACAATCCAGATTGTCGTACAGCTCTCTGCGTCCGGCGCGGCTGGAGCACGTAATAATATTGAAAGAAGAAAAAATATTGAGTTTTTTATACAGTGCTGTGCTGTGTGCAGTTAATGAATACAAAAGAGGATATTTGCGTAACATATCCAGGGTGACCCAGTTTTCCTCGCGGGTGAACAGCGGATTTTGAGGTCCGACGGAAACCATGATTCCTGCTATGGTAAGAGGAAAGAATTGCACATCCTTTGTTTCAAGCTGCCTCATGAGTTGTTCTTTCTGGAAATCATACATGCCGTATCCGCCGACTTGTGCGGTTCCGGATGCAACCATTTCAAGAGATTCTTCACAGCTTACATCATAAAAATCGATACAAATGCCGTCGTCTTTATGAGCGCGATATGTTTCGGCAAGGGCTCTGGCGCAGTACAAATAGTTGCCGTTGCATACGGAGAGCCTTGGTTTGGAGTATGCGGTTTTTCCGTAAAGATGATGGGGGATCTGATCAATGCAGCTCAGTGCATCGCGGATGTATGGCAGGATCGACTCGCCATAGGGGGTGAGTACGACGCCATAATTTTTACGAGTAAAAATCGGCTCGCCAAGATCCTCCTCCAGATTTTTTACTACTGCTGAAAGCGCCGGCTGTGAAATATAAAGTGCAGCGGCAGCTTTATTTAGTGACCCGTAACGCGCAATTTCAGAGATACACCGTAACTGTTCGATTGTCATATGTGAACTTCCTTTCCAAAAATCATTATAACAAGAGCGGAGAGGCTCCGTTATAAAAACATCAAATATCGGCAATAAGATTAGATTATATATTTTCGCTGGAAATGTATAGCGATAAAGCAGGATTCGCACAGAGTTCGTTTAATTGGCATAATATAATCGTTCTTATATTGTGAAATTTTAACAAATGAATGATCCCTGATATTACAGAAAGATGTCTGTGTGATTAGGGGGAACCACATATAAACAAATTGCATAACCGTTATAAATATTTGAAAATTGTACAAACGAATACACCATGATACATTTTCTACAAATATCAGTCATGTTTTTATGATGTACATTGGTATTTTGCATGAAGCAGTACAGTTTTGTAAAAGAATTTTAAAGGAGGAAAAAATGAAACGAGTACTTGCATTGGTTCTTGCCACCATTATGGCATTGTCACTGGTTGCATGCAGCAGCGGCGCGGCTGACAATTCGGCTGCCACGCAGGCTGATGCACAAAGCGCAACGGAAGCAGCAAAAGCAGAAGCTCCTGCCGCAACGGAAGCTGCTGCAACAGAAGCTGCCGTTCCTGAGGTCGAGTATAAAGAGGAGGTCATCATTGGTACTGACACAAAGGTGAATTCACTGGATATTCAGGAGAACTGTGCCATTGCCAGCGGTTATATCTATCTTATGACTCATGAGCCCCTTGTTCATTATTATGAAGGCGAGTTCTTCCCGAAGCTTGCAGAAACCTGGGAAAATAAGGATGGACTTGAGTATACCTTCCACCTTCGCAAAGGCATTAAATTCCATGATGGAAGTGAATTTTCTGCGGATGATGTTCTTTTCACTATTAAGCGCGCAAAAGAGAATCCTACCACACATGCTAATGTTAAAGCTTTTGTTGACACCATCGAATCTGTAACTAAGGTCGATGATTATACGGTTGTATTTAAACTTACAGAGGTCAACAATGACTTCCTTATCGATATGTCAAAGACCGGTTCTCTTGGCATGTTAAGTGAAGAGGCATGCGCCGCAGCAGAGGACGGATACAAATATGGCACCGGTCCCTGGGTGAATTCCGAGTTTTTTGCAGAAGATCATATCACCGTAGTGCGTAATGATGATTACTGGGGTGAGCTTCCTGTAACCAAGAAAGTCACCTTCAGACTGATTCCGGAAGCATCAGCCCGTTTGATCGCTCTTGAGAACCACGAAATCGATGTCTGCATTTATCCGGATGCTTCAGAGTATAGTCTTGTAGAAGAAAACCCGGAACTTGATATGTTCACTTATACCTCCGGTCTGAATTACATTTTCTATAACGTTGATCAGGCGCCGGTTGACGATCCCAACTTCCGTCTGGCACTTGCGTATGCAACAGATAATCAGCAGATCATTGATGGTGCTCTTGGTGGATATGGTGTTCCTGCAACAACGACCAACTCACTTACCGCAGTAAGTTTCTTTGATGATTTTGAGTCGGTTGGACAGTCCAAGTACACCAGAGATCTTGATAAGGCAAAAGAATACCTTGCAAAGAGTAAATATCCTAACGGTGCGACTGTAACGATCCAGTTTACAACAGGACAGCGAGAGATCATTTCTCAGATCCTTCAGAGTCAGTGGAAAGATATTGGCGTAACTGTTGAGCTTGATAAAACTGACAGTGCAGGTCGTGCGGCAGCAAAGCAGGAAGACAAATGGCAGGCTTATCTGGCAAGCGTTGCTTATACAGATGCAGGAAACAGCTTCTCAGAGACATTTGTCACCGATGGTGGTACCAACCAGATGGGATGGTCAAATGCCAGAGTTGATGAACTGTTTAAGCAGTGTGCGGTAGAAACTGACGAAGCAAAGCGTTACGAAATGTACAAGGAGATCCAGTCGATCATTCATGAAGAGTGTCCTGCATATCCGATGTACTATGCATTAAAAGCAATTGCGTATAACAAGAAAGTCTCCGGCGTAAAGTGGGAGAGCAGAGGCGTTATGGAATTTGCATATGCCAAAGTTGAAAAGTAATATTTAACCAAACTCAATGTAATAATTCGGACTGTGATGCGCGTTCTGTGCGTCACAGTCCATGTGGTTAAACAAGAAACCTTTTCAGAAAGGAGAACAAAGTGTGGCGGTATTGCCTTAGAAGGATACTTCAATTGATCCCTATTATTATTGGTGTATCCTTCCTCATTTATTTTCTGATGGATATCGCGCCCGGAGACATTGTCCTTTTAAAAATGGGCGATAATAATATGACCGCCGAGCAGATCGAAGCTCTTTATGAGCAATATGGTTTAAATCAACCGCTGCCGGTGAGATATCTTAAGTATATGGGACGGCTGCTTCAGGGAGATCTGGGTATTTCTCAGGCTACCGGTGAGCCTGTTATGGATATGTTTATGGCACGTATTGGCAGTACAGCAAGACTTGCCATAGCCTCCGTATTGGTTTCAATAATTATTTCCATTCCTCTGGGTATTATTTCAGCGGTCCACGATGGTACGGTTATTGATAATGTGGCTTCCTTTGGCACGCTATTAGGCCTTTCTATTCCCAATTTCTGGCTTGGCCTGGTGCTGATCATAGTTTTTTCGCTGAAACTCGGATGGCTTCCGTCCAACGGAGATGATGGAACGATTAAGAGCCTGATCCTTCCGGCCATAACGATAGGAACATCTTTAACGGCTGCTTTGGGGCGAACCACAAGGTCTTCTATGTTGGATGTCATACATCAGGATTACCTGAGGACGGTTCGCGCAAAGGGCGCAAGCGAGAAAATCGTCATCTGGAAACATGCGTTAAAAAATGCAATGATCCCGATCCTGACAGTAGCCGGTGAACAGTTTGCCGGTGTACTCGGCGGTTCTGCATTGACAGAAACCGTTTTTGCATGGCCCGGAACAGGTCGATTGCTGATCGACTCAATTAACGGACGGGATGTGACTACAGTAACCGGTTTACTTATCCTGAAGACACTTATCGGCAGTGTCATTATTCTCATTGTCGATCTTCTTTACGCGGCAGTAGACCCCAGAGTTCGTGCAAGATTCGCAAATTCCGGAAGGAGGAAAAAGAAATGAATCAAAATACTGTATCTTCTTCGGAATCTGTTACGAAAAAATATAAAAAACGCAGCCAGTTTGCTGAAATATGGCGTCGCTTCAAGCAGAATAAAGGTGCTATGGTCGGTCTTTTTGTTGTATTTGTGATCATCTTTATTGCGGTGTTTGCTGATGTCTTATTTGATTATGATACACAGGTTACCGCAATGGATATCGCTAACCGCATGAAAGAACCGTGCATGGAACATCTGTTTGGTACGGATGAGATGGGGCGTGATATCTTTATTCGTGTGCTATATGGGTCCAGAGCATCACTTTCTGTTGGAGCAATGGCCACGCTGATTGGCCTTATTGTCGGTATGACGCTTGGATGCATTGCTGGATACTTTGGCGGAGCGATAGAAGACGTGATTATGCGTGCAACTGATATATGCGGATCCATTCCGCATATTCTCATGGGTATTGCCATTGTTTCGGCTCTCGGTGTAAGTACGATGAACTTGATCCTGGCGCTCGGCTTTACCAGTATTTCTTCCTTTGTGCGGATTACGAGAGCCGCTGTTCTGACAGTTCGAAATCAGGAATATGTGGAAGCGGGCCGCGCAATTGGTCAGAGTGAAGCAAAAATTATCTTTTCACATATTTTACCGAATTGTCTGAGCCCAATTATCGTACAGGTTACGCTGCGTATTGCTTCTGCCATCGTTGCAGCTTCATCCCTCAGTTTCCTTGGGCTCGGTGTCAAGCCACCGTCACCGGAATGGGGAGCGCTTTTGTCTGCAGGCAGGACCTACGTGCGTACAAAGCCTTATATGACACTTTTCCCCGGTCTTGCCATCATGGTTACCGTACTTGCTTTTAACCTTGTGGGAGACGGACTTCGTGATGCGCTCGATCCGAAGCTCAGAAAGTAAGGAGGTTCGAAATGCCTGAAAAAAACGAAATCAAAAAAGTTTTGGAAATCAAGAACCTTACTGTAAGATTTGATGTGGACGGGGAAGTAGTCCGTGCCGTTAACAATGTGAATCTGTCACTAAATGCAGGACAGACACTGGGATTAGTTGGTGAGACGGGCGCCGGAAAAACGACAACGGCACTTGCCGCCTTGCGCCTTGTGCCGGATCCGCCGGGAATTATTGAAAGCGGAGAGATCATTATTAATGATAAAAACATTATGGATCTTCCTGTTCAAAAAATGCAGAAGATTCGCGGTGACGAGATCTCAATGATTTTCCAGGATCCGATGACATCTCTGGATCCGGTCCAAACAGTGGGAGATCAGATTGCCGAAAGCTTTCTGCTTCATTTGGATATTTCCCGTCAGGAAGCAGTTGAAAAAGCCAAGGATATGCTGGAGACCGTCGGCATACCCCGGGAGAGAGCAAATGAGTATCCCCACCAGTTTTCGGGCGGCATGAGGCAGAGGGTGGTTATTGCAATAGCGCTTGCGTGTAATCCATCCATTCTTATTGCAGATGAACCGACAACAGCTCTGGACGTAACAATACAGGCACAGGTCCTTGAACTTATGAAGGATCTGAAAGCTCAGTACAATATGGCCATGATAATGATCACGCATGATCTGGGAATCATTGCCGAAGTCTGTGATGATGTGGCCGTGATGTATGCCGGTCGTATCGTTGAGCAGGGTACTTTGAAGGATGTTTTCAATCACACAAGACATCCATATACAGAAGGTCTGTTTAATTCGCTTCCTAATATCAATTGTCGTGTAGAAGAGCTGACGCCTATTCCCGGTCAGATGCCCGATCCTACAAATCTTCCGAAAGGATGTGCGTTTGCACCGCGTTGCCGCTATGCAACAGAGGCGTGCAAGGAAAAGCAGCCAGAAGAGCACTGGATCAGTGATACCCATATGGTTGCCTGCACCGCATATGAGCAGGAAGGGTTCCACATTGAAAGAGGGGATCGTTGATATGGCTGATACATTATTGAGAGTTGAACATCTGAACAAGTATTTTTCTACGCCAAAAGGAACGCTGCATGCCGTTGACGATGTAAGCTTTACATTGGAACGCGGCAAAACGCTTGGTATAGTTGGTGAATCTGGTTGTGGAAAATCTACTCTTGGAAGAACAATCCTTAGATTGATCGAGCCAACAAGCGGCAGTGTGTTCTTTGAAGGGATTGATGTTGCCAGGCTCGGAAGAACACAATTGAGAAAAGCCAGAAAGGATATGCAGATCATTTTTCAGGATCCGTTTTCTTCTGTGGACCCAAGAAAGACCATATTTGAAACAATTTCGGAATCGATTACTACACAGCATTTGATTCAGAGTCGGGAAAAAATTGAAGAGCGTGTGCTTGAACTTATGGATACTGTCGGTCTGAGTGAGAGGCTGATCAACACTTATCCGCATGAGTTGGATGGTGGCCGTCGCCAGCGTATTGGTATCGCACGTGCCTTGGCAATGGATCCGAAGTTCATCGTATGCGATGAACCTGTTTCAGCTCTGGATGTATCGATCCAGGCACAAATACTGAATCTGCTGCGTAAGCTTCAGAAGGAAAAGGGAATTACCTATATGTTCATCACACATGATCTGGCAGTGGTACATCATCTGGCGGATGAAATCGCCGTAATGTATCTTGGCAGGATCGTGGAGAAAGCACCGTCTGAAGAGTTATTCAAGAATCCACTGCATCCATACACAAAGGCATTGCTTTCTGCCATACCGATTCCTGAGATCATTGAAAACAGGAAGCGCATTATCCTTCGAGGTGAAATAACTTCTCCGATAGATCCGCCTAATGAGTGCAGATTTGCAAAGCGATGTGAGTTCTGCACGGAAGAGTGCAGAAGAAAAGAACCTGAACTCATTGAAGTGACACCGGGGCATTTTGTTGCCTGTTGTGAGGTTCGGAAAGGGCATTGATGTATAAAGACTATTTGTCCGTCATAGACAAAAAGAAGCAGGAAATTTTCCGGGTTTCCGATGAGATCTGGAATCATGCCGAAACATCATTTCGGGAATATCAGTCATCTGGGATCCTTGCTGAAGCGCTGAACGCAGAAGGATTTGTTGTGGAAACATGTCTTGCGGATATTCCAACTGCTTTTAAGGCAACTTTCGGAACCGGGCATCCCGCAATCGGTATACTTGCTGAGTTTGACGCGTTGGATGGGCTTAATCAGGAAGCAGGCGAAGTTAACCCCAAAAAGATCCCCGGCCCTGATGTGGGTCATGGGTGTGGCCATAACTTGTTTGCCGGAGGGTCTTTTGCAGCTGCATTAGCTTTGAAAGAGTATATATTGAAAACCGGAAAAGGCAGTGTTACGCTTTTCGGTTGTCCTGCAGAAGAAAACGGTGGAGGAAAGGTTTTCCTTTCCCGTGCAGGAGTTTTTTCAGGTATCGATTCAATAGTAAGCTGGCATCCGGAGAAGATGTATATGGTCAGGACCCGACGTTCACTGGCCAATGTTATGGTCGTCTACCACTTTGACGGAATCGCCGCGCACGCAGGCGGAAGCCCGCAAAAAGGGAGAAGCGCGCTGGATGCAGTCGAGCTGATGAATGTAGGTTGCAATTATTTGAGAGAACACATGGATACAACATCCAGGATTCATTATGCCGTGATCGACAGCGGCGGAACCGCTCCCAATGTGGTTCAGGCGCATGCGGAAGTGAAATATATGATCCGTGCGATCGATAATGATGCCGTGCGAGCCTTGAAAGCGAGAGTTGACAAGGTCGCACAAGGAGCAGCCATGATGACGGAAACTTCTGTTTCCAGCAGAATAACAGCTGCTTATTCCAACCTGATCACGATACCGACGCTGCAGGAGACCGCTTACAGTGCCATGAAGGATACAGAGTTCCCAATGGCATCAGAAAAAGAGCTGGAGTTTGGAGAAGCTTTACGGAAAACCATGAACTTAAGCGAGGCGGATCTTTCCGGACCGGTTTATGCAGAACGCCTTCTTTCTCCGGCTCCGCCTAAGGATCATGGTGGTTCTACGGATACTGCAGATGTCAGTTGGAATTGTCCTACCGTACAGATGCATATAGGGACCTGGTGTATCGGAACACCAGGACATAGCTGGCAGGCGGTATCACAGGGAAAATCAACATACGCTAAAAAAGCAATGCTGTATGCAGGAAAATCTGTTGCGGGTACCGCAATTAGATTAATGGAGGATCCAAACCTTATCAAAATGGCCTGGAAAGAACTGCGGGAACAGACGGGAAGGGGTTATGTCTGCCCGCTGCCGGAAGAGTTAAGGCCGGAGATTCCAAGAGAATAATGTAAAACCATGAAATACTTAATAGGTCTTGATGTCGGAACTACCGGAACAAAAGCAATGTTGTTCTCTGAAACGGGTGAGAACCTGGGACATGCATACAGTTCCTATGCGTTATCCACACCAAAAATCGGTCGATGTGAACAGGATCCGCTAGACTGGTGGAACGCAATCATTCATACAATACGATCCCTTTGCCCAGATCCTGAAATAAGTGAAAATGTTGCGGCAATATCGCTTTCCACGCAAGGCGGAACATTGGTCGCCGTGGACGAAAAATTCAATCCTGTTCGACCCGCCATTGTCTGGAGTGATAAACGATGTCCGGAGCAGAAAAGGCAGTTTGAAGAGGAATTCGGATCGCTCGATTCTGTTTATCAGAAAACGGGCTGGCGGCTTGGAAATGGCTTGAACCTAAGCCAGATCCGCTGGTTAAAAGAAAACGAGCCGGAAAACTTCAAAAAAGCAGCATTTTTTCTTTCCGTTCCGGACTATGTTTCCGGCAAAATGACAGGTATTCCGGCCTGCGATATGTCCAATGCCGGAATCAATCATCTGGTAGATATCAGAGAAGGACGCTATGATCCTGACCTTTTGAAATTTGCCGGTATCGCAGAGGACCGTCTTCCAAAACTAGTTCATTCCGGTGATGTGATAGGTCCGCTCACGAAGGAAGCGGCATTCATACTGGGGTTGACAACAAAGTGTGTCCTGGTTGCCGGTGCGCACGATCAGTATGCTGTTGCAGTGGGCGCAGGAGCAAACAAAGCAGGAGATATTCTCATAGGGACAGGGACTGCCTGGGTAATCACGGCGATCGGCGACTCCCCTGATTTTGATTCGGGAAGGGCACAGTCTGTCGCAGCGGCTCCCGGAAAATGGGGTACTATGTGGACACTGAGCAACGGTGGCATATGCCTTGAATGGTGGAGAAAGAAATTGACCTGTAGTGAAAACGAAAAACGGATCAGTTTTGAGTCCATCAATGAAGAGGTAGCGAAACGAAAGGCTGCGGAAGAGGGCTTGTTCTTTTTTCCGTTTTCTGGTCGTTCGACCTTGCAGGCAACACTGCCAAAAGGCGCATTCATAGGAATCGATCTGGCACATGACAGATTTGATCTGGCGCGTGCGATTATGGAAGGCATTGCATTTCAGATCGTATGGATGCTTGGCGGCTTTAAAACCAAACCGTCCAAGGATGGATTGAAACTGTCCGGAGGTGCCACAAAAAGTCCGGTTTGGTGTCAGATGATCGCAGATATTTCAAATCTGCCGGTTCGCATACCGGATGTCGCAGACCTTGCATGTGTGGGTGCCGCCATTCTCGCCGGAGTGGGAGCAAATATCTTTTTTGATGTGGAAGAGGGGTACCGGTGTCTTGCAGTGAGTGACCGCGTTATTTATCCGGATGCCGAGACTGCCGCTTCTTATGAAAAGCTGGCTCGTGAATATACGAAAATAGCTTCCGAACTGGGAAATATATACAAAGTGTAAATGAAAGGAATACTGTTATGCCGCTATTTGAAGTGAATGATTATGACAGAAAAGTGTGGGAAGAAGAGTTAAAGGATTTTCTTCCGCAAAAGATTATAGACGTTCATACGCATGTTTATAAAAAAGAATACTTTGATCCGAACTTTAAAAAGAAAGTGATCCGCTGGCCCTCCCTTGTTGCATCGGAGGATCCAATAGAGGACCTGCAGGAAACATATCACCTGCTTTTTCCAGGAAAAGACGTGAAAGCGTTAATGTTTATATCCGGAAGAACGGGAAAACTGCAGAATAATGCCTATCTTTCAAGAGTTTCCAAAGAAACCGGATGGCCGGCATTGTACTATTCCAACCCGACGCAGAGTGCCGATGAAATAGAAACCATGATCCGGGATGGCGGATTTTTAGGACTTAAGTCATATTTAAGTCTGGCTCCGTCATATATCCCAACAAAGGAAGTCAGAATTCTCGATTTCTTTCCGAAACATCAACTGCAAAGGCTGAATGAGATGGGGGCTATATGTATGTGTCATGTTCCCAGAGACGGTCGGTTGAAAGACCCGGTCAATGTTGCACAGATCGCTGAAATCAAAGAGGAATTCCCGAATGTCCGGTTTATTGTTGCTCATATTGGTCGTGCTTATGTCAGCAGTGATATCGGTGATGCGTTTGAAACGCTCGACAAGTATCCTGATCTCATGTACGATTTCAGCGCAAATTGCAGTGAATATGTAATTACAGAAGCACTTCGTCATGCCGGTCCGAAACATCTGATGTTTGGTACAGATATGCCGATCCTTCGTATGCGTACGCATAGAATTGAGGAAAACGGAACCTATATCAATCTGGTTCCTCCGGGACTCTATGGCGGTGCTGAAAAAGACCCGCATCTGCGGGAGGTATCGGAGGAAGAAGCAAAAAAGATAACTTTTTTTGCTTATGAGGAGCTGCTCTCCCTAAAGCGGGCATGCAAAACGCTTGGCCTTACATCTGCAGATGTTGAGGATCTGATGTATAACAACGCCAACAATCTGATAGAGGGTGCAAGAAAGTCAATTTATGGTTTTTAGAAATAGGGCAGAAGGATTATGAGTAAATTGAAGATTGGCTTTTTGCCGTTGTATATAAAGATGTATGACGATTCCAACCCGGCTTCCCGTATTCCAAGGGAAGCTTATGCAAACGTGTTGGCGGATATGCTGGAGAGCCAGGGACTGGAATTAGTGAAAGCAGATGTCTGTCGGACAGCGGAAGAATTTTCGAAGGCTGCAAATATGTTCAATAATGAAGATGTTTCAGCTGTGGTCACCTACCATTTGGCGTATTCACCTTCATTGGAATCCATTCAGGCACTTCTCAGCATAGCAGCACCTATTATTGTGCTGGATACTACACCTGATTATGAACTGATTGAAACTGCGGAGTATTCCAACCGGATCGGAATGAATCATGGAATACACGGCGTACAAGATATGTGTACGCTTTTGAAAAGAAACCATCGTGCTTTCAATCTTTGCGTCGGGCACGCGTTTCACAGTGAAGTGATCAGTGAAGTGATCGGAATGTGCCGTGCGGCAGCTGTTGTTAAGAGTTTTCGAAACATAAAAATCGGTTCCGTGGGCGGCGCTTTTTACGGGATGGGTGATTTTCAGATACCCGATGATCGCATTAAAAGGGACATCGGCGCGGAAATTGCCTATATGACTCCCGAAGAGGCAGAACGCTATGTTGCCCGGGTAACCGACAAAGAAGTCGAAGATGAGATCCGGTCCGACAAGAAAAAATACGACGTACAGGTCACGGATACGGAAAATTATAAAGCTTCAACAAGATCAGGACTTGCTGTTCGAAAATGGATGAATGATAACGATCTGGGGGCGTGTACGATAAATTTCCTCTCCCTTGACAAATACAATCTTCCGAAAATGCCGTTTGTCGAGTGCTGCAAGATTCTGGAAAGAAGGCAGGGGTACGCAGGGGAAGGCGATGTGTTGACTGCGGGCCTGGTTGGTGCTCTGCTGAGCGTTTATCCCAACACAACCTTTACAGAGATGTTTTGCCCTGATTGGAAGGAAAATGTGATTCTTTTAAGCCACATGGCAGAAAGTAATCCTAATCTTGGTAGCTGGCAGCCGCTTATTACAGACAAAAAATTTACGATCAATAAATGCGGGAACACGACGGGAATGTATAACTGCTATCGGAAAGGAAAAGTGATATACATTAATCTGGCACCGATGGATGACAGTTATACTCTGATCGTAACAGAAGGGGAAATGCTTGATTGCGGCCTTCGCTATGGTGCATATGCAAAAGCTACACAGGGTTGGTTCAAAACCTGCAAACCTTTAAAGGAGTTCCTAAGAGAGTATTCTTTGGCAGGCGGGACTCATCATTCGGCGATGATTTATGATGCGGACATAGAAGAAATCAAGGCGTTTGGTTCAATGATGGGTTTTAATGTGGTAGAAATTAAATAAAAGTCGTATATGAAAAACATGCAAAGAGATTAAAAATATCTCAACGTGTTGACATGGTCGCCATGAAGGTGCATCATATTCCTATAATGTGTTCCGGTAAATAAAGGAGTATTTATGAGGTACATTTTCGGCATTGACGTAGGCGGCACCACCATCAAAGCGGGGCTTTTCGAAGAAAGCGGAAAGCTTCTCAAAAAGTGGTCCATCCCCACAAGGAAAGGGGAAAACGGAGCGCTTATCTATGACGACATCGCCGCAGAAGTGACAAAAGCCATGGCGGAGGCAGGCATCCCGAAGGAGGATGTTCTTGGTGTGGGGCTCACCATGCCCGGTCCCGTCTATGAGGACGGCTGCCTGGGCGCCTGTGCCAATCTGTCCGTAAAGGGCGGCGACCCGGGCAAAGAGATCTCCGGAAGGCTTTCCGGCATTCCCTCCAGGGCCGAAAATGACGCCAACGCGGCGGCACTGGGCGAACAGAAGATGGGCGCCGGAAAGGGATACCGGTCCCTTTGCATGGTCACGCTGGGAACAGGCGTTGGCGGCGGGATCATCCTGAAGGGAACTGTGGTCGTGGGAAAGCACGGCACCGGCGGGGAGATCGGCCATATCCCGGTGATGGACGGAGAAAAAGAGCACTGTGGCTGCGGCGGCTCAGGCTGCTGTGAGCAGTATGCCTCTGCCACGGGTATCGTACGGGTGGCAAAGCGGATGGCAGCAAACGGCGATCCCATGATTCCCCTGGATCCGGGGAAAGCGTTTCAATATCCGGAATCAGAAATTGCAAAGCGCGGGGACAGCCTTTCGGCAAAAGACGTGTGCGACCTGGCACGAAGCGGAGACGAACTGGCGCTGAGAGCGCTTTCCTTCTCCATGGAACAGCTGGCTAAGGCACTGGCGGTGGTGGCGTACACCGCAGATCCGGAGGCGTTCCTCATCGGCGGCGGCGTGTCGGCGGCGTTTGATGTGCTGGAGCCGCTGCTTCGGCAGAAACTTGCCGGGTATACGACGCTCATCGATGAGAAAGATCTTGTGATCCTGCCGGCAAAACTGGGAAATGACGCCGGGATCTGCGGCGCCGCGGCACTGTTTTTACCATAACTTTGAAATTAATCTGATTCAGCCGAAAAGATACTCACGGTGCAGAAAGAACCGTGATAGAATCGTATCAGAGACAGTGGCAAAGGAGGCTTTATGAAATACGATTGCACGAAACTGAAAACATTTGTGAAGGACGTGATGAAGACCACCGGTCTTTCCGAGGAGGACGCTTCCATTTTTGCGGACTCGCTGGTTTTTGCCAACATGAGAGGCGTGAACTCCCACGGCGTGACCAGAGTTGGCGTTTACAGAAAGCGTCTTGTCTGCGATCAGGTGGATCCTCACGCAAAGTTAAAGGTCGTTGAGGACCGGCCCGCGCTTATGCTCATCGACGGCTGCAACGGGATGGGCGCTCCCCTTGCTTTCCATGCCATGGAACTCTGCGTGGAACGCGCAAAGACCACCGGCGCCTGCTTCGCGGCCATCCGCGGCGGAAACCATTTCGGGTGCGCGGGATACTTTACCAAATACGCGGCAGAACAGGGAATGATCGGCGTTTCCATGGCTGACGCCAACGCCGTCGTTCTTCCCACCGGCGCAAAGCAGCCCATGCTGGGCACCAACCCCCTTTCCATTTCCGTTCCCGCTTACGGGAAGGAGCCCTTCCTTCTTGACATGGCTACTTCTGTGGTTGCCAGCGGAAGGATCCGTCTGGCCGCCAAGGAAGGCAGATCCATCCCCGAGGGCTGGGGCATGACCGTAAACGGAGAAGCCACCACGGATCCCTCCCAGGTAAAGCACCTGATGCCCTTCGGCGGCTATAAGGGATACGGCATCGGCATGGCCATCGACCTTCTTTCCGCCACCCTTTCCGGCGCCTGCGATTCCCGTCACATGGGCTCCTTCTGGAAGCCCGGCGACGGCAACATTCAGGGGACGGGATTTTTCCTGGGTGTCATCAACCCCGCCGTGATCACGGATCCTGTTGAATTCCAGAAGCGGGTCGCTGCTTACATTGATGAAATAAAGAATGCCGAAAAGGCTGACGGCGTGGAAGAGATCTTCGTTGCCGGCGAGATCGAGCAGCGAAAGTACGAAAAGGCCCTGGAGGAAGGCATCGCCATTTCCGACGTGGTCATAAATGAACTGAGAAGCATCGGCGAAGAGACTGGCGTTCCCTTCCCCTTTGATTGACGGAGGATGCATATGCTTGGTTTTATCGGATACGGAGACGCGGCCCAGGCGATCGCCAAAGGCCTTCATGAAACGGTGGGCGTAAAAGAAATGAATGCCTGGTCCGTGGTGCTGGAGGGCTCCCCAGTGCGGGATGAAAACGGTGTCCGTGTGTACGGTTCCTTAAAAGAACTGATCGAGAACAGCGACCTTCTGTTTGCGCTGGTACCGGGCGCTGCCGCCGTGGACGTTGCGGAAAAATCGGCCGGGTTTTTAAAGCCGGGACAGCTTTACGTGGATCTCACCACCTCTTCTCCCAAGGATATGAAAAAGGTGGAAAAGATCATCAAAGCCACCGGCGCCGGTTTCGCGGACGGTGCCATGATGGATACCGTTCCGAAGCTCCTTCACAGAGTCCCCGTGACGCTTTGCGGGCCGGACGTAAAGGAAGCGGAAGAAAAGATGAATGCCCTGGGCATGTTGATCGATCCCCTTGGCGAGGAGACCGGAAAGGCCGACGCGGTAAAGCTCCTTCGCAGCATGTATACCAAAGCGCACCTGGCCTGCGTGTTTGAAATGCTGGAAGCTGCCGAACATTTCGGCGTGACGGATTATATCATGGAAGGTCTGGCAAAGACCATGGATTCCGAAACCTTCGACCAGGGAATGAACAAGCGCTGCGCCGGCGGTGTCATTCATGCGGAGCGTCGTTCCCATGAACTTCTCTGCGCGGCCCAGATGTTGGAGGACGAGGGATTCCCGGCACTGATGAGCCGGGCCGGCTCCGAGAAATTAAAGGAGATCGGCGAGCTTGACATCCGGGATCATCTGACTCACGGACGTCCCGCGACCTGGCAGGAGGCGCTTACCTGCCTGACAGAGCGAAGGGAAGAATTAAGGGGCGAAAAGGAAAACAGCCCGTCCCGGTTGCAGTAATAACAGATGCGCCGCACGCCGTTTATTTTGAGGCGCGCTTCGGCATTTCCCTCAGGGTACAGTTTCACAAGCTGTACCCTGTCGCTTCCTATACCGGCAATAAAAGAAATGTAATGATCCCGCGTCATGGGATGGTCAATCGCAACAAAGTGTTCGTCTTCCACCACCTCCACAGAGACCCGGTGCGCATCGTCAGGTCCTTCCGCCTCCGCGGGAAGAAGGCTTACCCCATGGCAGGAAACGGCACACTCTCCCGTGCTGCACAGCACGTTTCCGCAGACAGGACACACGTAAAATTCAGAGCGCAGCATATTCGCCGAAACGTTGGCGTTCTCCACGGCATTTCCTGACAGAAGCTCCGCCACCGAAACGGATAAGTTTTCCGCCAGCGGTCCCAGCAGGGAAATGTCCGGATATCCTTTGCCGGTCTCCCAGCGGGACACGGCTTTTCCGGAAACGCCCAGCTTTTCCGCCAGGGCTTCCTGTGTCAATTTCTTTTTTTCTCTTAACTGCCGGATGGCAGAACCTGTAACGTACTGATCCATAAAAAACCTCCCGTATTCCATGATGCGAGCCGCTTCGCGCTTCGCGCTCTCGACCCTTGCATCATCATAGCACCCGCGGGCGGGTCCGGGTATCCATTCATCGTAGAGTCAGGGAAATGCGGGAATTTCGCTGATGTACCGTCTGCCTTTGTGGATCATTACAGGGGCATTTCAGGAATAAAATTCCTCCACTGCCGAAAAGAACGCGTCGATGTTGTCCCAGCCTGCGGCCGGCGGCACGTCGCAGCCCGTGGAGATCACAAAATTTTTGTGGGAGCTGCATTCCTTCAGGATGCCAAGCGTGGTTTCCCGCACGGATTCCGGTGTCCCGTTTCTAAGCTCTCCGGTGGGGTCCACGTTTCCCAGCACCAGCACATCTTCCGGCATTTTCCGAAGCATTTCCTTTATAGAGACCGCATTTCCGAAATGGTAGGCCATGGCGCCGACAGACGCCAGAGAGTCTGCCATTTTTTCTGCGGAAGCACCGCAGTTATGGTATATCATGAGGAACGAATCATCCTGCAGCGCCTCCACCAGCTGCCGGCAGTAGGGCGTGGAGAATTCTTCCGCCAGAGCGGGGCTCAAAACGCCTGCCAGAGGCTCGGCAAAAACGATGCCGTCGGCACCGGCCGCTTTGAAGGCCCTGCCGTATTCTATAAGGAATTCCGTGCATTTCTTTAATGTGATATGCACCATGTCCGGCTCTTCCAGACAATTGCACAGCGCTTCGGAAACGCCCATCAGGCGCCCGGCCAGAGAGAAGGGGCCGATGATTCCTGCGAAAACAGGACGGTCTGTGATGCGTCCGCAGGCAAGGCGGACGGCCTCCAGCGTGACCCCGGTCCGGCCGCTGCCCACGGCAGGGACAGAAAGGGCTTCGGCGTCTTCCTCCTCTTCGATCAGGGATCCCACCACGGTGGGCACTTCGCTGTCAAAGGTACGGATCGCCGCGCCAAAGCATTCCGCTTCCAGAGAAAGGTCCATGAAGCTTACGGCGGCGGCTGAGGGCACGCGCCCGCTTACTTTGCAGAGGCCCTCCGCATAAAGCGCGCTGTCGTTTATTACTTCTTTTACGGTCTTTCCCAGAAGCTGAACGCCCGGGAAGGACAGGATGGGAAGCGCCTGTTTCTTTCCGGCCGCGATCGTATCACGGACCCATTTTCTCATGTTGTGTTTCATGCAGAACTCCTTTCATGCAGCGCATCCGCCTTTGCTGTCTTCCGGCCGGCATCTGCTGCAGGCTTAAAGTCAGTTACCTCTTACAACAAGCGATAATGCTCGTGTACAAATGCCGCGGCCCTGTCGTACTGGCGGTTGCATTCGTCGACGGTGCCGTGGGTGAACACTTCAATGATCAGCTTCACGTCGGAGCGAAGCAGCGGGATCAGCCGGCTGTTGTCTTCGTCCGGATAAATGCAGACTTTCAGGATGGCGGACCGGTCTTTAAACTGCCCGGCAAGCTTTTCGGCATCGTTGGGCTCAAAGTCCGTCACTTTGCAGTCGAATTCGCGCAGATCCGGGAGGGACAGCACCTGGGGCGTATTGTGAGTCACCAGGCCGCAGGAATGGATGGCCACACCGCCGAAACGTCTGCTGAGCTCTGCGTTCCAGGGAGTGCCGATCACCGCGAAACTGTCCGGCGAGATCACCGCCAGGTTGTCGTCGGAAAGGGCGATGCCTTTTCTTCCCGTGGAGGAGATCATCATGTGGCCGGGCGCGGACAGCAGGTCTTCGCCGATCAGTTCCATCTGCATTTCCGTAAAATCTCCGATGCAGCGGGTGATCTTTGCCATAAAATCGGTAAGCGACTCCGGCTCGTCCAGGGAAGCGGCAAACAGTTCGCAGGGATCCAGGATCAGAGACGCCGTATCGCAGGGACTCTGGGTGTCGGTGAGGGACATGGGGATGAGCCCGTGGGTCTGCTCCTTAAAGTACCGGATGTATTCCAGCACCATCTGCATCAGCTCGCAGTCGCCGGTCTTTGGCATGGGCACGTTTGCCACTTCGTCCACGTCGAAATAGCAGGGCGCGGACTGCACGTCGTCTTTGCCGTTCCAGAAAAGCTTCGCGCCGAAAGCGTTGGCAAAAACAGGCACGCCGGCCCAGGGCTCCATGTAGGTGAATCCCACATCGCCGTGCAGGCGGCTGTTGGTATCCATGTTATCGAGCCAGGCCTCCAGGGCGGTCTCCTTTTTCGTGGAGGCAAAGCCGAAGGCCGCTCCGCAGCACCGCTGCGTCATCACCGGACCGCGATACTCCCCGCGGTCGAACTTCGCGAAGAAGGCGTCCTTTTCTTCCTTATATTTCAAAAAATGATCGAAATTAAAATCCTGTATCCGCATGGCTTGGTCCTTTCTCAACTCTTTCGGTCACTATAACAGAGAAATCGCGATGTTACAATATTACAGAACTGTAATAATTTGCTCATTCTGTAATGGAACTATTCATATCCGGTCCAGCCGGTTCGATGATGTCTCTATGGCGCCGTAGGGATTGAATCGCGTAAAGATACCCTCTCTGAGGGCCTCGTTATAGGCAGGGATCTTGCCGGGATACAAGTCGCAGAGTGTGGTGAGCAGGAAACGGCTTACCGCGTGACACAGCACGTCTTCGTCCGGGCGGGGGCCGTTTTCGGGAGAATCAAAATGACAGTGAATGGCCACGTCGGCCAGGGAAAGCCTGGGGCAGGGACCCATGTCTGTGATAAGAATGATGGGGATGTGTTTTTCCCTGAGCACCGAGCAGATCTCCGTAAGCCCCGTGGAATAAAGCGCCATGTCGTAAACGACGGCGACACTGCCCTCCTTTGCCCACAGCAGGTGGTCGATGTAATCGCCCAGGTCCGGATAGATGGCTTCCGCCTCGTATCCGCGGTACAGCAGAAAAAGCGCTTCGGATTTCGCCAGCGCCGCTTTGTTGTAGAAGCCGATGAAGTAGATCTTTTCTGCCGCTTTTAAAAGCTCCACGGCTTCAGAAACGGCGGCCCGGTTTTCGGGATCGGCGATGGTTGTGTTAAGGCCCGCGGTAATGCTGTCGGCGCAGGCCTTGAACCGGGAAAGCACGTCCAGAGTGCCATCGAAAAAACCTCCAGCGGCCTCGTCCTGCGGGGCGCTTTCTGTCAGCAGCTCCTCTTTCAGCATCTGCTTAAAATCGGAGTATCCGTAGAACCCAAGGTCGCTGCAGAAATTGATGATGGTGGTGTCGCTGACGCCGATCTTTTCGGAAAGCCCCATAACGGTATCCAGGTAGAGGGTGGAATAGTGGTTCAGGAAATAGCTGGCCACCTTCTTTTTGGAAGGGGACAGCTGCTCAAAAGAATTGCGGATTTTCTGAATGATCTTCATAATTTTCACTTTCTGCCGAACGATCGTTTTTGTCAGTATATCATGATTCCGGAAATCGCAAAACCGCCTTGGAGAAAGAATAACGGGATCTTGTTGTGTGATCCGCCGGAATGCAGTACACTTACGGTCAGAGGAACCACAGTATCCTGCGGGGAAAGAGACCGCAGGAAGCAGGAGAGGACAGGTCATATTTCATGATATACGATATTTCACAGCCGGTTTTCGGATGCTGCGTGTATCCGGGGGATCCGGCGCCGGAAAGAAAAACAGCGGAAAGTATAGAAAACGGCGATCTTTATAATATGACAGTGTTTTCCATGTGCGCCCACAACGGAACCCATGTGGATGCGCCGCTGCATTTTCTGAATGACAAAAAAGGCATCGGCGAGATCGCCCTCGGGAAATTCGCGGGGAAAGCGTATGTGGTAAGCCATGAAGGGGACGTTTCGGCGGAAGATGCGAAAAGGATGCTGGAAAAGGCAGCTGCGGCGGTGCCCGGCGCGGAGAAGCGCCTTTTAATCAAAGGAAACGCAGTCGTCACTTCGGAAGCGGCGGAAGTCTTTGCCGGGGCCGGGATCGACCTTCTGGGAAACGAGTCCCAGTCCGTGGGGCCGGAGGACGCGCCCATGGCGGTCCACAAGATCCTTTTGGGGGCGGAGGTCGTTCTGCTGGAGGGGATCCGGCTGGAGAATGTGCCGGACGGGGCGTATTTCTTAAACTGCGCGCCGCTGAATCTGGGACACGCCGACGGCGCGCCGTGCCGGGCGATTCTTTTCGACCTGTAAAAATGCCGGCGGCCGGGGCGTGTGAATGGTCCCCATACATATAATACGAAAAAAATCGCTCTATTATATGTATATTTTAGCCTGGGACAAGGGGTGACATACATATAATTCAGCGAAAAAGGAGCAATTATATGTATCCCGCTGTCGAAAAACCGGTTTTTTTGCATATAATACGGCAGAAAACGGCCAATAATATGTATTTCTGGAATTTCAGCCGGTGCAATGAGAAAACGCCTTGCATATAATTTGCGATGATTTGCCGGATTTGTATGTAATTGCTGAAAAGAACAGACAGGCATGAACAGACCCGGTGAGTACCGGCATGTTTAAACGAAAAAGCCAATGTGTGACATAGCGAAAGGATGGGTCTTTATATGAATGGTCCTGCAGAAATCTGGATAGATGCCGCCGGGTTTACTGAAAGGGGCGGGTGGAAACTGGACACGCAGTTTGCGCATCTGATGGGCAGCGGTTACCTGATTGCGGCAGATGAGCCGGGCGTGCCTGTGAAAGACGCAGAGCTTACGGTAAACATTCCCGAGGACGGGCGTTACCGGGTGTGGGTGAGAGACAGAAACTGGCTGAGGACTTACTCACCCGGGAAGTTTTCCCTTCTTGTAAACGGAGAAAACAGCGGCCGCGTGCTGGGCATAAAGCCGTCAGACCGGTGGCTGTGGGAGATCGCGGGCGAGTATGAGCTGAAGAAAGGACCCTGCAGGGTCGCGCTTCATGATCTCAGCGGATATTTCGGCCGCTGTGCCGCTTTGATCTTTACAAAGGATATGGATTATTATCCTCCTGCGGAGATCGAAGCCATTCGAAAAGAGCGCGCCCGCATGAAACAGGAGTCCGCGGAGACGGAGTTTGGCGGAAACTATGATTTTATCGTTGTCGGCGGCGGCCCCGGCGGTGTGCCGGCAGCCCTTGCCGCAGCGCGTCTCGGCGCGAAGACGCTTCTGATCCAGGACCGTCCCATGCTGGGAGGAAACGGCAGTTCGGAGATCGGCATCACCTTTGACGGAGCCGGTGTGCTCCTGCCGTATGCCCGGGAGACCGGGATCGCGGAGGAGATCCGCCGTCTGCGCGACCGGGTGGATAATTCCACCACCGACTGGTCCGACGCGCTTAAGGAACTTACGGACAGGGAGGAAAATCTGACCGTTATTTACGATAATCACGTGATCGCCGCCGACATGGCGGACAGCTCTGCCATTCGCGGCGTTACCTCCCTCAACATTCTGACGCAGAAAAAGACCCGCTTTACCGCCGGCCTTTTCGCCGACTGCACCGGCGACGGATGGCTTGGCTATTATGCGGGGGCAAAATACAGATACGGCAGGGAGAGCAGCAGCCAGCACGGAGAGAGTTTTGCGCCCGAAACCGCCGATACGGTCACGATGAGCGGATGCATCAAAAGCGGAAACCGTCCCTTTTTCATAAAGACGGAGGAAGAGCAGAGCTACCACGCGCCGGAATGGGTAAAGAAACTGCCTGCAGACGATGAGGAATTCTGCCGCGACGTGGATAACAGACCCACGCTTAGCTGGTGGATCGAGGCTTCCAATGATTTTGACGATATCCTGGACGGCGAAGAGACGCGGGATGAGCTTTTCATGTGCATCCTGGCATTCCTGGACAGACAGAGAAACGTGTGGAAGGGGCGCGACCGGCTCAGATACTACAAATTCCGTTTTCCCAGTGCTGCCATCGGCCGGCGGGAGTCCCGCCGTCTTCTGGGAGACTATATCCTGACACAGGACGACGTGATCTCCGGACGTGTTTTTGACGATGCCGTGGCATACACCGGCTGGCCCATCGATATCCATCACCCGGAGGGCCTGTATTCCGGCCGGAAAGGGCCGATGTACTGCTATAAGTTTGTTCCCATGCCCACGGTACCGTACCGCTGTCTCTATTCGAAAAACATTGACAACCTGCTGTTTGCCGGCCGGAATATCAGCGCGACGCACATTGCGCTGGGTACCGTGCGCGTGGAAAATACCATTGCCACTCTCGGCCAGGCCGTGGGTACGGCGGCAGCGCTGTGTGCAAAGCTTTCCGTAAAGCCCCGTGAGATCTATCAGAAACATATCCGGCTCCTTCAGCAGACACTTATCAAAAACGATCAGTACATACCGGGATTTAAAAATGAAGACCCCGGCGATCCGTGTCTTTCCGCGAAGGCAAGCGCGTCCAGCACCGATCCAGAGCATGTTTTCCGGACCACCATCGGCGCGGAAGGCCCGCTGCTTCCCATGGACAGGCCCAGATATGCCAAGGGACCTTTCTGGAAGATGGGAGAAGAGATCCACCGGATCTATCTCCGCCTGGCGTCTGCCCTCAGCGAGCCCTGCACGGTTACCGTTCATGTATCGGTCTTTGGCCGCGCGGCATACGGGAGGCCGCTTCAGGAATTTGATACCTCCGCAGTCGTCCCCGCGCTTTCCGACGGCTGGGTGGCGTTTCCGGCCGAGATCCGGAAAGAAGACGATCCGTCTTTTGACCGGATGTATCTGCGTGTCGAAATGGGCAAAAACGACGGGATCTCCTGGCATTCCGACAAAAACATGTCCTTCTATTTCACTGCGGCAGAAATGAATGAGGAGGACCACTGGAAGATCCGCGGAGGCACGAGCCCGTGCTTTTCCGTGACGAAACCGGAACGGATCCTTGCCGACTGCTCGCCCGCCAATGTCATAAACGGCTGTTCAAGGATCGTAAGCCCCGACGCATACGAGTGGGTCTCCGATCCCGCCCAGAGTCTGCCGCAGTGGATAGAGCTGCAGTTTAAAGAGCCCGCGGTGATCAATACGGTAAGCCTTGTTTTTGACACGGATATAAACAGCCCCGGCACCTGCTGGAGCATAAGGGTCCCGGCGGTCCCCGATTGTGTCAGAGATTACACACTGGAGCTTTTTGACGGAAAAGAATGGGTGAAGGCCGCCGATGTCACCGGCAATTTCATGAGAAAGCGGACTCACCGTTTTGACAGCATGTCCGCAGAAAAGATCAGAGTCACCGTAACGGCCACCAATGGCGACAGGAGCGCAAAGATCACGGAGATCCGGGCGGGACTGGAAGGATGAGGATCGCAAAATGAATTTCACAGAAGAATTATTTGCATTACAGGACAGTTCCTACGGCGATTTTCAGGCGAAACTGACGCCGGGGATCCCGAGGGAGCAGTTTATCGGAGTCAGGGTGCCGGAAGTAAGAAAGCTCGCGAAAAGGCTGGCAAAAGAGCCCGAGACCGCTTCCTTTCTGGAGGATCTTCCCCATAAATATTATGATGAAAACATGCTTCACGCGCTGCTCCTTTCAGAGATGAAGGACTATGAGGCGTGCGTCGCGGCGGTGGACAGGTTCCTTCCCTATGTGGATAACTGGGCCGTCTGCGATATCCTGTCGCCGAAGATCTTCCGGCGCAATAAGCCTGCGCTTCTTAAAAAGATCCGGGAATGGTCCGCTTCGGAAAAGACGTATACCTGCCGTTTCGGGATCGAGATGCTGATGTCTCATTTCCTGGATGACGATTTTAAACCGGAATATCTGGAGATCCCGGCCGCGGTCCGCAGTGAGGAATACTACGTGCGCATGATGGTGGCGTGGTTTTTTGCCACTGCGCTGACAAAGCAGTGGGATGAGGCCGTGAAATATGTGGAGGAAGGCAGGCTGGACACCTGGACCCACAACAAGACGATCCAGAAGGCCCGGGAAAGCTTCCGCATCACCACAGAGCAGAAGGAATATTTACAGACCTTGAAACGGTAACATACATCCGTTTGCAAAGACAGCGTTATGCGTGCAGGAGACCGGCCATATGACCGGTCTCTTTTGAAGCCACCCTCATCTGTCCACATCCATCCTGTGCCGTCAATAGCCAGAGGCCTCAAGGCGGACTGTTTCTTGTTTTTAATCATTCAGTCTGCATAGAAAACCTCCATACTTTGATTTCGTACGGACCAATTCTGCGTTTATCGTTTTCAGTCCGCACCCTTTTTACAGTATTTTTCTTTCGATACGGACTATTATCGGGATTCATAAATTCAGTCTGTTTTATTTTCTCCCCGGGAACAGACTGAATCAACAATTCAGATTTTTAGTCCGCACGTTTCGGCAGAAATCAAAAATTTACGACAGACCAAATAAGCGATTTCTTTTTTCAGTCCGTTCAGCCAAAAGATGCTGCCGCACGAAGCGGTGCCCCCCTTGTTTAACCCATGCGGCTGCACGGGCTTCAACCTGAAAAAGGCACAAAAACCGGGCGTGCATTTCTTTGCGGATGACTTCCGCTTTTTCGGCGTCTATAATCACCCGGAAAAATCCTTTGAAAAATACGCCCAATAGGCATTTCTGCTCACTCTTCGTACGGGATCCGGAAGTAGTCAAGAGATTTCTTAAACTTATCCTGTGCAAAAAGACAGGTGTCCCGCAGATATCCGCGTTCCACCGGCCACTCTTTCAGCCCGCGATAGTAAAACATCTTGATATCGTCTTCAATGATAAACGGCACGATATTGTTTCGCAGGCATTCCTTAAAAAGAAGCAATCTGCCGATCCTGCCGTTACCGTCCTGAAACGGGTGGATCCGTTCGAAACGGTAATGAAAATCCAGAAGATCGTCAAAAGTTCTGGTTGCCATGGCATTATACCCGGCAATCAGTTTCTTCATTTCTGCGCCTGCTTTTTCGGGCGCAGTCGTTTCCATACCGCCGACTTCATTGGGAAGTTTCTTGTAGTCACCGACGGCAAACCAGTCGAGCCGGGAATCGGATGTTCCGCTCTTAAGAACCGCGTGGAGCTGCTTGATAAATGCCTCGCTGAGCCTGTGTGCCGCACTGTCGATGATCATATCGATGCATTTGAAATGGTTGGCAGTTTCGACAACATCATCCACCCGGATCGCCGCGTCGGTCACTCCTATAGTGTTCGTTTCAAAGATGTAACGGGTCTGATCGTGGGTAAGACGGCTGCCTTCTATATGGTTGGAATTATAGGTCAGATCGATCTGAACTTTGTGATAGATCCCGCCGGGCATTTTTGCCGCTTTTTCTGCTTTCAGAACTTCCGTAAGGGTCTTCGGTGATTCATCGCGTTTATTTACGCGCAGAGGTTTTTCTGCCGTTTCCGGAATATTCCATGTTTTTCCGGTAAGGAATGCGTCAGCGATCCGCCCTTCGGCGCAGTATCCGCGCGCGCTGCGTTCGGAAACGCCCCATTTTTCTGCCGCTTCGGCTGTCGAAATGTACTTCATCAGAAATTCCTCCATAGTTTCATACAACAAAAGTATAACACGGTATCGGCAAAAATAAAATAACTATTGTGTAAATATTTCTATATTTTGCCGATACCGGCAAAAAAGAAGACCCGGTGTTCCACCAGAAATGCCGGATATTGGGTGAAACAAAAGTCTTTTCCGTGTATAATAAGAGCACGGAAAGGGATCTTTTATGACCAGACGACAGGAACAACTTCATAGCCTTGCGCCGGCGCTTTTGCCCTGGTATTTTGCGAACGGCCGCAGCATGCCCTGGCGGGACGACCCCACGCCCTATCACGTGTGGCTTTCCGAGATCATGCTGCAGCAGACCCGCATCGAGGCGGCAAAGCCCTACTATCTGCGCTTTTTAAGAGAGATCCCGGACGTGGCATCCCTGGCCGCGGCGGACCCCGAAAAGCTCCACAAGCTGTGGGAGGGCCTGGGATATTATTCCCGGGTAAAAAATCTCCAGGCGGCGGCCCGGCAGATCATGGAGGAATACGGCGGAGAATTCCCGCAGGATGCATCGGAGATCCGTAAATTAAAAGGCATCGGCGATTACACGGCAGGCGCCATCGCGTCTATCTGTTTTGATAAACCTGCGCCGGCGGTGGACGGAAACGTGCTGCGGGTGCTTTCCCGCATCACCGGCGATACCCGTCCCATCACGGACGAAAAGACCCGCAAAGAGATCCGCACGGAACTTGCCGGCGTTTATCCGGATCGCGACCGGGGCGCCTTTACCCAGGCCATCATGGAACTGGGGGAGGTGACATGCATTCCGAACGGCGAGCCGGACTGCACCCACTGCCCCTGCGAGGATTTCTGCGTTTCGAAGGACGGTGGTTGGAAGGATCTTCCGGTGAAGGCGCCGAAAAAGGAACGCCGGAAAGAGCAGATGACGGTCTTTCTTCTGCAGTGCGGAAAGAAAACAGCAGTGCACAAGCGGGGCGAAACGGGACTCCTCTCGGGACTGTGGGAGTTTCCCAATGTGCCCGGGGCGCTAAGTAAAGAGGAAGCGTTCGCGCAGGCAGAGGCCTGGGGCTGCGGGCCCGCGCCCGCGGAGGCTGTCAGCACCGGTGCGGGGAAAAACGCACAGAAAGCGCCCGCGGTTTCGGAAGAAAAGCCCCGCACCCACATTTTCACCCACGTGGAGTGGGACATGAAATGTTACCGCGTAAACTGCACGAAAATGCCGGAGCTCTTCACCTGGGCAGACATCACAGAGATCAAAGAGCAGTACGCGCTCCCCACGGCTTTCCGGAAGTTCCTATGATTGTGGACAACACGGCAGTATTTTCCTCAGAAAGTGGATAACCGCACAGAAAGCATAACAATGGATACCAGCATTAAAAATACAACAAAACAGCAGCGCATCGAGCTGATCCGTTCCTGGACGCCCGATGACGAGGCGATGGACGAAAACAGCATCGACCTCTGGGAAATGTACCGTGACTACATCGACGGCAAAAAAGAGATCGCCGAATGCAACGCGGCGTTTTCCGCAGCGGCGCAGTATGCTATGGAAGACGTATAAATGACCGAGAACAGAAAGGACAGCCATGAAAAGTTTAAATGAGATCAACAGAGTCACCCTGGGCACGTTCCCCACGCCCATCCAGAAACTGGAAAACATAAGCCGCCTTTTGGGCACCAACGTGTGGGTAAAGCGCGATGACCTGACCGGCATCGGCCTGGGAGGAAACAAGGTGCGGAAGCTGGAGTTTCTGATGGCTGAGGCCAGGGAACAGGGCGCCGAGATCGTGTTTACCACCGGTCAGGCCCAGTCCAACCACGCCATGCTGACTGCCGCCTGCGCCCGCAAGATGGGTATGGAGCCCATCCTTATCCTGAAAAAGCGGGGCGTCATGGGCCGGAAGGGAAATCTTCTGCTGGAGGCGCTCATGAACACGGACGTGCGTTTCATGGATACAGATTCCTATGACGACATTTACGCCGAAATGGACCGGGTGGGAAAGGAAAGCGGAAAGAAGTATTACAAGATCCCCTGCGGCGGCTCCAACGGCCTGGGGGCTCTGGGCTACATTGACTGCGTGAAAGAGATCGCGGACAGCGGCCTGCATTTCGACTACATCGTATGCCCGGAGGGAAGCGGCGGAACGCATGTCGGCATCGCCCTCGGCGCAAAAATGTTCCTGCCGGACACCACCGTTATCGGTGCCATGGTGGACGACTGTTCCTTCGAAGAGATCACTCCGGAGATCATGCGGGAGGCATGCCGCATCCTGGAGGCGGATGTTACGGTAAAGGACGAAGACGTGCTCCATGTGAAAGCCTGGGGCGAAGGCTACGCCATTCCTTCGGAGGAGGGCAACAACGCCATCAAGGTCATGGCGGAAAACGAGGGTCTGTTCCTGGATCCGGTCTACACCGGCAAGGCTTTCGGCGCGCTTTTGCGTCTGGCAAAGGAAGGAAAGTTTAAGCCTACAGATAACGTGCTCTTTGTCTACACCGGCGGTGCCGGCGGACTTTTCGCCATCGATACGCAGTAAAAGACAGGATTCCGACAAGGCGCAGGATGCGCCGGGAGGCAGCTTATGGCAGACGGACGGACAACGCTGTACCCCATGGTACAGTTCAAAAAGGACACCTGGGAGATCGACGAATTTGACTGCGCCAGCATGTTTTTGCTGGTGGGCAGTGAAAAAGCCATGCTCATCGATACGGGCATGGGCGTGGGAGACATACGGGGCGCCATCGAAATGATCACGGACAAACCGCTTATCGTGGTGCTCACCCACGGGCACATCGACCACACGGGGAATGCGGTGCAGTTCTCCGAAGTATGGATGCATTCCGCGGACCGGTATTTTGAGATCCCGGCATCCGCGGACAACCGGCGGAAAAAGACCGCCATTATTGCCCAGAGGGCAAAGGGGAGCCTGGGATCTCCCTATACCCTGTTCCCGCTGTACCCCTACGATCCCGATACGGACATCGTGGACCCGGAAGATCCGTCGAAACTTGTGATCCGGGATCTTACCGACGGGCAGCAGTTCGACCTGGGCGACCGCGTGGTAACAGTCTATGAATGCCCCGGTCACACGCCCGGAGAAGTGGTGCTTTTGGACGAAAAGACCCGCAGTCTCTTTGCAGGAGACGCCATCAGCTATAACCAGATCTGCCGGTGCGCGCCCCTTCCCGAAGCCGTGAAAGCACTTAAGAGACTGGAAGCGCTTTCTGACAGATATGACGGCATCTACAACGGCCATCACGATTTCCGGGCTTTGGGCGCGCCGCTGGACGACGACTGCCTGCCGGATATGATCGCTCTCATGGAAGACGCCATCCGGGGGACGGCGGCGCCCTGTGTCTGCTCCAATTTCTGGGGAGACCGGCTGCCTCTTGCCGGAAGAAAAAGCGGAAAGGCTCCGGAATCCGAGCGGGCGCATCCCACGGAAAAATATCTGCGCCGGGGCCGGTGCTTCCTCCGGTTAAGTCTGTGACAGGAAAGAAGGCTGTTTATGTTTCAGGATATTTTTCCTCACAAATACGACAATCATTACAAACCGGACGCCGTGCCGGCTCCATCTGCGCGCGTGCTTTGCTACGAGGGAAAGGGCGGCTATCTGGGCGCGGACGGCACACACATGACTTGTGCCGAATACAGGGCCCGGGGCGGAAAAGGACCGCTGACCTATCTCTTTTCCATCGACGAGACGGAATACTATCTGTGTACGGAGGACTTTCCGGCAGGCACGGACTACGTGCTGGAGGACAACGTGCGCAGCCGCACCGATCTTCCCGCGGATACGGTTTTTGCCCACGCCACCGGCGCTTCCCTGGACCGCTGGTACCGTTCCAACCGGTTTTGCGGCCGCTGCGGCGGAAAGATGGAGCATTCTAAAAAGGAACGGGCCATGGTGTGTCCGGGCTGCGGTATGACCGTGTACCCCCGCATCAGTCCCGTGGCCATCGTGGGGATCACGAACGGCGACCGGATCGTCTGCTCCAAATACAAACGGGGCTATGCCCGCTGGGCGCTCATTGCCGGATTTTCGGAGATCGGGGAGCCCATCGAGGACACCGTGCGCCGTGAGGTCATGGAAGAAACGGGGCTTCGCGTAAAGAATCTGCGTTATTATAACTGTCAGCCCTGGCCTTATTCCGACAGCATGTTGTTTGGCTTTTTCTGCGACGTGGACGGGGACGATACCATTACGGTGGAAGAAGATGAGCTGGCGGAGGCCCGATGGTTCTCCCGGGACGAAATGCCGGTGCAGGAGAGCCTCTTCTCCCTCACCGCCACCATGATGGAAGCCTTCCGCACGGGAAACTATCCGAAATAAAAAACGCCCGGGTGAATTGCGGCGTGTGCGTGCTCCGGGGCGCCTGAGTTTACTCGGCGCCCGGGGCGTGTGAATGGTCCCCATACATATAATACGAAAAAAATCGCGCTATTATATGTATATTTTAGCCGGGGACAAGGGGTGACATACATATAATTCAGCGAAAAAGGGGCAATTATATGTATCCCGCTGCCGAAAAACCGGTTTTTTTGCATATAATATGGCAGAAAACGGCCAATTATATGTATTTCTGAAATTTCAGCCGGCGCAATGAGAAAATGCCGGTCAGCCAAAATCGGGCGTTTCTGTTTTCTGGCTGACAGTTAGAAAAAAAGCAGCCTTTTGAGGGTGCGTCTTAGGGATTACGGATACGAGCCTGTGCCAGTTCCAGTTTTTTTTCAATCCCGCATCCGCTCTCATTTCGCCGCAGGGCCGCAAGGCATAACATAACCATGGATTGACAAAACCGCGATTACCCCTTAAACTGACTGCTGTTAATGGGATATAGTTCAGTTGGTTAGAGCGTCACGTAGACATCGTGAAGG
>JAKSPC010000016.1 GCA_024405155.1 Lachnospiraceae bacterium | reverse complement strand
GTCCGTCTGGGAAACTGCATTCCGCATCTGCGCCGCTTCGCACTCCGTGCTCGCTTTGCAGGCAGAATGGCAGTTTCCCTGCCGTCCAGTGGATGCAATGGGGCGCTGGCGCGCCCGGAAACAAGGGGGCGCAAGCTTTAGTGCACACCGCAGCTGACATATATGGCGCAGCGGGGGCGGGGCGGCGCTCCCACATAGCAGCCGCCCGCCGCCGCAGGCACGAGATGAGTCATGTTGCAGATGTCGCTCCGCGCCGCCACGATCGGCATAGGATGTGATCCGAAACGGCTATTGTGCCTGTTTTCGTGTACCAGGCACTTCGTCCAAAAAAGTGCCTGGTGAACGAAAAGACACATTCCCCTCGTTTTGAACGACATGGGCTTTCGGACATGTACACGGAAACGGCAGTGAAGGCAGTTTCCGATCACATAGCGCCTCTCATTCTTTGGGCGCAGCATTTTGTTTTTGATCCAAAATCACCTAAAGCCCCAATAGTTGACAAAGTTTCTCATGGGCTTGTACACCAAAATGCGGTCTACTGCAAATCCGTTCACATACCGCTTTTTGACAGACCGGATCATGTGCAACTTTTTGGCAGAAGACATGTTTTCATTCACCTAAAAAACTGCCATGTGAACCTGAGGGCGCTTATTGGCCGTTCCGGCTCACATGCTGAAAAAGTCAAAAAACTGCGATGTGAGCCGGAGAGCGTTTCAAGGGCAGTTTAGCTCACACATAAATAGTTATGTAAACCAAAACCGCCTTTCTGAAAACAGTTCATTTCCGCTCATGTGAGCCGGAACGAGGGTAAAGGGCTCAGAGGTCCAAATCGGCAAAAATTTCCCGAGCATTTTTGTGAGCCGGACAAGGCTCAAAGCGGCTAGCGGCTCACACGCCGGTTTTCGATGCCATTTCCAATGATCTGTGCTATACTGTCTCTGCCGAAACCCCGGTCCGCAAATAGTGCGGATATCGCTGAATAAAACATGATCAGCTGAAGAATAGAAAAGAGGAAACGAATCATGGCAAAAGTAAAGATCGGCTGGGCAGAAGTGAACCTTACGCCCGATAAAAAAGTTTCTCTGGCAGGCCAGTTTGCAGAGCGCATTTCCGAATACGTGGAAAAGCCTCTTACCGCTACAGCCATGGCAGTAGAGTGCGGCGGCGATCAGATGGTGATGGTATCCTGCGACCTGGTAAGCCTTCGCTATACCTGGATGCTCCGCGTCCGTGAACTGTTGAAAGACAATAAAGAGGGCCTGGATCCCGAAAAAGTCATGGCCTGCGCCATCCATACCCATACCGGCTACCGTCCCGGCGGCGCACAGCGCACCGCAGCGTTTGCAAGAGAAGGATTCAGAAACAACAGGGAGATCCTGGAAAGCTACCTGAGACCCGGCCAGAAGTATGTGGAGGCCGCCAATACCACGGCGCCGGACATCCTGACGGGAAAAGAAGCCTTCGAGCTCTCCACCACGAAAGTGGCCGAAGCGGCCCTTGAAGCCTGGAAAAACAGAAAACCTGCCTCCTTTGCCAATGCTTTTGACAGAGCCTGCGTAGGCATGGGACGCCGCGTGGACTATACCGACAACACCGCCCAGATGTGGGGCAACGCCAACACCGCAGTCTTCACGGAAGTGGAGGGCGGCAACGACTCCGGCGTGGAACTGATGTACTGCTTCGATGAAAACGAAAAGCTCAAGGGCATCGTGGTGAACCTTGCCTGCCCGGCACAGTGCGTACAGCACCGGCATTTCATCTCCCCGGACTTCTGGGGCGAGGCCAAAAAGCTGATCCGCGAACGTTTCGGCGAAGACATCTTCGTACTTCCTCTGTGCAGCCCCGCAGGTGACCAGTGCCCCGTAGACCTGGTACGCTGGGTCAATCCGGATACGGACGTGCATGATCCCAACCTGATACGTCACAACCCGCCGGTAAGAAAAGCCGATCCCTCCATGTTTGATCTGGAGGGCATGAAAAAGGCCGGCAGGCGTGTGGCCAATGCGGTCCGCGACGCCTGGGACGACGGTGTGGGAGAGCATCAGTCCGACATAAAGTTCGAGCACCACGTTCACAACATGCAGCTGCCTCTTCGCCGTGCCACTCTTACCGAATACAACAATGCCGTAAAGGCCGTGAAGGACTTCGTAAACGCCACCGACCGCGACGTGGACTTCAACGACATGGCAAACCTCCAGCAGTACCTGGGCATCATCCGCCGCTTTGACCTGCAGGAAAGAGTGGAGACCCTGGACACCGAAGTACACGTGGTCCGCTTGGGCTCCGTAGCCTTTGCCACCAGCCCCTTCGAACTGTTCCTGGACTACGCCAACCAGATCAAGGCGCGCCAGCTCTGCGAGCAGAGCTTCCTGGTACAGCTGTGCTGCGGTTCCGAGGGCTATCTTCCCACGGAAAAGGCCGAAAAGCACGGCCATTACAGTGCTTTTATTCCCTCCGGCTTCACCGGCCACGAAGGCGGCGACCAGCTGGTGAGAGAGACCCTGAAAGACATCAATAGGATGTTCGAAAACGATTACAGAGTCTACACCTACGCAGACGAGAAATGATCACATCCTGAACCACAGAAGAAGAAGTGCTGTAGAACTTTTCTATACGCATGGAAACTTCTGTGCTATAATGCTACACGTGTAATTTTGCAGGAAAGGCGGCAGGCCGGAAAACGGAACTGCCCGCCTGCCTTTGTGCTTGATTTTTATGAGGACTTTAGAATGAGCGAAGTAAGACCCTTCCGGTGTGTGAGACCCACAAAAAAAATGGCGGCAAAAGTCGCATCCCTTCCCTACGACGTGTATTCCCGCGCGGAATCCGCGGAATTCGTAAAGGACAAACCCTACACCTTCTTAAACATCGACCGCCCGGAAACGGGCTTTGACCCCTCTTACGACATGTACGCCGAAGAGGTCTACGACTACGCGAAAAAGACCTACGAAGCCTGGAAAAAGGACGGCATCTTCGTGCAGGAGGAAGTGCCCTGCTACTACGTGTACGAGCTCACCATGGACGGCCGCACCCAGACCGGCATCACCGGTGCCGTGGCGGTAAAAGACTATGAGACCGGCGTGTGCAAAAAGCACGAAAACACCGTTGCCGAAAAGGAGGCCGACCGCATTCACCACGTGGACACCATGAGCGCCCAGACCGGACCCATCTTCCTGGCATACAGAAGAACGGACGAGCTTTCAAAACTGGTGGATGAGATCAAAAAGACAGAGCCTCTCTTTGACTTCGTGACTCTGGAAGGCATCGGCCAGAGAGTATGGCTGGTGGACGATCCCGAAACTGTTGCGAAGATCGAAAAAGGTTTCGCGCATGTGCCCTGCACCTACATTGCCGACGGCCATCACCGCGCCGCTTCGGCCGTAAAGGTATCCCAGCGCCGCCGCGCCGCAGGAAAGGCAAACGATGACTCGGAGCACTTCCTGGCCGTCCTGTTCCCCGATGAAGAACTGAAGATCATGGACTACAACCGGATCGTGAAGGACTTAAACGGTCTGACGCCGGAAGAGTTCCTTGAAAAACTGGAAAAAGAAACGCCTTACCGCGCCGCATTCGTGTGCGAAGCATCCGACAAAGACGCGGAGCAGAAGATGAAGCCCCGGAAAAAAGGTCAGGCAGGCATGTGCCTTGCCGGAAAGATCTACATGCTTTCCGAAGACCCTGCCTACATGGCATCCGTGGCGGCCGACCCGGTCAAAACGCTGGACGTATCCGTCCTTCAGGACACCATCCTCTCGCCCATCCTGGGCATCGGTGATCCCAGAACGGACAAACGCATTAAATTCGTGGGCGGCATCCGGGGCGTAAGACCCCTGATCGACGCGGCAGGCGATGACTCCGCTTCCGGCGTGAGCTTTGCCATGTACCCCACCTCCATGAGCGAACTTTTCGCCGTGGCCGACGCCGGGCTCCTCATGCCCCCCAAATCCACCTGGTTCGAGCCGAAACTCCGCTCCGGGCTTTTCATTCACGAGATCTGATGTATCATTTTTTTGTAGAAAAAACCGACATATACGAAAACGTGGCGTCGCTTCGTGACGATAACTACAACCATGCGGCAAATGTGCTCCGGCTCCGCGCCGGCGAGCAGGTGATGGTATCCGACGAAGAAGGCACGGATTATTACTGTACGGTCATGGCGGAACAGCCTGCGGCAGAAAAGACCCTGCGGCTTTCCGTGGACCGCATTGCCGAAAATAACCACGAGCTTCCCGCCCGCATCACCCTGTACATGAGCCTGCCCAAATCCGACAAAATGGAGCTTATCATCCAGAAGGCCACGGAACTGGGCGTTACGGACATCGTGCCGGTGGAAAGCAAAAACTGTATCATGAAGCTGGAGCCGAAAAAAGCGGAGGCAAAGATCGCCCGCTGGCAGGCCATCGCGGAAGCCGCCGCCAAGCAGTCGAAGCGGAGCGTCATCCCCGCGGTGCATGCGCCCATGCGCTTTACAGACGCCGTAAAAAAAGCGGAAGAAGAAAGCAGCGTATGCCTCATCCCCTATGAAGACAGCCGGGGCATGCACAGTATGTGCGAAGCCATCATCAGCTTCCTGCCGGGCGCGGACATCGCCGTCTTCATCGGCCCCGAAGGCGGCTACGACGAACTGGAGATCAAATATGCCGGTGATCACGGCATCCGCCCCGTATCACTTGGAAAACGCATCCTCCGCTGCGAGACCGCCGCAATAGCAGTGCTGAGTTTAATCATGATCAGACTGGAAATCGCAGCAGAGCAAATAAGTCTGGAAGACTAATCTGGTGCGCGGAATGACATGTGCACGAAAGCGCATTGCGGTACATGTATATTGCTGCGCGGGTGGATTGCGAGCGTGAGTGCTTTGCAGCGAGTTTCGCAGCGAAGCGAGAACTGTTTGAAGCTGCAAACACTCACCGAAGCATGGTACCGCCCGCGCCCTATAGGAATTGAGCTATGAACGACATCTACTTTGACAACGCCGCCACCACCCGGGTCCGACCCGAAGTGGCAGACCTCATGATGAAAGTCATGACCGAAGACTACGGCAACCCTTCCTCCAAACACAAAAAAGGCATGGAAGCGGAGCAGTACCTGCGGAAAGCCGCCGAACAGATCGCGGCCACCCTGAAGGTAAAGCCCTCGGAGATCATCTTCACCTCCGGCGGCACCGAATCCAACAACATGGCCCTCATCGGTACGGCCCTTGCACACGGCAAACGGGGAAAGCACATCATCTCCTGCCAGATCGAGCACGCCGCGGTCTACAAGCCCATGGAATTCCTGGAAAGCCTGGGCTATGAGATCCAGTTCATCCCCGTGGACAAAAACGGCCGCGTGGACGTGGACAAGCTGGCGGAAGCCGTGCGGGAAGACACCATCCTGGTCTCCGTCATGGCCGCCAACAACGAGATCGGCGCCATCGAGCCCATCGAAGAGATCGCCCGCCGGGTAAAGGAAAAGAACCCCCGCTGCCTGGTGCACACCGACGCCATCAACGCCTACGGCAAGATCCGCCTGCGCCCGAAACAGTGGCACGTGGATATGATCTCCATGAGCTCCCACAAGATCCACGGTCCCAAGGGCTGCGGTTTCCTCTATAAGGACGAAAAGTGCCGCATCGCCCCCATCATCTACGGCGGCGGGCAGCAGAAGGACATGCGCTCCGGCACCGACAACGTGCCCGGCATCGCCGGCATGGGTCTGGCCTGCGAGCTCTACTATAAAGACTATGACGGCATCAAAGAACGCATGCTGAAAGTAAGGCAGCGCCTTATGGATCGCCTTTCCGCCATGGAAGGCGTCACCATCAACTCCGGAAATGCGGGCGGCGAGGATCCGCAGTTTACCGCCCACGTATTAAGCGCCTCCTTTGCAGGCGTCAGGGCGGAAGTGCTTCTTCACGCGCTGGAAGAAAAGGGCATCTCCGTATCGTCGGGATCGGCCTGCTCCTCCAACCACCCGGGCATTTCGGGCACGTTAAAAGCCATCGGCGTGGATCAGTCGCTCCTGGATTCCACCATCCGCTTCAGTTTCGGCATCTACAACACCACAGAGGAGGCAGACACTTGCGCGGACTGCATCGCGGAGCTTCTTCCGCAGCTTCGGAAATTTACACGCTGGTAAGAAAGGGAACACCATGAAATATCAGAGTTTTTTGATCAAATATTCAGAGATCGGCACCAAGGGAAAGAACCGCTACATCTTTGAGGACGCCCTCACCCATCAGATCCACGAGCACCTGAAAAAAGTGGACGGCTCTTTCGCCATCCAGAAGGAGCAGGGACGTATTTATGTAAACTGCAATTCCGACTACGACTATGACGAGGCCGTGGATGCGCTGGGCCATGTTTTCGGCGTCACCGGCATCTGCCCCATGGCACAGTTTCCCGTGTGCGCCTACGATGAACTGCGCCGCCAGGTGCTGGAATTCGTAAAGTCGGAGCATCCGGAAAAGGAATTCTCCTTCAAGGTGCACTGCCGCCGCGCGGATAAATCCTACCCGAAGACTTCGGACGAGATCAACGCCGACGTGGGCGCGGACATCCTGGATGCGTATCCCGGCGCCCGCGTGGACGTGCATGACCCGGATTTCATCGTATACATCGAGATCAGAAAGCAGGTGAACGTATTCACCCGCGTACTTCCCGGCGCCGGCGGCATGCCCATCGGCACCAACGGAAAAGCCATGCTGTGCCTCTCCGGCGGCATCGATTCCCCCGTGGCCGGCTACATGATCGCAAAGCGGGGCGTGGTGCTGGAGGCCGTGTATTTTCATGCGCCGCCATACACCAGTGAGAGAGCCAAGCAGAAGGTGGTGGACCTGGCGAAGGAAGTGGCAAAATATGCCGGCGCCATCAAGCTCCACGTGATCAACTTCACGGAGATCCAGCTGGCCATTTACGAAAAGTGTCCCCACGACGAGCTCACCATCATCATGCGCCGCTACATGATGCGCATTGCGGAACGCCTGGCCAACCAGAACGACTGCATCGGCCTCATCACCGGCGAATCCATCGGCCAGGTGGCGAGCCAGACACTGTTCTCCTTAAGAGTTACGGACGAAGTCTGTGAGCTTCCCGTGTACCGCCCGGTGATCGGTTTCGACAAGCAGGAGATCATCGATCTGTCCGAAAAGATCGGCACCTTCGAGACCAGCATCCTGCCCTTCGAGGACTGCTGCACCATCTTTGTGGCAAAGCATCCCGTAACGAAGCCGCACCTTAACGTGATCCAGAAATCCGAAACGCACCTTCGTGACTGCATCGACGCCATGATGGAAAAGGCCATCGCCGAAGACGAAGTCATCTGGTGCAGCTGATCCGCGGCAGAGAATTGGTTTACATAACATATGGGATTCCTTCCGGTGAATGAAAAGGAAATACGTAAGAACGGGTGGGACGCGGCCGACTTCGTGATCGTCACGGGGGACGCCTACGTGGACCATCCGTCTTTTGGTACGGCCATCATTTCCCGTGTGCTGGAGCATGCGGGCTATAAAGTGGCCATCCTTCCCCAGCCGGATTTTACGGACGAAGAGAGCATCACCGCCTGCGGAAAGCCAGGCCTTGCCTTTCTGGTGAATGCCGGCAACATGGACTCCATGGTAAATCACTACACCGCGGCCAAAAAGCCCCGCAGCGAGGATGCTTATTCTCCCGGCGGAAAAGCCGGCCGCAGGCCTGACCGTGCGGTCATCGTGTACTGCAACATGATCCGGAAAAAATACGGGAAGATCCCCGTGGTGATCGGCGGCATCGAAGCGTCCTTACGGCGCCTCGGCCATTACGATTACTGGCAGGATAAAGTGCGCCGGTCCGTCCTTCTGGACAGCGGCGCGGATATCCTTTCCTACGGCATGGGAGAGCACTCTGTGGTGGAGATCGCGGACCTTCTGGCAGCGGGAAAAGACGTATCGGAGATCACGAACGTCCGCGGCACCGTGGTAAAAGCAAGGGAACTGCCGAAGGCAGGCGGGGCAGATGCATCCGGCAGCGGCGGCTCTCGGGAGATCATCGAACTTCCCTCCTTTGACGAGATCAGTAAAGACAAAAAGAAATACGCCGAAAGTTTCGGCATCCAGTATCAAAACACGGATCCCTTTACCGCAAAGCCTCTTGCCGAAAAATACGGCGAGAACCGCTACGTGATCCAGAATATCCCGTCACTTCCCCTTACCACAGACGAGATGGACATGGTCTACGGCCTTCCCTACATGGGAGAGCCCCATCCCATGTACGAAAAAGAGGGCGGTATCCCCGCCATAGAGGAAGTGCGGTTTTCTCTTACCAGCACCCGGGGATGCTTCGGCAGCTGCAGCTTCTGTGCCTTAAGTTTTCACGAAGGAAGGATCGTCCAGGCAAGGAGCCATCAGTCCATCCTGAAAGAGGCCGAAAAGCTCACCCGTCATCCGCAGTTTAAAGGCTATCTCCACGACGTTGGCGGCCCCACCGCGGACTTTCGCTTCCCCGCCTGTGAAAAGCAGTGTACGAAAGGCGCCTGCAAAGACCGGCAGTGCCTCTATCCGAAGCCCTGTCCCAACCTGCGGGCAGACCACAGCGACTACACGGAACTGTTAAAAAAACTTCGGAAACTTCCCGGAGTGAAAAAAGTCTTCGTGCGGAGCGGCATCCGTTTCGACTACGTAATGGAAGACATCGACCGCTGCCGGAAGGAACAGAAGGAAAAAGGCCGGGGGAGAGTGAGAAACACCGGCGAGGAATTTTTAGACGAACTGACGAAATACCACGTGTCCGGGCAGCTCAGAGTGGCGCCGGAACACGTATCGGACAGCGTCTTAAAGCTCATGGGGAAACCGGGACGGGAGGTTTACATAAGATTCCTATCGGAATTTGAAAAATCCTGCAAACGGACCGGCATGGAAAAGCAGTATGTGGTGCCGTACCTCATTTCCTCCCATCCGGGATCGGAACTGAAAGACGCGGTCGCCCTGGCGGAAGCCATAAGGGACATGGGCTACATGCCGGAGCAGGTGCAGGATTTCTATCCCACGCCCTCCACGCTGTCTACCTGTATGTACTACACCGGGCTGGACCCCCGCTCGGGAAAAGAAGTGCGCACAGCCAGGGACCCCCACGAAAAAGCCATGCAGCGGGCGCTTCTGCAGTACCGGAAACCGGAGAATTGGCGCCTGGTAAAAGAAGCGCTATTGAAAGCGGGGCGCGCCGACCTCATCGGCTTCGATAAGCGAAAGTGCCTCATCCCGCCGAGGCCTTTGAAGCATTAAATGTCCCCTGCGCCTGCGGGAGATCCATCTGCAAGCGCTGGTTGCTCCGGTTTTCGATTTTCTAAGCTTTCCTTCGCCCCCGCAGGGGTGCCATCTCGCTTCGCTCGTGGACCCTGCTTTCCGGGCTTGGAAACCTTGAAAATCTGAAAAGCCTGCGCAATGCGCCTGCATCTGCATTTCCCGCAGCTGCCGGGACATAAAAAACCGCCGCATTGCTGCGGCGGCATGAGACACATTCGCGTATGTCAGGCTTTGAAGGGCGCCAGCGCCTTCTCCAGCTCCGCGGGATCGTCCCCGTGCTCGTGGATATCCAGCGTCAGCGGCTTGGAAAGATCCAGGGAGAAAATACCCATAATGGACTTGGCGTCGATAACGTACCGTCCGCTGATCAGATCAAAATCGGACTGGAAACGGTTGACTTCGTTAACAAAATTGCGGACCTCATCGATGGAATTTAATTTGATGTTGAACTGCATGACATACCTCCGAAGAAATAACAAAAAAGAACGACAGGATGATTTTACAACATGCCTATGAAGTTTGCAATACATACCTTGGGGTGTAAAGTAAATACTTACGAATCCGACCTGATGGTCCAGCAGATGAAGGCGGCAGGCTTTGTTCAGGTGCCCTTTGAAGAGGCGGCGGACGTCTATCTAATAAACACCTGCACGGTAACGAATATCGCGGACCGGAAATCCCGCCAGATGCTCCACAGGGCGAAAGCGAAGAATCCGGATGCCCTCATCGTGGCCGCCGGCTGTTACGCCAACGCCGTGGAGCAGGGAAAAGGCCTGCCGGAGGAATGTGTGGATCTGTGGGTGTTCAACAAGGAAAAAAGCCGCATCGCGGAGCTGGTGAAGGAAAAGTTATGTAAACTGAATAAAACCTCTGCGGCTGAAACAGACGCCTGGCAGAAGGGCCTGTTCCTTACGGAACTGGACGGCCACACCCGCGCCTTTGTAAAGATCCAGGACGGCTGCAACCAGTTCTGTTCCTACTGCATCATCCCCTACGTAAGAGGCCGCATCACCGGCCGCCCCGTGGAGGATACCTTAAACGAGGCTAAAAAACTGGCAGCCCGCGGCGTCACGGAGATCGTGCTTACCGGCATCCACCTTACCAGCCTGGGAGAAGACCTTCTTCGCACCATGGAAGGCCTGGAGCAGGTGGAAGGCATCCGCAGGGTGCGCCTGGGTTCCCTGGAGCCCCGACTCATCACCACAGAGTTTATAGAGACCATCGGAAAGTTTCAGAAGCTCTGCCATCATTTCCATTTGAGCCTGCAGTCCGGCAGCGACACGGTCCTTAAAAACATGAACCGCCATTATACGGCAGAAGAATATGCCGCCGGCTGTGACCTGATCCGAAAGGCCTGGCCCGATGCCGCCATCACCACGGACATCATCGTGGGATTCCCCCGGGAAACGGAAGAGGAGTTCGAAGAGACCCTTGCCTTTGCGAAGCGCGTAGGCTTCTACGAGGCCCATGTGTTCAAATACTCCCGCCGGAAAGGCACCGTGGCGGACCGCATGGACGGCCAGCTTACGGAAGCGGTGAAAACGGAGCGCAGTAACCGGCTCATGGCTCTCTGCGACGAAATGAGCCATGCCTACCGCAGCCGTTTCCTGGGAAAGAACGTCACCTTCCTGTACGAGGAGACCGTCACCGCAGACGGCAAAGATTATCTCACCGGCTTCACCCCGGAATACGTGCGGTGCCTTCTGCCAGTTTCGGCAGCTTCCGCGGCCGCGCCTGCTTCGTCGAAAGATGCTTCGGCACCGGTTTCCGGGGCGCTCATCGCAGGCGAAGCCACAGGTCTTGTCTCAGTGAAAAACCTGGGCGAGTGTTTACTGCTTAAATAAAAGTCCGGCGGCTCAGCGCCCGGCGTGCTGCTTGCCGGTTTTTTCGCTCACGGGCGGCTGGCTCGCAGCTTGCCTGAGCTGTTCCTGCGTCGTAGTCCCCGACGCAGTCACTACGCTCATCCGGCACTGTTCGCCGACGCCGTTCCTGTTCGCTAAAAAATGCTGCGCAGCCCCGCCGGGCTCGCAACCGCCGTGTAATTTTTTTGTCAGGAGAAACCATGAACATCGTCTTACACGAACCCGGCATAGCCTTAAACACCGGAAACATCGGCCGCACCTGCGTGGCGTCCGCCACGGCGCTGCACCTCATCCGCCCCTACGGCTTCCGCATCAACGAAAAAGAGATCGCCCGGGCGGGCATGGATTACTGGCACCGGCTGGACCTTCACGAATACATTGACTATGAGGACTTCTGCGCACGGAATTTTTCTGCGAAGAACGCAGATGCTCCGAACTCACGGATGCAGACCGGAGGCGCTCCCGCCCGCGTGTGGTACGCCACCACCAAAGCCAGACACGTGTATACGGACGTGATCTACGGCCCGGATGACTACATCATGTTCGGAAACGAATCCCGGGGCATCCCGGAGGAGATCCTGGTGGAACACCCGGAGCAGTGCATCCGTATTCCCATGGCAGAAGGCGAGCGGTCTCTGAACCTGGCAAACTCCGTGGCCATCGTGCTCTACGAAGCGCTCAGGCAGCAGGATTTCAAAGGACTTCTGAAAGAAGGGGAGCTGCACCGGCTGCACTGGGACTGATCCCTCATCACAATAAAAAAGATCCCCGCCATTGCCGGGGATCACTTGTTTTTCTGCTTGACAGCGCACCGTGAATCGGATATAAATAAGTTAGTTGAGTTGGTTAAGTTAGCTAAGTTAGCTACATACATTTAAGAACGGGAGAGCCCTATGAAAACAGCGAGTGTTTTTGAAACAAAAACGAATCTTTCACGGTATATTGCTGCGATTCTCGACAAATCAGAACCTTATGTTGTAATCGTAAAAAACGGAAAGCCGGTAGCCCGACTGGTTCCTTTTGAAACCGGCGCGGAGAATCGCATCGGAGCGGGGAAGGACATTATTCCGAAGCTCGGATCGCTGGATGAGTTTAATGCCATTGATACGGAAATTGAAAATGACTTTTGGGGAAACGGGGGAGTATTGTAATGAAGGTCCTCCTGGATACGCATGTGATCATTTGGGCACTCACAGATGACTCCGGCCTGACTAAAAAGGCGAAAGAGTTGATTGCTGATCCTAATAATACCGTATATTACAGCCTGGTTTCACTTTGGGAAATCGCAATCAAGAATATAAAAGCACCGGAGAAGTGCCCATATCAAGAGAAAGTAGTTGCTGAACTTTGTGAAAAAGCAGGTTACTTTCCTCTGGACATCAGACTGGAACATATCATAGGACTTCGTACGCTTTGCATAAAGCAGGGACATGAGCTTCAAAACTACGATCCGTTTGATCGTATTCTTTTGTCCCAGGCAAAAACAGAAAAAATGCAATTTGTGTCACATGACTCTAATCTTGCCAACTATGACGAAAAGTGCATTTTCCTCATTTAGGATTCTTTTCAAGACTAAGCTTATAAAAACGATCCCCGCCATTGCCGGGGATCACTTGTTTTTCTGGTTACAGCAACCCGTCTATTTTACTGATCAGTACATTGATCTTCGCCTCGACCGTCGGGGCGTTTTTTATGATGTATCTGTGGGAGTGGTCCTTCCACGCGTCCAGGATGTTGTCATCCACTTTGATGGCCTGTTCGCGGGTCTCGTACCGTGCGGTGTTGTTGGCAGTGGAGTAGGCGCTTTCGTCTTTGTTTTTGGCCGCCGTTTCCATGTGGAAAATGGCGTCGTAGCGGTCTAACAGTTCCTGCTCGGTCACGCCGGCAAACCGGAGGGCTTTGGCATATTCCTCGCTGTTCATGTAGCCCCGGTTGTCCATGGCGCCCCGGTCATACAGGATAATGACTTTATCGGTCTTCATGGTGGAGGCTGCGTAGTGATAGGCTTCCTCTCTCTGCAGCTGCAGTTTCAGGATAACGCTCTGAAAGTCGCAGTTGGTGCCGCAGGTCCAGGGGGCGATGCCGCCGTTTATGAGATCCGTGGCAGTCTCTGACATGGTGAGCACGGTGTAGCCGCGCCCGCCGTAGACTTCTTTTATCTTTTCGATGGCGGTGGTCTTGCCTCCGCAGGGCCCGCCGGTCAGTACAAAATTCTTAATGATCATGGGTTTTCTCCGCTTTTGTGTTTCATAGCTGCAGGGCACTGACAGGTGTTTCTGTTCAGTCGCATCTTCCAATGTCCCCATTATAAACCAATTCCCCGGGGCTGTATATATTTTGTGCCAAACTGTGCTTGACACCCTAAAATAAAAGATATATAAATATAATAAAGTATATTGCTATGGGAGAAGCAAAATGACACTTCATGAGATACTGGCTCTGAAAGATTCCTTGGGGATAAGCATTGTCAACACGTCCCGCCTGTCGGGGGTTCCTGTGATCACGATTGCGAAGATTTTCAGCGGTGAGACGGAACATCCGCGTCAGGTCACTTTGGATGCTATTGAGCGTGGGCTTCGCAGCCCGGAAGCCATTTCATACAGCAAAAAATTCGGATACCTGAATTCTTCGGAAGGGACCTCTCCAAAGAAAAATTTTGACCCGGATCAGGAATTTCATACCTATGAAGAGTTTGAGGCACTGCCGGAAGGATCCCGCGTGGAGCTGATCGATGGCAGGTTTTACGATATGGGCGCACCGACGCCTGTGCATCAGCAGATCATAGATGAGATCCATTTTCAGATCCGCAGTCAGATCAAAGAAAAAGGCGGCAAGTGCAGGCCGATGAGCGGGATCGCCCTGCAGTTGGACCGTTCAGAAAGGAATGGTACAGGGCTTATCCCTGATTTCGTCATTATCTGTGACAAGACAAATCTTCATAAGAAATCATTTCACGGAGTACCGGAGTTCGTGCTGGAAGTGCTTTCTCCTTCCAATCGCAAGATCGATCTTGGTATCAAAATGCTCAAATACCAGCAGTATGGGGCAAAAGAATATTGGATCGTGGATCCGGTGAAAGAGCGGCTTATCATATATAACTTCATGGATGATTCGGAAAACCCCATCGTACTTCCGCTTACAGGAAGCAGGGGCCTGGTGTTTTACCAGGGGGCGATATCAGTGGACTTGCATCCGATCCGGGGGATCATCAGCGAAGACCTTCCCGACTGATCCTATCGGACAGTTTTAATTTCATCTGAAAATATTTCAAGCAAGGATTATCAAAATTGCACCATTCCTTTTTTGCGCCGGACGTGGTATGCTTTCCTCAGTGAAGCAGGAAAACGACAGTTTCTGTTGTTTTTCCTGCTATTTTATTTTTGGGAGGTGGTGGTATTTCTAAAACGGTTGTCCTTACAAAGGACGAGCAGGAGATGCTGGCCGAACTGTCATCGGCGGCACAGGAGCTTCAGACAGAAAACAGGGAGTATACCCTATATGTGAAGTTTCGGACGCGAAACGGCAGTCAGACGCCGCAGTTTTACAGGCGGAAGATCGGTGCAGGAAGCTCTGGAAGAGATGTATCTGGTGTTTGACAGGCTGATACCAAAGAAACTGATACCGAATCGCGTCAGGACAGAGCAGTGGGCAAAGCGCATGATGGAGTCTTCTTTCCGCAGAGAGGAACTGACGCAGCCCACGAGGCGCGGAGACAAGGTGCGGTCCAAGCTGGAGGCAGCGATCGCAAATGTTCTGTTTGAGGAGGGCATCCCTTATCGCTACGAGCAGAAGTTGGAACTGGCCCACCAACTGTTTCTTCCCGACTTCATGCTGGCGGATCCGCTGACCGGGAAATTCACGTATCTGGAGGCGTTCGGCATGATGGAAAAGGCGGACTACGCCATTGGCTGTATGCAGAAGCTTGGGGCGTATGCCCACGCCGGGCTGTATCCCGGGGACAGACTGATGCTTGTTTTCGAGAGCCCGTCGGTGCCGTTCGATCAGGAGGTATTTCGGCAGTGGGTGCGGCATAAGTTTCGGCTGGATGAACGGCAGAGGTATCGGCGGGAAAAAGAGACCTTTTTTTCACACGGGAGTCACACGGGAGCTGTCTGACCAAACTTTACTTTTTTCTACCGTATTCCGCTTTGGTGTGCTATAATCCAATGGGATTTAAGGCGCTGAACGTTAAGCTGCGCGCCGTTACGTATGATCACCACAGGAAAGGATATCATCATGGAGAAAGAATACTTTGAGAAACTGGAAGCCAATCAGAGAAAGCAGACCGGACTTTTAAGAGTCACCGCCATCTGCAGCGTCCTGATCTGTCTCTGCATGATCGTAATCACTCTTGCCATCGTCAACATGGTACCCCAGATCACCAATGCTCTGGGACAGGTGGAAACGCTTGCCGGCAGCGCCAACCAGGCAGTCACGAACATCGAAAAGATCATTCCGGAGCTGGAGCAGAGTGCCAAGGGCATGACGGAGATCTCCAATTCCATTTCCACCGACGGTCTTCCCAAGCTTTACGAAAGCCTTGACAACCTGAACAAGGTAGACGTGGAGACACTGAACGAATCCATCAAGGGCCTTTCCGACGTGGTATCGCCCCTGGCCAACTTATTCGGCAGATAAAAAAGGGATCTTATGGGCAGTTACGGCCGAAAAAGAAAACCGGGCATTGATCCGGCAGAAATAGGGTATCGCGTGCTGTTGGCGGCGGTAGTCGTGTTTCTGCTGTACTACGTGCATGCGGCTGCCGTGGACGTGGTGTGGTCGGACTACATCCGCCTCATCGACAGCTACCTGCCGGACGTGACCAACATAAAGAAATTCCTGGTGCCGGACGTGCTCACCCGCATACCCGTCACCTACCTGGGCCGGCTCATCAACGTCCGTGCCTTCCGTTACAGCGTCACCTTTGACCGTGTGCTCACCGTGTTCGGCATCGCGCTCATGGGATACGCTCTGGTGCTGTTTTCCCTGAAAAACCGTATCCGACCTGTGTTTTTCCTGCTCATGATGCTGGTGCTGGGCTCTCTTAACAAATGGGAAGTGCTCTTAAACGGCACGGCCTGGCCTCACGCGGTGGCCATCGGGCTTTTCTTCCTTAATTACTACACTTTCGACCGTATCTGGGTGGGGGATTCCGGCGCCGTGCAGGAACTGCTGGCCGTGATGATGCCGTTCCTTTTGCTTTTGGTGGCGGGAGAATACATCGCTTCTTATGCGGTGACCATGATCCTCATTTCCGTATACGGCGCGGCCACCGGCGGCGCGGCGGATTTCGGGGCGGATCATCAGCAGAAAGTCTTTTCCCGCATTGCCATAAGTACCGCGGCGGCGCTTTTTATGTATCTTCTGAGCAGGCATTTCGCGGTGTACGAGCATGCCGGCGCCACCGACATGTCCCTTCTGGAAATGCTGAAAACGGCCCCCGGCTTCTTCCCCAGGTTCTTCCTTAAGAGCATGGCGGGAGACGTGCTGGAGTGGGAGACCGTGGCTGCAAAGGCCGTGCCCGACGAGGCGCTTTTTGTGCTGGGAGGCCTGGTGCTTGCTATGTACGTGATCTCGTTCCTCTTTTATTTCGGCATGGGGCTCAACGAAAAGACCATCTTCCCGCTGATCCTGCTGGTCTCCGGTTTCGGAAACCACTGTCTCATCCTGGTGGCCCGCTGGATCTTCCTGGACGAAAACTACGGCCTCAGTTCCCGGTACGGCATTCAGTTCTCCATCGGTATTTTCGGCATGATCGCCGTCATGGCCCTGTTCAAGACGCCGAAATCCAACTATCGGGAGCGGAAGCTTGCCAAAGTCAGAAACGTGGGCCGGGGCATCGTGTATTTCGGCCTGGCGCTGATCTGTGCCGGCACCATCGTTACCGGCGCGGGCGAAATGAACAAGGCGAAATACCGGAAGGAAAACTACCGGCACATGGCGGAAGTGGTGCGGGAGTACGACAAGTACGAGCCGGAGGAACTGGCCGCCGCGCTGGAGTGGCATAAAGACAACGAAACGCTGATAAACGCCATGCGCATCATTAAAGTAAACCGGCTGAACGTGTTTCGGCCGGAACGCTGATCCCCCAAGGGAGAGATTATGAAAAAATACAGCGAACTGGCAGAGTTTTATAAAGGAAAAAAAGTGCTTCTCACCGGCCACACCGGCTTTAAGGGAAGCTGCATGAGCCTGGTCCTTGCAGGACTTGGCGCCCGGGTGTACGGTTATGCGCTCCCCGCGCCCACGGATCCTTCTTTGTACGAAACGCTTCCTTTGGGCACGTTTTCCGAAAGCCGCATGGGCGACATCCGTGACTTTGACGCTCTGCATGATTTTTATGAGGAAGTGCAGCCGGAGGTGGTGATCCACATGGCGGCGCAGCCCATCGTGCGGGAATCCTACCGCATCCCCCGCGAAACTTTCGAGACCAACGTGATGGGCACGGTGAACCTGCTGGAGTGCGTGCGGCTCTCAAACCGCCCCGTGTCGTTTCTGAACGTCACCACCGACAAAGTCTATCTCAATGAGGAAAAGCCGGGGTACCGCTACCGGGAGGATGACCCGCTGGACGGTTTCGACCCCTATTCCAATTCCAAGTCCTGCTCGGAGCTGGCCACCCATTCCTATGCCGTTTCCTTCCTGAGGGAGACGGGATCGCAGATATCCACGGCCCGTGCCGGCAACGTGATCGGCGGCGGCGACTGGGCAAAAGACCGGCTGATCCCGGATGCCACCCGCGCCTTTCTTCGCGGAGAAGAGACGGTGCTTCGGAACCCGTCCAGCGTACGGCCCTTCCAGCACGTGTTCGAGCCCGTTTTCATGTATCTGGACATCGCCTGCGAGCAGGCGCTGGACCCCGCAAAACAGGGCTGGTACAACGTGGGGCCGGAGGAAAAGGACTGCATTACCGCCGGGGAACTGGCGGAAAAGTTCTGTTCATATCTTTCCGGCGCAAAGTCCGCAAAAACGAGCGTATCCCGGCAGAAGGAGCCCCACGAGGCGGGCCTTCTCATGCTGGATAACGCAAAGATCAAAAAAGTATTCGGCTGGCGGCCGGTGTGGGACATCGACGACGCCGTAAAGGCCGCGGCACAGTACGCGGAAAGCTATAAAAAGAGTCCGGAGGAGGCCATGACGGTGCTTAAGGAGCAGCTGGCAGCCTACGTGACCGCCTGGGAAAGAGAGGCTTCGCGATGAAAAAAGTAAGTCTGATCGTTTCCGTATACAATGAGGAAAAGGGGCTCCGGGATTTTACCCGGGTGACGAAAGAAGTGCTTTCCGGCATTCCGGGGTATGAATTTCAGGTGCTCTTCGTAAACGACGGCAGCACTGACAAAAGCGGAGAGATCCTATCCGAGCTGCGCTCTGTGGATCCGGATACCGTGAAAGTCATTGAATTCTCCCGGAATTTCGGCCACGAGGCGGCCATGTGTGCCGGCCTGGACTATGCGGACGGGGACTTCCTCATCTTCATGGACGCGGACCTGCAGCATCCGCCGAAATGCATCCCCCGGATCCTTTCGGCGTTCGAAAACGGGGCCGAAGTCATCAGCATGGTCCGCACGGAAAACAAAGATGCAGGTCTCATAAAGAACGTCACCTCCGGCCTGTTCTACGGCCTCATCAACAAGCTGTCCACGGCCCACATGGAGCCCGGCGCTTCGGATTTCTTCGCCATGGCAAAGGCACCCGCCGAGGTGCTGCGTCACAATTTCCGCGAGAAGATCCGCTTCTTACGTGGCTACGTGCAGAACATCGGCTTCAATAAGGTGAATATTTCCTACGAAGCGGCGCCCCGGGTGGCCGGCGAGAGCCATTACAGCATCGCGAAACTCTGGCGCCTGTGCATCAATACCATCGTGTGCTTTTCCGACGTGCCTTTAAAGGCCGGCATATTTGCGGGACTTCTGTCGGGGCTTTTCGGCATCATACTGATCATCTACACGCTGGCCACAAGACAGGGCGCGCCCGGCGGCTACGCCACCATCGTCATCGTGCTGTGCTTCATGTTCGCGGTACTTTTCGTGCTGCTGGGCATCATCGGCCAGTACATCGCGGTGATCTACACGGAACTGAAAGACAGACCGATCTACATTATTAAGGATATCAGATGAAATACAGGATAGACGCCCTTTCCCTCCGCGACGGGACCATGGTCATAGAGGGCTGGGCAATGGGAAGTAAAAAAGAACCGGTGAAGCTTGGCATGGTGGACATGGCCGGAAAGCCCATGAAATGCACCGCCGTGCAGCGTGACCGGGCGGACGTGTTCCAGCAGTTTGGAGCCGATAAGATGTGCGGTTTTACCGTGGCGGCGCCCTGGGACCGCGGCATGGACGGGCGGCTGGTCATGGACGACGGCGTCACCGTGCGTACCGTGCGCATCAACGAGGGCAAGGTAAAGTCCAAAAACAGCATCCGCACCAAACGGACGGAGAAGCTTCTGGCGCTCTGTCATTTCGAGACCCTGGTGGTGTGCTGGGATTTTATGCGGGAAAACGGCATCCGTGCCCTGTGGAAAAAGGCGATCCACAAGTTAAAGAAGATCGACGAGGACTACGATTATCCGGAGTGGGAGGTGAAGACCCGTATTTCGGAGGAAGAGCTTGCCCGGCAGCGGGAGGTTTGGAAAGCGTTTGACAGAAAGCCTCTCATTTCCGTGGTGATTCCCACCTACAACACGCCGGAAAACTACCTCCGCATGCTGTTCGATTCCTTCCTGGCCCAGACCTATCCCAACCTGGAGGTCATCGCGGCCGACGGTTCCGACAGGACCGACGACGTAAAGCGGGTGACGGAGGAATATGCGGGGAAAACGCAGGGCAGTGCTGCCCCCACCGCAGGAAGCCGTGACGCCGCGGAACGTGACGCCGCAGAAAGCTGCCGCGTGGAATTCCGCTATGTTCCCGTGGGCGAAAACCTGGGCTTTTCCGGCAACACGAACGCCGGCATCAAAGCCGCCGCAGGCGAATACATCGCCCTTTGCGACCACGATGACGAGCTCCCCGCAAACGCCATGTATCTGTTGGCGGAAGCCATCAACCGTCACCCGTCGGCGCAGTTCATCTATACAGACGAAGACAAGATCGATTTCGACGGCGAAGCGGTCTTCGAGCCCCATTTCAAGTCGGACTACAATCCTGACATGCTCACAAGCGTCAACTACATCTGCCACCTGTCCGTCATCCGCAGGGATCTGATGGAAAAGGTGGGCGGTTTCCGCAAAGAATTCGACGGCGCCCAGGATCACGATTTCTTCCTGCGCTGCCTGGAAGAGGCCACCCGGGAAGAAACGGAAAGCCTGAAAAAATACCGTGCGGCACTGGCTGCAGAAAGCGCACCCGCAGGTACCGCGGATGCGGCCGCACTCACAAACGAAGCCCTGGCAGCAGCCTGCGGGCTTTCGGCAGATGCCGTGCAGAAGCTCCGCGAGGGACGTTTCACCAGCGAGACCGTCATCCACGTGCCGAAGATCGGCTACCACTGGCGCTATCACAAAGGCTCCACGGCCGAAAACCCCGCCTCCAAACTGTATGCCTTCGAGGCCGGTGCCCGTGCCGTGAAAGCCCACTACGACCGCCTGAGCATTCCCTATAAGGACGTGGAAAAGGGCGTGACCTACGGCTACTACCACACCACCTTCGATGCAGAGACCGTTAAGAAACAGGCCGGCAGCGTGAAGGTGAGCGTGATCATCCCCAATAAGGACCACACGGATGATCTTGATAAGTGCATCCGCAGCCTGGTACAGCGCTCCGCTCACAGGAATCTGGAGTTCATCGTGGTGGAAAACAATTCCACCGATCCGCAGACCTTTGCCTATTACGAGAAGATCGACGGCCATCCGGAGTATTTTGCTCTGCAGTCCGGCACTCCCGACATGAACCGGATCTTTGTAAAAGTCGTTCGCTGGGACCGGGAGTTCAACTACAGCGCCATTAACAACTTCGGCGCGAAGTTTGCCTCCGGGCAAGTGCTTTTGCTCCTCAACAACGATACGGAACTCATGTCCCCGGATTCGCTGACGGAGATGCTTTCCTACGCGCTGCGTGAGGAAGTGGGCATCGTGGGCGCGCGTCTCAACTACGGCGACGACACCATTCAGCACGGCGGCGTCATCGTGGGACTGGGCGGCATCGCCGGCGCTGCTTTCGTGGGCCTGCACGAAAAGGAGAACTCCTATATGCACCGCATGATGTGCGTGCAGGACTTAAGCGCCGTGACGGCGGCCTGCATCATGATGCGGAAGGAAGTTTTCGACCGTGTGGACGGTCTGCGGGAAGAACTGGCCGTTGCCTTCAACGACATCGACCTGTGCATGAAGGTGCGCGCTCTGGGCTGGCGGGTGGTCTACGATCCCTACGCCAACTGGCACCACTACGAGTCCAAGTCCCGCGGCCTGGAGGATACGCCGGAGAAGGTGATGCGCTTCAATTCGGAGATCGCCACGTTCGCTCATTACTGGGGCGGTATCTTAAACGGCGGCGATCCGTATTACAATCCGAACCTGACGCTCAGAAAAGCGAACTTCGCCCTCAAGGATCTTACCAAAGAGAAAGTGGGCGAGCCCTACAAGCTGGAGCTGGATGTGGAAGAGCAGCTCCGTATCGTTCAGCGCGAAAAGCAGCGCCGCGGTTTGGCGTGATGCCCGCATAGCATAGAAATAACACAAAACCCCGGCGGTACCCTGCGCATCGCCTGTTCGGACCTTCGGATGCAGCAAGCTGCACTCGGTCCGAAGCAGTCGACGCCGCGATCCGCCGGGGTCATTTTATGTACGGGCAGTACTTAGGTACGCGGGTCCGCACATCTCAGCCTGGTCGCTCGCTCTGCTCGCGCCTGCGGCTTCGCTGTGCAGCTTGCTGTTTTGACGTCGTTAGGTATACGGGTCCGCACACCTCAGCCTGCGGCCTCGCTGTGCGTGTCCGTCTGGTAAACTGCATTCCGCGTCTGCGCCGCTTCGCACTCCGTGCTTGCTCTGCAGGCGGAACAGCAGTTTCCCTGCCGTCCAGTGGATGCGATGGGGCGCTTAAGCGCCCTGGAAATAAGGGGTGCATGCTTTAGTGTACGCCGTAGCTGCCATATCTTGCGCAGGGCAAGGCAGGCTTACACTGCGCCATGTCATAACTCGCGCAGCGGGGGCGGGGCGGCGCTCCCGCATAGCAGCCGCCCGCCGCCGCTGCCGCGTGAGCCGGTTCAAAAAAACTGCGATGTGAGCCGCAGGGCGCATTAAGGCTGTTCCGGCTCACATGCGTTCCAAGGCCAAAAACCGGGATGTGAGCCGGAGACGTGTTTTGCCGGCATTTAGCTCACATAAAAATAGTTATGTAAACTGATTTGGGATGATTTCGGCAGGATTTTCGAGAGTGATGTGAGCCGGAAAGCGACCAAAGGCCCCAGAGGTCCAAATCGGCAAAAATTTCCTGAGCATTTATGTGAGCCGGAAGCGGCTTAAACCGCTCACAGGCTCACATGCCGGTTTTTGAGGTGAACGAAAACGCGTCTCCCGGCAAAAAAATTGCAACTCACAGATTGGTCCTGCTAAAAAAAGGAGAGAACAGCAGAGGCGCCGGGAGCGGTTCACAAAGGTTTAAGAAAAAATACATATCATTCCGTCTGTTCTCTGTGGTAGAATCCCCGTAGTTATGGTCAGGAAGAATCAGGGAAAATTTAATGCAGTACACGTACTGCTCGATGCTTTGATCATAGCATTGGCATATGCTGCCGCCTGGCTGCTGGTCATTAAGCTGGGCATCGGGGCAGAAGCGGGAACGGGCACGCTTTCAGCGGGCGTGTATTTCAGTGCGCTTATTGCCATCGTGCCGCTGTACCTCATTTTGTACGCGCTGTTCGGACTGTACGTGCCCAAGCGGGTGCAGTCACGGCGTACGGAACTGGGCAACATCGTAAAGGCAAACATCATCGGGCTGATGCTTATCACCTTCATCCTGTTTGCCGGCCGGAACCTGCAGAACATAGGCCCTTATTTAAGAAACTTCTCCGCAAGGATGATCATCGTCTTTGCGGTGCTCAATATCGGCTTTGAGGTCGTCTTCCGGAACGTCCTGCGGGCAGCGCTGAGAAACGCGCGCGCAAAAGGCTACAATCAGAAGAACATCCTTTTAGTGGGGTACTCCGAGGCGGCAAAGGGTTTCATAGACCGCTGCATCGAGAACCCGGAGTGGGGATATCACATCTACGGCATGCTCTCCGATTCCAGACCCGTCGGCACGGAATACCGTGACATAAAGGTAACGGGACCCATTGCGGAGCTGAACACCTGCCTGGAGGAAAACGATTTCGACGAGATCGCCGTGACCCTGCCGCTGGATAAATACGTGCTCTTAAAAGACGTGGTGAACGCCTGCGAAAAATCCGGCGTGCACACCAAGTTCGTACCGGATTATCAGAAGTTCCTGCCCACCATTCCCTATACGGAGGATCTGGAAGGACTTCCCGTCATCAACATCCGTCACGTGCCGCTGACCCAGCCGGTCAACGCATTTATGAAGCGGACCATGGACATCCTGGGATCCGGCTTTGCGCTGATCTTGTTCTCTCCTCTCATGCTGGTCATGATGATCATCATCAAACTGACGGACAAAGGGCCGGTCTTCTTCAAGCAGGAAAGGGTGGGGCTGCACAACAAGCCCTTCATGATGTACAAGTTCCGGTCCATGTACGAGCAGAAGCCGGAGGACGAAAAGGAAAAGTGGACCGTGAAGGACGACCCCCGTGTCACGCCTGTCGGGAAATTCATGCGCAGGCTCAACATCGATGAGATGCCACAGTTCGTGAACATCTTAAAAGGCGACATGAGCCTGGTGGGGCCCCGCCCGGAGCGTCCGCAGTTCGTGGAGAAATTCAAGGAAGAGATCCCTCGCTACATGATCAAGCACCAGGTGCGTCCGGGCCTTACCGGATGGGCACAGGTAAACGGCTACCGCGGTGACACCTCCATCGAGAAAAGGATCGAGTACGATCTTTACTATATTGAAAACTGGACCATCGGTCTGGACATCAAAATATTATTCGAAACAGTATTCAAAGGATTCAAGAACGCATATTGATGAAGAAAGACAATTACAAAACTGAAAATGTGGACGAAATGTTCGACGAGCTTGACCTGGAGGCTGCGCCCGCTTCTACGGCGGATGACTTCGATGATCCCTTAAGGGACATGGAGACGGCCCGGGGCACGGTCTCGGAAGCGACTGAAAATGCCCGCAGCGCGGCACACTCCACCCGCGGCGAGCGGACAGCCAGAGCCTTCGGCCAGGGAAGCACGGACGGAAGCTTCCGCACCGAAGAGCGGTACGGTGAAGACAGGACCAGAAAAGTCCGCGAGATCGGCAGCACCGACGGCGGCCGGAAAAAAGAAGAAAAGCCCAAGAAAAAGTCAAAGATCAAAACCATCATCATCTGTGCCCTGGTGGAGATCCTTACGCTGGGCGTCATCTTCGCCTACGGATATTTCCTCAGAGCCTGGAACAGTGTCACCAGACCCGACATCGACGAAAACAACATCGCCAACACCAACCTTTCCGCAGACAAACTGGCCCGGATGGAGAAGGGGTATTTCTCCTTCGTGGTATTCGGCGTGGACGGCCGAAGCGCCAACGACCTGGTATCCCGGGGACTCAACTCCGACGTCATCATGATCGTCAACGTAAACATGGACACCGGCGACATCCGCATGTGCTCCGTGTTCCGTGACACCTACCTGAACATCTCGGACAAAAACAAATACTCCAAGATCAACGCGGCCTACTGCCAGGGCGGGCCGGAGCAGGCCCTCAAGGCCATCAACAAAAACCTGGATCTGAACATCACCAACTACGTGACCTTCAACTGGAAGGCCGTGGTGGACGGCATCAACATCCTGGGCGGCGTGGACGACATCGACATCTCCAAATCGGAGCTCTACTACATCAACGCCTTCATCACAGAGACCGTCAACGTGACCAAGGTGGGTTCCGTGCAGCTCACCCACACCGGTCCCCAGCATCTGGACGGCGTGCAGGCAGTGGCCTACGGCAGACTGCGTCTCATGGACTCCGACTTCTCCCGCGTGGAGCGGCAGAAAAAGATCATCAAGGCATGCTTTGAAAAGGCAAAGAAAGCCAACTTCAGCGTGCTGAACAACATCATCGTGGTATGCTTCCCCCAGGTGGCAACCAACATCAACTTCAATGACGTGGTATACCTCGCACAGAACATCAGCAAATTTGAGCTGGGCGCATCCGGCGGCTTCCCCTGGCAGCGCAGCGAATCCTTCGTAAGCTCCAAGGGCGACATCATCGTGCCCGCCACCCTGGAATCCAACGTAAAGAAGCTTCACGAATTCCTGTACGACGATCCCGACTACGAAGTTTCGGATGCGGTAAAGCGCTACTCCGAGACCATCAAGGAAGACACCCACGTATATAAGGAAGGCCAGGTGGTGGAATCCGCCCGCACCGACGGCGGTCTGATCCCCAAGGCGACCACTGCCGAAAAGAGCAGCGAAGACGCCGGCCCCAAGACGGAAGAAAGCAGCGAGTCCGCACCGAAGGCCAAACGCGTGAGACTCATCCCGTCACCGGACGGCAAGTACGAGTTCCCCACGGACGAAGACGGCAACGTGGTCTATGAGACCGACGCGGACGGAAAGATCCTGTTCTTCGAGGATGAAGACGGCAACGTCATTTATCCAAAGGACGCGGACGGAAAAGAGATCCGCCCCACCGACGCGGACGGCAATGAAATAGAGGAAGAAACGGAGCGCCCCGATGAGCTGGATCCCAATGCCGGCGAACAGCCCGGCGAGGATCTGACGCAGCCCGGCGGCGAAATGGTCCCAGGCGAAACGAGAGCCCAGGGCCCCGGAGAACTTCTCACACAGCCCGACACAGATCGTGATCCCGAAGCGAAGCCCACCGCCAAGCCCAGGGAAACGGAAGCTCCCAACTTCAACGGCCCCGGTTCCGCAGGCAGGAACGCGGAGACCATGCCCGGCGATATCACGGAGATCAACGAATCGACAGAAGCTCCACTGACGCCGGGAGGAGATGCTCCCGGAGGAGCAGCACCCGGCGGCGGCAATACCTTCGGCGGCATTACGGAAGGCCCCGTACCGGATGGAGCCATGCCGGAAGGCGCGGCCACGGCCATGGAGATCGGCCCCGTGGTGGATAACGGCGGAAGCCAGGGCCCCGGCATGTGACCCCGAGGCCCCGCAAAAGCCCCTCCGCGCAGCAGGTTTTCTTAATCAAAAATGAAAAGTGTGTCTTGTTTCTGAAACAGGACACACTTTTTCTTTTCTTCATATTTTAGACACATTTATTCTGTAAAACTACGCATGTAAGAAAGCAAAAGATCCATTACGGAGGTAAACATATATGAAGAAGGTATTGGCAGTGATCGGTGCGGCGCTCCTGTTCGGAGCCATTGCCGCAGGCACATTTTTCGGCGTAAAGGCGCTGGTCGACAAAGCAAGCGGCGGCGCAGCAGCAGAGGCGGCGGTTTCGGCCCCGGTGCAGGACATCCGTTCCCTTTCCGGCGGTGACAGCATCACCCGGGAAGCGGTGCCGGACGCACAGCCGGAAGCAAAAAAGGAGCCCGTCATTTCGGAAGTGAAGACCGGCGAGCCCGGCGCGTCGCTGGCAGCCATGGACGTGGCGGACATCGTGGAAGAGGCAATGCCCAGCATCGTGGCCATCACCAACACATCCGTCATCTACCAGAACGGCTATTCCAACATGTTTGATTTCTTCTACGGCGGCGGCATGAGCCAGATCCCCCGGGAAGTGGAAGGCGCCGGCAGCGGCGTGATCATCGGCGAAAAGGATGATCAGCTGCTCATCGCCACCAACAACCACATGGTAGAGGACACCACATCCATCGCCGTCACATTCTGCGACGACATGACCGTGGAAGCCCACGTAAAGGGCGCGGATCCCAAAAACGACATCGCAGTGATCGCCATCCCGCTTTCTGACATTCCCGATGACACCAAGGCGGCTATCAAGGTGGCAAAGCTCCATACGGAGCACGATATCCGTCCCGGTCAGTACGTCATCGCCATCGGCAACTCCCTGAACATGGGGCAGACCGTGACTGCAGGCGTGGTTTCGGCAGTGGACAGAGAAGTGGACGGCGGCGACGAGGCCTTCAACAATAATATTCAGACCGATGCGGCCATCAACGGCGGAAACTCCGGCGGCGCGCTCTTAAATACAAAGGGTGAAGTCATCGGCATCAACATGGGCAAGTACGTGGATACCGAGGTGGAGGGCGTAGGCTTCTCCATCCCCATCTACAAGGTCATCGACGAGATCGAAGCATACTCCAACGCGCAGACCCGGGTGGACATCCCGGAGGATAAACAGGGCAGACTGGGCATCTACATGAATACCGTGACCAGTGATCAGGCAGCGGCGCTCAATATCCCCGAAGGCGTTATCGTGGTGGGATTTTCGGACGAAGAGATGGAAGGCATCGACCAGCCCGTAGAGTACAGCCCCGCAAGAGAGGCCGGCATTCAGAAGAACGACATCATCGTAAAGTTTGACGGACAGCCTGTCACCGATGCAGACGCGTTTTCGGCACTGGTGAAGTACTACGAGGCAGGCCGCGAAGTGGAAGTGACCGTGGAAAGGATCCAGGACGGCGAGTACGTGGAAAAGACCTTCCGCGTGACCCTTGGAAAGCGCACCGTTACTGAAAAGAACGACGCGGACGAAAATGATCAGGAGAATGCCGCGGCCGGTGAAGGAAACGGCAGCCAGGGCCAGGGAAATAACGGCCAGGGAAATAATGGCCAGGGCGGCATCGGCGGCGGTCAGGGCAACAATGGCCAGGGCGGCAACGGCGGCTACGGCCAGTACCCCTTCGACATCTTCGATCTCTTCCGCCAGTACGGTTTCGGCCAGTAAGCAGCCGGACGAGCGACTGACAAACACGTAACTTATACAATTTTAAAGCAGGAACAAGTTCCACCTTGCAGGATCAGTGATATGCTGCCCCAAAGCAGGCCGCTGAACTAGCAAGGTGGAACTTTTCTTATACTGCCGGATCTTGGCACTGCAAGGCACACGGGTCCGCACACCTCCGCCTGGCCGCTCGCCCTGCTCGCGCCTGCGGCTTCGCTGTGCCGTTTGCTGTTTTTACTCCGTAAGGCACGCGTGTCCGCACACCTCCGCCTGGCCGTTCGCTCTGCTCACGCCTGCGGCTTCGCTGTGCGTGTCCGGCTGGCAAACTGCATTCCGCATCTGCGCCGCATCGCACTCCGTGCTTGCTCTGCAGGCGAAATTGCCGTTTTCCTGCCGTCCAGTGGATGCAATGGGGCGCTTACGCGCCCTGGAAACAAGGAGAGACAGGCTCTCGTGCACACCGCGCCTGCCATATCCTGCGCTGCGCGGTACAGCAAGGAAAGGAACTTCATACTTCGCGCGGCGGGGCGAGACGGCGCTCCCACATAGCAGCCGCCCGCCGCCGCAAGCGCGTGGATTCTCTTTTTCTCAAAGGCAAGAACCGCGATGTGAGCCGCAGGGCGCTTTAAGGCTATTTTAGCTCACACGCATATAAAGGCAAAAAACTGCGATGTGAGCCGTTGACGTGGTTTGGCGCCGACAGGTTCACATGCAGAAAGTTATGTAAACTATTTTGCAGCGATTTCATCAGGATTTTCGAGAGCGATGTGAGCCGCAAAGGGGGTAAAGGCCCCAGAGGTCCAAATCGGCAAAAATTTCCTGAGCATTTATGTGAGCCGGATGCGGCTTAAACCGCTCACCGGCTCACATGCCGGTTTTGAGTGAACGAAAACGAATCTTTCGGCAAAAAGCTGCACATGATCCGGGCTGTGAAAAAGCGGTATGTGAGCGAATACGGCAGTGGCCCGCGTTTTGGTGTACCAACCTCCGAGAAGCTTTGTCAATTTTCGAGACTTAAGGCTGTTTTGAATCAAAAACCAAGAGCAGCGTTCAGTAGAATGAGAGGCGCCATGTGATCGGAAACGACCAGGACCGCCGATTCCGTGTACATGTGCAGAAGATCATGTCGTTCAAAACGAGGGGAAGGCGGCTTTTCGTTCACAAGGCGATAATTGGACCTGGTTTCATGTACATGAAATCAGGAACACCGCCATTTTGAATCACATTGAAACGGTTTCGACAATCTTGATGGCGCCAACTATGACCTGGCTCTCTGGGTCGCCTACTACAACTTCCTCCGTCCTCACAGGCACAGTTCCTTGAAGTCCTCAACAAGGTCGATCTTCTCGACGGCGCTGACAACATGCCGGGTAAATGGCAGATCCTCATCTATCTTGGTCAGAAAACCATCCTCAACCTGCAAAACGACTCTGTTGCCTGATCGGAGCCCGGGCTTTCTGCTTTCGCTGACTGTTTCTCTCTTGTTCCTTTCAATATCTGCAGTTTTCAATGTGCTTCCAGGGCTTTTTTCATACCCTGCTTTTTTCATAGATCATTTGACACTATCTCTTCTCTTCCTGGGTGCGGAACTGATGGCAGTACCGGTCATGACGGAACTGGCGGCTGAAAACGCCATCCAGGTAAAGACCGCCGGCGGCCGCTCCATTATCGTGTAGAGCGTGGCAGGTGACACCGGCAGGGCGGAATTCGACCGCGCCGGCAGGATCATTCCCCTCTCCAAAGGCGTGCGCCTTACGGAGGGCGATGTGCTGCACACCGAAGGTGACAAAAAAGTATACCTGGCCGTGGACAATACTACTGTCCTCAGGCTGGAGGAAAACAGCGAAGCCGCCATCACCCGGGCGACTTTCGGCCAGAAGCTCGCCGTAAACCTTATCAAAGGCCGCATGTTCTACAACGTGGCAAAACAGGAATCCGGCACCGAATCCCTGGAGCTCATGTCCAACAACATCACCATCGCCGTCCGCGGCACCTCCGGCATCTTAAGCGTAGGAAACGACCGCGTGCAGCATCAGCTCTACGACGGCGTGGTGGAAGTCTATGAAGGCGACATAAAGATCGCCCAGGTGCCCGGTCAGATGGTAGAGACTAGAGTAGGCCCCGCGCAGACCCTGCTGATCTCCACCGATGTGAAAAACTTCACCTTAAAAGACATCCCGGCCTCCGTGGCGCAGGAAATGCTGGCGGACCAAAACCTGATGGAGCGCATCCTCAGTTCCCTGCCCCTGGGAGATATGGCGGACAGGGTAATGGATATCCTGGACGGCACCTTCTTTAAAGACCTGATCGAAAGCGGCAACGACAAAAAAGTATTCGAGGACACGGCAAAGACAAAGCCGGACGAGACCTACAGTCCCGCACCCGTCCCTACAACAAGCGAGACGGAAACGGAGACAGAGACGGAGACCTCCACGGAGGAAACGTCCGAAACGGAGCCCACACAGCCCACCTCTCCCACGGAGACCGAGCCCACACAGCCCACGTCACCCACGTAAACGTCACCCACGGAAACCGAACCTTCTTCGGAAGTGCCGTCCTCTTCAGAGGTACCCTCTTCCTCGGAAACTCAGCCGTCCACAGAAGAATTCACCTCACAGACGCCTGTCACCGTAACGTGCCCGTATTGTAAGGCGCAGGTGGATATAGACCATCCGGAAAAAACGGGGTACAATTTCTGCGATTGTGAAGACCTGATGTGCACGCAGATGCCGGCAGAAGAAGCGGCAAAGCATGAGCTTGTCACCTGCCCGCTGGCGGACGGCGGATGCGGTGAGGAATATCGCCTCTGTGACACGGAAGAAGCAGCAAAACATGAGTTGGGAACAGAATGGTGTCAACCATGCAAGAAGACGCTTCATAAGTGCGTGGAAAACAATAAGGACGGCGATATCTATAAAGCGCATCACGAGGCTCTGGATCCGAAAGAGGAATGCGAATATTGCAAGGTAAAGATGGATTATCTCTGCCAGAAATGGGTCTATCACTATCCTGTGGAGTGTGACAGCTGCCACGAGATCTACGGTAAATGTGTGGAGTACAAACATCATTGCACGGTCCCGCAATAATCAACCGATCCTCCCCCCCGGCAATTGTTAATATAATCTTTAAACACCCTTAAGGCGGTAAAGATAGCCTTAAGGGTGTTTTTGTGATACAATGGCATGTAGTCGGGGTATGCCCCGATTTGTTTGCGCATGTAAAAATATCATGAAGGATACTACTATGGGATACGAAGATAACGAACAGGAGATCGACTTAAAGGCAATGTTTTTTGACGCGCTGTACCGCTGGCGCAGCATCCTGGTGGCAGGGCTCATAGGCGCACTGCTCCTTGGCGCGTACAAATACTGGTCTGTAAACAAGACCGCCGCTTCTCTGGAGGAAGCCATTGCCGAAGGGACCGTCATTGAAAGCGATTTCGACAAGGGATACCTGCAGGCAAAGGAAAAGATAGAAGCAAAGGAAGCGGAGCGCCGCACCCAGAGCAAAAAATCCACGGACCTTCAGAAGCAGATCAACGATGCGAAAAATACCATCACGGAAAACACCGTGAACATTGATGTGCAGAAGAATTCCATAGAGCTTTACAACAATCAGATCGAGAACGCGCAGCGGCTGATCGATGAGACCCAGGAATACCTGGACAGATCCGTTCTGATGCGGGCAGCGGATGATCTGTGGACCGGAAGAGCCATTTATCAGGTGACGGTCGACAATGCGGATCCTGCGGCATACCGTGATCCCGCCGATCAGGTAGTATCCTCTTACCGGAAACCACAGGCAGGCACGGAAGAGATGAAAGAACTGGGCGCCAAGCTGGGACTGGAAGCAGATCTTCTGAATGAACTTTACTCTGTCGGCGCGGATGGCAATGCCAACACGGTGATCGTGACAGCTTACGGAAAAGATAAAGCCATGGCGGAAGAGATCCTGGCGAGGGTCTGCAGCCTGGTGGAAGTTCAGAAAACAGAGGAAGTACCGCATCAGCTGATTCAGAGCAGGGTGGAATTTTCAAATGCGAAAAATGCAGATTGCGTAAACGGACGAAATGAGAGAAAAGCTGCGATCCTTGACTATCAGGATACGATCAATACCAGCAGGACTTCCATTGCCACGGCAAATTCCGAGATCGAAAAAGCAGAGCGTGCAATAGAAAACGCGTCCTCCCAGATCGGTGATTTCGAAAAAGAAAAAGAGATCTGCGATGACAAGGTGTTCCTGTTTACCAACGAAATCAACAAAATGACAGAAAAAATGCCGTCAATGATCCCAACGACTGCGTCAAAGATCAAGAGCAGCATCAAATGGGCTATTCTCGGATTCATTGCCGGCTGTGCCGTGCTGTTTATCATTTACATCGTACTGTACGTGGTTCGCCCGCTTCTCCGCATGCCGGATGATATCCGTACCGTATACGGGTATCCTGTACTGGGAGTGCTTAACAAGAAGGTGCGTGAGAAAGTCTGTGCCATCGATAAGTGGATCATGAAAGCGGAGGGCCGCGGACAGCGTCCCGGTGACGACGAGATCATTAAGACTGCCGCCGTATCCATAGCGAAAACCGCTGAGCCCGGTTCTCTGGTGGCTGTCATGACCACACTGAAAGAAAATAATACAATAACGCAGGTCGCAGAACAGCTGAGAGGTCTGGTGCCGGAAATGCAGTTTGTACTCCTTACGGAAGGTGTTTCCAAGGCATCTAATGTAGACGAGCTCTCCCGCTGCGATGCGGCAGTCCTTCTGGAAGAGAGAAATGCCACCTCTATGGGGAAGCTTACCGCGGATGTGAACCAGATCCGTTTGTTTAACAAAAAGGTACTGGGAGCTATCGTACTGTAAGGAGTAGATCCGGATGACACAGCAGAAAAACAGTGAAAAGTTGCTGAAGGGGATCATACTGGTGCTGGATGCCGTGCTCACGGCAGTCAGCCTGATGATCGCGTTTAAGATCCGTTACGGGACATTCCTTGGCGTGAGCGAAAACGGAGATTCCGTGTGGATCTGCTACATCGTGGTGGCGATTTCCCTGCTGGCCGGGCTGATGTTCGATTTTACGGTCCACTTTATCAGAAGAGGTGCTTTTGTGGAATTCACGGAGGCTCTCAAACGGCAGATCATCGTGACCGGCGGTCTTGCTGTGCTGCTTTATCTGATGCACAGGGGAAGTGAGCTGTCCCGCCTGGTATTCGGTTACTTCTCCATCGCGGACCTGCTTCTTACTTTTATCTTTCATCGGCTTCTAAAGGTATTTCTGCTGAAGGTATACAAAAAAGGAAAATTTGCCAGCCGGCTCCTTCTGCTGGCATCTCCGGAAAACGCGGAAAAAGTGGTGGAAAACTTCCACACCCATCAGATCTGGGACAGTAACATAAAGGGCATCGCAGTCTGGGGGACGGATGTGCCGCGGACTGTCGGCGGTGAAGAGGTGGTGGCTGACAAAAAGACCTTTATGGATTACGTCACCAGGCAGGATGTGGATGAAGTGTTCATCTCTGCAGGGAAACTGACACAGTCACCGGAAATGCAGGAGATCATCTCCCAGTTGGTGCTTATGGGCATCAAAGTAGAACTGGATATCGACCTTTTTGAGATGGATGTGCCCGGAAAAAAGACCCTCAGCCAGGTGGGGCATTATGCTGTGGTCAGCATTGCAAAGAACACCTACTCGGCTGCTGCGATGTTTGTAAAGCGGGTATTTGACCTGTTTGGCGGTCTGATCGGCTGCGCTTTCCTGGCAGTCATTTCCATCTTCCTAGTACCGGCAATCAAACTGGACAGCCCCGGACCGGCGCTCTTTAAGCAGACCAGGGTGGGGAAGAACGGAAGGCTTTTTACTTTCTACAAGTTCCGTTCTATGTGCAATGACGCGGAAGCGCAGAAAAAGGCGCTCATGGCCAAAAATGAAGTGAACGGCCTGATGTTTAAGATGGAGGATGATCCTCGCATTACAAAAGTAGGAAAGTTCATCCGAAAGACCAGTCTGGATGAGTTCCCGCAGTTTATTAATGTCTTAAAAGGGGATATGAGCCTGGTAGGCACCCGTCCGCCCACGATGGATGAATTTGAGCACTACACACCTTCCCAGAAGAGCCGTCTTTCCATGCGCCCCGGCATCACCGGCATGTGGCAGGTAAGCGGAAGGTCCGACATTAAGGATTTCAACGAAGTAGTCCGCCTGGACATGAGCTACATCGATAACTGGAGCCTGGGGCTGGACATAAAGATCCTCTTCAAGACAGTCTTCGCCGTTCTGGGGCATAAGGGGTCGAGATAGCAGAAAAGTTTCCAAAAAGGTCGTAAAGTATATGGAATCAGTACAGCATGTTTTTTTAATCGGTGCGAAATCACTTGGTACGTACGGTGGCTATGAGACATTTATCGATAAGCTGACGGAGTATCATCAGAACAATGCACAGATAAAATATCATGTGGCATGTAAAGCAAACGGTCAGGGTGCCATGGACCCGGCCCATACAGAAGGCGCTGTAATCACCTCGCCTTCGACTTTTGTGTATCATAACGCAGAATGTTTTCAGATTCATGTACCGGAAAAACTCGGCCCGGCACAGGCAATCTACTATGATTGTGCATCGTTGGATGAAACCGTCAGAATTATTAAACGGGAAGGCATCCCGCATCCCATTGTTTATGTAATGGCCTGCCGCATCGGCCCGTTCTTTGCGAAGTATGTGAAACAGATACATAAACTTGGCGGAAAAGTATACCTGAATCCGGACGGGCATGAGTGGAAGCGCGCTAAATGGCCGGCACCCGTCAGAAAGTATTGGAAGCTCTCTGAGGAAATGATGGTAAAGCAGAGTGACCTGGTTATCTGTGATTCCATCAATATTGAAAAGTACATCAAAGAGAGCTATGGACAGGATATCCCGACAACGTATATTGCATACGGTGCGGAAACCAGAAAGTCCATCGGTGCCGATGAACGTTATGAAGAATGGCTGAAAGAAAAAGGTCTGAGAGACGGCGAATTCTATCTCGTAGTTGGTCGCTTTGTGCCGGAAAATAATTATGAGACTATGATCCGGGAATTTATGAAAAGTCACAGTACGAAGGACTTTGCTCTTATAACCAATGTGGATGAAAAATTCCTTTCCAAACTGGAAGAAAGGACCGGATTTCGAAAAGATCCCAGGATCAGATTTGTCGGAACCGTATACGACAAAGAACTACTGAAAAAGATCCGCGAACAGGCGTATGCGTACCTGCATGGTCATGAAGTGGGGGGCACCAATCCCTCTCTGATAGAAGCGCTTGGCAGCACAGAATTGAATCTGCTTTTGGATGTGGGGTTTAATAGGGAAGTAGGATTGGACGCAGCACTGTATTGGACAAAGGAAGAAGGAAATCTGGCAAAGTTACTCAACATTGTTGATGGTATGGGTAGTGAGGATAGATTGGATTTCGGCGCAAAAGCCAGAGATAGAGTGAAGACGGCATACAGTTGGCAGTTTATTTGTGATAAATATCTTAATAGTTTTGGCATAAGTAAGTAATAAAGAATGAAATTTCGGTGGTTGGATAAAGAAAAAACAAAAATGTTGGAGATGTACCAAACTATGCAAACGAGCAGAGTTCGGAATAACTTAGGTATGTTTGTTTTTGGAGGTTGTTGATTTGACCAAACGAATAAGCAAATCAACCGTATTAGAGGTGCTATCTGTTTTATGTGTGATTTTAAATTCAGGTGGCAATCCAAAAGTGCGAAGTATCGCGATATTGGGGGTATCTGCGTTAGCGCTTTTAATAAAGAAACGAAAGTGGACTAAGTTAAGCACGATTGTTTCTTTGCTGTTGATCTCGTATTTCACGCTTAATGTGTGCATAGTAAATGGTTCAAGAATTGACATAAAAGAATTCGTGGTTTTACTGATTCGTGTAGTCTGTTGCATGATTATTGCTTCAAATATTTCATTTGACAGGTTTTTTTACTTATATATTAAAATTATTGTTTGCCTGTGTTGTATGAGTTTGTTTTGGCTGAGTCTGTTGCTAATTGGCATTTATCCGCCTTTTGTTTCATATGACTCGGGAATATACGCCAGTGCTTTTCAAACAATTGGTTTTAAACTAAGTGAGCGAAGAAATAGTGGCGTTTTTTCCGAACCCGGATTGTTTCAAATCCATATTAACTTAGCTTTTATTTCGTTGAATTACAGCAAACAATGCATCTTTAAAAAGAAGAACTTAGTAATAGCATTATTTGTTTTTACAATTTTAACAACGAAATCAGCAATGGGATATGGTTGTTTACTGATTTCTTTGGTGACATATTTCATTAACAATAGGGAAATTGGGCATGTATTTGGAAGTATAAGAAATAGGAATGAGTTTGTTTTTTTTGTTGGAGTTTTAGTGTTATTGTTTGAGCTACAATTTCATGTATTTACAAGTTTTATTACATCATGGTCGTCGTATACTTCAAGGCATGATGATACGATACTAGGTTTATTAATAGCTCGGGACCATCCTTTTTTTGGTATTGGATTAGCTAATAATAATAGAATCATATGGGAGAGTTATTTTGATAAATTAGGAACATTAAGTTTGTATGATCCATATAATGTAGGGTATTTGAGTGATTTGGCGAGTTCAAATGGTTTGATCAATTGTATGTATCAGGGTGGGATTCTGTTTACAATACTATACTCATATATGATTATTAAGACATATATTCAGCGCTTTTTTGTTCAGAGGTGGGTTGAAAGGACCGCAATTGTTTTATTCTTTATTATGGTATTTATGGGGGAACCATATATGCTTACCCCGATTTTTCTTATCTTTATTTATTATAATAAAAATAGAATTACGTTAAATGAAGTATCTTATGCATCATGATATTTTAATAGCTGTATGGTATGTTGGGGTATGTGAATGAATGTTTTGTGGATTATTAGTGACAATACAAAAAGTGCTAACAGTAAAATTGCCATTAACTTGGCAAAAAGAATGAAGAATGGCCATAAGGTGTTTTGTGCGGTATATTCAGGAGATAGGCAGCAAGATTATTCGGAACTGGAGGCAGTATTCGAAAAGGTTTATACCTTGGGTGGTTATGATTCAAAAGGTACGCAAAATCTGAATACCAATAGCAACTGGTTAGAAAAATCAAAGCTCAAAAAGATTGTGTACTTGATCCAGCACGCCCCCTTGTTGTTCGCACAAATTCGAAGAAGAATGGGAAAATCCATTAATAAATGTCGAATGCAGCTTGAATCAATCTGTAAGGAAATTGAAGCTGATGCAATTGTTGCAATTGTTTTTCCGAGTGAACTTATCAGTATTATCCCGGCAGCTAACGTTGTATGCAAGAAAATGGTTGTTCAGTTAGACCCTTACATAAACAATGCGCTTTTGTCATCGATACCGCGAGAAAAAAAAGTTCGAAAAGAAAAAGATTTGCTTGATTCGATAGAGGTATTATTTACAACTGATTTGATAATAAATGAACTTGACCAAATTGACAGATTTAGTGCCAAAGTGGTTCCCATTGAGTTTCCTGAAATTGATGACGAGATAAAGACGCGTAATATAAAGTTTACGCCGTTATTGCAAAGAGAAGCGGATTGTGTTTATTTAGCGTATACCGGTTCCTTGTACAAGGATTTGCGAAATCCAATTCACTTGGTTAATTTACTAAAAGAATTACCGCAAAACTATAAACTGGTTTTGGCCGGAATAAATACAGGAATGATGCGAGAGTTTGATGAATGTATTAAGGACAGGATTATTGACTTGGGCTATATCAGTCAGGACGATGTAGTGCGCGTATTAAACGATGTGGACATTCTGATATGTTTTAATAATGCGGTATCAAATCAAGTTCCAAGCAAATTATTTGAATACATAGAGACCGGAAAGCCTTTTATTAACCTTTGCCAACTTAAGGATTGCCCATCATTGCCCTATGTGGCTGGATATGAGAACTCAATAAATGTTTATACAGAATCGATAGACGCAAAAAAAGTCAAGTCTTTCATAGAATCCCATATAGGAAAAATTGTGCCGAGAGAAGATATTATCAAAAAGTATTATAAAAATACGATAGGATATGTAGAGAAGCAAATTGAGGGAGAACTTTAACATGTCACTTTTTCAAAACAAAACATTAATGATCACCGGCGGTACCGGTTCTTTCGGTAACGCTGTCTTAAATCGTTTTCTTACCACGGATATCGGTGAGATCCGTATTTTTTCCCGTGATGAAAAGAAGCAGGATGACATGCGCCATGAGTATCAGATCAGATATCCGGAGTATGCTGAGAAGATAAAGTTCTACATCGGCGATGTGCGTTCATTGGAGTCCTGTCGTGCTGCCATGCATGGAGTGGACTACATTTTCCATGCGGCAGCTTTAAAGCAGGTTCCTTCCTGCGAGTTCTTCCCCATGGAAGCCGTAAAGACAAACATCATCGGCACCGATAACGTGCTTACCGCAGCCATCGAAGAGGGCGTAGAGTGTGTAATCTGCCTTTCCACAGATAAGGCAGCCTATCCCATCAATGCCATGGGTACGTCCAAAAAGATGGAAGAGAAAGTGGCGGTTGCCAAGTCCCGCTACAGCGGCAAGACAAAGATCTGCTGCACAAGGTACGGAAATGTGATGTGCAGCAGAGGCTCTGTTATCCCGCTCTGGATCGACCAGATCAAAGCGGGGAATCCTATTACCGTTACTGAGCCTTCCATGACCAGATTCATTATGTCTCTGGATGAGGCAGTGGACCTTGTACTGTTTGCCTTTGAGCATGGTGAGAACGGAGATATCCTGGTACAGAAAGCACCGGCCTGCACCATTCAGACCCAGGCAGAAGCCGTGTGCGAACTCTTTGGCGGCAATAAGGAGGATATCCGAGTCATCGGTATCCGCCACGGCGAAAAGATGTATGAAACACTTCTCACCAAGGAGGAGTGTGCCAATGCCGTAGACATGGGGAACTTCTACCGTGTACCTGCGGATAACAGAGGTTTAAACTACGATAAGTACTTTACAGAGGGAAATCTGAAGAAAGCACAGATCGAGGAATTTAACAGCAACAACACCAGAAGACTTGACCTGGAAGAGACAAAGGCAAAGATCGCTTCTTTGCAGTATATTCAGGACAGATTAAACGAGAAGTAAACATTTGGGGTGAACAGAGATGTACGATTTCAAATGGCAGGATAACGGAAAGATAAAGATCTGTATCGGTCTGGGGACCAGGCCGGAGATCATCCGCCTTGCAGCAGTGATCAAACGCTGCCGGGAGTATTTTGACTGCTGCGTGATCTATTACAACCAGAACTGGGACAAGCAGCTTTCTACGGTATTCTGGGAGGACTTTGAACTTAGTAACAATGCCGGAGAGTTCGGACCAGATCTTCTTGTTCCTGTGGTGGGAGATAACCTTGGCGTTACCTGCGGGAACATCCTTGGAAGAAGTTTTGAGATCCTTTCAGAACTGAAACCGGATGCCTATCTTGTGCTGGGGGATACCAACAGCTGCCTTTCCGCCATCAGCGCGAAGCGCCTGCACATCCCGCTCTTTCACATGGAGGCAGGGAACCGGTGCAAAGATGAGTGCCTTCCCGAGGAGACCAACCGCCGTATCGTGGATGTGATCTCCGATGTGAATCTTCCGTATTCCGAGCCGGCAAGGAAGTACCTTCATGAGCTGGGAATGCCCAAGGAACGTACTTATGTGACGGGTTCACCCATGGCGGAAGTGCTGCGGATGAACCTTTCTAAGATTGAAAAGAGTGACGTGCTGGAAAGACTTGGATTGGAGCCTGACCATTACATCCTTCTGAGTGCCCATAGAGAAGAGAATATCGATACCGATAAAAACTTTGCATCGCTCTTTACTGCCATCAATGCGCTGGCAGAGAAGTATGACATGCCTATCCTTTATTCCTGCCATCCGAGATCAAGAAAGAAACTGGAATCGACAGGATTTAAGCTTGATCCGAGAGTAAGGGTGAATGAACCGCTTGGGTTTAATGATTACAATAAACTGCAGATGAATGCACTTGCTATCGTGAGTGACAGCGGGACGCTTCCCGAGGAAAGCTCTTTCTATCTTTCCATCGGTCATCCCATCGCTGCCGTGTGTATCCGTACTTCCACGGAGCGCCCGGAGGCACTGGAGTCCGGGGATTTCATCCTGGCGGGCATCACCACGAAGGAACTCCTACAGGCAGCGGATATGGCCATCAACATGAAGAGAAATGGTGTGTTTGGAAAACCCTGTCCGGATTATACCGATGAGAATGTATCCTTGAAGGTGGTACGCATCATTCAGGGATATGTGAATGTAGTCAACAAGATGGTTTGGAGAAAAGACGTATGAACATCCTTGTGACAGGTGCCAGGGGAATGGTTGGTACGGCTCTTGTAAATAACCTTAGGACCATACAGGACGGAAGAAACAAGACCAGACCGGGTATTCAGATCGATGAGATCTATGCCTATGACCTTGGCGATGAAGACAAACTGGATGAATACTGTCAGAAGGCGGACCTTGTATTCAACTTTGCCGGCGTGAACCGCCCGCAGAATACGGAAGAGTTCATGACAGGAAACTTCGGCTTTGCCTCTGTTCTCCTTGATACCTTAAAGAAGTATCACAATAAGGCGACTGTGATGCTTTCTTCCTCCGTGCAGGCCACACTTGCCGGGCGCTTTGGCACTTCCGAGTATGGAAAGAGTAAGCTGGCCGGAGAAGAACTGTTCTTTGCCTATGGGAAAGAGACCGGGGCAAAGGTGGCGGTGTACCGGTTCCCCAACCTGATGGGACACAGCAGGCCAAAGTACAACAGCGCAGTATCCACTTTCTGCTGGGCTGTGGCAAACGATGAGGAATTCACGGTAAATGACCGTTCCACAGAACTGGAGCTTCTGTATATCGATGATCTGATCGAAGGGATGTATGACCTTCTGGAAGGAAAAGAGCTGCACTGCCGGTATGAAGGTGTGGATGCGGTAGAAGATGAGAATGGCCGTTACTGTTATGTGCCTGTTACTCATAAGGTGACACTGGGAGAGATCGTTGACCTTCTTCAGGAGTTCAAGGCGCAGCCGTCTACACTGATGATGCCGAAGATGCCGGATGGCAGCTTTGCAAAGAAGCTGTATTCTTTGTATCTCACGTATCTCCCCACAAATAAGTTCAAGTATGCACTGAAGATGAATGTGGATGACCGTGGTTCCTTCACGGAACTGGTACATACAGAAGACTGCGGGCAGGTATCCATCAATATCTCAAAGCCCGGGATCACCAAGGGACAGCATTGGCATAACTCCAAGTGGGAACTGTTTATCGTAGTTGCCGGCCATGGACTGATTCAGGAGAGAAACATCAATACCGGAGAGATGGTGGAATTCGAAGTGAGCGGGGAAAAGATAGAAGCCGTACACATGATCCCCGGCTGGACACACAACATCATCAACTTAAGCAAGACAGAAGATATGGTAACAGTGATGACGTGTAACGAGGTGTTTAAACCGGAGAAGCCGGATACGTTTTCAGAAAAAGTGTAGAGAATGAAGTTTTAAGAACCTGATGAATTAGTAATAGAGGAGTAATCTTTTTTATGGTGTATTGCACTTTATTTGACAGCAATTATTTAGATAGGGGGCTTGTCTGTGTCGATTCATTAAAACGACAGGATACTGCCGCGAAAATCTATATTTTATGCATGGATACGGTATGTTACGATGTATTGGCTCACGAACAGATAAAAGACGTAACTGTAATTCAATTACAAGACTTCGAAGACAATGAATTATTGACGATAAAGAAAGAACGTTCCAGAGGAGAGTATTGCTGGTCATGTACAGCAAAGCTGATAAAATATGTTTTAACTAAATATAAAGAGAAGCAGTGTACTTATATTGATGCTGATATGAAATTCTACTCGAATCCCATAGTTTTGATTGAAGAAATGGAGCGGAGTAATTGCTCGGTTCAAGTCGTACCACATAGATTTGCTCCGGATTATATGCTTGAAGAGCGGGAAAAAAGTTCGGGAAAAAACTGTGTACAGTTCAATACATTCTGTAACACGAAAAACAGCTTGGCTCTATTAGATAAGTGGATTAATGACTGTATTAGGGACTGTTCTTTAACGAATGGTGGTGACCAAAAGTATACAGATTCATGGGATAAGTATAGCTTTGTTAACATAAGCAGTAATATGGGAGCCGGTGTCGCACCATGGAATATCAATAGATATAAATTATTAAAAAAAGAAGGAATCATTATTCAAGACAGATATACTAAAGAAAGACGTCCTCTGGTTTTTTATCATTTTCAGGATTTGGTTTTCACTGAAGAAGGAAAGGCAATAGTAGTGCCATATCTTAGGTGCTGGAGTATTGATAAAATCTTGGTTAATTATTTATATACGGATTACCTATCTGAGCTTTATGAAAAGAATAGATATATATTTTCAAAGTATAACATCAATTGTTCAATTCAAAAATATATCACTGAAACGATAATAAAGAAGAAGTCTTTTCTTGAAACATTAGAGAACTGGCACAGAAAATCATTAGCCGTAAAAAGGCATATCATAAGCATTGAATTTTTGAGAACTGTGAGAAAATCAAAAGCTGAGTTTGATTTTCATTGAGAGACTAATTAGTAGTATAGGAGGGAATAATCGTGAGGATAATGCCAAACAGGATGGACAGAGGGTATTTTAAGTATCAGAGCGAGTTTGAAAAGAAGGCGACGGATGTACTTCGATCGGGCTGGTACGTTTTGGGGAAAGAGGTGTCCTCTTTTGAGACCGAATTTTCCAATTATGTTGGTACAAAGCATTGCGTAGGGTTGGCAAGCGGTCTTGATGCGCTTTGGATTGCTGTAAGACTTCTTGGTATCGGCCGTGGTGATGAGGTAATTGTACAAGCTAATACGTATATAGCGACGGTAATGGGGATTACGATGAATGGGGCAACGCCTGTATTTATCGAACCAGACGAGTCCTTCGGAATTGATGCTTCAAAAATTGAAGAAAAGATAACGAATAAGACCAAAGCTGTTATGGTCACACATTTGTATGGCATGGCAACAAAAATGGATGAAATCGTGAGGCTGTGCAAAAAATACAAATTGAAATTAATTGAAGATTGTGCACAGTCTCATGGTGCATGTTTTAATGGTCGTATGACAGGTACTTTCGGAGATGTAGGCTGTTTTTCGTTCTATCCCTCGAAAAATCTGGGAGCTTTTGGTGATGCAGGTGCTGTTGTCTTAAACAATGACGAATTGGCAGAAGAATTTAAAGTTTTTAGAAATTATGGTAGTGAAAAGCGTTACTATAACAAAATCGTAGGTGCCAATTCGAGACTGGATGAGATTCAGGCAGGGTTGCTTCGTGTTAGGCTTTCACATATATGTGAGTTGACGGAAGAAAAAGTAAAAATCGCCGAGCGATATACTTGTGAGATAAAAAACAAGAAAATTAAGCTTCCTTCTGTAGCAGATGGGGCCACCTCGGTTTGGCACCAGTATGTTATTAGATGCGAGGAAAGAGATCGCCTTATCCAATATCTTGAGAATAAAGATATTGGAACGCTTATTCATTATCCGATTCCGCCACATCTCGCTGAAGCTTATCAGAATTTAGGATATAAAAAAGGGGATTTTCCCTTCACTGAACATTTAGCAGAAACTATTCTTTCTATTCCGATTTATAATGGAATGACAGAAGAAGAGCAAAGCCAAGTTATTGAAGCGTTGAATTCATTTTAGATAATATGAAGTGACCTCACATTTGTAGCATCGTGGATTTACCTGTATAC
>JAKSPC010000015.1 GCA_024405155.1 Lachnospiraceae bacterium | reverse complement strand
AAAAAGCCAAATTTCAACAATTTTTGACAAAAAAAGTTCCATCCCGTGGAATTTAGTCCTACATGATGGAACTTACTCCTGCAAAGTGGAACTTACTTTTTCAAGTCACCCTTTTCCGTTTTTTGCGGCACGTGAATTCCCATGGTTACAAGAGGATCGTTTTATGTTACAATATCGTCATGATTTTAAGCGTTAACAACATTTCCAGATCCTATGACGAAAAACCTGTATTGTCACAGGTGTCTTTTCACATTGAAGCCCACGACAAACTTGCCATCACCGGCGCCAACGGTGCCGGAAAGACCACGCTTCTTCGGATCATCACCGGTGAGGAACAGCCTGACGCCGGCTCTGTATCCCTTCCGAAGGACGTCCGGCTGGGATATCTCCCCCAGAGCCCTGTCATCGATTCCGAACGCACCATCTACGAGGAAGTGATCCTTTCCAAGGTATCCCTTTCCGAAATGGAATCGGAGCTTCGCTCCCTGGAAGAGAAAATGCGGCTGCATGCGGAGAATTCCTTCGAATTGGAAGGCGTCTACAAACGCTATTCCGAACTCTCCGCCCGTTTTGAATCCGAAGGCGGCTATGCTGTAAGGAGCAACGTGGTGGGGATCCTGAAAGGCCTGGGCTTTACAGAGGACGAATTCAGCAAAAAAGTCTCCGTTCTGTCAGGCGGTCAGAAGACCCGTCTCCTGCTGGGAAAGATCCTGCTGGAAGAACCCGACATCCTCATCCTTGACGAGCCTACCAACCATCTGGACATTGCTTCCGTTTCCTGGCTGGAGGGATATCTCAGGTCCATAAGATCCGCCTGCCTCATCGTTTCCCATGACCGGTATTTCCTTGACCGCGTGGTCAACAAGGTACTGGATATCGAAAATACAAAAGCCCGCCTCTACACGGGCACCTATACGCAGTTTTCCGAAAAGAAGGCCGCCATCCGTAAGGACATGATGAAAGCCTGGCTCAATAACCAGGCAGCGATAAAGCATCAGCAGGAAGTCATCGATACCCTGATGCGCTTCCACCGGGAAAAGTCCATCAAACGCGCCCAGTCCCGGGAAAAGATGTTGGAAAAGATGGAACGTGTGGAAAAGCCATTTGACGTGGACGATGCCATGCGGCTCCACTTCACTCCCTGCCGCACTTCCGGAAAGGATGTGCTGTACGCGGAAGGCCTGTCCAAATCCTATAACGGGAAAACTCTTTTTTCCGGTGTCTGTCTTGATGTAAAGCGCGGAGAAAAGCTCCTTATCATCGGACCCAACGGCACCGGAAAGACCACCCTCTTAAAAATCATCAACACGGCCGCCGTGGAACGGGGCATCGCCTCTCCCGAAAGCCTTGCCATTGCCGAGCGCCGGGCCGATCCGGATTCCGGTGAGATCGATTTCGGCACCCGTGTGGAGATTGCCTACTACGATCAGGAGCATCAGGTGCTGGATCCGGAAAACACGGTATTCGACGAGATCTCGGATGCCTACCCTCAGATGAACAACACGGAGATCCGGAACCTTCTGGCATCTTTCCTGTTTACCGGAGACGACGTGTTCAAATCCGTAAAAGAGCTTTCCGGCGGAGAAAAGGGAAGGCTGTCCCTGGCAAAGCTCATGCTCTCCAAGGCAAATCTCCTGCTTCTTGATGAGCCTACCAACCACCTGGACATCACGTCAAAAGAGATCCTGGAAGAAGCCGTAAGGAACTACGAAGGCACAGTGATCTGCGTGTCCCACGACCGGTATTTCATCAACCGGACCGCAAGCCGCATCCTGGAACTGGATCATAACAGATTTGTGAACTATACAGGCAATTACGATTATTATCTGGAAAAGAAGGCGGATCCGGATTTCGATCCCTTAAAGTCGGTAAGCGGGACCGTTTCCAAAGAAGACCGTCCTCTTCCCCAGGCTGACAACAGCAAGGCGGAAGCGATCAAAGACTATATCGACGGTGAGGACCGCCGCATCAAGCTTTCCTTTGAGGAGCAGAAAGAGCGGCGTACCGCCAGGCAGAAGCTAAAAAACAGTCTCACAAAATGCGAGACCGATATTGAAAAGACGGAACAGAAAGTATCGGAAACGGAAGAGATCATGAGCCATCCCGAGATCGCCACCGATCCCGGAAAGCTGAACGAACTTGTCAAAGAAAAAGAAGCCCTTGACGAAAAGCTTGCCGCTCTTTACGAGGAATGGGAGAAGCTTTCCGCAGAACTGGAAGAATTCGAGGAGGAAGGATCGTGAAAAAGCAGCTGAACCCCAAGGTAAAAAAAGTGCTCGCCGTCATCACCCTTGTTCTTATGGCGCTTTTAGTCATCGGGCTCATCATCGCCGTCATCAGAAAAGCAGCGCCGGGCACCATCCTGGCACTCCTCTTCTGCCTCATGGTGGTCCCCTGCGTATTCTACGCCATACTCAAATTCGCGGAAATATCCCGCAAAGAATAACTTGAATCGCGGGTGGATAGAGATCAATAAAAGAAGCCTCCGTACATATGCACGTATGCGCATTGTGGAGGCTTTTCTAATTTTCAAGCTTTCCCAGTTCGGAGTGCGCTGGAAAACAAGGTTCCAGCGCGTTTACGAAGGACGCAGGAAAGCTTAGAAAATTGAAAAACGGAACAACCAGCGCTGACGGGCATATGTATGGAGGCTTCTATTTTTTAGACTTTACTGCTCTGCGTAGGTATCGAAATACCCCTGGATGAACACGATGGGCGTGCCCTTGTCTCCGGAGCCACTGGTAAGATCGGCGAGAGATCCCAGAAGATCGGTAAGCTGTCTGGGCGTGGTGCCCTGGGACGCCATATTTCCCTTCAGGCTCTCGGTACCCTTGGCTGCGATCCTTTCCTTCATGGCTTTGGTAAGCGCTTCACCGGTAAGGTCTTTCAGATCGTTATCGGCCAGGTACTTAAGCTTCAGTTCATTGGGAGTTCCTTTCAGACGCTCGGTGTATGCAGGGCTTACTACCGGATCTGCCAGCTCCCAGATCTTTCCGACGGGATCCTTGAAAGCACCGTCGCCGTAAACCATGCAGTTCATGTCCACGCCGGTGGCCTTTTCCAGAGAATCGTGAAGTGCGGAAACGAATTTTTCCGGATCCGCGGGGAAGAGCTTCACTTTCTCTTCCGTGGCCTTGTTGGAACCATACAGACCATACTGACGGTTGAAACCGCTGCCGTTTACGGGAGCGTTGCAGATGTCAGCCAGGGTCAGTACTTTCTCGGCGCCGGCTGCCAGAAGTCTTCTTTTGGAGCGCTCTCTGGTATGAATATCGCAGCAGAGAACGTTTTTGCACTTCTTCAGTGCCGCGCGGCAGTCGTTTGCAAAAATGAATTCCACTTCGCAGTTTTCGCCGTTAAACAGCTCTTTGTAGTATTCCACGTAATCCACACCGGTAAAGGGATGCTTCACGTATCCGAAAAGCTCACGGTACTGTTTCTCATCCAGCACGTCGGAATAGGGATTCACGCCCTTTTCGTCCAGCAGGTCCTCATCAAACAGATGATTTCCCACTTCATCCGACGGATAGCTCATCAGAAGATATACCTTGTCGAAAGCTCTGGCAATGCCCTTCAGGCAGATGGCAATACGGTTGCGGCTCATGATGGGGAACGTGAGAGCGATCTCGCTCGTTCCGAACTTTGCCTTTGCGTCTGCGGCGATCTGATCTACCGTCGCATAGTTGCCCTGGGTACGCGCTACCACGGCTTCCGTTACTGCCACCACGTCTTTCTCATGGAAGGTGATGTTCTGCTCTTTTCCCATCTCCACGATGGCATCGGTCACGATCTTTACAAGATCGTCTCCCTCTTTCAGCACGGGGCATCTTACGCCTCTGGATACGGTTCCTACTGTTCTCATTCTGTTACCTCTCTTCAGGGTACTCCCTGTTAAGGAATACGACTTCCACCCTTTTCCGGCATTGCCGTGATCCGGCGGACCTGACGGAAACTACATAAAGACTGCCATACCTTATGGTATGGCAGCGCATTTCGTAATTACTTACGAATACCAAGCTTCTTAATGAGCTCTCTGTATCCTTCCAGATCCTTCTTTGCAAGATAATCAAGAAGTCCTCTGCGGTGACCAACCATCATCAGAAGTCCTTTTCTGGAGTGGTGATCCTTGGGGTTAGCCTTCAGGTGCTGGGTGAGCTCGTTGATCCTCTCGGTCAGAACTGCGATCTGAACCTCAGGTGAACCGGTGTCGCCTTCCTTGCGGCCAAAGTTCTTCATGATCTCTGCTTTTTTCTCTTTAGTGATCATTTTTTGTTTTCCTCCAACTTTTATTCTTACCGGCTGCCAGGTCTCCGTCAGGAAAAGGCGCAAGACCGCGCAGCGGCGCAACAGACATAATACTACTTTATTTACGGCTTTGCAAGTACTTTTGTGCTTCGGGGATATCGACCTTCGTCATCTGTTCCTTAAGTTCTTCAAAAGAACCGAATTTCCGTTCCGGGCGCAGGTATCTGAGGAATCTTATCTCAACGGTCTTCCCGTACAGATCTCCGGGATCCCCGAACAGGGCGGTCTCCAGCGTGGCCGGCCTTCCGTCTTCCGCCGTGGGGCGCACGCCCAGATTGGAAATGCTTCCGTACACGGCCGCATCTTTGTTCTTCGGCGCGGTAATATCGTTCCTTATCTGTTTCTCCGCATCACAGGTCACCATAGTCTCCGTGGCGTAGACACCGTAGGGCGGCAGTTCCCGGTCATCGGGAACGGAAATGTTCACCGTGGGGACTCCCAGCACATCGGTGCCGATGTGTTTTCCGTGCTCCACGACGCCGGTAACGGACCAGGGCGCGCCCAGGAGCTGCCCTGCCTTTTCCACGTCACCATTCCGGATCAGATCCCGTACCACGGTGGAACTGATCACCGGACCGTCTTCTCCGTCCTTCAGCTTATCAATGAGCTTAAAGGTGAATCCGTATTCCGCGGCATGTTTTCTGAGGAATTCCTCGTTTCCTTCCCTGCCCTTTCCGAAAGCAATGTCTTTTCCCGCCACCATGAACTTCATGGAAAGCTTTCCGATCAGGATCTCTCTGAGGAACGCTTCCGCGCTCATCCGCATCAGTTCCTCGTCCAGTTCATACTCGATGCAGTAATCAATGCCCATGGAAAGGATCTTTTCCTTTCGTAAAGCTCTGTCTTCCACACTTTTCCCCGGGGTATCCAGAATAAGTACCAGGGAGCGCAGGTGATGTTTTTCCGCGGATTTTCTCAGTTCTCTCAAAAGCTTCCTGTGTCCCAGGTGAGTGCCGTCGAATTTTCCGATGGACACTGCCGTGGGGGTGATCACGCGAAGCTCCCTGTCGATGCCGCCGTTTTCAAAAAGAGTCTTTACCTGTTCTGTGGCAAGAGCCTCTTCCACCCGGAAATCCCCGACCGAAGTACGTACCAGAGATTCCATGCAGGCGCCGCATCCAAGCTTCTCTCCCGCATCGTGGCAGAGCGTCCTGACATAAGTTCCCCTGGAACAGGTCACGGAGAATACCACGTGGGGAAGGTCGATCTTTTCTATCGTAAGGTCCATGATCTCCACGGTCTTTACGGCGCGTTCCACTTCCTTTCCTTCCCTGGCGATCTCGTAAAGCCTTTTCCCGTCCACCTGTCTGGCGGAATACATAGGCGTCAGCTGGTCATAGTCCCCCACAAAAGAAAGCAGCACATTCCTGATCTCCTCTTCGGAGGGAAGTTCTCCTTCATAGCGTGAAAGCTCCGTGCCCGTAACGTCCTGGGTATCCGTAGTCACGCCCAGAAGCATACCGGCGCGGTACGTCTTCCTGCCGCCGCCTGCCTCATCGCAGCTCTTGCAGGCCCTGCCCAAAGCCACGGGAAGCACGCCTTCCGCCATGGGATCCAGCGTGCCCGCATGTCCTGCTTTGGCCACATCAAGAATGCGCCTTATCCGGGCGCATACTGCCATGGAGGACATGCCTCTTTCTTTATAAACGTTCAGAAATCCTGTATAGTGATTCATTTTGTAAGCTGCTCTTCTACCATGCCGATCACTTTATCGATCTCTTTTTCAATGTCTTTTCCCAGGAAAAACCCGGCTGCCCGCTTGTGGCCGCCGCCGCCGAAGGTCTGGGCGATCTCCGCCACGTTCACCTGATCGGTAGAGGAACGCAGGCTTCCCCGATAGGTACCGTCGGGAAGCTCATAGAAGAATCCCGCGGCAACAGTACCGTCGGTGGTACGGATGTTGTCGATGAAGCCGTCCGTATCCTTTCCTGAGGTAACGCCGTATTCCTTCATGGTCCTGATGTTCAGTTTCCCGTAAACGAACTTTCCTTCGCAGGCAAGTTTCAGATCCTGGAACATGACTCCCATCAGCTTCTTCTGCGCGATATTCATGGAATAGAAGGAGTCGTCGATGATCTTTCCGAAATCGAAACCGAACTTCATGCACTTTGCCGCCACCCGCATGGTCTTCGGGGAGGTGCAGCTGTGCTTGAAGACGCCGGTATCGTGAATGATGCCCGTGTAAAGACAACGGGCAATATCGGCATCGATCCGATCCTTTTTCAGAAGACCGTACAGAAGTTCGCAGGTGGAGGAGGATTCCGGATCGATCACCCTGGCATCACAGAAACCCTTGTTTGTGAAATGATGATCGATAAGGAACGATTCCTTCGCGGCTTCCAGATAGTTCACGAACCTGCCGATCCGTGCCGTATCCGCACAGTCCGCCACGATGCACAGATCGTAACTTTTTTTCACTTCATTCCCGGAAACGATCTTCTCGAAGCCGGGAAGGAATGCGAACTTGGAAGAAGGTTCCTCCAGGTATACGGTGACCTTTTTGGCGGGATCTGTTCTGTGAATGTAATTATACAGTGCCAGCGTGGACCCCACACAGTCCCCGTCCGGATTGATATGTCCCAGAACGCAGATGGTCTGCGCTCTTTCGATCATGTGATCAAGCGTTCTGTTCATCCGTGCTTCCTTCCGAAGTGCTGCGTGCCTGCTTCAAGAGTTCATCGATCTTCTTCGACATCTCAATGGCATACTCCATGGATCTGTCGGGAATGAAAGTGATCTCAGGTGTTTTTCTGAGGTTCACCCTGTGCGCCAGTTCCGTACGGATAAAACCTCTGGCGCGGGTAAGTCCCTCCACGGTCTTTTCCAGCTCCTCCGCGCTCCCCAGCGTGGAAACGTAGCATTTGCAGAACTGCAGATCCGGCGTCACTTCCACTCTGGTCACGGAGACGAAAGGATCCACATTGGGATCCTTCACCTCGGAACCGATGATCTCCGTCATGGCCTTTAATACCTCGCCGTTGATCCTGTTGTTTTTAATAGAGCCTTTTTTCATCAGCTGTTTGCTTCCTTTTTGGGTGTTCTGGGTACTTCCACCATCTTGTAGATCTCTACCTGGTCATCTTCCTGAAGATTGCTGAATCCTTCGAATACCATACCGCATTCGAAACCGGTCTTCACTTCCTTCACCTCGTCCTTGAATCTCTTTAAGGACGCGATATCGCCGTCAAAGATCTGCTTGTCGCCGCGGGTGATGCGTGCCTTGGAGCCGCGTTCCACAACGCCGTCCGTTATGAAGCAGCCGGCAATGGTGCCTACGCCGGAAGCCTTGAACAGCTGACGGACGATGGCGTGACCGGTGATCTTCTCTTCGTAAGTGGGTGCCAGCATGCCGGTAAGGGCTGCCTCCAGATCGTCGATGGCCTGATAAATGACCTTGTACAGGCGGATATCCACTTTCTCATGTTCCGCAGTGGACTTTGCCACGGCATCCGGCTTCACGTTGAAACCGATGATGATGGCATTGGCCGCGGAAGCAAGGGATACATCGGACTCGTTGATGTTGCCAACGCCGGAATGGATGACCTTGACCACCACTTCCTCGTTGCCCATCTTTCCGAGGCTCTGCTTCACGGCTTCCACGGAGCCCTGCACGTCGGCCTTGATGATGATGGGAAGTTCCTTCAGATTGCCTGCCTGGATCTCGTCGAACAGATCGTCCAGGTTCATCTTCTGCTTGGTCTCCGCAAGCTTTGCCTTCTTGTTTTCCGCGATGAAGGTATCGGCAATGTTTCTTGCCTCCTTCTCGTCGGCGCAGCCCATGAAGACTTCGCCCGCATTGGGAACGTCGTTAAGGCCCAGGATCTCCACGGGAGTGGAGGGACCGGCCTTCTTTACTCTCTGGCCCTTGTCGTCCAGCATCGCTCTTACTTTGCCGTAGCAGGCGCCGGCAGCCACGTTGTCGCCCACCTTCAGGGTACCTTTCTGTACCAGTACGGTGGCAACGGGACCTCTGCCCTTGTCCAGTTCGGCCTCGATGACGATGCCTCTTGCCTCACGGTCCGGATCTGCCTTCAGTTCCAGAACGTCCGCCTCCAGAAGAATCATCTCCAGAAGATCCTCAATGCCTTCTCCGGTCTTTGCGGATACGGGCACCATGGGCGTGGAACCGCCCCATTCCTCGGCTACCAGCTCGTAATTGGTCAGTTCCTTCTTTACTCTGTCCACGTTGGCATCCGGCTTGTCGATCTTGTTGATGGCAACAACGACTTCCACGCCGGCGCTCTTGGCATGATTGATGGCTTCCACCGTCTGAGGCTTCACGCCGTCGTCGGCTGCGACCACCAGTACGGCGATATCCGTCGCCTGGGCGCCTCTTAAGCGCATGGCCGTAAATGCCTCATGGCCGGGCGTATCCAGGAACGTAATGTTCTTTCCGCCGATCTTCACCACGGAGGCACCGATGGCCTGGGTGATGCCTCCTGCCTCGTGAGAGGTAACGTTGGTCTTTCTGATGGCGTCCAGAAGAGATGTCTTACCATGGTCAACGTGACCCATCACGCAGACCACGGGAGGCCTCTTCACCATTTTGGACTCGTCCTCTTCGCCTTCGGCAAGAAGTTCCGCGATCACGTCCTCGGGCACTTCCTTTTCACAGAGGATGTCATATTCCATGGCGATCTCTTCCGCTTCCTCGTAGGAAATGTCCGTGTTGGGCGTTACCATCTTTCCTTCCAGGAAAAGTTTCTTTACGATCACGGAAGGCTGTACCTTCAGCTTGTCGGCAAGATCCTTGATGGTAAGGTTCTCCGGGATCACGATCACCTTGATGTCATCTTCCGGCTTCTCCTGCTTGATCTCCGGTTTGATGAAAGCACCCTTTCCGGTCTTCTTTGCGGTCTGCTGCGGATCGTCTCTGTATTTGTCCTTACGGTCCTTATCCTTGTTGGCGTAAGCGTTTCTGCCCTTTCCGGCGCCGCCCTTTCCGGCATGGCCTTCAAAAGCACCGGGCTGGGGAGCACCGCCGCCAAAGGATCTCTGTCCCTGGGGACCGCTGCCCGTTCCGGGACGGCCTCCCTGAGGACGTCCGCCGGCAGGTCTCTGTCCGGAACGGCCGCCATCTTCTCCTGCTCTGGGATTTCTGGCGATAAACGTTCTTCCGCCTTTTCCGTCTTTTGCATCGCCTGCCTTCTGACGGTTTGCAGCCTCCGCTTTCTTCTGGGACTGCGTTGCCTCACGGATGATGGCATTGGCATCATACCCCGCGTAGGATTTGATGATCTTTACGTGAGGCGTGGCAGGTACATCCACCTTTACCGGTACAGGCTTCTTTGCTTCCTTTTCCGGTGCGGGCGCTTCCGCTTTCTTCTCCGTTACGGGAGCTTCCTTTTCGGGCTTCTTCTTTGCGGGCTTCTCCTCAGCCTGCTTTGCCGCTTTCTCTGCGATTTCCGGAGCGGGGTCTGCCTTTACTTCCGCCGCTTCCTCCGGCTTCACTTCGGGAGCAGGTGCTTCCTCCGCTTTTTTGGCTTTCTTGATGATCACGGCACCGCCGGCGACCACGGCACCTTCCGTACGCGCCTTGGCTCTGGCTTCCGCCTCTGCAGCTTTCTGTTCAGCAGCTTTGGCCTCGAATTCCGCTTTCTTGTCGTTCACGGACACTTTTTCTTCCGCAGTTTCTCCGTACACGGCGGGCTTCACCGGCTTGGTGCCTGCAGGCAGAGGCCTGGGGGTCTTTTTATCCCCGGTCACCACTTTGACGCTGCCCGATTCCTTCTTTCCTGCCGCAGACGCAGCGCTTTTCAGCGACTTGGGCAGTTCCATTTTGCTCTGGGAATTCTGACTTCTGAACACCACGTTCAGTTTCTTCTTCGTAACTTCTTTTTTTACTTCTTTCTCTTCACCCATGGGCCGTACCTCCCTCGATAAGCTTATTCATACCCTGTGCCAGACCTTCGTCCTCAATGACCACCGATGTTCTGTCGGAGCATCCGATGGCGTGTCCCAGTTCCTTCATGCCGAATCCGGCTCTTACGAAGGGGACCTTTCTCGATCTGCACATATCCTCGAACTTCTTTACGGTATTCTCCGACGCGTCGGAGGAAACGATGCATAGTCTGGCTTTTCCGGATCTTACGGATCTTTCCGACGAAAACTCACCGCTGGCAAGTTTTCCTGCTCTGGCACAAATGCCCAGCAGTCCTTTCAGTCTGTCTGCCAAATCATTCCTCCGTCTGCTCTTCGGAAGCTTCCTGCTCGCTCTCCATCATGCCAAGCTCTTCCAGGAGTCCGGATTCCTCCGCCTGGCTCTCGCTCTTGATGTCGATCTTGTAACCGGTAAGCTTTGCGGCCAGCCTTGCATTCTGACCTTCCTTGCCGATGGCGAGGGAAAGCTGGTCATCGGGAACGATAACGGTCGCTTCCTTGGAATCCTCGTCTGCCACCACGCAGATGACCTTGGAGGGGCTCAGCGCATTCTCAATGAGGAATGCGGGGTTCTCATCCCAGTTGATGATGTCGATCTTCTCGCCGCCCAGCTCGTCTACCACGGTGTTGACACGGGTACCGTTCACACCGACGCAAGCGCCAACGGGATCCACGTTCTCATCGTTGGACACCACTGCCATCTTTGTTCTGGAACCTGCTTCACGGGCAATGGCCATGATCTGCACGGTGCCGTCCTTCACCTCGGAAACTTCCTGTTCGAAAAGTCTCTTTACCAGATCGGGATGGGTACGGGAAACGCTGATCCTGGGCCCCTTCGGGTTGTTCTTTACTTCCAGAAGGTATACCTTGATGCGCTGATTCAGATGAAGGACCTCTCCCTTGATCTGCTCGGCTTCCGTAAGGATGGCGTCTGCCTTGCCCAGGTTGATGGTAACGTTTCTGTCGTGGAAACGCTGTACCGTACCGGTCATGATATTGTGCTCGTGATCGAAGAAATCGCGATACAGGGAATTTCTTTCCTCTTCACGGATCTTCTGTACGATCACGCCCTTGGCGTTCTGCGTAGCAATACGGCCGAACTTCTGGGAGTCGATGGGGAATGCGATCTCGTCGCCTACCTCTGCCGATTTGTCGATCATCATGGCATCTGCCAGGCTGATCTCCAGAACGGGATCGGTCACCTGTTCCACCACGGTCTTTTTCTGGATGATGCTGTATTCGTAAGTATCTCTGTCGATGTGCACTTCACAGTTGTCCGCTTTGCCGAAATGGTTCTTGCAGGCAGTGAGGAGAGAACTTTCGATGGCTTCCAGAAGAGCCTCCTGGGAAATGTTTCTCTCTTTACCGAGTATTTCAAGTGCTTCCTTAAGTTCGCTGTTCATAACTTAATTATCTCCTTCTTCTTTCAGATAACCTCTGGAACATACCTCCAGAGTGTACTCCTCTTCAATAAAATCTTCCTTGTCCAGCCATTTGGACACTCTGCGGGAAACGGCTGCACAGTCGTTGATGCTTACTTCCGGTGCGGGGATCTCATCCTCCGATCCGCCTTCCGGCTGCTCCTCAGCCTCATCCGCTTCTTTTTCCGCTTTTTTCCGGGCGATCTCTTCCGCCCTCCGGTTTCTCTCTTCTTCGGTCAGATCGATGTAGGCCCGCAGGTATCTGAGCCCGTCCTCCGTGACGAATTCCGTCTTCAGAAGAACGTATCCCTCTTTCCCGATGAAGGAATTGATGAACTCCGCGGTCTTTGCCGCGTATTCGCTGTTTTTCATAGACATCCTTCCCTTTTAATGAAGTAAGGAGTGGGCTCTGTGCTCACTCCTTATGTCAACTACTATTTAACTGTCTCTATTGTACCACCGAAGTTTCAAAAATCAATCCTTTTATGAATTCTTTTTCACTTTCTTTTTGCTTTTTTCCCTCTCTTCGGCTTCTTTCAGCTCCGCCTCGATCTTTGCCCGGCGGATCTCATCCAGGCTACGCTTCGGCTTCTCCCATTCCGGTACCTCGTCGCATTCTGCTCTCATGCACTTTCCTTCACTGTCCGCGCCGGAACATTTCCTGGCCATCTGAATGCAGTAGCCCCATTCATCCCCGTTGATCACGAATGCTCTGCTCATTTTTCTCCGGTCCTTCCTTTCTTCCCGGGCCGGTTCCAGGAGATCCACTCGCACTTTTCATTTTCGCAGGTATAGAAGGTGCGTCCCTTCTTGGAACGGCGCTTGATCACGTCGGCGCCGCACTCCGGGCACTTGTCTCCCGTCTTTTCTAAGAGCGGCTTCGTGTTCCGGCATTCCGGGAATCCCGGGCAGGCCAGGAACTTGCCGTGAGGTCCGTACTTGATGACCATGTTGCGGCCGCACTTGTCGCAGATCACGTCAGAGACCTGATCCGCCACCTTCACTTTTTCCAGGCCGGTCTTTGCCTCTTCCAGCTCCCTTTGAAGACCGGGATAATAATCCCGCAGCACCTTCTTCCAGTCCAGCTCACCGCAGGCCACTTTATCCAGATCTTCCTCCATGAGGGCGGTGAATTTCGGATCCGCCACGTCGTGGAAGGACTTCCGCATAAGATCGTTGACCGCCTGGCCCAGTTCCGTCACGAACAGGCTCTTCTTCTCCTTGGCGATGTAATGCCTTGCCAGAAGCGTGGTAATGGTGGGCGCATAGGTGGAAGGACGGCCGATGCCCAGTTCCTCCATCTCCTTTACCAGAGACGACTCGGTATAGTGTGCCGGCGGCTCCGTAAAGTGCTGCTGCTTTTCGATCTTTGAAAAGATGATCTTCATGCCTTCGGAAAGGAAGGAAAGATCCTGCTTCTCCTCTTCCTCATCGCCGGACTTGTAAACGGCAAGATATCCGTCGAATTTTACGGAAGAACCGTTTGCCGCGAACACGTGGCCCGCCTTTTCCAGTTTCACGCCCGTCACGTCGTAGACCGCCGGCGTCATGCGGCTGGCCACGAACCGGTTCCATACCAGGCGGTACAGACGGAATTCGTCTCTGTCCAGCTGATCCTTTACGGATTCCGGCGTGATCTCGATATGGGTGGGACGGATGGCCTCGTGAGCATCCTGTACGTTGGCGCCTGCCTTGCTGCCGGTTCCGCGCTTTGAAACGTAGCTGCTGCCGTATTTGTCTTTAATGAACGCCGCTGCCGAAGCCGCCGCGTCGTCGGAGATACGGATGGAGTCGGTCCTTAAGTAGGTGATGAGACCGATGGTGCCGTAGCCGTTCACCTTCACGCCTTCGTAAAGCCTCTGGGCCACGCGCATGGTATTGAAAGTGGAAAGCCCCAGCAGACGGGACGCATCCTGCTGCATGGTAGATGTGGTATAGGGATAGGGCGGATTCTTTACGCGCTCTGTCTTCTTTACTTCCGTAACGGTCATCTCCTGACCGCGCACGTCGTCCACGATCCTCTGCGCATCCGCTTCCGTACGTACCACGGTCTTTTTGCCCCCGTCCGAAGCTTCCCCGTAATAGGAGGCCTTTGCTTCCTTCGCCTTGTTTTTCATGGAGGCGTCGATGGTCCAGTATTCCTCGGGAACGAAAGCGGCGATCTCCTCTTCCCGCCTGCAGATGATATTTAAAGTCGCAGACTGCACCCTGCCGGCGGAAAGGCCCTTCTTGATCTTGTCCCACAGGATGGGGCTGATGGAATAACCCACCACACGGTCCATCACCCGGCGTGCCTGCTGGGCATCCACCAGATCCATGTTGATGTCCCTGGGCTTTTTGATGGCATCCTTCACGGCTTTTTCCGTGATCTCGTTGAAGGTGATCCTCTTTACGTTCTTAGCGTTCTCTTCTCCGTCCAGCCCCAGAGCGGCCTTCAGATGCCAGGAAATGGCTTCTCCCTCCCGGTCAGGGTCCGTTGCCAGATAGATGACATCGGCCTTTTTGGAAAGCTTCTTAAGATCGGCGATCACGTCGCCCTTTCCCCGGATGGTAATGTATCTGGGTTCAAAATCATTTTCCACGTCAACACCCATGGTGGACTTGGGCAGATCTCTCACGTGTCCCACGGAGGCGGCCACGTCGTAGCCGGAGCCCAGAAATTTCTTTATGGTTTTCATTTTCGCCGGTGACTCGACGATAACAAGTTTCTGTGACATACATTCACCTCTTTATGCGCTGCACTATACAACAGTTGATTTGGGAAAGTCAACCTTTTTCCTTCACCCTTCACTTTGTTTTCACTTTGTATCCCGTTTCGAAAGCTTTCGATCACATATCCATCCTCCTTCACACAGATCTTCATGGCCCCGGTCTCCGGTGTTTTAAGCGCCCGTACCCCTGCCCCGGAAAGCGCCTTCAGGGTCTCTTCGTGGGGATGACCGAAGCGATTGTTCTTCCGGTAGGAAAGCACCGCGTACGTGGGAGCCGCCTTATTTAAAAACGCTTCTCCGGAAGCTGTTTTCGAGCCGTGGTGAGCCACCTTCAGTATGTCCACATCTTCCGCCAACCCTCCGTATGCGGAGGCCATCAGCAAGAGCTCATCCTCCTTTGTCATGTCCCCCGTAAACAGCATGGAAAAGTCCCCCCTCTCATAAAGCATCACGGACGACTGCCGGTTGGTATCCGAACGTGCCGCCGCGCTCTCGCCGCTATAGAGGCAGGTAAGGGACGCGGATCCCGCACAGAACCTGTCTCCTGCTTTCAGATACCGGATCTCCCGGCACTTTCCGGCTTTCAGACGGTCGTACTTTTCATCCGTTTCCCCCATGGCAGGAAGCAGAAGGATCCCCACGTCCGCCTTCCCTTCCTGCAGAAGATACTCGATCCCGTTTATGTGATCACTGTCCGCGTGGCTTACGATCACCGCATCCAGCTTCCGTATCCCCCGTGACAGAAGGTAGGGTTCGATCAGGTTTTCTCCCACCTTGTCGTACCCGGAGGATCCGCCGTCGATCAGGATATCCGTTCCCCCCTCATGGATGTGAAAACAGTCGCCCTGCCCCACGTCAAGCGCTTCCACGTAAGCATGTTCCGGTTCACGGTATCTTAGGAAAACGACGGCTCCCAGGGAAGCCGCGGTAAGAGCGATCCGGCAGCCGTTCCTCTTTCTCTGCCGTTTTCTGCTCTCACGGTCTCTTTTTTTCCGGACGGAAAGCTCCGTCGTAAGAAAGACAAAGCACACAGCAAGGATCACGTAATAGAAAAGGATCCCCGCAGGCCCCGGCTTTCCGGTGACGATCTTTGAAAGCGGCAGGGAAGATACCTTCCCGCAGATCCATTCGTAAAACCTAAGGACGTAATGTCCCGGCGCAGCCGCCGCCGAAGAAAGGCTCCAAAGCCCCGGGATCCCCAGTGCCAGCACACAGAGTCCGGAAACCATCACCACCGTCATCAGAGGGATAACCGCCAGATTCAGAAGTACGCTGTAAGGCGGGAAGAAATAATAATTGGATACTGTCACCGGCAGCGTAACGATAGTCACCCACAGGCTGGAAAGGAAAGACGACAGAAGCCCGGAGCGCTTCTCCAGCGTACCGCACCGGTACAAAGACCGTGTCACCTCATTTCCCAGGAAGATCCCCGCCATGGCACCAAAGGACAGCTGAAAGCCGCTTAAAAACACGGTGTAGGGTTCCTTCCACAAAAGCACCAGGAAGGAAAGGGAAAGGGCCGTCAGAAGATCGTAGGACCGGCCTGCCTTTCTGGCGGAAAGGTTCACGATGAGCATGATCCCCGCTCTTACGGCAGAGGCGGAAGCACCGGTAAGGCACACGTACAGAAACGTGCAGAGAGATGCCGCTGCCAGAGACAGTTCCTCGGAAAGACGGATCTTTTTCCGGAGGAGCCGGTAAAGCCCCATGCCGATGAGGCTTACGTGAAGACCCGATACGGCAAGCAGATGCGCGATCCCGGAAGTCTGATACAGATCCTTTACCTGCCCGTCCATCTGTGTCTTGTCCCCCAGGAGCATGGCCTTATAGATGCCGGCATCGTGCTCCGTAAGACATGCGTCAAGCACCCCCTCCAGATACGTTCTTGCCGCTTTCAGGGCGGCAGGCGGTTCGCCCATGCTTTCCCGTTCCTCTTCACTAGTCACGCCCATTCCCTTTAAATACAGGGCATAATCGAATTCCCCGGGATTCGTGGCCTCGTACTTTTCGTAAAAAGGCTTCCGCTCTGCATCTTCGTATCTCCTCCCGGAAGACCTTCCTCTGAAAAATCCCGCCAGAAAAAATATCACCGCGCAGGTGCATAAAAAAAGCAGGGTACCTTTTCCAAGGTCCCTGCTTTTGTTAACCGCCCATAGGACGGAAACGACGGCAAGTATCAGTATTGCTGCCTTTGTGTATGCGGGAACGATGGGGATCCCGCACAGAACGCCAGCCAGCATCCATAGTGCTGTGTACGCCAGTGGTCGTTTCATTTACATTATTTTTCGATCAGTGAATGTCCTGTCATTTCCTTCGGCTTGGGAAGTCCCAGAAGCGTAAGCAGCGTGGGAGCGATGTCAGCCAGTACGCCGCCCTCCATGAGCTTATACGAAGGATCCGCGTTATAGAGGATGAACGGTACCGGGTTCGTGGTATGTGCCGTAAAGGTATCGCCCGTTGCGGGATCCACCATCATGTCGGCATTGCCGTGATCGGCGCAGATGAACATGGTGCCGCCGGTCTTCTTTACTGCCTCGCAGGCTCTGCCGATGCAGGTATCCACAGTCTCAACGGCCTTGATGGCGGCTTCCATCACGCCGGTATGTCCTACCATGTCGCAGTTTGCGAAGTTGCAGATCACCACGTCATATTTTCCGGACTCAATGGCCTTTACCAGCTCGTCACACACCTGAGGTGCGCTCATTTCCGGCTTCAGATCGTAGGTGGGAACTTCCTTCGGAGAAGGAACAAGGACTCTGTCCTCTCCCTCGTTGGGCACTTCCACGCCGCCGTTAAAGAAGAACGTTACGTGAGCGTATTTCTCGGTCTCTGCCACGCGGCACTGGGTCAGACCGTTCTCTGCCAGGTACTCTCCCAGCGTTCTGGTGATCTCCTCCTTGTGGAAGGCGATCTGCTTGTTGCCGATGGTCTCGTCGTAATCGGTGAAGCAGGTATACAGAACGTTCTTTCTGGGGCCTCTCTCGAAGAAAGTGAAATCGTCGTCGCAGAAGCAGCGTGTGATCTCTCTGGCCCGGTCCGGACGGAAGTTGAAGAATACGATGGAATCGCCGTCCTTGATGGTCGCCACGGGCTTTCCGTCCTTTTCGATGGCTACCGGTACGATAAACTCATCATAGACCTTCTCCGCATAGGACTTCTCCATGGCTTCCACGGCGGAAGCGGCACGGTTTCCTTCGCCCTTTGTAAGGCAGTCGTAGGCTTTCTTTACCCGGTCGTAGTTCTTGTCGCGGTCCATGGCGTAATAGCGTCCGGAAATGGAAGCGATCTCGCCCACGCCAAGCTCCTTCATCTTTGCTTCCAGCGCTTTCACGTAGGAAAGGCCGGAATCCGGAGGCGTGTCACGGCCGTCCATGAAGCAGTGCACATAGACCTTCCTGAGGCCTTCTTTCTTGCAGAGCTCTAAAAGACCGAAAAGATGGGTGATGTGGGAATGCACGCCTCCGTCGGAAAGGAGCCCGTAGAAATGAATGGCGCTGTCATTCTTCTTGCAGTTTTCCACTGCCGAAAGAAGCTCCGGCACCTTGAAGAAATCACCGTCATTGATGGACTTGGTGATACGGGTCAGTTCCTGATAAATGATGCGGCCGGCACCCATGTTCAGGTGGCCTACCTCAGAGTTGCCCATCTGGCCGTCGGGAAGACCTACGGCAAGGCCGGAAGCAAGACCCGGTACGAAGGGGCATTCCTTCATCAGCTTATCCAGGTTGGGCTTCTTCGCCAGAGCGATGGCATTGCCGTCGCTGCCGTCTCTGAGACCGTAACCGTCCATAATCACCAGAACAACCGGTTTATCTTTCATGTATGTATTCCTCCATATCCATTGATCGCTGTCTGTTTTGGTCTGCATTCGCCGGCACTGCTGCTCCGGTTTTCGATTTTCTAAGCTTTCCTGCGCCTTCGCAGGGGTGCCATCTCGCATTCGCTCGTGGACCCTGCTTTGCAGGCTTGGAAACCTTGAAAATCTGAAAAGCCTCCGCAATGTGCCTGCGCTTGCAGGCCATAACAGCCATCGCTATAGTCAGCATGTGGCATTTTACCACAGATGTGTTATAATGGCAAACATGGAATTTAAACTGCACTCGGAATTTCAACCCACCGGCGATCAGCCGCAGGCCATCGAAGCGCTTGCGGCAGGTTTTCGTGCGGGCAATCAGTTCCAGACGCTTCTGGGCACCACCGGCTCCGGCAAGACATTTACCATGGCAAACGTGATCCAGAAGCTGCAGCGCCCCACCCTGATCATTTCCCACAATAAGACCTTGGCCGCCCAGCTCTACGGCGAGATGAAGGAATTCTTCCCGGAAAATGCCGTGGAATACTTCGTCTCCTATTACGACTATTACCAGCCGGAAGCCTACGTTCCCTCCACGGATACCTATATCGAAAAGGACTCCGCCATCAACGACGAGATCGACAAGCTGCGCCATTCGGCCACGGCTGCTCTTTCCGAGAGAAACGACGTGATCATCGTGGCTTCCGTTTCCTGCATCTACGGCCTGGGCTCCCCTATTGATTACAAAAAGATGACGGTATCGCTCCGTCCCGGTGTGGAATACGACCGGGAAGAGATCATGCGGAAACTGGTGGACATGCAGTATAACCGGAACGAAATGGATTTCAAGCGCGGTTCCTTCCGTGTTCACGGAGACGTTCTGGAGATCTATCCCTCCTACTCCGGCGGTGAAGCCTACCGCATCGAGTTTTTCGGTGACGAGGTGGACCGCATCACGGCTATCGATTCCGTTACGGGAAAGCCAAAGGCTACCCTTGCTCACTGCATCGTCTATCCCGCCTCCCACTACGTGGTCCCCAAAGACCGCATGGAGGCAGCATGTGACAACATCCTTGCCGAGATGGAGGAACAGGTGGAGTATTTTACTTCCGAAGACAAATTCATCGAAGCGCAGCGCATCAAAGAACGCACCACCTTCGACGTGGAAATGTTAAAAGAGACCGGCATCTGCTCCGGCATCGAAAACTATTCCCGCCATCTGCAGGGCACCAAGCCCGGCGAACCGCCCTACGTACTGCTGGATTACTTCCCGAAGGAGTTCCTCATCATCGTGGACGAGTCCCACATCACCCTGCCCCAGGTTCGGGGCATGTATGCCGGTGACCACTCCCGCAAGATGACCCTGGTGGATTACGGCTTCCGTCTTCCCTCCGCCCTGGACAACCGTCCTTTGAACTTCACGGAGTTTGAGCAAAAGATCGACCAGATGCTGTTCGTATCCGCCACGCCCGGGGAATACGAAGCAGACCACGAACTTCTGCGGGCGGAACAGATCATCCGTCCCACCGGTCTTCTGGATCCCAAAGTGGAGATCCATCCCGTGGAAGGTCAGATCGACGATCTCATTTCGGAGATCAATAGGGAAACAGAGAAAAAAAATAAAGTCCTCGTCACCACGCTTACCAAAAGAATGGCGGAGGATCTTACCAAATATATGCAGGATCTGGGCATGCGGGTACGGTATCTGCACTCCGACGTGGATACCATGGAACGGTCCCAGATCATCCGTGACATGCGTCTGGACGTATTTGACGTACTGGTGGGCATCAACCTCCTAAGAGAAGGCCTGGACATTCCGGAAGTGTCTCTGGTAGCCATTCTGGATGCGGATAAGGAAGGCTTCTTACGAAGCGAGACCTCTCTCATCCAGACCATCGGCCGTGCCGCCAGAAATGCGGAAGGTCACGTGATCATGTACGCGGATACCATGACGGATTCCATGCGGAAAGCCATCGACGAGACAAACAGGCGCCGTAAGGTGCAGGACGATTACAACAAAGCCCACGGCATCACACCGCAGACTATCAAAAAGGCCGTCCGTGACCTGATCACCATTTCGAAAGCCGCGGAAGCTCCCGGCGCAAAAGATGCCAGGGATCCGGAATCCATGTCCGTCCCCGAGCTTCAGCAGCTGGAAAAAGAACTGAACCGGAAGATGCGGGCCGCAGCCGCGGAACTGAACTTCGAGGAAGCCGCCGCCCTGAGAGACCGCATGGCGGAGATCCGCAAACTGCTCTACGACGTCCAAAAATGATTCCTCAAAAATTGCCAAAAAATTTTTTTCCATCCGATTGCTCAAAAAACGGGCTTACGGATGGAATTTTTTCGGTACAGATTTTTTCACGATGCCGGATTTTCAACCGAAAGGCCGAAAACAAGGCTTTCGGATGGAATTTTTCTTTTCCGCAGTTGCCGTGTCACTGCGTTTGTTCCCCCGGAAGGCCGAAAAACTGGCTTACGGATGGAATTTTTCTTTTCCGCGTTTTTTTCTTGTGTAGCAGGTCCTGGTATAACGTATCTCATCTCCTGCGGTCTCTCCGACCGTAAGGTCAAAGTCTTCCGGATCAAAGGCCGGGAAGAACGCGTCTCCGTCTTCCACCGTAAGGTCGATCTCCGTAATGTACATCTTATCCACCATGGGGATCGCCTCTTCAAACATCCGTACGCCGCCTGTAACGAAAGCATCCCTGTCACCGGCCAGTTTTAAAGCTTCCGTCAGAGAATGCACAGTGATCAGATCTTCTCCCGTAAATTCCTTCGTATTGGAAACCACGATATTGGTCCGTCCCTTTAACGGATGGCCGATCTCTTCATAGGATCTGCGCCCCATGATGATCACGTTTCCCATGGTGAGATCCCTCAGCTGGCTCAGTTCTCCCTTTATTTTCCACGGAGTCTTTCCGTTTCTTCCGATCACGTTGTTTTTCGAACGTGCCACGATCAGTCCAAGCATATGTTTTACTCACTTTCAAAAAGCTGCAGCATGGCAGTTGGTCAGGGGGTACCGGCCAAAAGCATGCTGCAGCATTTTTAACTGTTTGCAACAGTTATTTGATGATTCCGAATCCGGTAAGAACTACCAGGAGAAGGAAGATCGGGCAGATGTACTTCACAAGGAAGAACCAGAGCTTGTGATACCACTTGGTCTCCAGTTCGCCGTTGTTGGTGATAGCACCAAGAGCATTGTCCTTGCCCCATACCCAGCCAACGAGGATAGCCGTTACCAGGGAGATCAGGGGGTAAGCGATGATGCAGATGAAGTTATCATAGCACGTGAAGATGTCCATACCGAAGATACGGACGTCGCCCCAGATACCGAAGCTGTAGGAAACCGGGATACCGGCGATCCAGCAGGCAACGGCACCGATGATGGATGCCTTCTTACGGCTCATTCCCTTGAAGCTCTCTACTGCGTAAGGAACGTAAATCTCCAGGATAGAGATGGATGAAGTCAGAGAAGCAAAGAGAAGGAGTACGAAGAACAGGAAGCAGAACAGTCCGCCTGCCGGAAGCTGTGCGAACAGTGAGGGCATGGTGACGAACAGAAGTGCGGGGCCTGATCCTACGTCGATGTTGAATGCGAATGCTGACGGGATGATGATAAGGCCTGCCAGGAATGCAACTGCGAAGTCCGTGAAAGCGATCTTGGAAGTGGACTTGAACACATCCTCGTGATCACTTAAGTAGGAACCGTAGTTGACCATACCGGTGGTACCGATGTTCAGTGAGAAGAAGCACTGTCCTACTGCAGCCGCGATCACGGGGAAGGTGATCAGTGAGAAGTCGGGCTTTAAGTAGTAAGAGATACCTGCGCCTGCACCCGGAAGAGTCAGAGCTCTTACGATGAGGATCAGAAGGATCACGATCAGAGCGGGCATCATGATCTTGTTGGCTTTCTCGATTCCTCCCTTAACACCGCCGACAACGATCACAGCGGTAACGGCAAGGAAGATGGCAGACTCGATAAGGGGAACAACGGTCCCGCTTACGGTCGCGCCGAAGAAATCACCAACGGCATCGGGGTTGATGTTGGCCAGAGTGCCGAAGGAATTGATGATGTAGTGGATCATCCAGCCGCCGAATACAGCGTAGTAGGAAAGTGCAAGGAGTGCTGAGAAGATTCCCAGATATCCCATCCACTTGAACTTTGCGCCGAACAGCTTCGTGTAAGTTGCCACTGCGTTAGCTTTTCCCTTACGTCCAAGAAGGAAATCGCAAAGAAGCATACCTACGCCTACGATCAGCATGATGATGATGTAGGTGAAAAGGAATGCCGCACCACCGTTCTTACCTGTCATCCAGGGGAACTTCATGATGTTGCCGAGACCAACAGCAGAACCTGCAGTCGCCAGGATGAAACCTAAGCTGGAAGACCACTGCTCACGCTTCTTGGGCTCTTTTGTTTCGTTGTTACCCATAACATACCTCCTATATTATTTTTGGGGATTTATATTTATGGCACAATGCCAATAAATACTTATTCACCGAACATCTCGTTGTAGAACGCCAGATATTCCTCGTCGGTGATGACTGCCTTCTTTTCGATGGAAAGTTCCTTGATCTTCTTTAAGAGAGCCTTTACCAGATCCTTGTCCTCGATAGCCTTAAGGCCCAGTCTCTCGTTCCAGAACTCCACGTTGGCACCGCCGGATTTCTTGTCCATGTAGATGTAGGGCTCATGCTGGCCGGTCATGGTGAAATGATACGGCATCATGATAAGCGGGTTCACGTCCTTGGACTTTCTGTAGTAGCCTACGGGAAGACCGGTGGACCATCCGAACAGACGGTCTCCTACGATGGCCTTTGTGGGCGGGATGGGCTTTCCGGAAAGCTCTGCCACCAGCTTTGCCAGCGGGATCAGCTGATCGTACTTGATGCCGGTATCCTGTCCGTACAGACACTGAAGGCTCATTACCAGGGGCTCGATGGGGCAGCTGCCTGCTCTCTCACCGATACCGTTTACGGTAACGTGAGCAACGGAGGCGCCGGCCTTCAATGCCTCGATGGTGGTTGCCACGGAAAGACCGAAATCCTCGTGGAAATGTGCCTCTACGGGCTTGCCCACTCTCTTTAAGATTTCTCTTGTCATGTAGGCTGCGCCCTCGGGTGAGAAAGCACCGAAGGTATCCACGAGAGCTACGGAATCAAAGTATCCGCCGCCATCCAGGACCGCATTCAGCATGTCGCAGAGGAAATCGATGTTGGCACGGGAACCGTCGGAGGGGAAATAAGTGATCTTAAGTCCCAGCTCTTTTGCATGCCTGGTGGCCTCGATGGCGGAATTCACAGCCTTCTCCACGCCCCACTTCATGCCGCCGCCCAGCATCTGGGGGCTCCCGGGGATCTCCATGATGACACCGTCAACACCGCAGGACTTTGCCAGATCCATATCGGAAAGCACGCCGCGGACAAAGCAGTAGATGTCTGCCTTGAGGCCCAGATCGCAGATCGCCTTGATGGCTGCAGCGTCCTCGTCACTGGTGGCGGGGCAGCCTGCCTCGATCCTCTGCACGCCGGCCGCATCCAGCTTCTTTGCGATAGCCACTTTCTCCTCTTTTGTGAAGATGATGCCGATCTCCTGCTCACCGTCACGAAGGGTGGTATCCAGGATCTCGATCTTCTCCGGGAAATGGAAGTCCTTTGTCACTTCGTCCGCGAAGTTGGCTTCGCTGACCCACCACTTGCCGTCTACCTTAAAGTTGTAACTCATTTTATTTACCTCCAAAGATCACTTTGTATGGGAATCGATGTATTCCGCTGCCGCTGCTGCCAGGATCTTCACGCCCTTTTCGATGTTCTCGTCGCTGGGAGTAGAATAGTTCAGACGGAATGCAGAGCAGATGGCGTCGTCATCCACCATAAAGCAGCATCCGGGGACCACAGCCACGCCCTTTTCGCAGGCAAACTTGGAGAAATCATAGCCGTCCAGTCCGTCGGGAAGGGTGCACCACAGGAAAAGGCCGCCCTGGGGCTTTGTCCAGGTGACTCTCTTATCCATGTATTTGTCCAGGCAGGAAAGCATGAACTTTGCCTTGTGCTCGCAGACTTCACGGATAAGCTTCACGTGGTTGTCCCAGCCGTACTTCTTGAAGAACTCGTCGGTGACCATCTGGAAGAACAGATTGGAATGACAGTCCGCGCCCTGCTTTCCGATGATCAGCTTCTGCATGATCGGCTTCGGCGCACAGGTGAATCCCAGTCTCATGCCGGCAGAAAGCACCTTGGAGTAGGAACCGTTGTAAATGACGATGCCTTCTTCGTCGAAAGACTTGATGGGCGGCACTTCTTCGCCGTCAAAACGAAGCTCGGCGTAAGGATTGTCCTCCAGGATGATGATGTTGTTCTTCACGCAGATATCGTAAACTTCTTTTCTGCGTGCAAGGCTCATGGTCGTTCCTTTGGGGTTCTGGAACGTGGGGATAAGATACAGCATCTTTACATTATCGTTATTTTTGATGGCATCCAGAAGGCCGTCGATCCTGATGCCTTCATCGTCCATCTCCACGCCTACCACGTGGCAGCCGTTCTCTTTCATGGCGATGATGCCGGAAACGAAAGTGGGGCTCTCCACGATCACGGTGTCGCCTTCGTTGCACAGAACGCTCGGCGGAAGATACAGGCCCTGCTGCCCGCCGGTGGTGATGATCACGTCATCAAAATCTCTGCCGATGCCGTAGGCGTCTTTCAGTCTCTTCTTTGTGGTCTCGATCAGCGGAATGTAACCTTCGGTTGCGCCGTAGTTGAGCGCCTGCCCGCCCCGGGTCTTAAAGATCTCATCGGAGATCTCGTGGATCTGCTCCACCGGGATGGATTCCATAGAAGGGTTTCCCGTAGAAAGCGGAATGATGGTGGGATTCGCGATGACCATCTTGATGATCTCACGGATCGGTGAAGGCTTTACGCCGGAGATCCTTCTGTTGAACTTGTACTCCATAACTTCTCCTCCTGTTCCTTATCTTTTCTTGATCCTGAAATCCACTGCCACGAAATCGTTCCTTTCGTTATCGAAAAGCAGCGGATTGATGTCCAGTTCCTTTATCTCCGGGTTGTCCCGAAGCATCTGATCCACTCTGAGGATCAGTTCCTCGTATCTTTTGATATCCACGCCCTTTGCGCCGCGGTATCCTTTCAGCACCGGATAGTAATGCAGCTTCTCCACCATCTCTGCCGCCGTGTCCGGAGATACGGGCACGTGGCCTACGCTGGTATCATTCATCAGTTCCACCAGCGTCCCGCCCATGCCGCAGAGCACGGCATGACCAAGGGTGGGATCGAAAGTGCTTCCGATGATCAGTTCCACTTTGCCGTTCACCATTTCCTGAAGGAAAATGCCGTTAAGGCCGGGGAACTTCTTCTCCCACTCCTGATAAAGTTTCTTAAGTTCCTCTTTGCTCTTGATGCCCAGCACCACGCCGCCCACGTCGGCCTTGTGCACGATATCGGGATGATCGATCTTTGCGGCCACCGGGAAGGTAAGCTCCACCCTGTCGGCACAGCCTTCACACTTCATGTAGCCGGAACGAGCGATGGGAATGCAATAACCGCAAAGCACGGTCTCGCAATCCTTTACGGAAAGATACTTGCCGCTCTCGGATGCGGCGATCACCGCCTGCGCGGCTTTTCTTTCCTTTTCTTTATACTTCGGCATCTTTCCCTTATACTTCGGGGTCGGCTCCTTCACCATGTAGGACAGCATATCCGCCATCTTTTCCGGATACTCGTAGGTGGGGATGTTGTTCTCCTTCATCACCTGCGCGCCCTTGCCCGCAATGTAGGGACCGTAGAAACAGGAAAGAACGGGGATCTCGGACTTCTGTGCCGGTTCCACCATTGCTCTTGCAATATCGTCGGATTCCACGGTGGCTGCCGGTACCACGATAAAGAGCACTGCGTCATAGGTGCCGCAGGTGGTCATGACTTCCGCCACCACTTTGTACTGCTCCGGCGTCGCCGCCGCCACGATGTCGATGGGGTTCCTCACGGCAGCTTCCGCAAAGAGCTGAGGCTTTAAGTACTCCACGCACTTTTTCGGCATCTGGGGAAGCTGGAATCCCTTCTTGGTGAGTGCGTCCGCCATGATGATGTCGATACCGCCGGTATTGGAAACGATACCGACCCTCTTTCCTTTGATCATGTCCACCTTGGAAAGGGTGGCTGCCAGACGGTAGGCGTCCTCCAGAGAAACGCACTCGATGGCGCCGGACTGATGGATAAGGGCCTGTGCCACTCTCTCGTTTCCGGCCATGGAACCGGTGTGAGAGCTTGCAGCGGTGGCTCCCGCCGCGGTCTTTCCCGCCTTGAACACGATGACGGGCTTTGTCATCTTGCTTACGATATTTCTGAAACGAAGGGGCTCCGTGATCCCCTCGATGTACATCAGCACCACCTTGGTGTTAGGATCCGCCTCCACGATGGGAAGAAAGTCGCACATGTTGAGGTCCGCCTGGTTGCCCAGAGAGACTACGATGGAGAATCCGATGCCGTAATACCCGGTAAAATCCTCCATAGCAGCGCCCAGCGCACCGGACTGTGTCAGCATGGCAAGATTTCCTTTCCGGGGCACGTCCGTCAGCATGGTGGCATTCATGTCATTGCCGGTATTGATCACGCCCATGCAGTTAGGGCCGGTCATCACCATGCCGTACTTGTGAAGCAGCTCTATCAGCTTCTTTTCGTTCTTTACGCCCTCACCGCCAACTTCCTTGAATCCGGCGGCGATGCACACCAGCGCTTTGACACCCTTCTTTCCGCACTCTTCCACCACGGAAAGCACCGCCCGGGAGGGAACGCAGATCATGGCCATGTCGATGTCACCGGGGACGTCGAGAACGGACTTGTAGCCCTTTGCTCCCAGCACGTCTTCCCCGCGGGTATTGATGGCATAGATGTCGCCCTTGAAACCGGCTTCGATCAGGTTTCTTACCGCCGCGTTGCCGATGGTCTTCTTGTTGGAAGCGCCCAGAACGGCAATGGACTTGGGGTTGGTGATCATTTCCGGCTGCAGCTGGAACCTTGGCTTGTCTTCCTCCCAGGATTCAAACTTGATGCCTTTTTCGATCTTTTCCCCTTTATAGTAGTAGCCGTCGTCACCGATCTGGAAATTGCCGTTTGCGATCTCCAGCGTGGTGCGGGCACCTACCAGGCGGCTCTGTTCGTTGACTTTCTTCAGATAGTAACGGAATCTGTCATCCTCGTTGTCGTGCATGGTATAATCCACCGGCACTCCGGGGGAGGTGATCAGAATAGGGCCGCCGTCAATGGCGCTGGTCGCCAGGTACGAAGATGCCCTGACTTCCGGTCTGTTGTATTTGAAAGCACTCTTTACGCCGTTAGCGCCGGCAAGAAGACGCTTGCCGTCCTTCTGCCAGGTAAGATCTCCGGGGTGTACCCCGTAGACCTGGAAGCGGCCGGTCACCACATCCGTCACTGCCCATACGTATCCGGCAAGCATGACGAAATCCGGCTCCCATTTGGCCAGAGCCTTTACCATTTCCCTGTCGTACTGAGCCCTGACTTTTTTATCCTTTAAAGGAGCGTTCTTTTCTTCGTAGAACTTGCGGATATCCACATAGGCGCTGGGGATCCCCAGCTCGGATGCCGTCTGCAGACATTTCGCCTCGCCGGAATCCGCAAAGATGCCTACGATCTCAAAAGGACATCCCTCAAACGTCTTTTCCATCTCTTTCTGCATGGCATACGCCGCCCACAGGGTATTTCCGCTGCCGCTGGCCACACCTGCCACACGCATTTTTCCCTTTGCCTGATTAAAAAGACTTTTGATCATTTGTAAGCCCTCCGATTCTGGTTATAATTCACTTCTATTGTATACGATGAATAATTCCTATATGCATTCCAATAATCTATGTTTTCATAAATATAACTTATATGTTCGGTTTGAAAACACAAAAAAAGACCGCATTTCTGCAGTCTCATGTATTGCCGGCCGAAGCGTTCTTTTGTCAGAATCCGTAATTCATGGCCTGATCTTTTTCATTGATGGCGGCGGCGTTATTCCGGATGGTATCGATCACGGGACTGATCTTTTTGGAATTCCGGGAGCTCCAGTAAACGCATATATCCCGCTCACAGTATTTGCCCAGTACCCGTATGCTTTTTCTCTTGGAGAAATACTCGGCTCCGGATTCCACACCGATGCCGAAGCTGCCCATCAGATACGGCACCGGCAGCTGATCTCTGTGCGTAAAATAGCTGACGGTATTTAACAGCATGGATTCCTCAAAATCGATGCCGTTCTCCTTTTTGAATTCATTGATCCAGGAATTGAAACCAAGCGGCGTATTCCGGCCGGCGATCTCTATGGTGGGGAGCTCTTCCGCAGAGATCTCGTCTCTTTCCGATAAAGGATGCCCCTTGGGTACGGAAAGTAAAAGCATCTGATGGAACAGGAACGCGCGTTTCGTATACTTGTTGAATACGCTCTCCACGTGTCTGTCATCGGCGATCACGATATCGGCGGAACCGGACGACATCACCCGGGCGATATCCTCATTTTTCACAATGGAGGATTCCAGCCGGATATCCGGCAGGAAATAGCATCCTTCCGTCAGAAGCGAAATGGCCGTACCGCCGATCCGGTACAGGCGGATCGTTCCGTTGTGATTGTTGATGTTAAAGTAATGCTGTGCCTCGTCCAGCGTATCCACCACACGGTTGGCATACTCCAGAAGTTTAATCCCGCTTTCCGTGATCTTAAGCGACTTTCCCTGCCTGGTAAACAGAGGTCTTGCGATCTCGTCCTCCAGCTTGGAAAGGGACATGCTGAGGGCCGGCTGCGTTACATAGAGCTGTTCGGCTGCTTTGGTAAGGCTTCCGGTCTCGGCGATGGCTTTAAATTGTCTCAGCTGTTCTGAATTCATGGATGCCCTCTCGAAATGACTTTTGTTCACTTTACCACGGAACGGGCAAAAAAGGAATACACAAAAAAAGAATGCCGTTCGCCGGGAACGGCATCCTCTCATGTGTTCTTATCAGAACTTTCCTGCCTTTGCAGCCTCTGCGATGGCAACAGCCGTTGCAACAGTCATGCCTACCATGGGATTGTTGCCGGCACCGATGAGACCCATCATCTCTACGTGTGCGGGAACGGAGGAAGAACCTGCGAACTGCGCGTCAGAGTGCATACGGCCAAGGGTATCGGTCATACCGTAGGAAGCGGGACCTGCTGCCATGTTGTCGGGGTGCAGGGTACGTCCCGTGCCGCCGCCGGAAGCTACCGAGAAGTACTTCTTGCCGGCTTCGATGCGCTCCTTCTTGTAGGTGCCTGCCGTAGGATGCTGGAAACGGGTGGGATTGGTGGAGTTTCCGGTGATGGAAACGTCAACGTTCTCTTTCCACATGATGGCAACGCCTTCCGGAACGGAGTTTGCGCCGTAGCAGTTTACCTTTGCGCGGGGGCCGTCGGAGTATGCTTTTCTGTAAACTTCCTTTACGGTATTGCTGTAGGGATCGTACTCGGTCTCCACATAGGTGAAGCCGTTGATACGGGAAATGATGAGAGCGGCATCCTTGCCGAGACCGTTAAGGATAACTCTTAAGGGGTTCTTACGTACCTTGTTTGCGTTGTTGGCAATACCGATGGCGCCTTCGGCTGCTGCGAAGGACTCATGGCCTGCCAGGAAGCAGAAGCACTCGGTATCTTCGGAAAGAAGCATCTTGCCAAGATTGCCGTGGCCCAGACCAACCTTACGGTTATCTGCTACGGAACCCTTGATGCAGAATGCCTGCAGACCTTCGCCGATGGCTGCTGCCGCGTCTGCTGCGTTGCGGCATCCCTTCTTGATGGCGATGGCTGCACCGGTAATGTATGCCCAGCATGCGTTCTCAAAGCAGATGGGCTGGATCCCCTTGATGAGGCTGTAAACGTCAAGACCTGCATCCTCGGTGATCTTTCTTGCTTCTTCGATGTCCTTAATGCCATAGGAGTTAAGGACTTTGTTGATATTATCAATTCTTCTCTCGTAACCTTCGAAAAGTGCCATGATTTTCTCCTCCTTAACCCTTATTTCACTTCTTTGTCCGTTCTGGGATCGATGATCTTTGCGGCATCGGCAACGCGGCCGTACTGACCCTTTGCTTTCTCCCATGCGGTATTGGCGTCGTCACCCTTCTTGATGAAGTCGGTCATCTTGCCAAGGTTCACGAACTGATAGCCGATGATCTGGTCGTCTTTGTCCAGAGCGATACCTGTTACGTAGCCTTCTGCCATCTCCAGGTATCTGGGTCCCTTTGCCTTGGTGCCGTACATGGTACCGACCTGGGAACGAAGGCCCTTGCCAAGGTCCTCAAGACCGGCGCCGATGGTAAGTCCGTCATCGGAGAACGCGGACTGGGAACGGCCGTAAGCGATCTGAAGGAACAGCTCTCTCATGGCGGTATTGATAGCGTCGCACACAAGGTCGGTGTTCAGAGCTTCCAGAACGGTAAGTCCGGGAAGGATCTCTGCTGCCATGGCTGCGGAATGGGTCATGCCGGAGCAGCCAAGGGTCTCAACGAGAGCTTCCTGGATCACGCCTTCCTTAATGTTTAAGGAAAGCTTGCAGGCGCCCTGCTGAGGAGCACACCAGCCCACACCATGTGTGAAACCGGAAATGTCTTTGATCTCTTTGGCCTGGATCCACTTTCCCTCTTCCGGGATGGGAGCAGCGCCGTGATGAACTCCCTGGGCCACAGGGCACATCATCTCAACTTCTTTTGTATAAGTCATGAAAATACTCCTTTCAATAAAGTGCATAATTAAAAAGCCATTGTTGATTTTCTCACACAATGGCTTTCTTTTCAAGCACATTTCTTGTACTTCATTCAATTCTTTTTGCTGTGAAAGTTTTCAGGTAAATGCAACTCTGGGGTTGCATTTAAGTTGAATGGATGATAACCACTGATTTGATGACATAAGAAAAGGGACCTCATCGAGATCCCTTCCTGTAACAACAGCATGGCGCGGCGTGGTGGCTATTATCTTACGGAATCGAAACCGCCTGTGGCTTTGCCAAGGATCGCTACTGAAGAAAGCACAGGAACCGTGGCCTTGATTCCGCCGTTGACCTTCTCTAACTCTTCCTCAGTAAGTTGACGCACTTCCTGCTTCTCTTCACAGGGCGCATTGTTCTTCAGTTCGTTGTTATCGTTCGACATGGTAATTCCTTCAAAAATGAGATGATATACGATTTACTTCCCCAAATGGTCAGTCAATTTTCTGATAGTTGCTTTGGCATATGCGTAGCAACAATATCCATCTGCTCTGTGCCGAATATTGCACGTGCAACTTCACTGGCGACCTCGAGCGTAGCAGACCCTCCGCCGGTCACCTGCTCCAGATCTTCCTCGGTAAGCTTGCGAACTTCTTCTTTTACTTCTTCAGTTACTTCGGTTTTCTTTTCTTCTGACATTGTCGTGTCCTCCTTTTAACGGGACGTTTCCCGGCCGTTTCGATTTTTGAGGGGAGACCTCCCCTTCAATTATACTATACCATATCCCAAACCACGGTTCATTATCAATTCCTGCGGATTGGGCGCGCCTATTTCGCGAAAAATGCGGAATGCATAGCTCAGCGCAAAACTTTAGCGCTTTTATGCATTGAAGCGTCAGTCAGAAAAGAGTTATATTATCGGTGAACGGGCCGTTGGTCCGTTTTTTCCAGTCTTCTTTGACTGATTCTGTCATCCGTATTGCAAAGGATGATCAGAAGTTGCGCCGGCACATAAAAGACCCAGATCAGAATGTTGTAGCCAACACTTTCGGGCAGTACGGAAAGCATCGGCAGGAAAACCAGAAAATCCGAGATCAGGAACAAGGTCATTGCAGGGATGAGGAAAATGCACCAGCCTCTTTTCCCGTAGCCGAAGGAGAACTGGCTGACAAGGTTGATGCCGATGAATACCAGATAGAGGAGCAGCGGAAGGTACATCGGCTGCATGGTCCCCGTTTTCAGAAACATCAGGACCGTGAGCAGGCCTGCGGCAGATACCGCCATCAGGATCCCTGCATAGAATCCTTTGTTCTTCAGTGTGATCCCGTATTTCTTTCCTGCCCTGAAAAAGCAGCAAGCATATACGATGTGCGCAAGGATAAAGAAGGCTGCTCCGGGATATGTGCCAATGGAGCCAAGCTTCAGTACATCCGTCATAAAGACATCGCCAGCCGTTGAGAGCATCATGCCGACCATACAGTATTTTCGTTCCACACCTCCCAGCTTCAGATAAAGACATATCGCCAGAAGGCTTAATATAAGGCTTATGGTTACCTTGATATACTGGATCATGGTGGTCCTCCCTTTTCTTGATCCATGCGCAGAAACCTGGTGCATCACATATCAGTATATGTTCTTTAATGTCGGGATCCCGTAGATCTCTTTAAATCTCTCCTCTTCTGCCTGCGTCCGGATCAGCATGACTTCCGTAAAGTGCCCGTCTTTAAGGTCCCGGAATCCGGCCACTTTTTCACCCGTGCAGATGGAGACTTTCATCACAGCTTCCTGCTTTCCCGGATCAAAAGGAAACTGCTCTTTCAAATGCTTTTCGTAGTAAGGCATCTTGCCGAAATCCTGCCGCATTTCCATAAGGAAGACGCAGAGAAAAACAGCGAGGATCAATCCGCCTGCGACACACAGCTGCCACAGGAACTTCCCGGTAATGAGCCGAATAAGAAGCGGCAGCACTCCCCCGATCAGAACGGAAAGAAGGATCCATTTCCACCCGTAGGAGTTGGTATTGATTTTCGGGATCTTTTTCATGGCAACAAAATGTTTGTTTATAGTGAGGCGTATAGAACCGGTCCGTTTCTCTCAGCTGATCTTTTTCCCGAGAGCTTTAAGCTCTGCAATGGAACCGGTGTCTTTTGAAAGGTCATCGGGATCATTTGCACAGTATTTTCCGACAAAAAGGATGTCCCAGGAAAGGTATTCCGCCATGCACTCAAATTGACGTTTGATAAGGTCGTACTCTTCATTTTCCGTGGAAGCTCCGCCGCAAAGGATGATCCCAATCTTCTTGTTCTTGAGATACGCTCCCCTGCAGTAGCATTTGTCGATAATGAGCTTCAGCTGTGCCGTCATGCCCCACCAGTAAACCGGTGTGCCGAAAACGATCATATCGGCATCTGCCAGACTGTCGATCACCCGGTTCGTATCATCGGCAGCCACACAGCCGTTCATGCACTGGCAGGCGTCACAGCCTCTGCAGGGGCTGATGCTTACCTCATCAGCATGGATGATCTCTAGCTCATTCTTCTCCTTTGCGCCTTCTGTAAACGCGCTGATGGCGGCAAGGGTGTTCCCCTTTCTGGGGCTGCCGTTTACTGCTACGATCTTCATCTGCATTTTCCTCCTCTTGATGTCATCATGATATTGTCTCTGGTATATACATATTCCTCAAGCGTGAGCATAAGTGCAGTCATTTTTTTCAGTCTCTTCATTTCTTCAGTCCTCTTACACAAAAGCTGTACACCGGCGTTTCCGTGTTCTGTCTGGTATCGGCGGGATCACACGGGAAATGGGCCTTTGGATTTACGCTATTGTATCATTTCCACCGATTGATTTCAATTTATCCTGCCATCGTCGTCAACGATATAAACGGTGCAATTATCGATACGCCTTCACAAAAGAAGAAATGCCACAGGCTGACGATTGACAGCCCGTGACATTCCTGACACAATCTGTTTGATTCTTATTCGAAATTCGGTCTCACTGTCTGCGAATCTGCCCAGCAAACCGTTGCATTTAATTTGAAACGTGGCTAATTACTTCTGCTCTTCCTCGAAAGCAGGTACCGTCTTCGGCTCTTCCGGCTTCACATCCTCAGCTTTCTCTCCATCTGACTTTTTCTCTTTCTTCGCTGTCTTCTTTGCCTTCTTTCCGGATACCAGCTTCTTAATGAGAAGCACGATGCCCGTCACGATGGCGGCAAACAGAAGGATGCTGAAGATATTGGTGATGAACCAGATGATGAAATCTCCGACTCCCTCAATGAAGTCTCTCGTATTTGCCGCAAAGCCGGATTTGATCCTTTCAAAGAACGTTGCCTTCTTTGTGGGCTCGATCACTTTCACCTCATTGATGTTGATCCAGACGGTGGAATAGGTGATGCGGTTGTCCATGTTCCGCAAGTTGGAACGGATGTTTTCGATCTCGGAGCGCACTTCGGAAAGTCTTGCCTCGATGGCGATGATGGATTCCACGTCCGGTGCCGTTTTCATCAGGTCATTGAGACGCTGCTTTTCCGTCTCCAGGGATTCCACCCGGCTGGTAAGCTCGCTGTAGCGCAGCGTCACGTCCTCCGTGTTCTCATTCATTGAGGTGACGGTGCCGTCTGCAAACGCCGTATTCATGAACTCATCGATCTTATCGTCCGGTACACGTGCGCATAGGTTTCCGTTTCTGGTGCCTCCGCCGTAGGAGTTGTTGTTGTAGATCCCCGAACTCTCGATATAGCCGCCCAGCGCCGTCACTTTATTCTTGATGCCGTTATACAGATCTTCGAATTTCGTGGTCTGGATAGTGACGTCAAAATTGCGGATGAGCTTTCTCTGTGTCGGTGCCGGATCTGCGGCCGCCTGAAGGTCCGTTTCGCTTACGCCCTGCTCTCCCGCACCGCCGGATACAGCTGCCGTCTTTGCCATGGCATAATCGATCTGCGGCTCCGCGTAGGCCATTTCCATATCCGCGGCTGCCGCAGCGGTCTCCACCGCATACGCATCGTTTCTGCCGTAACCGCTGTCATAATATGCCTCTTCGCTCGTGGCCGCCTTTGATGCACAGGCAGTAAGGGAAAATACTGCAATTAAAACTGTCAGTACAGAAAGTAACGATCTCATTTTCTTTTTCATCAGTCAGATTACCTCCCATGGAAATACACTGATACTTCTGCCCACATCGTACCGATTTCCGTATTCTTTGTCAATTAAGGTCTGCTTAAGACTTCGTGGTGAAACCGTAAACTATGTGAAAGATCCGTGAACAAAAAGAGCAGCCTCAAAGAAGCTGCTCTTCTGCCGGAGACCGGGGTCGAACCGGCACGGGTATCACTACCCACGGGATTTTAAGTCCCGGGCGTCTGCCAATTCCGCCACTCCGGCATCTTTTCTAAAAACGGACAAGCTCACGCGCTCGCCCGCATGGTTCCTCGGGGACTCGAACCCAGGACCGACCGGTTATGAGCCGGTTGCTCTAACCAACTGAGCTAAGGAACCGTCTCATTTTCTTTAAAAATAAAGAAAATAAAAAGCCGATATTCGGACTCGAACCGAAAACCTGCTGATTACAAATCAGCTGCTCTGCCAATTGAGCCATATCGGCGTACTGCTGTTCACAGCTTCATTATCTTACTAGAATAGCACCGCTTTGTCAACAGCTTCTTAAGATCGGGCTCAGTGCTTTTGTTATGAAAGCCGGACCGCACGCGCTTGCAGCGGCGCTTTGCGTCATCATGGATTTTTCAGCACATCTCTGTCTATAAGGCCAAGCTTCCTTGCCGTGAGGATCAGCATGGCGTGGCCGCCGAAAATATCCGTGGGCGTTTCCAGGAAATCCAGGATGATATTGAGAGCCAGGATCACCGCCATGCTCTGCTGCGGAAGGCCCAGCTGCGTAAACAGGACGGAAATGCTGGCAAGCGTCCCTCCCGGGATGGGCGGTGTGGCCACGGAAAGGATGGTGCTCATGAGAAACGCCGCCGCGAACCAGGAAGCGGATACGGGAACGCCGTAGGCTTCCGCCGCAAACAGCGCCGAGGAAAAATAAAGGATCGACACGCTGGGCTTGTAGATCACCTGGGAAAAGGGAACGCCGAAATCCGTAAAACTCTTCTCGATGCCGTACTTTTCATGACATGTTTCCAGGCTGGTGGAAAAAGCCGCCGCGCTGGATGCCGTGGTAAGACCGATGATCAGCGTCTGCAATCCTTTTTTCAGAAAAATAAAGGGACTTACCCTCATGCGGATCCCCACGATCACAAGATAAAAGATCAGAAACAAAAGGCACCCCAGGGCATTGACGGCAAACAGCTTGGTGGACACTTTGATGTCGCTGAGCTGATTGTTTAAGATCACGTCAAGAAGGCTTCCGAACACGAAAAAAGGTACCAGTCTGCTGATGAAATCCATGATCAGCTGTACGATGTAGTTGAGCTGTTCCGCAAACAGGGCCACCGTCTGTGTCTTTTCCCCGATGATGATCATGGAAACGCCCATGACGATGCCGATGAAAAGGATCTGCAGCGTGTTGCCGTCGGCAAAGGGCCGGATGATGTTTTCGGGAATGATGTTGAGCACCATTTCGAAGATCTCTGAAAATCCGTTTCCCACCTTGGCGCTGCCGTATTTCAAAAGAAAGACGGGCGTCATGAGGATGCCGGCCGCAGCCGTAAGAAACACGATGTAGAATAGCAGGCGGAAAAGCAGTTTTTTCCCCACCACGCTGAAGGCGGAAACGTCACCGATACTGTAAATGCCCCACACCACGGCCAGAAAGATCATGGGCCCGGCAATGGCGGACAGAAGGTTCATGAAAGTATTCAGAAGCGGTGTAAGGATGTCCTGATGGATCATGCCGGTGATGTTCTGCGGGATGGATTTCAGAATGAGCCCGCAGACCACCGCCAGGAAAAGCGCCAGAAGGAGCTGTGCCCAGCTGCTCATGGTCTTTTTCTTTACGGTATAGGAAATGGTATTGATGCCGCGGGAATACTTCCATACCGGCATCTCTCCCATGCCGGCAAGAGCCGCGCGGATAAAGGAGGAATCCAGCTCACCGGCGCCGTTTTTCACGAAAGGATCCAGCATCCTTCCCGCCACGGAAACGGAGACATGGGTCTGCCCCCAGCCGTACGTCATCTTGAGGAGAAATTTCTCATCCTCCCCGAAAGCGTCCCGGTAGTCCAGAAGTGCCTCTTCCAGCCCCAGCCGGATCCGCAGAATGTTCTTTTTGTCCGCTTCTCTTTCCGAAAGGAAAGAAACGGCCTGACGGATGGAATCGTCGATCTCCACTGAGTTAAGTTTGTATTCCAGCTGCCTGTAGTTGTTCATATGCCGTATTTCACTTTCACTCTCTCCAGTTTTTTAAGTACCGGCTCCCCGCCGAAATACAGGAAAAGAAACGCTGCCGCTCCGTTTGCCAGATCAAAAGGAAGCCCTGCCGCAAAGTATGCCGCGATCATCCCGGCTGTCACCGCATCCTGCTGCCACATGAGCGCCGAAGCCGGATTCATGATGCCGCCAAATACAAAGACTGCCGTCACGGCGCCGAAAACGGCCATTACGAGCTTCGTGGGCCTTAACAGCCCTTTTCGGAAACAGATCCCGGAAAGAAATCCAATGAGCCCCAGCGCAAACATCTGCCAGGGCGTCCAGGGCCCCTGTCCGAAGACCATGTTGGAAAGCAGCATGGTGAGTGCTCCCACCAGAAATCCCGTTTCCGCTCCCAGTGCGATGCCTGCCACGATGGTGACGGCAAACACCGGCTTGAACTCCGGCAGCATGGCAAACATCATCCTGCCGATCACGCCCAGAGCGCACATCACGGCAATGACCACCAGTTCCCTGGCCCGGGGCTTTCTGCCTTCAAAGATCAGAAAAAACGGGATCAGACACTCCAGTACCACCATAAGAGATATGCCGTAGTACCCCCGGTTTACCGAAAGCTTCAGACCAAAGTATATCGTAAACGGGATCAAAAGGAAACAGATCCCTGCGGCAAGGACGGTACTTTTGGGAAGCGGCGTCTTCTCATGAGGCATCATCTCCTCACGCCTGCTTTCTTCCGGCGGTAAATGCCGCGTATCTTCCGCCCTGCTGCCGCCGCCCGGCAGGTCTCCGTCATCCTCCGGAAAACATCTTTCTTCATCAGGCACGTACACGTCCGTTCCCAGAGCATAGATCACGTCTTCCGCCGTGACGGCATCCCGAAGGATCCCCCGTGTCATGCGGCTTGCCGCGGTGGTATAAAAACAGTTGTCACAAAAGAACTTCCGGGGCGTCCCCTCACTGATCACCTGTCCGTCAAAAAACAGGGCACACCTCTGGGCGTACCGGGCGCAGAACTCCACGTCATGACTTACCATCAGCACGGACACGCCCTTTGCCATAAGCTCGTAAAGCACTTTGGCAAGCACGTACTTGAAATCCCCGTCGATGCCTTTGGTGGGCTCGTCCAGCAAAAGGATCTCCGGATCGGAAAGCAGCACCTTTGCCAGTGCCGCACGCTGCTGTTCTCCCCCGGAAAGGTCATAAGGGTGTCTTTCCAGAAGTCCGTCCAGCCGGCAGATCCTTATAACGTTCCGGATCTTTTTTTCATCCCCGGTCACGGACTGAAGGTCCGAAAGCACCGTATCCTTTACAAAAAGCGTCCGCGGATCCTGGGGAAGCAGGGACACTTTTCCATGGACTTCGACCTTCCCCCGGTACGCCTTCCCGGTTCCGGAAAGGAGCTTTAGTACCGTGGATTTTCCGGTGCCGTTTCCGCCAAGGAGCGCCAGGAATTCTCCCTTATGAAGGATAAGATCCAGCCCCCGTACGATATCGGCCCCCTCTTTCTCATAGCGAAACCACGCGCCCTTTGCCGAGATCTTCACTTCTGCGTCCGTTTCGGCAGGTACTTCCGGCGGCAGTTCTCTCACCGTGTGTTTCCCGGTGAACCGGCCGATCCAGCTCCTTCCTTCCGAAACGGAGACCGGGCATTCCGACTCTTCCTTTTCCGCTGCCGCCCAGATACGTACCGGTGACGGCAGGCTGGAAAAGATCTTCTCTTTCTGATCCCGCAGCAGTTTTCCCGTCTCCCGGGGCGTTCCGTCCGAAATGACGGTCCCCCGGTCCATGACGATGACTCTCCCCGCCGCGGAAAACACTTCTTCCAGCCGATGTTCCGTGATCAGGATGGTGGTGCCGAATTCCCGGTTGATGCGGGACAGCATCTCTATGAAATCCGATGCGGCAATGGGATCGAGCTGACTGGTGGGCTCGTCCAGGATAAGGAGCTTCGGGGCCGTCACCATGACGCTTGCCAGGATAAGGAGCTGCTTCTGTCCGCCGGAAAGCTCCGCCGTGTCTTTGTAGAACCAGCTTTCTATACCGAAAAAGGAGGCGATCTCCGCCACCCGTTTCCGGATGGTCCCGGAAGGTGTGCCCAGGCTTTCCAGCCCGAACGCCAGCTCATGCCATACCTTGTCCGTCACTATCTGGTTTTCCGGGGACTGGCTGATGAAACCGATCTCTTTTGCCTGGATCCGCTCCTCCACTTCGGAAAGCTTTTTTCCGTCGTATCTCACCTCTCCCAAAACGGTCCCCGCCGGCGTAAGAACGGTCTTTAAGTTCTTAAGGAGCGTGGATTTTCCGCAGCCGGAAGTACCGCAGAGCAGCACGAATTCTCCTTCCCTTACGGAAAGATCGATGCCGGAAAGAGCTTTTACGTTATGCCCCGGATAGGTAAAGTTTAAATTTCTGATCTCAAGAAGCATTGTGCCTCCACCTTTTCTCCTCCGCCAGAGAAAAGATCACCGGCGTAAGGCAGAAAACAAAATAAAACATTTCAAAAAGGACCGCGGAAACGGTCTGTTCGGCCAGTTTAACCGTGGGATAGGTGCGGAAATACGTATAACCTCCCGCATGTGCAAGGATGACACCCAATAAGCCGAGGAAGATCCATCCCAAAAGGAGTTTGTCTCTCGTTTCCATCCGGTAGAGAGAAAACGCTGTCCTGCCGGGAAGTCCGTATCCCCTTGCCCGCATGGAATCCGCCGTTTCCACGGCATTTTCCATGGACCAGGTAAGCATGGCGGAAAAGACGCTCACTCCGTCTTTTACCTTTTTCCCCATGCCTTTCTTTTCCTCGCCCGTCCCGAAGGAAGCCTGCACTTCTTTTACTTCGGAAAGCTTTTTGCAGAAACGCGGAACATACCTCAATACCATGGAAAGCACCAGCCCCAGGGAAGGAACGGCCTTTCCGAAGAGATATACGAACTTGTCCGTGGTAAATACGGCATTATAACAGGCAAACCAGGTGACCACGGACGCCAGAAGGAGTCCGGCGCACACCCCTGCGATCACGGATTCCTTCGTCAGCGGATTTCCCGTGGGAAAATACAAAAGGATCGTGACTCCCTGATGGTTGAAAAGCGGCATGAGAAGCGCCGAAAAAAGCGCCAGGGGAACGATCCCCAAAAGGGTATCCCTCACCGCTTTCTGTCCTTTCAGCCGCACGTGGTACCAGGTGCCGGAAACAAAAGATGCGAAAAGCAGGACCGGGTTCATCACAAACATGCTGACACCGATCACCACGATAAAAAACAGGAAATTTCCTGCGGGATGAAACTCTGAAAAAAGATCCCGTCTCATTCCCAGGTATATCCCACGTCGGGACCCATGTCACAGGAATAGATCAGAAGGATCTGAGAATCTTTTTTCACGGGCGTATCCGCCATGCCCACGGGCGGGAACTCGCCGTCAAAGCTGAAGAGCCAGCCGGAAAGATCGCCGCAGTCTAAGCTGTACAGGTTGCAGGCCCCTTCCACGTAGGTCGTCCCCGTAAAGGACGATACCTGCAGCTCATACTGGAGCTTATTTTCTTTCATGGCCGCTTCAAAGGCTTCCAGGGCGTTCATGCCTTCCTTTACGGAAACGGCAGCGTGATCCAGCACCAAGCCGTCCTTCGGAAGCACTTCCCGCTTTTCTGCAGAAAGCGCTGCATTGGCGACGGCCGTGTGACAATCCACCGTCACGTAGCACACGTCACCCGCAGGCACGTTCGCTTCTGTTTTCTTACAGGCGGTAAATGAAAAAATGATCAAAAGAACTGTTACGAGAATGATAGAACGTTTCATATTTCTCCTTCCCTCACCAAAAGAAAATATTGAGGGTCTTCCGATGGCATTCGGACTTGGAAGCGTTTGCCTCATACCGCAGAGTGAGCTGTCACGGCCTTTCACCGTGTTCCCCACCGGAGATCCTTGAATTCGGATGCCTACATTCTACCTTACCGCCTCCTGTTCGTCAACCGTGGACGAAAAGGAGGCATCGTATTATAATAGGCTCATGAATCTTTTTACCATCAAAAATCTGTCAAAATCCTATACCGACAAAGTACTTTTTGACGACACGGATCTTTCCCTGGAAGAAGGGGAAAAAGTGGGCGTCGTGGGCATCAACGGCACCGGAAAATCCACCCTCCTTAAGATCGTGGCGGGTCTTTCGGAACCGGACGGCGGAGAATACGTGAAAGGAAATCACGTCCATATCAATTACCTGCCCCAGATGCCCGACTTTTCCTCGGACAAAACGGTACTTGACTACGTTCTTGACGGTCTCCCCGATCCCGGAGACCTGGAAGGCGATGCCAAAAACATGCTGAATCAGCTGGGATTTTTTGATACGGCCGTGAAAGTGGATACCCTCTCCGGCGGTCAGAAGAAAAAGCTGGCCATTATCCGCGCCTTTCTGATACGGGCAGAGATCCTTATCCTGGATGAGCCCACCAACCATCTGGACAACGCTTCCATCGAATGGCTGGAGGAAAAGCTCCGCGCCTACCGCGGCGCCATCCTGATGGTGACCCACGACCGGTATTTTCTGGACCTTGTATGTGACCGCATCGTAGAGATCGACAAGGGAAAGATCTATTCCTATAAAGAAAACTATGAAGGTTTCCTGGCTCTCAAGGCGGAACGGGAAGCCATGGCCATGGCTACGCAGAAAAAGCACGAGAACATCCTCAGAAAAGAGATCGCCTGGATCTCACGGGGAGCCCGTGCCCGTTCCACCAAGCAGAAAGCCCACATCCAGCGCTATGAAGCCCTGCGGGATGAAAAAAAGATCGAAACGTACGGCGTCACACAGATCGATGCCGTATCCTCCCGGCTGGGGAAAAAGACCGTGGAACTTTGTGAGGTCACAAAAGCCTACGGAAACAAAGTCCTCATCAAAGACTTCTCCTTTATCTTTCTGAAAAATGACCGGGTGGGCATCGTGGGAGAAAACGGCTGCGGAAAATCCACTCTGTTGAAAATGATCACGGGAGAGATCCTTCCCGACAGCGGCCGCGTGGAGATCGGCGATACCGTAAAGATCGGCTATTATGCCCAGGACTGCGAGTCCATGGATCCGTCCGAAAAAGTCATCGATTACATCAAAGACACGGCGGAATACATAAAAAGCGGGGATACTGTCATCACGGCATCCCAGATGCTGGAAAAATTTCTGTTTAACGGCTCACTGCAGCATCAGAAGATTGAGAAACTTTCCGGCGGTGAAAAGCGGCGGCTCTACCTGGCAAAAGTACTGATGACGGCGCCCAACGTGCTTCTTCTGGATGAACCCACCAATGATCTGGACATCACCACTCTTCGCATCCTGGAAGATTATCTGGATTCCTTTGCCGGCATCGTCATCGCCGTATCCCACGACCGCTATTTCCTGGACCGTGTCACAAAACGGCTCCTTTGTTTCGAAGGAAACGGGAAGATCCGCCTCTATAACAGTACCTATACGGAATACTATCTGGAAAAGAAAGCTTTGCGGGAGGAGAATGTCCTCACTCCGGCATCTTCCCGAAACCTGTCGGCAAGTGCTGCCTATAAGGAGCAGAAATCCCAGAATAAGAAACTGAAGTTCACGTATGCGGAACAGAAGGAATACGATTCCATCGAGAAAGACATCAGCGACCTGGAGGCAAAGATCTGTGAACTGGACAGGAAACTGTCCGATTCCTCCATCAGCACGGATTTTGCGAAGCTTTCAGAGATCGCAAAAGAAAAGGAGGATACGAATACCCTCCTGGAACAAAAAATGGAACGTTATTACTATCTGGAAGATCTTAACGAAAAGATCACTCAGCAGGGGTGATGTTGGCTTTTTCTGCCAGTTTCATCATCCTCTCCGCCTGTGAGACGCTGTTCTTTCCGCCCTTGGTGATGTCATAATAATCGATAAGCCCCTTAAGACCCTTTTCGCGGATCAGATAGGAAAGGATCACGTTCTGCAGTCCCACGTTGGACGAAAGGATGTCCAGATCCGTGCCGGAAAGCTGAGCCACCGCCAGACGGTAGGCATCGTCCGAATAATTCTCTCTCATTTCCTCCAGTTCACTAAGCTTCTCGATCCCCAGTCTCTTAAGAACTTCAAAATAGGGATACGGCGTCGTTTCCTGGATCTCTGCCATATTGATGGAAGCAATGCGTTTATTGAGCCCTGTGAAAGGATCATGCTGCAGATAGTTCTGGAAGGCATCCCAGTCCAGATCCACATTTTCCAGATCACCGCTGGAGATCAGCTCCTTTACGTTTCTTCTGTAGTTCTCAATGTCGCTAATCAGCTCATCATACTGACTGTCTGCCATTTCCATGAGACCTGCCAGCTGCGCCAGCTTTCTGCTGTATTGCTTGGGGATCTGAATGTCAGACTTATAACCCGTGTCATGATTTGCCGTAGACCACATGTGCTGCAGGATGGTACGCATCTGGATCTCAAAACGGATCTTGTTGAAATCCGGGCAGCCTTCGATGGTCATGGTGCTTTCCGGAATGGAAACGATATAATGAAGAGACAGATACCCGAACCGGTCACTGTCCTGAATGGTCCGTTTATCCACGGAATCGCTCCAGTCCACATTGAACAGGCGCCCGATGATGCCGGCCACTTTATCCACCTCATGTGCATAAAAAGTGATCACACGACAGCCTACGCAGTCCGTAATGTCATAAATGGAATCGTATTTGTACCCTTTCAGTTCCATTTTTCCCTTGAAACTGTCCAGTTTTTTCACTCGGCCTTCCACGCCGGCCACGGTAATATTCTGTTCTTTCAGACCTTTTTTGATCCGGTCAAGCGCATATTCCTTGATCTTTTCAAAAACGGGGATCCGTTCTTCAAACTGTTCTACCAGCATTTCGTTGTGAGCATCCATAAGGCACCTCGCAAATACTTTTGATGTAAAAATGATAGACAGGAGGAATATATCAACACTCTTAAATTTGAA
>JAKSPC010000014.1 GCA_024405155.1 Lachnospiraceae bacterium | reverse complement strand
AAGTAAAATCCACTTTTTCGTTTTCTGGGGTGGAATTTAGTTTTGCAAGTGAAGGCCGTTTTTGAGATGTGATTTGTTCTATTGGACGTGAATGGGATCTACTTGACAGATTTTCTTTCATTCTGTATAAAGTATTTGCAGTCTCTTTTTTTTATTCACAAATGGTATCTATATATAATACCAATTAAGAATAATCAATGAAGTTGAAGATCTTTCAAAAGGGGTTTAATTATTCGCAGGATGGTCCCGGGAACCGTCTTGTATTTCATTTGCAGGGATGCAACATGAGATGTCCGTGGTGTTCCAATCCGGAAGGTTTAGAACCGGGCGGAATACTGATGACAGATAAAGAATGGTTATATGAAGGCTGCTGCGAAAAGGGGGCAGTCAGAGACGGTACACTGGACCGCAGCTTATGCAGTGTATGTGAAGAAAAAGGCTGTGTGACAGGAAACAGGCAGAGGGGGATCAGACTTTCCTGCAGAGAATATGAAATCGATGATATCGCAGCTGAGTGTGAGAGGTCAAAACCCCTGTATTTTGATAACGGCGGGGTGACATTGACCGGCGGTGAGATCTCCGTTCAGCTGGAAGCAGTTGGTGAGCTGCTGAAACGGCTGAAACAATCGTCGATCAGTTGTGCAGTAGAGACGAATGGTTCCAATATCGGTCTGGCAGAACTGATCCCGTTTGTCGATCACTGGATCATCGACGTAAAGCATTACGACGCGGAAGTTCATAAAAAGTGGGTTGGCGTTTCGAATTCCGTTACGGGAAAGGTCCTGCAGAAGGCAACGGAAGCAACCGAAAATGTCCTGATAAGAGTCCCTTTGATCCCCGGTTTCAATGCCGGAAAAGAAGATGCGTCCGGATTTGTTTCCTTCATACGTCAGCATGTCTGCAGAGACAACATAAAAATCGAATTCCTGCCGTATCACGAGTTTGGAAAAGCAAAATGGGAACAATGCGGTCTTGCATATAAAATGCCTGCCCAAAAAATACCAAAGGAAACAGTTGATTTCTTTGAAAAAACAATGACAGAAAACGGATTTACCTGTATTCATACCTGATCATGACGCGCAGCGTATCATCTTTATTAAAATCATAGGAAGTGGAAAAATGAGAATTCATGAACTTTATTCGGCTGACGAGATCACCGAACTGGCAAAAAAAAGATTTCAGGAAGAACGGAGCCTGGACCACCTGACAGGATGGTTTTATGCCCGCGAGATCGCCATGGAGTGCGACGAGAAGTTCAGGGATCTGTCCGACTGTATCCGGATCGCGAAAATGAACACGGAGATCCTTAAGCGGATCCCGCTTTCTTTGGGGGACTATCATGTATTTGCGGGAACGCAGGACGATGCGTTCGCCCGTTCATACGCTCTTATCAACCCCGGTTTCAAAGTGTCATCTTTCGCAGGTTACTGTGATCCGGTTGCTGTTTTTGGGGATATTGAGCCTTATGGAGACATTACCGGGGAGCGGATTGAGAAAGTAAAGGCATACTACAGCAGAAATCAGTTTGCGAAAGCGTTGACGTCGGCATACAAACCGGCAGAAAAGTACACGAAAGAAGCTGTGTTCTTTATTGAACAGGTGACAGGCCATGTGATCCCGGATGTTCGAAAGTATCTGAAATATGGTGTGGATCACATGATCTGTGAGCTGGAAAGCAAAAAGCAAAGTGCTTCCGCGGAAAAGAAGGATTACTACGATGCAATGATCATTTCGGCAAAGAATCTTCTGGTTTTGTCGGAGAGATACAGAGATCTTGCGTTAAAGAAGGCAGAAGCCGCAGAAGGAAAAGCCAGGGATAGATTCCTGCTCCTGGCAGAGACATTGAAAAAAGTACCGGCCCACGGTGCAGAGGATCTTTATGAGGCAATACAGGCGTTTATTCTGATCTGGCAATGCATGTGTCTGGAGCAGACACCGAATCCGTACGCTTTTTCCGTAGGAAACGCGGATCGGATCTTCGCTCCGTATATGGCAGCTTCCAAGGCTGACAGGACGGATGCGGCATCTCTGTTCAAGCATCTTCTGGTATTTTTTAATGTGGCGGACAGAAGCTGGGCAATTTCTCAAAATATTCTTATCGGCGGCCGGGATACAAAAGGAAACGATTTAACAGACCCGGCATCGTTTGCGCTTCTGGATGCGTATTTCGACATGAATCTGCCGCAGCCCATTCTCTCTGTGAAGCTGCACAAGAATACGCCTGACGTATTGTACCGGGAACTTGGAAGATTCTTTTTTACTCCCGGAGTACTTACGCCTTCGCTGTTCAATGACGATGCACTGTTTCAGGTTCTTGCGGCAAACGGCGTAGAGGAGGAAGACCTTCCGGATTATTCGGTCGCAGGGTGCCAGGAACCGCTGATCATGGGAAAAGACAACGGAAATACCACAAACAGCTGGCTCAATCTTCCTAAAGTGCTGGAGCTGGTGCTGCAGGGAGGGAAGTCCGAGATCAGCGGGGAACAGATCGGAAAAACTTACGAGGAACTGGGAGTCAGGGAGCCTAAGGAACTTCTGAAGAATATCCGGGAGATCTTTTATCGTGAACTGGATGGGTATGTTGACCACATGGTGAAGGCCGCAAATCGTGCTTCCGCGGCATTGAGCCTGTATCAGGTCCCCTTCCTTTCCACAATGATGGGAGGAATGGAAAGCGGCATAGATATGCGTGATACAAAAGTTCAGGGGACCAGGTACAACGGCAGCGGCTGCCTGATCCATGGACTGACCGTTCTGGCAGATTCCTTTATTGCCATCGATACGCTTCTTGCCGAAAGACCGGGTGATGCCGACAGGATGCTTTGTGCCCTTATGGATAACTTCGAACATGATGAGGAGATGCGGCAGTATCTGGCAAGTTGTGACAAATACGGAAATAATATCCCGAAAGTTGACAGGGAAGCCGCTGACCTCGCGTACAGAGTATCAAAAATCGTTGCATCAAAGAAGAACTATCTGGGAAATCCATTCCGGCCGGATTACTCCACACCATCAACGCATCTCATGTACGGATACTGGGTGGGAGCGACTCCCGACGGAAGAAAGGCAAGAGAAATGCTGAATTATGGCGTTGATCCGCTGTTCGGAGATGCCTCCGGCGGTATCGGCATGAGGATGCTCTCCAACAGGAACCTTCCCTTCTGCACTATGTGCGGCGGATACGCTTCCCATTTCGGGATCGATCCGGGATATTTTAAGGGGAATACAACGGAAGAAAAGGGAATGGAGTTTAAGAATAAGATCTTTACTCCTTTGTTCTTTAATGCGATTGACGATAAGGATGTGTCGCCGTTTTACCTGTATATGAATGTGACAACGCAGGAAATGCTGAGAAAAGTTCTGGCGGACCCCAAAAAGTATGCTCCGAGCGGCGTCTATATCGTTCGTATCCACGGGACTTTTGTGAATTTTCTTGACTTATCTCCGGAGATCCAGGAAGATATCATCAAAAGACTGGATCCTGCATCTACGGAGATGAAAGAATGACAGAAAGCGCTGAACAGAAGAAACTGTATTTAAAGGTCAGGCGGCATATATGCGGACAGATCTATAATGACGTGTATGCAGATGGCGATTATATTCCGTCAGAACGGAAACTGGCAGAAGATCTGGGCGTCAGCAGAGTTACCGTGCGTAAGGCATTAGACCTTCTGGAAGAGGAACAGATCGTTGATCGTCAGCAGGGAAGCGGCACAAGAGTGTCTTTGTACTATGGCCCGCGAAACCGGGAAATGGATGTTATTACCATTGTGGCTCCTGCAGAGAATTATTTCTTCTCCAGATTCATGGGAGCTTTTCAGACAGAAGCTGAAAAATGCGGTTCCCTGGTCATGTATAAACAGGCGGCAAATGGATCGTCGCTGAGTGACTGCCTTTTTAAGATTTATGAAAAAGGTTTCCGGAATGTTGTTATCTGGCCGGAAGACCTGGAGATCTGCCCGCACGAATTAAAAAAGCTGACCGGACTTGGTATGAATCTGGTTTTTTTTGACTCCCCTCTGGAAAACCCGTACGCAGACTGCGTATGCATCGATAACAAGCATGCCATCCGGAGCCTGCATGAGATCCTGAAAAAAGCAGGCTGCCGGAAAATCGCATATGTTGGCTGGGAACAGCTGCGGATCGGAAATATAGCAGCAAGAGAGAAGTTTTTCCGGGAATTGGAACCGGACGGCAGGATCTGCAGGATCCCCTGGAAGTATTCCGATCGTTATGTGCGGTTTCCGGACAGGATGATGGAGGAAATCATGAATGAGCTGGAAGGGGCTGACGGAGTGCTTTATTCGATAGGCGAATTTGGCGCTGTTTTGGAAAAATACTTCCGATCAAAGGGAGTGAAAAGACATGCGGTCATGTTTGACCGTTGTCCCGAAGCTGATGATCTTGGTATTTATTCATTGGAGCAGGATTTTGAATCAATGACAAAAAGGATCCTTTCGTGTCTGGCAGAACGAAACAGTATGAATCATGTACAGGAACCTAAGGTATATTTCATTGACGGCAGAGGAAAGGAGAGCAGTAGATTTGGTTTTTGATCTGATGATAAACAACATGCCGGTTCGGGCGAAATACTCGGATCAGAATGTGAAAGAGATCTTTCTGCCGCTTCTTCATAAGCTGGATGCTTTGCAGAAACAGAAAAACGGCCGGATACTCGTTATGGCGGCTGCACCGCCTGCCGCAGGAAAGAGCACTCTCACAAAAGTACTGGCGTGCATGGCTGACGGGATACCGGGGATGGAGAAGATCACAGTGGTGGGGATGGATGGATACCACAAGTACCAGTCATATCTCGATACCCATACGCTTTTCCGCGAGGGAGAAGAAATCCTTATGGCAAAGGTGAAAGGTTGCCCGGAAACGTTTGATATTGAAAAACTCGAAGGAAAGATCAGGGAAGTTGCTGCAGGAAAAACCGGTACCTGGCCTGATTTTGACAGGATAAAAGAAGACCCGGTGGAAGATGCACTGATCGTGGATTCCGATATCGTTCTCCTGGAAGGCAACTATCTGCTTCTGAATGAGAAAGGCTGGAGAGATCTGTCAAAGTATGCCGATTACACGATCAGCATTTCGGCAGATCAGGAATTCCTTCGATCCAGGCTGATCGACAGAAGAGTACGTGCAGGGATCCCCCGAAAAGACGCAGAAGAGTTTGTTGATTTCTCTGATATGTATAATGTGCGGATGTGTCTGCGGAATACAATGCCTGCAGACCTGATGCTGTATCTGGAAAGCAGCGGTGAGTATTCGATCCTGCATGAGTCCGGTCTGTAGTCAGCCGGAAAGCCGCCTGCGAGAAAGCGTAAGCAGCTGCCTTTCCGGGCTTGCGTGTCTGCATAACTCCGCCTGGCCGCTCGCTCTGCTCGCGCCCGCTGCCGCAAGCGCATGAGATTCCTTTTACAAAGGAAAAGAATGCGATGTGAGCCGCAGAGCGCTTTAAGCCCATTTTAGCTCACATGCTGAAAAAGGCAAAAAACTGCGATGTGAGCCGCTGACGTGGTTTGGCGCCGACAGGCTCACATGCAGAAAGTTATGTAAACTGTTTTGCGACAATTTCAGCAGACTTTTCGGAAGCAATGTGAGCCGGAGAGGGGGTCAAGGCGTCAGAGGTCCAAATCGGCAAAAGTTTTCTGAGCATTTATGTGAGCCGGATACGGCTCAAACCGCTCAGAGGCTCACATGCCGGTTTTGAGGTGAGATTTGTTCTATTTTTCTTGACGGTCATAAGCATAAAGGAGAGCAGGGATGCCAGCTTGTATTGAATATCGACCCAGTTCCATCGAAAAGGAGATTTTTGAGGGAGACCTGGAAGAACAGAAGGAAAAACTGAAGACCAGCGCACAGATGAAGGCCTACCGGGAATACCGGGAGAAATACAAGGACAGCCCGTGGAATCCGGTCTTTCATTACTATTCCCCGGACGGCATCATCAACGATCCCAACGGGCTCTGTTTCTGGAAGGGCAGATATCACATCTTTTATCAGGCGTTTCCGCCGAAGGAGAATCCGGACTATTCCGCGCACCGTGTTCACTGGGGGCATGCCGTCAGTACGGATCTGGTCCACTGGAAAGACCTGCCGCTGGCGCTGTATCCGGACCTGGAGTATGCCTGCTACAGCGGGGCGACGCTGGTGGAAGAGGACCGCGTGGTCGCCATCTACCACGGACGATGGAAAGGGACGATGATCGCGTATGCAAAAGACCCGCTGCTCCTCAATTGGGAAAAGGAGCCGAAAAACCCGGTGATCCCGCTCCTCCCGGATGCCGAAACGAACGGCGGCCGTCCTTACGGCCTGTTCGACCCGTATCTGTGGAAGGACGAGACGGGATACTATTCCTTATCCGGCTGTCTTTACGGAGATCAGGAAAAGCGCGGCATAGATCCGAAAAACATCATGGTGGAACAGATGTTTACTTCGAAAGATCTGAAGGACTGGACCTATATCGGCGAACTTGCTCCGGGCGGATTTCCGCAGATCCCTGCAGGAAATGACGGCGCCTGTCCGTATTTCGTTCCGTTTGGAGACGGGTACGCACTCTTCAACTTCAGTCACCTGGACGGTGCCTATCTGACCCTGGGAGGATTTGACAAAAACACACACAGGTTCTATCCGGAACGGTCCATGCGGTTCAACCACGGACCGCGGGCCTGCTCCAGCTATCAGGCTCCCTGCGCCATGTCCGACGGAAACGGCGGCGCGTACGTGATCTTCAATACGAAAGACGCGAAGAAGGTACCGCCGCGAAACGGCGCCTTCAGTCTGATGTATCATATGACGCCCGGTGCTTCGGGAACGGTCCGGATCGATCCGGCAGAAGCCGTCGATTCCCTTCATGAGAAAGAAACGGAGATCGGTGAGCTTTCACTGAAACCGTTTACGGAGGAAGTTCTTTCCGCCCGGGGAAACAAACTGGACATTCAGATGAGGGTGGATCTCAAAAAGGCCCGCGCGCTGCGGCTTCGGGTGCTGAGAAGCGACGACCTGGCGGAATACACGGATATCAATATCTACATGTCCGTCGGCGCGAAGATCCCCCACAACGCCGTAACGATAGACACGCTGGTTTCCTCTCTGTGTCCGGACGTGCGGGGCAGAGTGCCGGAAACGGCATATTTTGATGCTGATGAAGACGGAACGATGGAGCTGAGAGTGGTGATCGACAAATGCATGATCGAAGTGTTTGCCAATCATCAGAACGTGGTGATGCAGATGGTATATCCCTCAAGGTCTGACAGCGATGGGATCAGTCTGACGGCAATGGGAAGCGAAGTGCAGATCTCAGATCTTAAGATATGGTCCATGGGAAGCATTTATGATAGCAGCCATGTATAATGTACGGACGTGCGGTCTGTATAATAAATTAGTACCAGAAAAAGAAATTCCATCCGAAAGGCCATTTTTGAGGCTTTCGGATGGAATTTTTGTCCTTTGCAATTGGCACGCCGCAGCGTCTTTTCAACCGGAAGGCCGAAAAACAGGCCTGCGGATGGAAAATGCCGGCGGGCATGCGTTCGCGACGGAGGTTCTTTTCAACCGGAAGGCCGAAAAAGGGGCTCGCGGATGGAAAATCCCGTTTGACTACTTTACGGCTTTGATGGTATCGATCTCCGTACCGTCGCGGTAGAGCACTTTTGCCACTACACGGTCGGAAAGGGGAAGTGATGCCGGGACGCCGGAAAGCTCCTCTGCCTTCTTCTTAAGGTCTTCGATCTCGCAGACCGGAAGGTGTGCGGCGATGAGCTTTTCTTTCAGTTCCTTATTCTTTCCGTACCTGGTATTTACGGCAATGCCTCGCTGGGTCACTACCACGTCCACGTCCTTGCCTGGAGTGGAGATGGTGAGCGCTCTGTCCACCACCAGGGGAAGACGGGCACGGGTGAGCGGAGCAATGATGATGCAAAGCTTGGAGCCGGCTGCCGTATCGGAATGTCCGCCGGAACCGCCCATGATGTAGCCGTTGGAATCGGTGTGCACGTTTACGTTGAAGTTCACGTCCACCTGGGTGGCGCCTAAAAGCACCACGTCCAGAGAATCCACGGCAGCGCTCTTTCCGGAAACGCCGGCGTACTGGGTGGCGGAAACTTCCATGTGGCGGGGATCGTCACGAAGGCTCCTGACAGCGTCCAGATCGAAGCACTGCACGTCGATGAGGGAGCGGAAGCAGCCGGCTTCCAGCATGTCTACCATGTAGGCGGTGATGCCGCCCATGCCGAAGGAACCCACGATACCGCGTTCCAGCATGATCTCCTTGATGAATTTGGCAGCGGCCAGCGTTGCGCCGCCGGCACCGGTCTGAAGGGACACGCCTTCTTTCAGGAGGCCTGAAGCATCGATGACCCTGGCGGCATACTCTGCCATGCGAAGTCCCACCGGATCACGGGTGATCTTCGTAGTACCGGAAACGATGCCCTTGGGATCGCCGATCTCGTCTACGGCAACGACATAGTCTGCGTAGACCTCCGGAATGGAAGCGCCTGTCAGGGGATAGGGCACCAGGTTGTCGGTAACGATGACTACCTTGTCCGCATTCATGGCATCCGCGAAAGCGTAGCCGATGGAACCGCAGGCGCTTTTTCCGATCTTACCGGTGCAGTTGCCCATATCGTCGGAAGTGGGAGCCGCGATGAAGGCCACGTCGATGTGGCTGGTCCCTTTCTCCATGTCGGAGGGACGTCCGCCGTGGGTGCGGAAGATCACGGGCTTTTCCATGATGCCTTCGCAGATGGCATGCCCTACCTTGCTGCCCATGTAGTTGCACTCGATGCCTGTCACTACGCCGTTTTTAATGTGATCGATGATGGGTTCGTGCACGTCGAAAATGGAACTGGCATTAACGGTGATATCTTTGATCCCCTGCTTTGCCACTTCCTCAAGGACCATGTTCAGAACGTGGTCACCGTTTCTCATGTGATGATGGAAGGAGATGGTCATTCCATCCTTAAGACCTGTTTTTCTGATGGCTTCGCCAATGTTTTCCACTAATTTGCTCATCAGTCTTCACCTCCGAAAATAGCCTTTTCCATTTCCAGAACGCGCTTTGCGCGGTTCACGATGGGAGCGTCGATCATCTTTCCCCGAAGGGCGACCACGCCCTTGCCTTCTTTCTTTGCCCGTTCAATGGTCTCCATGACTTCGTGCGCATAGGCGATCTCTTTTTCGGTGGGAGAGAAGACTGTGTTGATGCCGTCCACGTGACGGGGGGAAATGGAAGCCTTGCCGGTAAAGCCCATGGATTTTGCGGTTTCCGCGTCTTTCACAAGTCCTTCCAGATCGTCAACGTCGGTGAAAGGCGTATCGTAAACGTCCACTTCGGCAGCTCTGGCTGCTGTCACCAGTCTCTGACGGGCATACAGGATCTCCCGGCTCTCTTTGGTACGAACGCAGCGAAGGTCTGCGGTAAGGTCTTCGGCGCCCAGGAAGATGGCGGCCACTCTGTCGCAGGCGGAGGCGATGTCATAAGCATTCTCCACGCCGAGCGCCGTCTCGATCAGGGGGATGAGCTTTACGGTGTTCTTTTCGAACCCGCACTTTTCCTCCAGCTTGCCGATGTAGTCGGAAACGGTGCGCACATAGTCGCCGGAGGAGCTCTTCGGCGGCATGATGAGATCCGGCTTTAAGGGGATGATCTCATCCAGGTCCTTCTGCCAGAAATCCGTGTCCACGGGATTGATGCGGACGATGATCTCGCAGCCCTGGTAACGGAGGTTCTTTAAAATATTTCTCACAAGGATCCTGGCGGAGTCCTTTTCTGCGGGAGAAACGGCATCTTCCAGATCGAGGATCACGGCATCGGCACCCAGAATGTCACCGTTCATCAGAAGGTTGGGGGTGTTGCCGGGAATAAAAAGCATGGAACGTCTCATCAGTTTTCACCTCCCGCGCGTTTTACCGCTGTCTCGACACGTGCCGCGATGACGCAGTCAATGGCGCCCTTGTCGGTCACTGCTACTTTTCCTTTGGTAACGCCAAGTGACGCCAGCGTTTCTTTCACGCATGCCTCAATGGCTTTGCCGTACTGCGTATAGACCACGGAGTTTATCTCTGTGATAAGCTCGTCCGCGGGGGAAACCATTACGAATGCGTCGCTGGATTCCATGGTGCCCGCAGTGGCAGATTTCTTGATCTCCATAGAAAAACCTCTTTGATATTTATTGTTCGATCCCGTCGCGGCAGCCTTCGCCCCGGTCGAACGGGTGTTTTTCTTTCTTACAATTGGTCACGTAATCGGCTCTCTCGATATAGGGCGAGATGTCGCAGCCGTCGTATCTGTGACCGGTGATGATCAGCTCGGTGCACGCAGGCTTTTCTTCCATCATGCGGCACACGTCTTCTTTGGGGAGGATCCCTAAGTTGCAGGCGTCCAGGAGCTCGTCCAGGACCACCACATCATATTCGCCGGAACGGATCTTATCGCAAAGTTCACGAAACTGCGCGCGGTAGAGATCGGCGAAATATTCCTGCTGTTCGGGGGTGAGGTTGAAGAGGAAGGGAGCGTCCACGGTGTTGTCCATGTAGGTCACGCCGGGAAGCGTCTTTAAGATCTTTACTTCACCGCTGCCGTCCGGGCTTTTTAAGAACTGAAAGACCAGCACCTTGAGACCGTGTCCCACGGCACGCAGCACCGAACCCATGGCGGCTGTTGTTTTGCCTTTGCCGTCGCCGTAATACAGTTGTATCAGACCCTTCTCCATCTTGCCTCCAATGATGCCACGTTCTCCGGGCGGTACCATGCTTCGGTGCGTGTTCGCAGCTTCGGACAGTTCTCGCTTCGCTGCGAAACTCGCTGCGAAGCACGCACAGCTCGCAATCCACCCGGAGAACTGTGCAACAAGACCGGCGATACACAGGGCACCGCCGGTCGTATTTCAGGTGATCAGTGCTTTGCAGCGCGCAGAGCGAGGATACGGCTCATCTCGTTGTAAACGATCATGTAGCCTTCATCAACGCCCATGCCGGGCTTTGCCAGGATCTGATCCGGCTTGGTAGCCATTGCGCACTCTACGCAGACTTCTGCGCTGCGGTTGGTCTCGTTGCAGGTACCGCCCTGGTAAGCGCCGAAACCGTGCTCTTTGCAGTACAGAACTGCTTCGATGGTGTTGTTGATTCCGCCAAGGTCGGGAGTTTTGATCTGAGCCATGTGGCCTGCCTTGTTGTCGCAGAAGTAGATAACGTCTTCCAGAGTGTTGCACCACTCGTCAGCTACCAGCTCAACGTTGATGCCTCTCTTGTCCATTTCTTCACGAAGGCCCTTCATGCAGAGCATCTGCTTTTCTCTCTCGCCTGCATCCATGGGTCCCTCAATGCGAAGCTTGAATGGCTTTGCGATCTGCTCAAGGTCTGCGATGTAGTCTGCCATGCCAACGAAGTTGTCATCGCCGAATGCCTGGCCGATGGTGCCGTATACGTCGATGTGCATGATGGGGGTGTAGTCCTCGGTGGGACGAAGCTCCTGGATACGGTCACGAAGCCATGCAACGTACTCCTTCAGGATGGAACCGTCCTTGCCAAGCTTGGTCTCAACGTTGTTGATCAGAGCGTGGGGAAGGATCTGAGCGCCTTTCATGATCATCTTGTCGGAGTTCTCATAACGGTTGTCGCCGGACTGGGTGAAGATCGGAACCATTTCTTCGGAAACGGTAAGGCCGTATTCGTCAGCAACCTCTTCGCAGATAAGCTTCTTGTGAGCCTTTGCAACGGCATCCAGAAGAGCCTGGGAAACGCCGTAGCGGATAGCGGTGTGAAGTCTCTTGCCGTCAACGGTGATGGCTTCCATCTCTTTTGCCAGCTGTCTGAAGTTGTCGGCTTCCTTGCCAACGATGGCGGGCTTGATGTACTTTTCGATCACGGGGATGAACTCCTCTGCAAGGAACAGGGGATCACGTCCGCCGGCACCTGAATACTGAACAGCTGCGCAGTCGCCGTGAGCGATCTGGCCGTCTTCCAGGACCAGAAGAACGGAGATGGATTCGCCGGCCTGACGGATGGACTTGAATCCGGGAGTTGCGGGTGCGCCTACGTAAGCGGCACCGTTTGACTTTGCACCCATCTTGATGGCCTTCTGGTCATCGAAGAAGAAACCGGTACGGCCGGGAGCACATACAAGATCAACGATTTTCATGATTAATTCTCCTTTATAAAAATAAATGTTTTAACTTATCTCATTCCGGGTCTTCCTACCAGGTGACCGAGTCCTACGGCGTATACGTCGTCAACTACCATGTTGAAGGAAACGTCGCGGCCTTCCACTTTTGCTCTCTGAGCCAGCTTGTCGTGGTGGAAGTTCTTTAAGTCATCGGTGAAGGGAAGGTTGCCGGTGTTAAGGATACGAACGGCACCGTCATTGTCACGTGCGGGAAGCATGAGACCTGCGTTGCACTTTGCGGGACCGAACGGGATGTCGATGACACCGGAATTGATGCCGGCGATGGCACCCTGGCACCAGTCGCCCTTGCCAAGCTCGAAGCACTTGTCAAGGATGCATCTGGTCTCGGCCTTGATGATGGCCATTTCGGACTGAAGTCTGGGGCCCTGGATGGACTGCTCCTGCAGCATGGTGACTACCTGCTTGGTGCAGCGCAGACCTGCCGCGTTCGCTTCCATGGTGGGTACGCCGTATGCTTCGTGAGGGCTCTTTACGATGACCTTGGTGGCCTTGGAAAGAGCAGCAGCAGCTGCGCCCCAGCCGATCAGACCGAAAGCCTTTGCCTCGTCTGCGGGGAAGCCGCCCATCCACTCGTGAAGAACGGTGGTAACGTTTACGTCATTGTATCCGAATTTCTGCAGATACTCGTTGGTGAGCTCATCCAGCGTGCGGATGGCTGCCACGTCCTGGATCAGGTTGCCCAGCTGGCCGTAACCTACGGTGATGTTCTTGACGCCCTGCTCTGCGGCAACGATAGCCTCGATGATGGCTACGGCGTGGGAAAGGCAGGGAGGAACCAGCGTTCCGGTAAGGGGACCGTAGGGCTCACGGTTGATGGGTACGCCGTTGGCTTCGTAAACGCCTACCAGACGGTCAACGTACTGCCAGTCCTTCATGGTCTGCTCGATCGGAATGTTCTTTGCGTAAGGAATGTTGTAGGAGATCCCGCCGCCCTCGTAAGAGGTGAAACCGCCTGCCAGGGTGATCTCGGCAAGAAGTCTGGCGTCGGGGGTGCCGTGACGGATCTGCAGGGGAGTCTCTACGGATTCGCATACCTGACGGCAGCCGGCGATACCGTGGTTAACAGCGGGGAAGCCATTAAGAAGGGGATGGAAGTTTCCGGAAGCCATCATTTCCTTCTCACGACGGATACCCTCAGCGCAGTTTTCATACTGGTTCTGACGGGTATAGGAGTCGATGGTGGTGGGCAGAAGATCGGTCTCGCCGAAGTCCTGCAGATGCTGCATGAGCTTGATGTGGTTCTCGATGAGACCTACACCTGCTCTGGGCTGGATGAGGGTCTTTCCCTCGGCCTTTGCCTTGTTCAGCTTTTTGGTGAATACTTTGTGATCCGGCAGTCTTTTGTGATAGTCGATCGCTTCGGTAAGATTTACGTCTTTACCGGTGGGCCAGGTGGCCAGGACTTCCTTTTCCACTTTCAGGAATTCATCGTCTGACCATTTCTTGTTTCTGATCTCAAGGTTCATCTTTGATTAGCTCCTTTTTCATTATTCTGAGAGCGATATCCGGGTACACGGTGCTTAAAAGTCCCATGGACGCCAGGATATATTTTCTGTCTACGAGTATGTCCCCGCGCTTTGGCTTAAGAGACATGGGTGTGAGCGGAGAGAAGAAGGCGTGGGACGCGATCTCTGCCGTTCGGGTGGTGTGGATGAGAGCTCCGCCGGTGACGATCACCTTGGTGACCTTGGTAAGGTCCTTGCCGGTCTGCATGTAGCTTACGCCTAAGGGAGTGAAATACTCCTCCAGCTTTCCGGCATGCCTGGTGACGGCTGCTTCGATGGCAGCGCCTGCCAGGGCGAAATCCAGGTGAGAGAGCTCATCCATGGTGTAATCCGTTCCGGGAAGGACTTCCTTCTCCGAACCGTCTTCCACGATGTTTTTCGGAAGAACGTAGGTGTGGGTGCCCAGGTAATCGATGATCTCCTTTGCGCGGTCTTCGTCCAGACCGGAGAGTTCGCAGATCCGGGCGATACCTGCCGCGTCCACGATGCCGTGGATGGAGTAGCGCATGCCGATGTCGCCTTCCACGGTACGCTTTGCGTAATCTTCGCGAAGTCCCTTCAGCGCGCAGTTTGCTGTGGTGGGGAATCCGAAGGCCATGGAGTAGATATCCGTAGTGGCGCCTCCCAGGTCAACGCCCAGAAGATCGCCGATGCCGTCTTCGGTCCTGGTGCCCTTTGCCAGAAGTTTCATGGCGGTGAGCATGGCCGAGGGGGTGGGCATCAGGATGCCCTTAATGAGGTTTTCCGCTTCGGAAAGGCCTTTTGCCTTGACGATCTGCTTTAAGAACAGATTGCGGATCTCTTCCTGAACGGGACCCACGTTGGGGATGTCCAGGCGGGGCATGACGTTCTCACAGACGATGGTCTGTTTTTCCTTAAGGATCTCCGCGCATTCATCTGCCGCGCTCCGGTTTCCCGCAATGATGATGGGGAAATTCTTCGTGCTTTTTGCAAGCATCCTTGCGTTATAGATGATGTTTTCCCGGTTGCCGCCGTCCGTGCCTCCGGAAAGAAGGCAGATATCCGGATCGATGCGGTCGATCTCCTTAAGGTCACCTTCGGTGAGCTCGTAGGCGAAAGTCTTTATGACCTTTGCGCCGGCGCCCAGGGATGCCTGCTTGGCCGCTTTTGCGGTAAGCTCCGGTACCAGGCCGATGGCCACCATGCGAAGACCTCCGGCAGCGGAAGAGCAGGCGTACTGCTCGTTGATCTCCAGTTTTCCGGTCTTTTCGAAAAGGATGGCGAGTGCGTTGTTGAGGCCCTCGATGATATCCGTTTCGATGGTGGTAAAGGACTGGGCGGTGCCGAGCACCTGTTCGCTCACGGTATCGACAGCCGTCACCTTGGTGTATGTACTTCCGAAATCGATCAGTAATACTGTGTTCATGTGACTTATGCTTCCATGTTCAGGTCTCTGTAAAGGTACTCAATGTCTACGGAGGGATCGGTTCCCGGCGGGAAGGCTCTGTCGAAGCCAAGCTCCTTGTAGCGGCGCTCGATCTCATCTGCCGGAACCTTGCCTACTACCAGGTTTCCGCCGGCATAGAGGAGGATGCCCTTTAATCCAGCTTCATCGCACTTCTGACGGAAGCCGGTGCAGTCGATCTCGCCCTGTCCGTAAAGGGAGGAAACGAGGATGGCGTCGGCACCTGTCTCGATGGCTGCTTCGATGAACTCTTCCTGGGGTACCAGAACGCCCAGATTGGTCACGTCGAAACCTGCGTCGGTAAGAGCACGGTTCATGATCGTGTTTCCTACTGCGTGTACATCAGCGCCGATGACACCAATGACGATCTTTTTCTTTTCCATAATGTGTTCCTTTCTGTATGTTGAATTTACTTAACGGAATCCAGATAAGCTTTTCTTCCGGTCTCGTACAGATTGTTTCCTTCGGAATCAATGATGACGAACGCGGGGAAGTCTACCACTTCCAGGCGGCGTACGGCTTCGCTTCCCAGGTCTTCATAGCAGACCACTTCCGCTTTTTTAATGCAGCGGGAGAGATAAGCGCCGGCTCCGCCGATGGCGCCGAAGTATACGGCACCGTGCTGTTTCATGGCTTCGATCACCTCGGGACCTCTTTTGCCCTTGCCGATCATGCCGGTCTGGCCGGCGGCGATCATGGCGGGAGAGTAGGCATCCATGCGGTAGCTGGTGGTGGGACCGGCGCTGCCGATGGCCTGGCCTTCCTTTGCGGGGGTGGGGCCTACGTAGTAGATGATGGAATCCTTCACATCAAAGGGAAGTTCCTTTCCCTCAGCCAGAAGCTCGCACAGTCTTTTGTGCGCGGCATCTCTGGCGGTATAGATCACGCCGGTAATGAGAACATCGTCACCGGAATGAAGATCCTTTAACTGCTCCTTCGTAAGAGGCGCTGTCACTTTTTTTATCATGTCCATGTCTCCTTTCGAATTACAGTTCCACTGTCTTGTGACGGGTCACGTGGCAGTTGATGTTGACGGCACAGGGAAGACCTGCGATGTGGGTGGGCATTTCTTCGATGTTTACGGCCAGTGCATAGGTGTGTCCGCCCACGCCCTGGGGACCGATGCCTTTGGCGTTGATCTTCTCTAAAAGCTCATTTTCCAGATCGGCGTAGAAGGGCTTAGCGTTTCTTACGTCGGTGCTTCTCATGAGGGCCTTCTTTGCAAGGAAGGCAGCCTTGTCAAAGGTGCCGCCGATACCTACGCCTACCACCACGGGAGGGCAGGGGTTGGGGCCGGCGTCTTCCACGACTTTGAGGACGAAATCCTTTACGCCCTGAAGACCGTCCGAAGGCTTCAGCATTTTGATCTGGCTCATGTTTTCGGAACCGAAGCCCTTGGGAGCCACGGTGAGAGTCAGCTTATCGCCGGGAACGATGTTGTAATAGATCATGGCCGGGGTGTTGTCGCCGGTGTTTACGCGGTCCAGGGGATCGCGCACTACGGATTTTCTTAAAAAGCCCTCGGTGTATCCAAGCTTTACGCCTTCATGAATGGCTGTCTCCAGGTCGCCGGTAATGTGCACGTCCTGGCCGATCTCCAGAAAAACACAGGCCATGCCGGTATCCTGGCAGATGGGCACACGGTTTTCTTCGGCGATCTCATAGTTGTCCTTAATAATGCCCAGAATGGACTTGGCAAGGGGCCAGGGCTCGGTGTCGCAGGCTTTCTGGATGCGGGCCTTGATGTCTTCCGGAAGGAAGGAATTGGCCTCGATGCAAAGGTCTCTCACGGCTTTGGTGATGACCTTGCTGTCAATTTCTCTCATGGATAAAATTCCTCCTGTTGTAATGAAGAAAAATTCACGTTCTTAATAGGTAGGATACCACCCTGAAAGTATAAATCCAAACAGTTTTATGGTCAAATGTTTCACAACCGAAAAGTTGTAGCAACTACCACTTCGTCACAACTCACAAAAATAAGTCGCCAAAGTAGTCATAATGCCGAAAATCGACGGCACCGGGCCGGAACGGATGGCGGTTTTTGTCTCGAAAATTCGTGAAATGAAGGATGCTTTGTGGTATAGTGAATTGGATAATTCTCTCTGCGGATCAGGAAAGCGGGGAGGAAAAGGGGGAACGCGTTATGATCCTTTCATATGCCGTATATCTGTTATGCTTTCTCTTCCTTTTGTGGGGCGGACGCTTTGCCGGTTTTAAAGATCGGTTCCATGAGGATTTTCTGTCGAAGGATTCCACGAAATCTCTTAGCGGGATCGCGGCCCTGTTCATTATTTTCCATCATATCGCCCAGGAATGGCCGTTCTACGGAGTGACCGGTGAACTGAGTTTTTTCAACGATATCGGATTTCTCCTGGTCTCTATCTTTTTCTTCACTTCCGGCTACGGCCTTACTCTGAATGCCGACCGTGATCCGGACTACATGAGGAACTTCGGCAGACGGCGTCTTCCGGTGGTGCTGGTCCCCTTCTACGTGACCAACATCCTCTTCGCGCTGAATTACATCGCGGTGGGAAAGGCTTCCGCGCGGTGGGAAAGGCTTCCGCACCGAAGATCATTTTCGGCGTGCTGGGTCTTACGCAGCTGAATCCCTACGGATGGTTTCCGTTTGTATTGTTCCTTTTTTATCTGGTGTTCTGGTTTTCCCGCACCCGGTTAAAGACGGTCCGGGCCAGGCTGTGGCTTTACGCGGGAGCCACCGTTTTTGTACTGGCAGCGTTCAGCGTCATGGGGCATTTTGCCTGGTGGGCAGGAGAGCCGGGGTGGTGGCTGGAACCCGACGGATTTGCCAAAGCCAGCTGGTGGATGCAGAAACGCACCCTGTGGTTCAACTGGGAATGCTGGATGAATTCCTCTGCGGGATTCGTGCTTGGCGCGGCCACGGCTTCCTATAAGGAAAAGATCGTTTCCTGGTTCAAAAAGAACTACTGGTGGAAGCTTGCGGCATTTACGGCGCTGTTTTTCGTTTCCCTCACCGTTTTCCACGCGGTGCGCAGGAAGCTTGGCTATTATACCGAGAACTACGGTCCCGACCCGGGCATTCTTCAAAAGTTTATCACCGGGCTTTCCCAGCAGCCGGTGACGGTCTTTTTCGATGTGGCGCTTTTCGCCGGCATGATGAAGTTCCGTACCGAAAACGTACTGTCCCGTTTCCTGGGGAAATTTACCTATGAGACCTATCTTCTGGGGCTGGTGGCCCTGGAATCTTTCCAGTTCCTGGAATACGCGGCCGACGGAAACGGCGGCTGGATCGCTCTTGCCTGGCAGCCGTACAACTGGAACCTGATCCTGTATACGCTGGCAGTGGTGCCGGTCACCATTCTGGTGGGGTATCTGGCAAACAGAGTGGACAACCTGCTGATCCGGAAACTTAAGTCCAAAAACACCTCCGGAAGCGCTTCTTGAAAACCCGCGGGGCAGCGTGTATAATTACACTGAATTAGAATGCGGAGAGTGGGCCATGGTCATTACACGCACACCTTTCAGAATGTCATTTTTCGGCGGCGGCACCGACATGCCGGAGTTTTTCCGGGAGAACGGCGGCGCTGTTATCAGCACGACATTCGATAAATACTGCTACGTGACGGTGAGGCATCTGCCTCCTTTCTTCAGCTACCGCACGGAGCTTTCTTATTCAAAGATCGAGCGGGTCACGGAGGCAGAGGAACTGGAGCATCCGGCAGTCCGGAATGCCATGAAGCTTCTTCGCATGCGGGATCTGAGGATCACCTACGAGGCCGATCTTCCCGCAAGGAGCGGTCTCGGCACGTCCTCTTCCTTTGCCGTAGGGATGCTCTCTGCGTTCCACGGCCTTAAAGGCCATGCGGAAACGAAAGAGCGCCTGGCAGATGAGGCCATCTATCTGGAACGGGAAATGTGCCGGGAAGCCGGCGGCTGGCAGGATCAGATCGCCGCGTCCTTCGGCGGTTTCAATAAGATCGTATTCGGCAGAGAAGCCGTAGACATAAAGAAAAGCCGGAAGCAGCCCGCTTTTGAAAAAGGGCAGACGGAGGAAAAAGAAACTATCGACTACGATTACGCCGTGATCCCCCTTTCCGTTTCCGAAGAGAGAAAACGCGCCCTGAACGCAAACCTCATGATGTTCTTTACGGGCTTTACCCGTTTTTCATCCGACATTCAGAAAGAAAACGCCAGGGCAGACGGCAGGGAAAAGACGCTGCAGCTTAGAAAGATGCTCTCTCTGGTCCCTGCGGCGGAAAAGATCCTTACCGACGACAGTACGGATCTTGACGACTTCGGCCGTCTCTTAAATGAGACCTGGCGCTTAAAGCGGCAGACCGGCGGCGCCGTGACCACCGGCGGCATCGATGCCCTGTACGAAAAAGGGCTGGCGGCAGGCGCTCTGGGCGGAAAGCTCCTGGGTGCTGGCGGCGGCGGTTTCATGGTGTTCTACGTGCCCAAAGAGAGGCATCACGACGTAATGAAGGCCATGAACGAGCTGATGTATGTTCCCTTTGAATTTGAAAGCGAGGGAACGAAGACGCTGTATTCCGTGCCGGAGACCTACGAGATCCGGGAGGCATTCTCATGAAAGCGGTCATCATGGCGGGCGGCTTCGGCACCCGCATCCGTGAGCTTTTTCCGGACATCCCCAAGCCCCTCATTCCCATCGGCGGAAAGCCGGTCCTGGAGCGGGAAGTGGAGTGTCTCAGAAAGCAGGGATTTACGGAACTGATCTTTACCGTATGCAATCAGCGGGAAAAGGTGATGGAATACTTTGGCGACGGGAGCCGCTTCGGCGTTTCCGTCCGCTATTTTGAAGAAACGGTCCCTCTGGGAAATGCCGGCGCGCTGTTTTATCTGCGCGGGGAGCTTACGGAGGATTTCCTGCTTTTAAATGCGGATTCTCTGTTTGATATCGATTTCGGCCGCCTGGTGGAGTTCCACCGGGAAAAAGGCGGAAAAGCGACCCTTTTTACGCACCCCAATTCCCATCCCTACGATTCCGGCCTGATCCTTACCGACGGGGACGGAGCCGTAAAAGAATGGCTCACCAAGGAAGACCCCCGGCCAAAGTACTATGATAACCGTGTCAACGCAGGGCTTCACGTGCTTTCCCCTTCTGTGATCGATGCGGCGTGGGAAAGACGCCATCCGGGGGAACTGCCGCCGTGGGAAAAGAATAAGCTGCAGCCGGGCGCTTCTGCCGAAGGCGCGGGGCAGATGGAGACAGCCCCCGAAAAGTGGGACCTGGATCGGGACCTTCTGAAGCCGCTGGCAGGCACCGGCACCATGTTTGCTTATAACTCTCCGGAATATGTGAAAGACATGGGCACACCGGACCGTTACCGGGCCGTGAACGCGGATTTTGAAAACGGCATCGTGACCGCAAGGAATCTGAAGAACCGCCAGAAAGCGGTCTTTCTGGACCGGGACGGCACCATCAATTACTATGTGCCGTTCTGCCACAAACTGGAGGACTTTCACGTGCTCCCTTGGGCTGCCGAAGAGATCGGAAAGATCAATGCCGCCGGATATCTGGCCATCGTGGTGACCAATCAGCCGGTGATCGCCAGAGGGGAAATGTCCTTTGAAGAGCTGGACCTTACCCACAAAAAGATGCAGACGGAGCTGGGAGAAAAAGGCGCCTATCTGGATGCCATCTACTTCTGCCCGCACCATCCGGACAAAGGCTTTGCCGGGGAACGGCCGGAGCTGAAATTTGACTGTGACTGCCGCAAGCCGAAGCCCGGCATGTTTTTAAAAGCGGCAGAGAGGTTCAACATCGACCTTTCGCAGTCTATCATGGTGGGAGACGATGACAGGGACATGAAAGCCGGTGAGGCAGCAGGCTGCAAACGAAATATACTGGTTCAGACCAATGAACCGTGGGATATTGAACAGTTTTTGGAATAGGAAATGATCGCAGACCGGCGAAAATGTGCTGCTGCGATGAGACTGATACAGGAGATCGGATATGAGCTTTTTGGTAACAGGCGTGGGCGGACAGCTGGGCCACGACCTGATGGGGGAGTACAGAAAACGCGGCCTTGATGCCGTGGGAACGGACATCCTTTCCGAAGAGGATTACCGGAATAAGATGGCGTCCCTTCTGGGAAAAGACCCGGGCTTTTCCTATGTGCAGCTGGACATCACAGATGGGCAGGCTGCAGAAAAAGTGATATCGGCCGTGAAACCGGAGGCTGTGGTGCACTGCGCGGCCTGGACCGCGGTGGATGCCGCCGAGGATGAGGAAAACAAAGAAAAAGTATATAAGATCAACGTGACCGGCACGGAAAACATCGCAAAGGCTTGCCGGGCACTGGATATTCCCATGATCTACATCAGCACGGACTACGTGTTTGACGGCAAAGGCGAGATGCCCTGGCAGCCGGACTGCAGAGAGTATGCCCCGCAGAACTACTATGGAAAGACAAAGCTCCTGGGGGAGCAGGCAGTGACCGGGAATCTTAATAAGTTTTTCATCGTCCGTATCGCCTGGGTATTCGGGAAAAACGGTAATAACTTTATCAAGACCATGCTGAAACTGGCGGAAAACCACGATCAGCTGCGGGTGGTAGCCGATCAGATCGGCACGCCCACCTATACCTATGACCTGGCCCGCCTCCTTGCCGACATGAGCCTTACGGAAAAGTACGGCTATTACCACGCCACCAACGAGGGCGGGTTCATCTCCTGGTACGACTTCGCCTGCGAGATCTTTAAGCAGGCTGCAGAACTTGGAGTCCCTGCCGTGAGCGGAAGTGGGCAGATCCCGGCATACGAAAATGTAGGAGTGACGCCCGTCACCACCGCGGAATACGGCCTTTCCAAGGCCGCACGTCCCTTCAACTCGCGCCTCGACAAATCGAAGCTGCGTGCAAACGGATTCGAGCCTCTTCCCGACTGGCGTGACGCATTGAGACGTTATCTTTTGGAACTTGCGAAATAAACTAACGGGGCAGATCTGGCAGCGGCATGGACCGTTGTGCACATTGCGAGGATTGCAGATTTTCAAGCTTTCATAGCGGGGAGTGCGAGGGGACGAACAAGCGAAGCGCAGTGAGCAGGACCCCGAGCGTCACGACCTGCGTGTGAAAGCTTAGAAAATCAAAACCGGAGCAGCAGTGCAGACGGGACATGCCACAGCCGGATCCGCCCGATAGAGGTACTTATGGTAAACGAAACTACGAAAAAAGAAATCGAAAAGCGCCGCACCTTCGCGATCATCTCTCACCCGGATGCCGGTAAAACGACGCTGACGGAAAAATTCCTTCTGTACGGCGGCGCCATCAATCTGGCCGGCACCGTAAAGGGAAGAAAAGCCACCAAGCACGCCGTATCCGACTGGATGGAGATCGAGAAGGAGAGAGGCATCTCTGTTACCTCCTCCGCCATGCAGTTCGTCTATGACGGCAAAGTGATCAACATCCTGGACACCCCGGGACATCAGGACTTCTCCGAGGACACCTACCGCACCCTCATGGCAGCCGATACGGCAGTCATGGTCATCGACGGATCCAAGGGCGTGGAGGCGCAGACCATCAAACTGTTCAAGGTCTGCGTCATGAGAGGCATCCCCATTTTTACCTTCATCAATAAATTCGACCGGGAAGCCAGAGACCCCTTCGAGCTCCTTTCCGAGATCGAAGACGTGCTGGGCATCCACACCTGCCCTGTCAACTGGCCCATCGGCTGCGGCAAGAATTTCAAGGGCGTCTATGAGAGAGAAGCCCGCAAGGTCATTACGTTCAAGGCCGAAATGGGAGGCGCCAGGGAACTGGAGACTACGGAATACGATATCGACGATCCCAACCTGCAGAGCGTCATCGGTGTGATCAACTACCAGAAGCTCATGGAAGACATGGAGCTCATCGACGGTGCCGCGGACGAGCTGGATCCGGAAAAGGTGAACGCGGGAAAACTGAGCCCGGTGTTTTTCGGATCGGCCCTCACCAACTTCGGCGTGGAGCCCTTCTTAAAGCACTTCCTGGCAATGACCTTGCCGCCGCTTCCCAGAATGTCCAGCGAAGGCCTCATCGAGCCGGACAAGGAAGACTTCTCGGCATTCGTCTTCAAGATCCAGGCCAACATGAACAAGGCCCACCGTGACCGTGTGGCATTCATGCGCATCTGCTCCGGCGAGTATGACGCCGGCATGGAAGTGAACCACGTGCAGGGCGGCCGCAAAATAAAGCTCACCATGCCCACCCAGATGATGGCGGACGAACGCCAGATCATCGACAAGGCCTACGCCGGCGATATTATCGGCGTATTCGATCCGGGCATTTATTCCATCGGTGACACGCTCTGCGTTTCCAATAAGAAATTCAAATTTGCCGGTATCCCCACCTTCGCGCCGGAGCATTTCGCCCGCTGCCGTCAGATCGATACCATGAAGAGAAAGCAGTTCATGAAGGGCGTCATGCAGATCGCCCAGGAGGGTGCCATCCAGATCTTCCAGGAACTGAACTCCGGCATGGAGGAGATCATCGTAGGCGTGGTAGGCGTACTGCAGTTCGAAGTGCTCACGTACCGTCTGAAAAATGAGTACAACGTGGAAGTGGCGCTGGAACAGCTGCCCTATGAACACGTGCGCTGGGTGGCGCATCCGGAAAAGGTGAATCTGGACCGCATCAACGGTACGTCCGACATGAAGAAGGTACAGGATCTGAAAGGAAATCCGCTCCTTCTGTTTGCTCACGAGTGGAGCGTGCGCATGGTGCTGGAAAGAAACGAAGGGCTGGAGCTTTCGGAATTCGGCGCTCCCATGGAAAATCAGTAAACAAAATTTCACTGTTCGGAGGTGTTTTGTATGCAGATTCAGGAAAAAGCGGAGGCAAACGGCCTGGCAACGGCCGCCCTCGTATTCGCCATTATTTCCGTCATGACGGCATGGCTTATGGTCCTCGGCATTCCCTGTGCCGTGCTTTCCTTCGTGTTTGCCCTGCTTTCCCGGGGCGGAAAGAAAATGTGCACGGAGGCGGTAGTGGCGGTGATCGTCGCGGCGGTAGGAGCCATTATCGGGCTGACGCTGTTTTTCGCCATCTTTTCGTTTTTGTTAAGGTCCATCGGCGTGTTCGGGCCGGAACAGATGCAGCGCATGTTCGGCGGCATCCTTCGTCTGGGACTTGAGGGAGGTGCTTTCGTATGCTGAAAACAAAAGAGATCAAAGCAGTTGCCAGAGAAGCGCTCCTGGGCCGTAACGGCACTGTCATCGGGGCGTATTTCGTTTCCTTTTTCCTTACGTTCCTCTGCGGACTTCTGAGCTTTGCAGGGCTGTACGCAGCCTTCGGCGATCCGGAGGCAAAGGTGGTCGTAAGGATCGTGGGACGGGGCACCAACGTGCTGAAAGTCATCCGCTCCGATCCCAAATATTCTTTCATTGCCGTACTGGTGGCCTTTGCGCTTCTGTTCGTCGCCTTCGTGGTGGCCGCCTGGCTGGATTACGGCAGAAAAAAGCTCATGCTGGAGCTTTGCCGGAAAGACGGGACCGGCCTTTCCACCCTGTTCTGGTGTTTTAAGAACAGCGCCCATCCCTGGAAACTGGTGGCCGTCAAATTCCTTACCACCTTCTTCACGGCAGTGCCGCTGATCTTTCCGCTGTTTACCTGGATGATCGCCCTGGCCACCGGTCATTTTAAGGAGGTCACCACCTCCGGCACCGGCTGGTTCAACGCCCTGGCCATCGTGATGATCCTTACAGAGTTCATTATGATCGGACTGTCCCTTGCCATGGTGTATTCGGATGTTGTGATCCTGGATGCGCCGGAAACGGAGATCATGGATGCCATCGGCACGTCTTTCCGCATTATGCGGGGAAAGAAGATAAAGCTTCTGTGGACCGCAGCCATCAGTTTTCTGTTCTGGTATATTGCCATGGAGATCGTGCCCGTGGCGGCGCTGTGGATCATGCCCTACGCGGAAGCCACCGTGATGGTGTTTTATCTGAATATCAGCGGCGAGGTGCAGGAAACTGCCGCGTATCAGAGAATATACGGAGTTCCCGAAGCAGAAATGACTGCGGAAGAGCCTGCGGCCGCACCGGCCGCGGAAATGCCCGTACAGGCCGCACAGATCCCGGCAGAGATCATCCCGGCCGCGGAAGTGACAGAAATCCCGGCACAGCCGGAAGGAAAAGAAGGAGAAGACCATGAAATGCCCGTTCTGTAATGCAGAAGACACCAAAGTAATCGATTCCAGGCCCGCAGAGGATAACGCCTCCATACGCCGCCGCCGTCAGTGCGAGCAGTGCGGCAAGCGCTTTACCACCTATGAGAAGCTGGAGACCATTCCTCTCATGGTCATCAAAAAAGACGAGACCAGAGAGCCCTACGACAGGACCAAGATCGAAAAGAGCATCGTGGTTCCCTGTCACAAGAGACCTGTTTCCATCGAGCAGATCACCCGTGCCATCGACAATATCGAAAACGAGATCTTTTCCCTGGGCGAGCGGGAGATCCCCACGAAGTACATCGGCGAAAAGGTCATGGAAAAGCTGAAGGAACTGGATGAAGTCGCCTACGTCAGATTCGCTTCCGTTTACCGGGAATTCAAGGACGTGAAGTCTTTCATCAGCGAGATCGGAAAACTGCTGGAAAAGGACAGTGCAAAGCACTGAGCCGCGTATGGAGAGAGCAGAGAACATTTTCGGCATCGACTGGCGGAAGGAGTACGCCAAAGGCTTACGGGGGATCATTCTGGATATCGACAACACCCTGGTGCCTCACGACGCTCCGGCGGATGCCCGGGCGAAGGGACTCATCGACGACTTGAAGGAGATGGGCTACCGGCTGTTTATCGTGTCCAACAATCACGAACCCCGGGCGAAGTCTTTTGCCGACAGTGTGGGAGTTCCGTATCTGTGCGAAGCACTGAAGCCGAAGCCGGACAAGATCCTGGAAGCCATCCGCCGGATGGGCCTTACGAAGGATCAGGTGGCGGCCGTGGGAGACCAGATCTTTACGGATGCCTGGGGTGCGAAAAACGCCGGGATCCGCATGATCCTCACAGAACCTCTGGCGCCGGAAACGGATACGCCGTTCATCAAGTTGAAACGGGTACTGGAAATTCCATTTAGGTACTTGCATAATTAGAAAAAAACAAGTAATATACACTATTGAGAAATTAATTTGGAGGATGATCTTTTATGATTTCAGCAGGCGATTTCAGAAACGGCGTTACAGTAGAAATTGACGGACAGGTACTTCAGATCGTTGAATTCCAGCACGTTAAGCCCGGCAAAGGCGCAGCATTCGTAAGAACGAAGCTGAGAAACGTGATCAACGGCGGCGTAGTGGAAAAGACTTTCAGACCTACCGAGAAATTCCCGGCAGCCCGGATCGACAGAATAGATATGCAGTATCTCTACAAGGATGGCGATGACTACGTATTCATGAACACGGATACCTTCGAGCAGACCACCCTTCCTTCCGAGCTGGCAGCAGATGCCATGACTTTCGTTAAGGAAAATGATATGTGCAAGATCTGCTCCTACAACGGCAGCGTATTCTCCGTAGAGCCTCCCATGTTCGTAGAGCTTGAGATCTCCGATACCGAGCCCGGCTTCAAGGGCGATACCGCTACCGGCGCTACCAAGCCCGCAACCGTGGAGACCGGCGCACAGATCGCTGTTCCGCTTTTCGTAAACATCGGCGACAAGGTTCAGATCGATACCCGTACCGGTGAGTACCTCAAGAGAGTTTGATCGAATGAAGAAAATTACAGAACTTTTAACTGAGATCAGTGAAAAAGCGTTTATCGAAGCCGGCTGTGATGCCGGCTTCGGACGTGTTAATGTATCTGACCGGCCGGATCTCTGCGAGTATCAGGCAAACGGATGCATGGCTCTGGCAAAGAAAATGGGAAAGAAGCCCATCGAGATCGCAGAAAAAGTGGCGGAAAAACTTTCCGCGCATCCGGAGATCAGAAAGGCAGAGGCCTGCATGCCCGGTTTCGTGAACATTACCATGGAGCCCGCCTTCATCGGTTCCTATCTGGATGAGATGAAGAGCGATCCTTTCCTTGGCGTGATCCGGCAGGAAAAGAGAAGAGTCATCGTGGACTATGGCGGAGCCAACGTGGCAAAGCCCCTGCATATCGGCCATCTCAGGAGCGCCGTCATCGGTGAGGCGTTAAAGAGGATCTGCGCGGCCAACGGCCACGAAGCCATCGGTGACGTGCACCTTGGCGACTGGGGCCTGCAGATGGGCCTCATTATCGAGGAATTAAAAGACCGGAACCAGAAGGAATTTACTCTTTCCGACCTGGAGGATATCTACCCGGCGGCTTCCGCGAAGTCGAAAGCTGTGGACGAAAACGGCGCACCTACGCCGGAAGCGGCAGCCTTCAAGGCCCGCGCTTTGGAATCCACCAAAAAGCTGCAGGCAGGCGATCCGGAATGCACCCGCATCTGGGAACGCATCATGGAGCTTTCCAAGGCGGATCTGAAAAAGAACTACGATAACCTGGACGTGCATTTCGAGCTCTGGAAGGGCGAATCCGACGTGCAGAAATACATCCCGGAGATGCTTAAGGATCTGGAAGAGAGGGGCATTGCCCACGAGGATCAGGGCGCTCTGGTGGTGGATATTCAGGAGCCCACAGACAAAAAGGAAGTGCCTCCCTGCATCGTAAGAAAGTCTGACGGCGCCAGCCTTTACGCCACCACGGATCTGGCAACGCTTGTGGAACGGGAAAAACTGTTCCAGCCGGATGATTACGTTTACGTAGCAGACAAGCGGCAGGATCTCCACTACATGAGTTTCTTCCGCGTCGCCAGAAAAGCCGGCATCGTAAAGGACGGACAGGACCTTACCTTCCTGGGGTTCGGCACCATGAACGGCAAGGACGGAAAGCCCTTCAAGACCCGTTCCGGCGGCGTCATGCGTCTGGAAGATCTGATCCGTGACATTGAGGATGCGGTCTACGAAAAGATCCGTGCCTCCCGTGACAAGAACGAAGTAAGCGACGAAGAAGCCAGAAAGATCGCAAAGACCGTGGGCCTTGCGGCGCTCAAGTACGGTGACCTGTCCAATCAGGCGGCAAAGGATTACATCTTTGATATCGACCGCTTCACCAGCTTCGAAGGCAATACCGGACCTTACATCCTGTATACCATCGTAAGGATAGGAAGTATCTTAAGAACTTACGGAAAGCGCTCGGAAACTTCCGTTACAAAGGCCATCGAAGAAAGCGCCGATGCCAAGACTCTGGCACTGTCTCTTTCCCGTTTCAACGAAGTGGTGGCTTCCGCCTGGGAAGAGAAGGCTCCTCATAAGATCTGTCAGTTCATCTACGAGGTGTCCAACAATTTCAACACTTTCTACCACAACGTGATGATCTTAAAGTGCGAGGATGAGGAACTGAAAGCTTCCTATATCGCCCTTCTGGAGCTTACGAAGGAAGTGCTGGAAAAGTCCATCGGCATGCTGGGATTTTCCGCTCCGGAAAAGATGTAAAAAACGCTTGACGAATCGTAAGGATGTATGTATAATTGCACTTGCGTCTCGAGAGAGACGCATCGCATAGCGCCATAGCCAAATGGTAAGGCAACGGACTCTGACTCCGTGATTTCCAGGTTCGAACCCTGGTGGCGCTGTTTCAAAAAAAGGATGTCTGCAGACATCCTTTTTTCGTACCGCCCGCGCAGTTATGAAATGACTACGGAAACGGCTTCCTCTCTTGTGATGGTACCCAGGTAATCGGTTGCTTCGAAGCGGTCGAAGACCTCCGCCACGTCTTCTTTGGTATAGCGCTTTCCGATGAGGGCTTCGGCGATCTCCGAGGCGGGCTTTAGGGAAAGGAAATCCCCGTAGATGGCGGCATCGGTGATGACGCCTTTTTCCAGCTTGAGCCGTACTTCGAAAGTGCCGCCGGCAAACCGCTTTTTATTTGCGTAGTCAAACTCCGGGGAGCGCCCGTAGTTCCATTCGTAGGTGGCGTACTTTTCGTCACGCAGTTTTTTTACGGCATCATAGTCGATGACCGGACCGGCCTGGCGGTCATCCGGGGAGGAGAGCAGGTCGCGCAGCCTGTCCCGGAAATCATACAGCGTAAGACCTTCCGGCATGTAGTCGGAAATGTTTCCCACACGGCTTTTTACGGATTTGGTGGCTTTTGATTTGAATTTTTCGGGATCGGCACGAAGGGCGCCCTGGATCATGTCGGGATCGGACTTGTAGAGAAGCGTTCCGTGATACAGGATGCGTTCCTTTCCGCCGGCATTCACCACCCGCTGGGCAGTGCCGGAAACTTTCTTCCCGTCTACCAGGATGTCGTTCCGGCCGCTGGCTTCCGCGGCCACGCCCATGCTTCCCAGAGCTTTTACCACAAGCTGTGTGAACTCCGACATGTCCATGCCGGAATCCTTTGTTCTGTCTTTGATGAAAGAGTAGTTGAGATTCCCCAGGTCATGATAGACCGCACCGCCGCCGGTGGTACGGCGCACCACGCGGATGTGATGTTCCCGTACGAAAGCGGGATCGATCTCCTGCAGGGTGTTCTGATTGCTGCCGATGATGATGGCGTTGTCGTTCTGCCAGAGGATCAGATACTCCCCCTCGGTAAGGTGTGTGAGCACCCACTCCTCATAGGCCAGATTGTAAGTGGGATCGGTACTTCCCGTTTCAAGATAGATCATAGGAAAACTCCGTATAAGGTGTCATGGCAAGGCGCACGTCGGGAACGCGCAGCACAGAAGAACCGCTTTCGGCCACCTCCCGGTAGCCGTTGTTGTTATCCTCCGCGTTGGGGATATGGACGAAAAGCACGTGCTCCGGAGCGACCACATGCTCCGTGAGTGCCCGACCTCTGGAAAGAGAAGTCCAGGGGAAATTGAGGATCGCCAGATCGATCTTCGTTTTCTCCAGTTCGTCATACAGCGCTTCCCCCGTCACGTGGGCGTCGCCGGAAATGAAGATCGTTTTTTCTTCCTGGGTAAGAAAGATGCTGTAGTGAGGGACGTCGGCATACTTTTCGGACGAATGTTCCGATTTAAGCATGCGGATGTGAAGCCCGCCGGCTTCATAGATGAATTCGTTCCCGGAAACATGCGTCACGGGAAGATCGTCGGCGGTGAAAATGTAGCCGTTAATGGAAGAAAGCGCCGTTCCGGCAGGGACCAGCATCGCTGCCTCCGGGAAAAGAGCAGTGCACTCCGCCATGCGGCTGTGGGAATAATGATCCGGATGACAGTGGGTCATCAGGATCTCCGTGGGCTTTAAAGCGGGATCCGTTTTTACGCGGTCCCAGTCCGCATCTTCCATTTTGGAAAAGGCGGGTGTCTTGATATCCGGAAAGATGTCCACCCACACGTTGTGACCGGGGGTGTGGATGCACATCCCCATGTTGACGGTATAATATACAGAAATCTTCATAGTCTATTGAATGATAAGATCGGCAATGTCCGCGGACGTTTCCGCCAGCATGTCTGCGCCGGCCTTTTCCAGTTCCTCTCTGCTTCCAAATCCGTACAGAACGCCCATGGAGGCTATGCCGCAGGCTTTGGCGGCGTTTATGTCATCGGCCCGGTCGCCCACCATAAGGGCATGTTCCCGATCGATGATCGTAAGTTCTTTCAGAATGTACTCGATCACGTCTGCCTTTTTTGTTCGGCAGCCCTCGCCCGTGCCGTTCAGGCCTCCCACAAAGCAGAAGCAGTCAAGGATCCCCAGTTTGTTAAGCACCAGCCGGGCAGAATGTTCATAGCGCGCCGTGCAGACCATCAGTTTTCTGTCATGGGCAATGAGCCGGTCGAGCATATCTCTTACACCGGGGAAGGGACGGATCAAATCGACTGCGGTTTCCGCATAGAATTTCTGATAGATCTTCATCGCTTCCAGGGCCGCCTCTTCTTTGAGACCGAAGATCTCATGATAGATCTTAAAAAGCGGCGGTCCGATGATCCTTCCGAAAACTTCGGGATCCGGCGTGCGGCCGAAACGGGAAAGTGTGTATTTTGTTGTAGCAATGATGGAGTCTCTGGTATTGGCCAGAACGCCGTCCATGTCAAATAAAATATACTTGAATTCCATACGAGACAGTATACCATCGGCAAAAAAAATTGCAAGAGCGCCGGTTTTGCGGTATCATAACCGGAGTATGGAGGAGTTATCATGAAGTTTACGTATCCCGCAGTATTCAAAAAGAAAGAAGACGGATCTTTTACCGTGCATTTTCCGGATCTTTCCCTTTGCCGGGCAGCAGGAAAGAACTATGAAGAGGCCATGGCCAATGCCAAAGAGGCGGAACGGGACTGGATCGAGCTGGAACTTCAGGAAGAGGAGATCAACATCCCCTTCGTGAGCCAGGTGGAAGATCTTACCGTGGAGGAGGGCGATATCGTGCAGCTCCTTTCCGTAAACATCCGTCTGATGGAGGGGTGGGATGAGTAGACTGATCCTTGCTTCCAGATCGCCCCGGCGGAAGGAACTGATGCAGAAATTCGCCGTGGAGTTTTCCTGCGAGCCTGCCGTGGGGGAGGAGATCATTCCGGCAGGAACGCCTGTGACGGATACAGCCCGGGTACTTTCCGCGCAGAAGGCGAAAGAAGTGTATGACCGCCACAGGGGAGAGGACGTGACAGTGATCGGCTCCGATACCGTCGTGGTCTGTGACGGAAAGATCTACGGGAAGCCGAAGGACGAAGAAGATGCGAAAAGGATGCTCCGGGAACTTGCCGGGAAGACACATCAGGTGCTCACTGGTGTGACCATCCTTTCCAAAGGCTTTGAGGAGAGTTTCACCTCTGCCACGGACGTGACGTTCTTCCCGCTTTCCGATGCGCAGATCGACGCCTATGTGGCCACGGGAGAACCGATGGACAAGGCCGGCGCCTACGGCATCCAGGGGCTGGGAGCGCTTCTGGTAAAGAAGATCAACGGGGATTATTACACGGTGGTGGGATTCCCTGTGGGTGAGATCGCCGCCCTTCTGGTGAAAAACGGAGTTATTTCGTGGACTTGAATTATTTAACTATTCAGAACCCGCGCAGTACATTCGCATTCCGCTTCGCTTCATGCTCATGTGCTGTGCGTCTGCTAATCGCAGCCTCCTGAAAGACCTCGGAAACAGAATGTAAACATTCTGTTTCCAGTTCTTTTCAGGAGGTTCTGAATAGTTACTGAATTCTTACAATATATCGACTAAAACCGAAAAAGTATAGACTTATGGCCCCGCCCGATGTATGATGTGGGAAATTATAATCGGGTGGGGTATTTTTATGGTTCAAAGAGACCTGTATCTCAAAAAGCTCGAGATGTATGCCGGGAGGGAAGAAGTCAAGATCATCACCGGCATGCGGCGCGCGGGCAAAACGACCATAATCAGACAATTCATTCAGGAACTGGAGAACGGAGGGATATCACGGGAAAACATCGTGTATATCAACTTCGAGGGCCTTATTTACTCCTATTTCCGTGATACGGCCTCTTTACGGGGACTGCTGATCGAATTCCTGCAGGAAGCACATGACAGGATGTACTTCTTCTTCGACGAGATGCCGTGTATTGAAGGCTGGGCGGAAGTGCTTTGCGAAATGATGAACTTCCACAACTGCGAGTTCTACGTGATCGCCTCCAACCAGACCATTCTGTATGAAAATTTTGCCAAAGATCTGGGATACCGCTATGTAAAGATCGACGTGTATCCGCTGACGTTTTCGGAATTTCTGGAGTTTAAAAAGGAAGAGCAGAAGGAAGAGGGAGCCAAAGTGGAAGAACCGGATCTGATCGTTCTGCTGAAAGAGTATCTGCGCAGAGGAGGCATGCCGGGGATCTTCTCCCTGGAGGAAAAAACGGAATCCTGCGTGGAGAATTATCTGCGGGATACCCTGAGTGCCGCGCTTTTAAGAGATGTGGTGCAGGTGGGAAAACTGCGCGATATTTCCCATATCGACAAGATACTGGAATTTCTGATGAGCCACGTGGGCGAGACCTTCTCCCCCAAGGCAGTCAAGGATTACGTAAAGAGACAGGGGATCACCATTTCCGTAGATACCGTATACAGCTTTCTGGATGCCTTCATCGGCGCCGGCATCATAGGCAGGGTAAAACGGTTCGATATCAAAGATGACCGGGAACTGGAGACCCAGGAAAAATACTACATGGCGGATCTTGCCATGAGAAATGCCGCCATGGGCGATGAGGAAGTTCCTCTGGACGCGGCACTGGAAAACGTTCTGTACACGGAACTTCTCACACGGGGCTTTAACGTCTACGTGGGCAAGCACGGTACCAGTCAGGTGGATTTCATTGCCAGAAAGGGAGACGACCGGACGTACCTGAACGTCTGCGCGTACCTTCTGGATAAAGAGACCGTCAAAGAAGAATTCGGCACCCTTACGAAGATCCGGGACAACTACTTCAAAATGGTGCTGTCCATGGATGAGGAGACGAAGGTCAATAAGGGCGGCATCATCAACTATCCCATTACAAAGTTTCTGGTACAGGTGTAAATTCATACGCGGGCGGTACCCTGCGCATCGCCTGTTTGGGCCTTCGGGTGCAGCTATCGCTGCAACTCGTCCCAAAGCAGGCGACGTCGCAATCCGCCCGCGTTTTTTATATTGTGCATAATAACTCTGTATTATTTGTGTATTCCTTGTGCATTTTGTTGATATGAGGATACTTTGATGGTATAATCGAATCATCCTAAAGAAAGGAAGTGACCACTATGAAGTTTAACATCAAAGGTTTAGGCGTGGATGTTTCCGATACCATGCGGAAGCGTGTTGAGAAGAAGCTGGGAAAGCTTGACAAGTTTTTCGGTGATGATGTTACCGCAACGGTGACGCTTTCTCCGCAGAAAGATATGAGGACCATTGAGGTGACCATCCCGATCAAGGGAGGACTGCTCAGAGCCGAGCAGTCAACAGATGATTTCTATACCTCTCTGGATTTCGTACAGGCTCTTCTGGAGCGCCAGATCCGCCGTCACAAAACAAAACTGGAAGACCGCACACAGGCAGCGGCTAGTTTTGCAGAGCTCTTTGACAGCGGCGAGTATGATCCCGCAGAAGAAGAGACCATTAAGATCGAAAAGGTGAAAAAGTTCGATTTCAAGCCCATGGATCCCGAAGAGGCATGCCTGCAGATGGAACTTACCGGACACAACTTCTTCGTATTCAAGGATGCGTCGACCAATGAGACCTGTGTGGTATATAAGAGAAAGAACGGTACCTATGGACTCATCACACCGGAAGATATGTAAGATTCAGAGATACAATTGAAAAGAGGCTGCCGCGGCAGCCTCTTTTTTGTGCGGTTTTTCCTCTGCTTTACGTCGCTTTCTGCGCGGCTTCTTCGGCTTCCGCCGCCTTCTTCATCTTTCGCCAGATAATAAAGTACATGGCGGTGAAAGCGGAGGTGGCGCCGACCAGTTCGGAAATGACTTCCGCCCAGAAGGGACCCATGACACCAAGACCCAGCCGGGGCAGGATCAGGGTAAAGGGCAGGATGAGCCCAAGCTTCCGGAACAGGGAGAAGAACAATGCCTGCTTCGGATAGTTGAGTGCCACGAAAGTGTGCTGGCCGACCATCTGCAGCGTCATGAAGGGGAATGCCAGGAAATAGATGCGGATGCACTTTACGGTCGTTTCCATCAGTTCCGGGTCATTGGTAAATATGCCGATCAGTGTCTGCGGAGAAAGTTCCACAATGAGCCACATGGTGGTGTTTAAGAAGAGGATGGCAAAAAATACGAACCGGATGGAGTCGGAAACTCTGCGGTAAAGCTTTGCTCCGTAGTTGAATCCCATCACCGGCTGGGCACCGCTCATAAAGCCGGAGCTGGGGAGCTGCGCAATCTCACGGATGGAGTTGATGATGGACATGGCACCCACATACAGCGTGGAAGCGGTACCGCCCCAGGCCTTCAGCGTGATGTTGATCACTGCCTGTGTGATGCTGTTGGTCACTTTAAAGGTAAAGCCGGTCACGCCCAGGCTTACGATGCTCTTTGCCGCCTGCGGGTCAAAGGCAAGTCTTTTCAGCCGCAGGATGGGCTTTTTTCCGCAAAGGAACAAAAGTGCCCACAGGGCGCCGGCGATCTGGGAGATCACCGTGGCGATGGCGGCCCCCTGCACGCCCATGCCCAGAGCAAAAATAAAGATGGGGTCCAGGATGATGTTCATCACCGCGCCGATGATCACGGTGAGCATGCCGATCCTGGGGAATCCCTGGGCATTGATGAAAGGATTCATGCCCAGATTGATCATTACGGGGACCGTGCCCTGCACGTAAATGCGGAAATAGGAGAGGGCGTAGGGAAGCGTTTCCTCATCGCCGCCCAGAAGTTCGATGGCCCACGGAGCGATGGCATACAGAAGCACGGTAAGTGTGAGGCCGATGGTAAGGAGCATGGTAAAGGAGGTGCCCAGGATGCGCTCCGCCTTTTCGTCATCGCCCTCGCCTCTTGCTATGGAGGAAAGAGGCGCGCCCCCGCTGCCGCAGAGGTTGGCAAATGCCGTTATCATGGTGATCAGAGGGAATACCACGCCCACGCCGGTCAGCGCCGCCGTGCCCACGTTCTCCATGTGGCCGATGAACATGCGGTCCACCAGGTTGTAAAGCACGTGCACCAGTTCCGCCGCCATGATGGGGAGTCCCAGCCTTACGATATGGGAAGAGACCTTCCCTTTTGAAAAATCACCAACTGCTTTTGCCATATCTGTCACTTCACTTTCTTAAGCTTTTTGAAGAGGAAACCAAAAAACCCAGGGAACAGTCTATCAGCCCCGGCGGAAAACTGCAAGGTTTTAAGAAAAAAAGAAGAGCACAAAAAGCGTATCCGGGCGAAATTGTTTACATAAATATACTTACATTTTTGGAAAAGGTATGGTATATTATGCTATGTATGGGGGTTTTTTATGTTCGAGGTTGGACAGTACATCGTAAAAGCGAATACCGGTGTGTGCAGAGTGGTGGATATCACCATGTACAGCCGTTCTGAGGAAGAAGAGGAAAGGGAGTGCTATCTCTTAAGCCCTTACAGCAATGAGAACGCGCGTCTTTTCGTTCCCGTGGAGAGCGACAAGAGCAACATGCGTCCCATTATGACCAAGGCAGAGGCAATGGACCTTCTGAAAATGGTGCCTCAGATCCATGCGGCAGTGATCGCCTCCGAAAAGGTACGGGAACAGGAATACAAGGACGCCATCAAGAGCAACGATCCCGTATCCCTGGTGAGCATCATCAAGAACCTGAACATCAGAAACCGGGAACGGGAGGAACAGGGAAAGAAGTCCACGGCCGTGGACGAGCGGTACCTTTCCATGGCACAGGCTGCTCTGTATCCGGAACTTGCCACGGCACTGGGCAAGGAAATGGCGGAAATGATGAATATCCTTTCCGAGATGCAGGAACAGTGGTATCTGTAGACAGTCCAAAAATCATGCACCTTACGCGGGTTTCCCGTGCAAGGTGCTTTTTTTATTGCCTGAATGGTGTTATACTGTCTTTTTGTGAAGGTGTGTTCCGCCTTCCGGGAAAGAAGTGTGACTGACCATGGAAACAGCAAAACCTAAGATACATCCCGCCTGGAGGATCCTCATTGCCTGTTGTCTCATCAACATGTCGGCACTGGGAATGACCAACTGCAACGGGCTTTTCTATCCGGAGATCACCAGCGAGCTGGGATTTGACCTCTCGAAACTGATGATCCACTGTATCTTCCAGGGGGTGACCTCCGCCATCGTCCTTTTCAAGGTGGACTGGTTCTACAGGAAATTCCCGCTGAAAGCAGTCCTTGCCGTAAGTTTTCTTCTGTATCATCTGCCGTTCATGGCAATGAGCATGTTTACGGAGATCTGGCACTGGTGTGCGGCGGCCATCGTAGCCGGCATCGGCAGCGCCTTTCTTCTGTATATCCCGGTGCCCATGCTGGTGAACAACTGGTTTATCAAAAAAAAGAAACTGGCGCTTTCCATCTGTTTCGTGGCATCCGGTTTTTCCGGGATCCTTACCAGCCTTCTGATGGGTCAGATGATCGACCGGTTCGGCTGGAGAGCTTCCTACGTGATCCGCGGTGCGGTACTTCTTCTGGTGGCACTTCCTGCGGTGATCATGGTGATCAAATCCCCGGCAGAGCTTGGCCTTACCGCCTATGGCGCGGACGAGGAAGCAAAAGAGGATCAGAAGGTCATGGGAGAGCGCGGCATGGCACTTCCCCGTACGGAAAAGAAAAAGCGTTTCCTGTGGGCCGTGGTCCTTGCCGTCATGTGCAACCTGAGCTGCGGCATGACCAGCATGCTTCCCCACTATGCGCATACTCTGGGCTACACCGTGGTATTCGGTTCCTATCTTACCAGTCTTGCCATGGTGGGAAACATCACCAGCAAGGCGTCTCTGGGACCGGCGGCGGAAAAATTCGGCATCCGGAAGAGCGTGATCTTTGTGACGGCCCTGATGGCGGGAGGCTTTCTGCTTCTGGCATCGGGCGCCCAGAGCATTCCGGCGATCTACGCGGCTTCCATAACCACGGGGATCTCCGCCTGCATCAATACGCTGACCATTCCCAACCTGCTGGATACCTTTGCGTCGGGTGACGATTACGTATACATGCTGTCCCGGTGTTCCACGGGTACCATGCTGGCCTCCGCCTTTTCGGTATCCATAAGCAGCGCGCTGTATGACAGTTTCGGACAGTACCGTCCTGTGTTTTTTATTTACGGATTGCTGGGATGTGCGATCATCGCGATCCTGGTGTTTGTATTCAAGCCTTATGTAAGAAAGGAAAGAGTTAAATGAAGTTTAACAGAAACATCGAAAACATCACTCCCTCCAAGTCCATGGCCATGAGCCAGCTGGCAAAAGAACTGAAGAAAAACGATCCGCAGATCATCGACTTGAGCATCGGCGAGCCGGATTTCGACACCCCGGAAGTCATCACCGAGGAAGCCATCAAATGGATGAAGAACGGGTTTACCCACTACACCACCGGCCCCGGTCTTCCGGAACTCAGAAAAAGGATCGCAAAGAAGCTCCTGGATGAGAACGGTATCGTGCAGGATCCCGAGGGCATCATCGTGACTCCCGGCGGAAAGTTCGCCATTTATCTTGCCGTAGCCACTCTCTGCAACGCGGGCGATGAGGTCATCTGCCTGGCTCCCTACTGGGTGTCCTATCCCTCCATCTGCCAGTCTCTGGGCGTTACTCCCGTGGAGATCGAACTGGATCCCGCCGACAACTACCGCATCGATGAAAAGACTCTGGAAGATGCCATTACGGATAAGACAAGGATGATCATCATCAACTATCCCAACAATCCCACCGGACTCATCCTTCATAAGGAGGAAATGGCTGCCATCAAGGCCGTCATGCAGAGACATCCGGAGGTGGTCCTTCTCTCCGATGAAATGTATGAGCGCATTATTTTCGACGGCAACAAAAACGTGAGCCCTGCCGCTGACGAAGAGATCAAAGACAGAGTCATCACGGTGAACGGCTTCTCCAAGAGCGTTGCCATGACCGGCTGGAGAGCGGGATACATGGCTTCTTCCACGGAGATCGCCAAAGTGGCCGGCCGTTTCTTCGGACACACCCTTACCCAGACCTGCGGTTTCGTGCAGAAAGCCTGTGTCGTGGCGCTGGATCAGCTGGGCGACATGGAGATGATGCGTCTTTCCTACGAGAAGAGAAGAAACATGTTTGTGGAGGGCTTAAATTCCATTCCCGGCATTCACTGCATCGTTCCGGAAGGCGCTTTCTATGCATGGACCGGTTTTGACGAGAGCCTGTTAAAGAAACTTCCCGGCTACGTGCCCGGAAAGAAAGAGCAGTCGGAGATCGTCAGCGAGTGGCTTTTACGGCAGTGCAAGGTAAGTTCCGTTCCCGGCATCGCAAACGGCGTGACCAGGGGAACGTTCCTCAGGTTCTGCTTCGCTGCTGGTGAAGACGATCTGGAAAGAGCCATCAGCCAGATCGCGGCAGGCGTGGAAGCACTGGGATAAGTTTGCTGCGCAAAAAGAAAGTGCAAAAAACACTTTCATTTTGGAAGAAAAGTATTTATAATTTTCTGCAATCGGGGATGTCCCCCAGGGCAGATAATCGGATTTAGTTTTCATTAAGGGGTATGAATATGGACAGCAATGTAAGACCTGAAACCATGGCGCGCATCAATACACCGGAGCTTGCGAAGGCGTTCATCGATGAGCAGATCACAAAGATCAGAGCACAGGTGGGAAATGACAGAGTACTTCTGGCTCTTTCCGGCGGTGTGGATTCTTCCGTAGTGGCAGCACTTCTCATCAAGGCCATCGGCAGGCAGCTCACCTGCGTGCATGTAAACCACGGTCTCTTAAGAAAAGGAGAGCCGGAGCAGGTAGTGAAGGTATTCCGTGAGGAACTGGGTGCGGATCTTGTCTATGTGGACGCAGTCGACCGTTTCCTGGACAAGCTGGCAGGCGTCACCGACCCCGAGACCAAGAGAAAGATCATCGGCAAGGAATTCATCGACGTTTTCGCGGAAGAAGCAAGAAAGCTCACCGGCGTAAAGTTCCTGGCACAGGGCACCATCTATCCGGACATCCTGGAGTCCCACGGCATCAAGGCACACCACAACGTGGGAGGCCTTCCCGAAGATCTGAAATTTGAGCTCTGCGAGCCTGTAAAGCTTCTTTATAAGGACGAAGTCAGAATGGTGGGCAAGGAGCTGGGCCTTCCCGACAACATGGTATACCGTCAGCCCTTCCCCGGACCGGGACTCGGTGTCCGCTGCGTAGGCGCCATCACCCGTGACCGCCTGGAGGCAGTGAGAGAGTCCGACGCCATCCTGCGTGAGGAATTCGCAAACGCGGGCCTGGAAGGAAAGGTATGGCAGTACTTCACCGTAGTACCGGATTTCACCTCCACCGGCATCAAGGACGGCAAGCGTACCGACGACTGGATGGTAGTCATCCGTGCGGTCAACTCCGTAGATGCCACCTCCGCCACCGTGCCGGAAGTCCCCTACGAGCTTCTCTTCAAGATCCGCGACCGGATCTTTAAGGAAGTAAAGGGCGTCAACAGAGTCCTTTACGACCTGTCCACCAAGCCCCTGGCGACCATAGAGTACGAATGATTTCACAGTCCCCGGAAAGCCTTATAAATCAAGGCTTCCGGGGATTTTTATACCCTCTGTGATAAAAAATGATAAAAGAAATAATTTGGGCTTGAAAAGATGAGCTTATAAAAAATGCATACTGTGTCCGGCGCATATGTGACTCATTTGAAACGGTTTGTTACGGCAGGAACGGTAATCAGTTTATCTGCCGAGTACGGGGTGAGAGGACAGACCAGATTTGTTCCGTCTAATGCCGCGTCAACCGTGAGTATGACCAAAAGAATCTATTGACTAGACTATCATCAGTTGATGAAAGATAAGACACAAAAATAACTGCAGTTCAGAACGCTGCGGTTATTTTTATTTATCCACTCTTCCTGCTTCTGCAACTATCACCCTGAAAAAGCCGAATCGGAATTAAGTCAACATGACGACCGATTTCCGATGGTTGATTACAATTCAGGACGCAGTGAGTCCTGAATCGGAAATTAAATCCTTTCTTTGCCGGTATGATTTATGATATAATTCAATCAAACAGGAGAAGACATGTCAGAAGAAGTAAGAAAGCAAATAAATTATGTCGTAGTTTGTATCAATGAATTTGCAAAGCGGAATTCATTGAGCCCGCGTGCGGCCTTCACATATCTTTACGATAATAAAGGAATCCATTTTCTGAAGGAAAACTATGACATAGAGCATACGCTGTCCCTTGATGATGCAATAGATGATCTTGAAATCATCTGTCGTAATAATGGAGGAGTTCTTGCATGATTCTTTACCATGGGTCCAATATTGCTATAGATGTTATCGACTTGTCTAAATGCCGTCCGAATAAGGATTTCGGTCAGGGCTTTTATTTGACAGATATTAAGGAACAAGCTGTGAAAATGTCTCAGCGCACAGCACGTATTTATGGCGGGAATCCGGTTGTTAACGCTTTCTCTTTTGATGAAACAATATTTACCAACGGAGAACTTATTGTTAAAGAATTTGATTCACCAACAGAGGAATGGGCCAGATTCGTTATTGCAAATCGAGATAGAAAAAGAACCTTTGTTGAAGAAGACAACAATAAAGATTGCCGATACGATGTTGTTATCGGTCCTGTAGCTAATGATGATATAGCTCTATTATTCAGGCAGTTTGAAGATGAGCTGATAGATATAGATACCCTTGTAGAAGGAATGAAGTATAAAAAGCTTACACGTCAGTATTCCTTCCATACGGAGCGGGCTGTTGCACTTCTTAAGAAGGAGGGTGCCTGAGATGACTAAAGCGGAAGCATTGATTGAAGGCATCACTCAGGATATCATTGCTTTTATCGTAGAAGATAAAGCAATTGATTACGATGATGCTATGCATATATTCTATAATTCGCAGATTTTTGAAAAACTAACAGATGAATCCACAGGATTGTATCTTGAAAGCCCGGTTTATATATATGGATTATTGAAAGACGAATTGGAATCCGGACACATTGTGCAGAATGAAATATAGGCTGTAATATAAAGGAACAGCAAAGGAGTCCGGCCGGTACGGTCGGATCCTTTTTTCGGATAAATAGAAGAAAAATGTAAACAGGGATTTGAAGGTGAAGATTATGTTTTGGGATAAGATGGCTTTTCTATATGATTTCTTTGAGACAGTCTATAATAAAAAGGTCTTTGTTGGCTTGGGGAAAGAAGTTGCAAAGTATATTGATCCGTCAGATCGTGTACTGGAATGTGCCTGCGGTACGGGAGCAATTACAGTTCAGGTAGCTCCTTTCTGCAAAGAACTGCTGGCAACAGATTATTCTGAAGGTATGCTGAAACAGGCAAGGAAAAAATGCAGACAACAGAAAAATGTGACGTTTCAGAAAATCAATATCCTTTCGATCCCCTCCAAGGACAACAGTTTTGATAAAGTGATTGCCGGCAACGTGATTCACCTGCTTGACGACCCGAAAGCTGCCATGAGCGAATTGCAGAGAGTATGCAAGCCGGGCGGAACACTGATCATTCCGACCTATATCAATAATGACAGTAAAAGTGCCAATGCTGCAGCGAAGCTGTTAGAGTTGATCGGCGCGGATTTCAAGCGCCAGTTCGGCCTGGAGTCCTACAAAGATTTTTTCAAGGGAATGGGATTTGAATCTGTGGAATACGATGTTGTAAATGGTCGAATGCCCTGCGCGATTGCCATTATTGTTAATCAGAAATAATCAGTATGTTTTAGTTATCAAGAAAAATCTCAGCTTATTGCGATGATGATCTGGGAAAAGAGAGTACAAATCCTTGTTTTCACAATAGGCAGATTTTTGTCAAAACAGATGGGAATAGGGCAGTGGTTCGTGAAAAATCATTAACGTTATGATAGAGGTGAAAATCCCACGATATTTAACATTTAAAATCCAATAATCGTAGGACTGAAATTTTGGAAGAATTCGCAGAAAAACTGAAAATCCGGCATTGAACACTGATTAGAATCCTACGATTTATGATAATCAGGAGATGTGACGGATGGGGCTGCCAGAGAGGTACAACCGTCCGTTACGATCTCAAAGGGCTATTTGAACGGATGATAGAATCCTACGATTCGTAGTAATCAGAAATTAAAAGGGATGATAGAATATCTCGGAATCACTTAATCAGGTGGTTACTTTTTTATATTGAACCTGGAAGGTGGTTTGGTTTGTGCGAGAGTTTGAGTTAGAGTGCTACTGTTCAGAGGTTGGCCAGTTTCAGGAACCGCGATGTGAGCCGGAGAGCGCATTTAGGCCGTCCCGGCTCACATGCTGAAAAAGACAAAAAACTGTGATGTGAGCCGCTGGCGTGGTTTAATGTCATTAGGCTCACATGTAGAATATTATGTAAACCGTTTTGAGGCGATTCCGCAGGATTTTTGGAAGCGATGTGAGCCGCTAAGGGGGTCAGGGCGCCAGAGGTCCAAATCGGCAAAAATTTCCTGAGCATTTATGTGAGCCGGACACAGCTCAAACCGCTCACCGGCTCACATGCCGGTTTTTTCAACCTCATTCCAGGTCAATGGAAGGGCAGGAGGCGGCCGGGAGCGCAGGAATCATGGTTTTGGCCTACCTCTGAACAGTAACTTTTCTTTAATATTTGGATGGAAGGCGAATGGTTTTTCATACTTAGAGCATTTCAAAACGACAAGCTGTCTGTCATTTTCAAATAAAAAAGAAATGTCAAGTAAAAATCGGATTTACTTGACATTTTTATTGTGGCTTTAAACTTGTATATGAAGGGAGTCTTATGAAGAGCTTCGCAAAATTTATAGAATTGGTATTTCTAAAAGAAAGAGTTATAATAATAAAAAAGGAAAAGGAAGGCGATACATGTCGGATAAACGTCTAAACAACAGTATATTTTTAATGTATCTGGTCTCCAAGGATTACATGGAGGCTCATGGCCTTTCCCCGGAAAAATTCAGAGAGTTGGACGAAAAATACCTGATCCTCAATTATGTGGCTGAGTGCCCCGACATTTTTGATAATATGACTTCAAAGGAAATGATAGAGGAGATCGACAGATATGTTGGGGCATGAGTTTATCAATCCGCTTTATCATGGAACAATATCGTAAATCGATAAGGTTGATGTTACAAAAGGTCATGATCGGAAGGATTTTGGAAAAGGCTTTTATATTTGGGGTACAATATTTTGTTTCAAGGCAGGAAGTGGCGGATCGCTTAATTCTTTCCCTGAAACAAATTGATTGGAGATGAGAGTTTATGCCTGAAAGAAAAATTGAGACCATGAAAGGCATGTGTGCCGTAGATATCACCAAGTTCATCATGAAAGAACTGAAACTGTCTTGCGACGAAGCATATGCCAGGTTCATGCAGATGGAATTGTTCAGGATACTGATGGATACAGAAACCGGTATGTATCTGGAACAGAATGAGTTCCTGTTCAAATGTTGTAAAGCAGAACTGGAACTTGGCGAGAAAGGATTGTTTCAGGTTATTAACGCGGCGTGACCACACTTTGACCACTTTTCTTTGTGAGAATGGTAAGGGCAGTGAGAATTGTGAGATATGTTGTACGTAGTTAAAAATGAGTTCACAACCTATAGCAGAAACCGTTTCCTTGTAATTGA
>JAKSPC010000013.1 GCA_024405155.1 Lachnospiraceae bacterium | reverse complement strand
CCTATACCGCACCGGAAACAAAGAAGCTCTCAGAGATCCTGCCTTCCGGTTTCCCGTCTTCGGCTGATTCAGCATGGGTAAATGCAGGCGGCAAGAAGGCATATAAAGACGGGGATAATATTAAGGTTGGCAATCTCACACTTGGCAAAGATACTACCGTAACCAAGTCGGGAGATAACTACGTATGCAAGTCCGGAGATGCCGCAGTAACGTTCAACGTAAAGGATGGAGCGGCAGAGAGCATCACCGTAACAGGTTCAAGCGGCAGTGACGGCACCTACGCACCGGCAGCGCCGTTAGTATCCGTAACAAGTGTTTTTTTGGACAAGGCAGAATTGTCAATTACTGTTGGTGATTCTGACGTAGAGCTTATCGCAACCGTTCTTCCTGATAATGCTACAAATAAGGCTGTAACATGGACAAGCAACAATACAAATGTTGCAACTGTAGATGATGAAGGAAATGTTCATGCTGTTGCAGCAGGAAACGCAACTATTACTGTGACCACTGTTGACGGCGGCAAGACAAATACATGCACGGTGACTGTAACAGCACCGTCACCAACAGAATATACGGTAACTTTCGACCTGAACGGTATTAGCGGCACAGAACCGACGGCGCAGACGATTAAAGACGGTGGGAAGGTCACCAAGCCTGCCGATCCGACGGACACGATTCACACCTTCGCCGACTGGTACAAGACCAAGGACGCCACCACCGGTATGTTGTCTGACCCGTGGGATTTCGACAATTACACAGTAACAGCGGATATGACGCTGTACGCACAGTGGACGACGATAATCAGCAAAATCGTCGGGACGAACACAGGCATCCCGACCGTGGCTAACTTTGACTGGTCTAATCCGGCTACTGCAAGCATTCCGGAAAATGCCTGGGTAACGGACGACGGAAAAAAGGCATTCTGGGTACCGGGAGACAATGGCGGCTTCGCTATATTGCATACGACCGTGACAGAAGATCAAACGATAATTCAAGTTTTCGGCTTAGATGACACCGATACCTTCACCAAGGTCGGTGACACATATGTATTATCAACCGCCCAATTTACGGCTACCTGCACAATGACCGACGGCAAATTCACGTCACTGACGTTTGCGGGTATTGATTTGTCGGCGTTAGGAGTAATGGACTCTTCAATCTTCGACGGCACCTACACCGCACCGGCAGCGCCAACCTTCAAGGCAGTATACGACACCACTAATGATGCAAATACCCTGACATTCTACTATGACAATAAAGACCACAGCGGAGATAATATCACTGTTTACAACAACCTTCCTACTGCGGCAACGAAACAATCTGATTGGGGTTACGGTAATCGTAGTAACATCAAAAGCGTTGTCATCGACAGTTCCGTTGCAGGATATGATGGTCTTACATCCACAGCATACATGTTCCAGGGAATGCAAAATGCAGGAAACATCAGTGGCACAGGAAACCTGAATACTTCAAAAGTTACTAATATGACAGGTATGTTTTATAGCTGCAAGGCGCTTTCATCACTTAATCTAAGTAACTTTGATACTTCAAAAGTTACTGATATGACAGGTATGTTTGCTTTCTGCCATGCTCTTTCATCACTTGACGTAAGCGGGTTTGATACTTCAATTGTTACTAATATGCAAAGTATGTTTAATAACTGTGATGAGCTCTCTTCACTTGATTTGAGCAACTTTGAAACTTCAAAAGTTACTAATATGTCAAGTATGTTCTTAAATTGTAAGAAGCTTACAGCACTTAACATTAGCAGTTTTAATACAAGTGAAGTTGGAAATATGAGCGGTATGTTCAAAGATTGTTCAGCCCTTGAAACAATAACATTTGGCAACAGTTTTGATACATCAAAGGTTACTGATATGGGAGATATGTTCAACGGTTGTACTAAACTTCAATCACTTGGCCTAAGTAGTTTTAATACTTCAAATGTTACAAAAATGACCAATATGTTCCAAAATTGTGAAACCCTGACGACTCTTGACCTAAGTAGTTTTGATACTTCAGAGGTTACAACAATGAAGAATATGTTTAATGGATGTGGAAGTCTTGAAACAATTGGCCTTGATGGTTTTACTGTTAGAAATGAAACTACAGTAGAGGATATGTTCAAAGACTGTTCAAAGCTTACATCGGTCAAAATCATCAGTGATGAAAATGAGAAGATAAAAAATGCACTCGGCGACGGCTGGAAATACAATTCAGGCAATAACGCTTATGAAAGGCTCCCTGTTTCGGGTTCGCCACTCTATAAGGCTTCCGGAACTTCTTCCGATCCGGTCAACGATGCTCCGATGGCTGAAACGGAAGTAAGTGAACCGACCGCAGAAGTGTTCGAACCGGAGTTCGAGCCGGAGAAGTTTGAGGAAGCAAAGCCCGAAGAACTGATCGAGCCTGCGGAAGCCGTGGCAGAAGAAGCTGCTCCGTAAACCGCGTCAGAGAAAGAACGAAAACATTATCAAATATCCGGGTGGATTGGAACCGCCCGGATATTTTTTCGGCAGGGATCAGGATAGAAGAAATGTCTATCGTTGTTTCGATTGAAGTCAGGAAGAAAAATGTTTATGATAAAGATGAACTTACTGCTGTGTGTGATCACGATCCTTTTGTCCCTCAGAAAAATGATGAAACAGGGCATTTAGGCTGAACTTTGGCCATTGTTTTTTCTGTAAAGCATATCTGTTTTCTTTTTTCTAAGATCAGCCAGTATTGATGCTCTGTTTGTTTTTTTCTGAAGATTTTCGGCTATGTAATCGACATTTGCTTCTTTGGCTTTGCCGGGATAGTTCTTTTCAAATTCAACCAGTAGTTCTTTGGTTTCTTTTTCCCCGGCAACTGTCTTCATGTAAAGATCATTGAAATGGCCATCGCCCATTGCATTCATGATAAAGTTGCGGGACGATTCTGAGAGAGCATCCCAGCTTCCATACAAGTCAGATACCGCTTTTTGTATTTGCTCCAGAGTGATCGGAGAGCCTTTCTTTTCATGCTCAGCGAGTATTCCTAAAACATCTGACAAATCGCTTTTATACTGTCTTCCGGAACGAAGCTTCATGGCTACCAGATATTCAGCAGCAATAGTTCTTACAGTGAGTACATTTGCATAAACTTTATAGTATTCGGAGAACTGAAGAAGTTTTGGAGAATAGGAATCCGTATTCTTAAAATCCTGATTAAGCCATCCGCTTGGAAGATTATACCTGTCTCCGACACGATTGATTACATCCTTCATAGCTGATGCTGCCTGAATGATGGCATCAATATCAGTAGTTATATCTCTGAAACCATAATTGATAAGTACAGAAGCACCACCGATGAGAATCATTTCAGCCGGCATGTCTTTTCCAAGCTGCTTTCTGTATTCTTTGGCGACCTCTTTCAAATATGTATCTATGTTTTCTTTTGTAAATTCTATTGGTCTATCAGATGACATTTCTTACCTCATTTTCTATAATGTTAAATCTTTTGAACTCCGGAATAGCTGATTTTGCACTGCGTCGTAAGACAGAATCTTTTTTTGATGCAGCAGATATGGCAAGGACGCTTGCCGGATAAACAGGTTTTTCAAGTCTGCATTTACGGATATCGTCATACTCATCACAGATAGGGACATCATTTTCCCTGCTGATATAATCAAGCATAGCAAGCAGATATAAACTCTCCGGGTACCATTTCCGTTCATAGTATCTGCGAATATCCTGACTCTGCAAGGTGTCTATAATGAAATCAATATCGCCAAGTTCTTTCACGTGATGGCATATAGTGCTTTTGAAGTTTTCAAAGGTACTGCGTTTCTCAAAGCATGGAGAAAGTATGGATTCCATAGGGATGTTAAGTGCCTGAGCAATTTTGTACACAGTTTCCGCGCTGCATTTTTCGAGCTGGGCCCTGCCGCTTACGATATCGTTACAAGTTGCATACGGAACAGAACTGGTTTTTGACAGCTTATATATGGAAATATTATTCTCTTTAAGAATGTTCTGTATAATCATAGGATATTTACCTCTGAAAATATTATAACGGTTGACCGATATATAGTCAACAGAAATAATCCGGCTTATGCAGCGGAAGAGTACCTTCCGGGGATTATTATACCCTCTGTGATAAAATACATTGGAGGGGGAATGCGGTTGACGGATAATGGAATTGAAGGTACTATTTGAAAAAACCATGTATTGTCGACGCTTTATAGCATGCGAAGAAGAGGGGCTTGCAGGCCCTGACTGAAGTGCAGCAATAAGGAAGAGAAACATAAAGGGGGTGAGTCAGGATGAAAAAAGAAACGTTAGACAGGATCCGTAAAATCGTAGAAGACCGGGATTGGGAGCAGTTTCATACGCCGGCCAACCTGGCCAAGTCCATTTCCATTGAGGCCAATGAACTGCTGGAGTGCTTCCAGTGGGATGAGGAGAATTTTGACATCGGGCATGTGAGGGAAGAACTGGCGGATGTGATCGTTTATTGCGCAAACATGCTGGATCGGCTGAATCTGGATGCCGATGAGATCGTGAATGCCAAACTGGACAAAAACGAAGCCAAATACCCGGTAGAAAAAGCAAGAGGAAACTGCAAAAAATACAATGAACTGTGAAAGACAGAGCGCTGCTTATCGGGCTGCGCAGCAGAACGATAGGAACAAGGATCGATTTCGCAGGAACCGGCAATGATTGGGAAGCGGAATAATGCCGGGGGATATTATACCCGTACGGGTATAATCGCGAAACAAAACCACAAAATTATACCCGAACGGTACGAATACCGTATAATTCTGTTGCAATTATACCCGAAAGGGTATATAGTGTGCATACCATCCAATTGTCGAGGGGAATGCTGATGAGCGTAATATCTGAGTTTATGAAAGAAAACAGAAAAAAGGCCGGTCTTACACAGGAAGAATTTGCTTTGCGTTCCGGGCTCGGTTTGCGCTTTGTCCGTGAATTGGAACAGGGGAAAGAAACCGTGAGGCTGGATAAGGTGAACAAGGCTCTTGCCATGTTCGGAGCAGAAGCTGTGCCGGGAAGGATCGAAAAACAATGAGTGCGTTCAGAACTGCTTTTGTATATGTGAGAAACACTTATGCCGGCGCATTAAAGGAAACAGATGCCGGATATACTTTTTGCTATGACGATGGTTATCTGAAGTCGGAAAAACCTTCAGCCGTCAGTCTTACCCTTCCGCTCAAGGAGGAAGCATACGTTTCAAAGACACTGTTTTCCTTTTTTGATGGCCTGGTCCCCGAAGGCTGGCTTTTGGATGTTGTCAGCAGGAACTGGAAAATCGACAGAAGAGATCGTTTTGGGCTGCTGCTTGCTGCATGCAGGGATCCGATCGGCAACGTCAGCATTCAGGAGGTGCGTGAATGAAACTCTGTTTATGCTGCGGAAAACCGCTGCGCAGTGAATCTTCAGAAAAATTCGGCTGGCATGCCTCCTGCACAAAAAAGTTTTTCGGCACATCCGTTTTTCCCGATATTGACGTCTCAAAAGAAGGCCTCTATCAGTTGGTGCTTGACAGTACCGGCAAAGGATTCACTGTGACGGGCGTCCAAAAGAAATTATCCCTTCATTTATCGGAGGGTGAAAAGCCGCGCCTGACCCTTGTGAATTATCCTACGGGCTATATTCTGAAACCACAGACGGAAGACTGTATCGCACTCCCGGAAATGGAATATGCGGTAATGCAGATGGCAAAAGCAAGCGGGATCGCCACGGTTCCGTTTGCTCTCGTAAGATTGCCTTCCCAGGATGATTCCTTTGCTTACATTACAAAACGGATCGATCGTGAAAACGGAAAAACCCTTGCGATGGAGGACTTTTGTCAGCTTGACGGCCGTCTTACCGAAGATAAGTACCGCGGTTCTTATGAGCGCTGCGGTAAGATCGTAAACAGGTATTCTCACCGGGCGAAACTGGACATTTCCGAGCTCTTTTTGAGGATCGTATTTTCCTTTGCAGTCGGGAATTCCGATATGCATCTGAAAAACTTCTCTTTGATAGAAACGGAGGAAGGAAGTTCAGACTATCAGCTTTCTGCAGCGTATGATCTGCTTTCAACGAATGTTGTGCTTCCCGCTGACAGGGAACAAATGGCACTGACGCTCAATGGAAAAAAACAAAACATCCGTCGAAAAGATTTTCTTGCTTTTGCCGGAACAATAGGCCTTGAAGAAAAAATCGCCGGGAAAATGATCGAAAAAATCAGAAAACTTGAAAGCAGGTATCTGGACATCTGTGCAGTGTCCTTTATGCCTGATGATATGAAAGATGCATTGAGCGCCCTGATCCGGGACCGGCTTGCAATGCTGTAATGGGGATATTAAAGTCCCGTTTAAAATGGAAGGTGTCACTTGAGGAAGTGCCCGCAGAGGAGGTTCGCATGGAAAAGAAAAAAGTATTACGTTTTATTCTGATCTATTTGTTATCGGGAATCGTGTTTTTTTTACTGACGATACCATTTCACAAAGTGCTGGCGGTCTTCACCGTAACAGAGGTGCGCCCGTCTGCCGTACTTTACCCGGTTCTCGGCATCAGCTTCGGCCTGCCGGCGGCACTCGGGATCATGACTGCAAATTGCATTTGCGATGCCATGAACGGTTTCTCACCCGCGGTACTTATTGAAGGGCTCATCCCGCAGCTATTGTACACCATGGTGCCGTATTACCTGTGGAGACGTCTGACGAACGGCGAGGGGCACAAGCATCGTCTTGACAGTGCCGTGCGGGTCCTCAAGTATGCACTGGTATGCCTTGTGTTTTCACTGCTCAGCGCACTCGGCGTCGGTGTGCTCCTGTATGTCAATTATCATTTTGACCCCACACAGGCGGCTCTCTTTGTGTTGCTGAATAATTTCTTTACTTCCGTGGTGCTTGGATGTCCCCTGATGATCGTGATCAATCAGATCGTTTCCCGACGTACGGGAGCCGACCGCACACTGACGCGAAACGAGATCATTATCATTATTACGTCAGCCGTGCAGGTGATCCTGGTTGTCGGTGCGGCGGCAGCGATATATGCCGGGGGAAAGACCATCGGTACTTATGACATCTGGAACACCATCTACATCATCGGGATCGTGCTGATCGGCATAACGATGCCCGTTTCTCTCGTGTGCATGGTGCTTTTCGGAAAAAAAGAAAAGAATAGCAGCGGACAGTAATAGCTTATCATTCTGTGACTCTGTTGACATGTGACCCAAAGTTCACTATAATTCATGTGAACCGCGGGTCACATTTGCGTATAAAAGGAGATGTGAGGGGAAAAAGATGAAAGGTATTTTGGATTTTTTGTCGGCAGCGCTGCCGTGGATCAGCATCGGACTGCTGCTTGCCATATTTTTTGCGAAGAGCGCCCGAAAGAAAAACGGAAGCAAAAAGAATGAGGATTACGGCACCGAAGGAATGGCTCTCGGAATGTGCTTTGGTACGGCAATCGCTACCTCTTTCGGCAATAATACCGGGATCGGACTTACGCTCGGAATGCTGGCAGGACTGGTCATCGGTTCCTGCATCGAAAAAAAGAAAAACGGTGACGAAGAATGAATGCTTATACAGAGGGAGATGCACGATGTCAAACGATACAAAAGACAGGATCCTGAAAGCCGCACTGGAAATTTTTTCCCGCGACGGCTATGCCGGTGCCAATCTGAAAGATATCGCAGAAGCAGTCGGCGTGGTGAAGTCCGGCTTTTACCGTCATTATGCCGGTAAGGAAGAATTGTGGAACGCGGTCCTTAATGAAATGGAACGCTATTATAACGAGCGGTTCGGATCGCCCGAAAACCTGCCTGCGATCCCCCAAAGCACGGACGAGCTGAAAAAGCTCACACTGCGGATGCTGGATTTTACCATACACGATGAAAAGATCATCATGACACGAAAGATCCTGCTGACCGAGCAGTTTCGCGATGCGCGCGTGCGCGCTCTTGCCACAAAGCATTTTTACACCGGACTCAGGGAGCTCTTTACCGGGATCTTTGCCGGCATGATGGGGAACGGCTCGCTGAGGAAAGGAGACCCTTCCATGCTCGCCTTTGTCTATACGGTTCCCGTATCCACACTGGTGCAGCTTTGTGACCGTGAGCCGGAACGATATGAAGAAGTGACAAAGCAGATCGAAGCGTTTGTCGAGCACTTTATCAGCACCTATGGCGTCTTATCAAGGAGAAACAAAATGAATGTAACATACGAACACAAAAAAGAACTTACCTTCATCGGTTTTCATACGCAGATCACACCGGATGAGGGCAATCGGAAATGCCCGGAATTCTGGGACAGAGAATACAACGAAAAGTATGCCCGCCTCTGGCAGACCATGAAGCCCGAAACGCCGGTGGAAGCGGCCATCCTTGAAAACGGTATCGGCATGTATGCCATTTGCGCAGACGGTGAAAATGGCTTTGCTTACTGGATCGCCGGACTTTACAAAGGCGGCGGTGTGCCGGAAGGACTGGAGCTTTTCACCTTCCCGGAAAGCGACTGGGCGGTCTTTTCCACAAAGGGACCGATTCCGGGATCCCTGCAGACGTTAAATGCCCGGGTGTGGAATGAATGGGCACCGAGCATTAAAACAATGTATGAGATCGACCAGTCATCCCTGGAGATCTATTCCGCAATGAATCCGCAGTCGCCGGATTACGAGTGCGGGATATGGGTGCCGATCAGGAAAAAAGCAGATCTTAAGATCTGTCAGAGCTGCGGAATGCCGATGGAATCGGAAGAAGTTTTCGGCACGAACGCCGACGGCAGCATCAATGAAGATTATTGCAAATACTGCTATACGAACGGCGAATTCGTCGACAAGGTGTCGATGGAGGAGTATATCGAAATGTGCAGTCAGTTCGGCGCGCAGGCAGGCATGACCAACGAAGAAATGAAAGCGTACTGCCAGAAACTGTTTCCGACCCTGAAACGATGGAAATGACGCAATACTGGCAGAATAAAAAATAGAAGAGAAAACATTTGACCAATGAAGCAGTACTCTTTCTGAAAAAGTGCCTTTTTTGTCGATAGGTACTTTTTCGTTCACCTCAAAAACCGGCATGTGAGCCGGTGAGCGGTTTATGCCTCATCCGGCTCACATAAATGTTCAGAAATTTTTTGCTGATTTGGACCTCTGGCGCCCTGACCCCTCTTGCGGCTCACATCGCTTCCGAAAATTCTACTGATATCGTCCTAAAACGGTTTACATAACTTTATGTATGTGAGCCTGGTGGCGTCAAAACACGCCTGCGGCTCACATCGCAGTTTTTTGACTTTTTCAGCGTGTGAGCCAAAGCGGCTTTAAAGTGCCCAACGGCTCACATGACCGCTTTTGCTTTTGAGAAAAAGGTCATCTCACGCACTTACGACGGCAGGCGGCTGCTATGTGAGGGCGCCGCGACCCGCTGCACCGGACTTGCAGCCGGCGGCATGGGGGATCCTTTACCTATTGACACCTATCTGGACATATTCTATTATGCAGACGGGTGCCGGCAGTTATGTCGGCGCGATCAATTCGGTCCTTCCTGCGCTCATGGGCATATTTACCGCATGGTTTCAGAAATGGTATCCGAAGCATGTGGCAAGCGGAAAGTGATTAAGTCTGAGATGAATTACGAGAAGATTACGAAAAAATTTGATATTCCCGGGGAACTGAAAAAAGCGGCCCCGTTCGGAAACGGTCATATCAATGATACCGTATTGCTGGTTTTTGATGCGGATGGTTCCGAAAAGAAGTATGTTCTTCAGAGGATCAACAGGTACGTTTTCAAACACCCTGACGAGCTCATGGCCAACATGAGAGGCATTACGGACTTTCTGAAGAAAAAGATCGCGCTGGAAGGCGGTGACCCCGGGCGGGAGACTCTTACCATCATTCCGGCGAGGGATGGGCTTGATTACGTGATAGATGAAGACGGAGAGTACTGGCGGGTGACTGCTTTTGTAGAGAATACGGTCAGCTATGAGGTATCAGAAACGCCGGAAGATTTTTATCTCACGGGGACCGCTTTCGGTCATTTTCAGAGTCTTCTTTCAGATTATCCTGCAGACACTCTTTATGAGACGATCCCCGGTTTCCACAATACCCGTGCCCGCTTCATAAATTTCCTGAAAGTAGTGGAAGAAGACAAGGCCGGAAGAGTGGGGGAATGCAGGGAGGAGATCGAATTCATTCTCAGCAGAAAGGATCTGGCATACTTCTCCATGGAGAGTTACGAGAAGGGGGAGATCCCGTTAAGAGTCACCCACAATGATACAAAGATCAACAACCTGCTGTTCGATACAAAGGAACGAAAACCGGTATGCGTGGTCGATCTCGATACGGTAATGCCGGGATTTGCCATGACAGATTTCGGAGATGCGATCCGGACAGGGGCTTCCACGGCGATGGAGGACGAGCCGGATGTGAGCAAAGTGAAATGCGATCTTCATTTGTACGAAGAGTTTGCGAAGGGATTTATCAAGGGCTGCGGCGACAAGCTCACAGAAAAGGAAATCGAGACCCTGCCGATGGGGGCGCTGGGGATCACTTATGAACAGGCACTTCGTTTTCTGGCGGACTATCTGGAGGGTGATGTTTATTACAAAACCACTTACCCGAAGCATAATCTTGTCCGTACCCATACCCAGATGAAGCTGGTGCAGGAAATGGAAGAAAATGCAGATAAAATACGGGAGATCATTGCAAAAGCGGCGTTCTGAGCATACGTCGCTTTTTGATAATAAAAAAATAAAAAATCCATTCCTTTTCATGAGATATCTGTTATAATGAATTAAGCGTTCGGACCGTTTCTTTTTTTCGGTCCGTTTCTTTCGCATACGAAAAACCGAAAGAAAAAAGCTTTTCGGAAAGATAGAATAGCTATAGTCATGGCAAAAAACGATGAAGAACAAAATCTGATGCGGGTATGGCTGGGTATCGCAGCAGCCTTCGGATGCCTCATCAGTACCATTCATTTGATCAGAAACATTCGAAAGTGAATAAATGCCGTTCAGAAGAAGGCTATTTTCATAATCAGAAAACAACGGAGAAAAACCATGAAAAAATTCATCAATTTACCTGAAAACTGTGAAAACGAAATGATACAGGGGCTTGTAAAGGCGTTTCCCGGGTATGTGAAAAAACTTGACTGCGGGAACGTGATCGTGCGTTCTGAAAAGAAGAGGAATAAAGTTGCTCTGATCTCCGGAGGCGGAAGCGGGCACGAACCCGCACACGCAGGGTATGTCGGAACGGGAATGCTGGACTGTGCCGTACCGGGCGCCGTTTTTACCTCACCCACGCCGGACCAGATCTACGAGGGTATCAAGGCGATCGCAACGCCGGAAGGAGTCCTGATGATCATCAAGAACTATACGGGTGATATCATGAACTTCGAGATGGCTCAGGAAATGGCAGAAATGGATGACATTAAAGTTGCCGGGGTGGTCGTGGATGATGACGTGGCAGTGCAGAATTCCACCTGGACCACCGGGCGCCGCGGTGTGGCCGGAACGATATTCGTTCATAAGATCGCCGGCGCCATGGCGGAAACAGGAGCATCTCTGGAGGAAGTAGAGCGTGTAGCGAAGGAAACGATCGCAAACGTCCGCACCATGGGTGTGGCTCTTACTCCCTGTACGGTCCCTGCGGCAGGAACTCCGGGCTTTTCCATTGGAGAAGACGAACTGGAGATGGGGATCGGCATTCACGGAGAACCCGGTGTGAACCGGCAGAAAATGAAACCGGTCAATGAGATCATTGATGAACTGCTGGATCACATTCTGGCGGATCTGGATTTTGCCGGCAGTGAAGTCGCTGTCATGCTCAATTCTTCCGGCGGAACGCCGCTGATGGAGCTTTATATTGCGTATGATCATCTGGCGGATGTACTTGCCGAAAATAATGTAAAAGTTTATCGCTCCTACGTGGGAGAGTACATGACGTCTCTGGAGATGCAGGGCCTGTCTGTGACCCTTTTAAGGCTGAACGATGAGCGCAAGGCTCTTTTGAACGCGGCCGCAGACACCATTGCTTTCAAAGAATTCGGAGGAAGATCATGATGAAGAACGAAACGATCCTTGAGATCGTAGGGAAGATCGCGGACCGGATCAGTGAAGAAAAGCTGTTCCTGACGGAACTGGACAACGCGATCGCGGACGGTGACCATGGCATCAACATGAGCCGTGGCTTTGAAGCGGTAAAGGAAAAACTTTCCGGCGCAGATATCGCTGTTCCGGCAGACCTTTTCAAACTGGTCGGAATGACGCTTGTGTCTACGGTGGGCGGTGCTGCGGGTCCGCTTTACGGGACGGCATTTATGAACATGGCAAAAGCGTTGAAGGACCGGACGGAATTATCTCTGGAAGATTTTCTGAAAGCTCTGGAGGGCGCCGTGGAAGGTGTAAAAATGCGCGGGAAGTCCACCACGGGGGAAAAGACCATGCTGGACGCGATGGTACCTTCTCTGGAAGCAATGAAGGCCGCGTTTGCCGAAGGGAAAGATACAAAAGCCGTATTGGAGGCAGGTGTGAATGCTGCCCGGGAGGGCGTGGAATATACAAAAACGATCGCCGCAACGAAAGGCCGTGCCAGTTACATCGGCGAACGCTCCATCGGGCATCAGGATCCGGGGGCCACGTCCTATACCATGATGCTGGAAGAAGTAAAAAAGGCGGTCGTATAATGGTCGCATTTGTTGTAGTTTCTCACAGTGCAAAACTGGCGGACGGCGTGATCGATCTGGCAAAAATGTCTGCGCCGGAAGTCCCCATGTTTCCTGCGGGCGGTCTGGAAGACGGAAGTTACGGAACAAGCTTTGAGAAGATCTCCCGGGCCATAGAACAGGCGTCCGGCAGCGACGGAGTAATCGTTCTTACAGACCTTGGCAGCGCCGTCATGACAACGGAAATGGTACTGGAAAGCCTGGATCTTTCAAACGTCAGAATGGCGGAAGGTCCGATCGTGGAAGCTGCCGTGACCGGGACCGTCCTTTCCGCTTCCGGTGCCGCGCTGGATGAGATAATGGAAGAACTGGAACATCTGTAAAGGATAGAAAATGATCTCGTTTACGTATACGCTGAAAGACCCCATGGGGCTTCATGTAAGGCCGGCGGGGCTCCTGGCAAAAGAGGTAAGGAAATATAAGTCAAAGATCACAATCACTGCAAAGGGACAGACGGTGGAGGCCATGCGTCTGATAGCGGTAATGCGCCTGGGGACAAAAGCGGGGGATACGGTTGTTTTCTCCGTGGAGGGAGAGGATGAAGCAGCCGCAGCCGCGGCATTGCAGTCATTTTTAGAAGGATCCGGAGCATAGAATAATGACAAAGGCAATCGTTAACGGAAAACTGGTCTTTCCGGACAGGATCACGGAGGGAACGCTTGTTATTAAAGATGACAGGATCGTCGGAGCCTGTACTGCTGACAGTGCGTTTCCGGTGCCGGAGGATGCGGAGATCATCGACGCGGCGGGACTTTTTGTGGGACCGGGGCTCATCGACGAACATGTGCATGGGTACCATCAGCACGGAAAAGGCTTTGACATCATCGACAATACCCGGGCCGTGGCGGATGCCCACTTAATGCACGGCGTTACGTCCGTCACGCCTTCCCCGTCCTATTCCCTCCGGATGGACCGGTATCTTTCCATTATTGAACAGTGCAATAAAGCCATAGAGGAGGGCGGCAGTTCCATCATCGGCATCCATCTGGAAGGACCGTACATCAATCCGCGGATGGGGGCCGGCAGGAAGTATGCCTGGAAGTATTCGGAAGAAGCTTTTACAAGGCTTTTCGAAGCGGGGAAGGGAAACGTTCTTCACTGTACCTATGCGCCGGAAATGCCTTTTGCAGAAAAAGTGGAGGATGTGATCCACCGGTATCACGTGACGGCGGATATCGGCCATACCATGGCGGATCCGGCAAGCATGTACCGCGCGGTGGAAAAGGGCGCAAAGATCATTACCCACCTGTTTGACGCCACCGGAAATTTTCAGAGCGTGCATGCGTTTGATCTGACCGGCGACCCGCAGGATGGGGTGTCCATGGTGGCGCTCAGCATTCCCGGGCTTTATTATGAGATCATTTCGGATAAAAACGGTGTGCACGTCACACCGGCTTCTCAGCGGCTGGCGCTTCGGTGCGCGGGAGAGGATCATATCATTCTGGTGTCTGACTGCACGTATCACAAACGGGCGGATCTGGATCCGGAGGAGTATCCGCAGACCGACCTGGGAAGCGGCGGTGACATCAACGTGAACCGGGAAGGAAAGCTTTTCGGAAGCCGCATCACCGTGGCCGACGGCGCCGCCAATTTCATGCGCGCCACCGGCGCGGATATCCGGGTCACGTTCAAGTGCGCGTCCACCAATGCGGCCAGAGCTCTGGGGATCGATGACAGGGTGGGATCCATCCTGCCGGGCAGGATGGCGAACATCATCTTTACAGACGGGGCGTTTACCGTAAAAAAGGTGATTTTTGAAGGAAAAGAACAGGAAATGTATTTACCCTGAATGAATGGAGGTAAGTTTTTGAGCACCAAAAAGATTCGAATTACTGTCATACTGGCTGCGGTATTCTGCGCCCTGCTGCTTGGGGCCTGCGCGCCGAAAAAGAACACTGCGGTCATTTTGTACACCAATGATACCCACACGTATCTGGACGGAGAAGGCATGTCGTTTGCCTCGGCGGCGGCTCTCAAAAAAGAGCTTATGGAAAAGGGTGAAAACGTGCTCCTGGTGGACGCCGGAGACGCTGCCCAGGGCACGAGCTACGGCATGTTTGACGAAGGAAAGACCGTCATTCACGTGATGAACGAAGCAGGATATGACGCGGCTGCTCCCGGAAATCATGTTTTCGATTACGGGTTCCAGGGCGGATTCGAGCTGATTTCCAGGGCACGATATCCCTACGTGTGCTGTAACCTGTATGATACGTTCAATGAATGTACCTATCTGGAGCCCTATGTGATCCTTCCGGCCGGCGGCAAAAAGATCGCCTTCGTGGGGATCCTTACGCCGGATACCAAACTTACCGGTTTCGAGGATGTGAGGATGCTGGGAGCCTCTGATCCGGAGGAACTGTACAGCGCCGTGCAGAGCGCCATTAACGGGGCAAGGGCAGATGGGGCGGACTATGTGATCGCCATCGGCCATACCGGCGTGGACGCAGAAGTCGAGCCCTGGCGCAGCATTGACATCATCGGAAAGGTGCGGGGACTGGATGCCTATATCGACGCCCACTCCCACACGGTAATGGCGTGCGAGATGATAACGGATGCCGACGGAAAAGAGATTCCTCTCACTCAGACCGGCACCGCTTTCGCAAACATCGGAAAAATGACCATCGCCGCGGACGGAAAGATTACCACGGAACTGATAAACGGTTATGAAAAGCGGGATGAAAAGGTGGCAAAGCTGGAAACGGACTGGGTCAGGAAAGTAAAGAATGATCTGGAAACAAAGTTCGCCTTCCTTCCCTTTGACTTTGCGCTTTTGGACCCGGAGGATCCGTCAAGACGGCTGATCCGGTTCGGTGAGATCGCTCTGGGCGACTTTGTGGCGGATGCCTATTTCTATGACACGCAGAAAATATGGAATACAGAGGCGGATCTTGCCCTGTTAAACAGCGGCGCCGTAAAGAACGGCATTCCCGCCGGTGACGTCAGTTTCATGAGCTGTATGGACGCGCTTCCCTACGGCAACGAGCTCTGCATGATCGAGACCACCGGACAGAACATATTGGACGCTCTGGAGTGGGGTGCCAAAAAGATCGGCGTTATCGGCAGTGACGGAAAGGAAATGGAATCCTCCTCTCTGCTGCAGGTGTCAGGTCTTACCTACACCATCGACGCCACCATTCCCTCCACCATACAGACCGACGCAGAAGGGAACTGGGCCGGTCCTCCCACCGGAGAGCGGCGGGTGAGGGACGTGATGGTTTATAACAGACATACCGGTGCCTATGAACCTCTGGATCCGGAAAGGTACTACACGGTCAGCGGCCAGGCCTACATCCTGGAGATCTGCAACAGCGGGTTCAATATGTTTAAAAAAGACACCACGGTACTCCAGAGCGGAAAGCTTGTGGACTATACGGCGCTGGCCCGCTATTCGGCGGCATTTGACAAAAACGCGGAGGGATTCCCGGAGATCACCTCCCTTACCGGCCCGCTCAGCGCCTTCCCGGATTACGGGATCAATTATGAAGATCCGGAAGGAGCCGGAAGGATCCATATCATCCGGTCTCCGTGATCCGGCGGAAAAGCACATCACAGTCATCCGGCACAGCGAACGGAGAGCGGATTTCATGCTGATCAGAAAAAAGAATCTGGAGATCATCGGTCGTGACGGGGCAGTGATCCCGGCGATATTTACCGGGGGATCGGACCGCCGGGCCGTTCTGATCGCTCACGGGATCTGCGGGGACAAAAACGAATGGTATGACACCTCCGCAAGGATCGCAGAGCGACTGGAAGAAAAAGGAATTGCCTGCCTGAGGATCGATTTCCGCGGCCATGGCGATTCCCGGGAGCCTTTGAGCTCTTTCACGCCTTCCACGCAGCTTGCGGATATGGAAAGTGCTTTTTCCTGGCTGCAGGAAAAGGGAGTCGGGGAGATCATCCCTCTGGGGATCAGTTTCGGCGGCCCCGGGGCTCTGCGGCTCGCTGCGGCTCATTTCGGGGAGATCCGTACCTGTATGCTGATCGCTCCCGTTACGGATTATCGCCGCAATATCCTGACACCGGATACAAACTGGGGGAAGGAGACCTTTGCCGCGATCCCAGACGGATCCGGCGGCGTATGTTACCGGCTTTCTGATACGTATTTCCTGGGAAATGCGCTGATCCGAGAATTGAGAGAACTGGATATTCCGGCGACCTTCGAACGCATATCCGAACAGAATCGCCGGGATCCGGAGGGAAGAAAGCAGAGGATCCTTATTTTCCACGGTGAAAGAGACCCGAAGATAGTATTTGACGGCTCTTTTGACCTGGCACTGAAATATCCGGGAACTGTCGGATTGACGGCACTTCCCGATACGGTCCACGGTCTGACACAGACGGGAGATGAGACTTTTTCCGCCCCGCAGACCATGAAGAATCTGGAGGCGGTGATGGCCGCTCTAGTATCCGGCGCGGACCCGGAAATATGATAATTACTTGAGAGGAACATCGGCAGAAAATGACTATTTATACCATTCGCCACGGGGAGACCGTGGGCAATAAGGAAGGACGCCTGCAGGGCTGGTTCGACGGAGAACTGAATGAAAACGGCATCGCTCTGGCAAAGGAGACGGCTGCCGCCCTGAAGGAAGCCGGCATTCATTTTGACGCGTGCTATTCCAGTCCCCTGTCGCGGGCGGCCGATACGGCGAAGATCCTCCTTTCAGAGAGCGGGAACGAAAACACTCCCATCTTTTATGACGATCGTCTGAAAGAGGCGGATGTGGGCGGGTGGGACAACCGTCTCATGGCTGAGATGAAGGAGTTCATGCTCCGGTACATGACGGATCCTTTCGGCATAACGAAAGAAGAAATGCTGGACGGGGAGACCATGCGGGAGACCTGTGACCGTACCCAGGACTTCTTAAAGGAACTGATAGACAGAGACGATGACAAGACCTATCTTGTCTCCACCCACGGATGCGCCGTCAGAGCCATGTGCGACTTTCTCTACGATGACGACAGCATGGATTTCTGGCGGGGAAACCTGCCGCTCAACTGTTCCATGAATATCATTGAGGTAAAGGACGGAACGGCTAAGCTCATCGAGCAGGATCACATATGGTACGATAAGTCCAGATGTGTGGATCATTACAGCATAGACCGGTTTCAGTGATGGCAGAAAAGAGATCCATGATAACTGATCTGACAGAAGGCAGTGTGACGGGAAAACTCCTGAAATTTGCGTTTCCCCTGTTTGCGTCCAACCTTCTGCAGGCCATATATAACGTAGTAGACATGATCGTGGCGGGACAGGTCATCGGCGGTGCCGGCATGAGCGCAGTGAATATCGGCGGTGAGCTGCTTCATCTGCTTACTTTCCTGGCCATGGGTTTTTCTTCCGCCGGGCAGGTGATCATTTCCCAGCATGTGGGTGCCGGAAGGAAAGAGGATGTAAAAAAGACCATCGGCACCATGTTTACGTTCCTGTTCGTGACCAGCATCGTGCTTTCCGTGATCTGCTATCTGCTTCGGGATCAGATCCTTTCCTGGCTCAATACGCCGGCGGAGAGCTATTCCCTCACCTATGATTATGCCGTGACCTGTATCTGCGGTCTGGTCTTCATTTATGGTTACAACATCGTAAGCGCCATCCTGCGGGGCATGGGAGATTCCAAACGTCCCTTCGTGTTCGTGGCGGTAGCCGCCGTTTTGAATATCGTTCTGGACATCTTGTTCGTGGCGGGGCTTGGCATGAAAGCCTACGGCGCGGCGCTGGCCACGGTCATCGGTCAGGGCGTGAGTTTCGTAACATCCCTCATTTATCTGTATTTCCACCGGGATGCCTTTGGCTTTGATTTTAAGCCCTCCAGTTTCCGCATTTCCGGGAGAGCTTTGCGGGGCCTTCTGGCACTGGGGATCCCCATGGCCATTCAGTCTGCGGCCGTCAACATTTCCAAGATCGTGCTCACAGCCTGGATCAATGCCTTCGGCGTCACCATGTCGGCGGTGGGAGGGCTGTATTCCAAGCTGAACACCATGTACGGCGTGGTGTCCAATTCCTTTACCACGGCGGGAAGTGCCATGACGGGGCAGTGCATCGGCGCAGAGAAATATGACAGAGTGCCGAAGATCATGCGCACCAATTTCCTTGTGATGCTGGCCATTACCGTAGTCACCGGCGCTGCACTCGTATTCGGACAGGATAGGATCTTCGGGTTCTTTACCAACGATCCCCGGGTGCTTGCCAGTGCGTCCATTATCGTTGCTCCGGCCATCGTAAACTTTCTTGGTGCAACCACGCGCTCGTCGGCATTTGCTCTCATCAACGGTTCCGGCAACTATAAGCTGAACCTTTGCGTGGCCATCATTGACGGCATGATCGCCCGGGTAGGGATCGCGTATCTTCTGGGAAATGTGTTCTCCATGGGCTGCGTGGGTTACTGGTACGGCGATGCCTTTGCAGGTTTCGTCCCCATCCTGATAGCTCTTTGCTTCTACTTCTCCGGGAAGTGGAAAGGACAGTGATAGCTAAAGGCTGTCGCGCTAAGCGGCGGCCTTTTTTTTGAATCAGGCCCTCATCGGGGGCCTTTTTAGATTCTATCGCGGTACTCTCACCTTACTGCGCAGCGGGGGCAGGGCGGCGTTCCCACATAGCAGCCGCCCGCCGCCGCCAAGCACGTGGATGCTCTTTTTCTTAAAGGCAAGAACCGCGATGTGAGCCGCTAGGCGCATTAAGGCCGTTTCGGCTCACACGCTGAAAAAGTCAAAAAACTGCGATGTGAGCCGCTGGCGTGGTTTGGCGCCGACAGGCTCACAAATATAAAGTTATGTAAACTATTTTCGGGCCATTTCAGCAGAATTTTCGAAAGCAATGTGAGCCGCAAAGGGGGTCAGGGCGCCAGAGGTCCAAATCGGCAAAAACTTCCTGAGTATTTATGTGAGCCGGATGCGGCTCAAACAGCTCTCCGGCTCACATGCCGGTTTTTACACGATGTCGTTCAAAACGAGGAAAAGGGGCCTTTTCTGTAATTGATTTGAGTGCACGGCTCGGGTATAATAAATCATTATGAGTGAGAACAGATTTAAAAAACTGGTGCTTCTGCATTCCAATGACATGCATGGCGACTTTCTGGCCGAAAATGTGGACAAAAAGCTTGTAGGCGGTGTTTCCATGCTGAGCGGTTATGTGGAAAAGGTGCGGCGGGAAGAGGAAAATACACTGTACTGTATCGCCGGAGACATGTTCCGGGGATCCATCCTGGACAGCGAGTATAAGGGCTTTGCCACCATCGAGCTTATGAATATGCTGGCGCCGGATGTGGCCACCATCGGCAATCACGAAGTTGACTACGGCGTGAGTCACCTTCTTTTTCTGGAAAAATGCGCCAATTTCCCCATAATTAACGCCAATCTGCATATCCGCCAGAACGGGAAGCGCATGTTTTCTCCCTATAAGATCATCGAGATCGACGGGATGAAGATCCTGTTCATCGGGATCCTTACGGAGGAAGTACTGAACACCGCCCGTCAGGATATGACCGTAGGCACCTTTGTCAACGTATCCGACGCTGCAGAGGAAGTGGGCAGAATCTGCAATGCTTTCAATACGGTGGATATCGATTTCACCGTGCTGCTCACTCACATCGGCATTGAAGCCGACAGGAAACTGGCACAGGCACTGGACCCGGTGTGGGGCGTGGACGTGATCATCGGCGGCCATTCCCATACTTTCATGGATGCCCCGGAAAAGACAAATGATATCCTGGTGGTACAGGCCGGGACCGGTACCGATCAGATCGGCAGGTTCGATATCGTTGTGGATACGGATAACAACTGTGTGGACAGCTATACCTGGAGAGCGGTGCCCATTACAGAAGAGACCTGTCCGAAAGATGAGAAGATCGAAGAATTCCTGCGGGATCTGAAGGAAAAGACCGATTTCAAATACCACCGTACCCTGGCCCGGTTCAACAAGGTGGTGACGCATCCCCGCCGCAACATGACCACCGAAATGGGATGTCTGTTTGCGGATATGCTGAAGGATGCCCTTCACGCGGATCTGTTCATTCTGGGATCGGCAATGCTTAAGAAGAAAGAACTGGGACCCGTGGTGACGTTAAAGGATCTGACGGTGACCTATGGCAGCAACGCGCCGCTTTATGAGTTTTCCATGCGGGGCGAACAGCTTCGGAAAATGATAGAATACTTTATGGCAAAGGAGCCCTGGACCGACGAGGAGATCACCTTCTTCCAGTTCTCGGAGGGGCTGGAAGTGACATATGATAAGGCAAAACATCAGCTCACGAAGTTCTCTTTTGAAGGAAAGCCCATTGAGGACAAACAGCTGTTCCGCGTGGGAACGCTGCAGTATTACTGGGTGAATATGAAAAAGAAGTGGGGGCTCACCAATGAGGAGATCCGGGAAAACGGACCGGAGCGGGTGGTCTCCACATCCGACCGGGATACTCTGGATGAGTACATGAGTTCCGTGGGCATTTTCAGTGCTCCGGAAACGGACCGGTTCCGTATGGTGTGAATCCTGCACGGAATAATATATAAAAGTTTCAAAAAAAAGGAAGGAGTGTACCAAGTAATGTCTGTTTATGATTTTCTTCTTTACCTTACCGGCTGGCCGCTGGCGCTGGTCCTTTTCTGCGGTGGTCTTTATTTCACCATCCGCACGAAGTTCCCTCAGTTCCGGCTCTTTAAGGAGTCCATCAGGGTCGTTTCGGAGAAACCCAAGGATAAAGAGTCCATTTCTTCTTTCGGCGCTTTGATGATCTCCACCGCTTCCCGCGTGGGGACCGGCAACATCGTCGGCGTATCCACCGCTCTGTGCATGGGTGGTCCCGGTGCCGTGTTCTGGATGTGGGTGACCGCCATTCTGGGCGGTGCTTCCGCATTTGTAGAGTCCACTCTGGCGCAGATCTACAAGAAAAAAGATCCTCAGGGCGGTTCCTACGGCGGACCTGCTTATTACATTGAAGCAGCCCTTCACAGCAGAGTGCTTGCCATCGTGTTCTCCGTTGCCCTCATTTTCACCTACGGCGTAGGCTACAACATGCTGGCTTCCTACAATCTGCAGTCCGCTTTTTCCGGATTCTCTTTCTACAATGAGCAGACCCCTCTCATCATCGGCGGCGTCATTGCATTCCTCACCCTGTACTGTCTTCTGGGCGGCGGCAGAAGGATCGCAAAGATCACCGGTGTCCTGGTCCCTGTGATGGGTGCTCTTTATGTGCTCCTTGCGCTTGTTGCGCTGATCGTCAACTTCAGGAACATCCCCGGCATGCTGGGAATGATCTTCTCCAATGCTTTTGATTTCAAGGCCATTTTCGGCGGCTTCATGGGTTCCTGCCTGATGTACGGTTTCAAGAGAGGTCTGTACTCCAATGAAGCAGGTATCGGTTCCGCGCCCAATGCGGCAGCGGCCGCCGATGTGAGCCACCCCGCAAAGCAGGGGCTGGTACAGATGCTTTCCGTATTTATCGATACCCTGCTGCTTTGCACCGCAACTGCATTTATGTGCCTCTGCTCCGGCGTTGCGCCGACGGAAGAACTGGCAGGTGCCGGTTATGTGCAGGCATCCCTTTCCGCAACATTCGGTCCCATCGGACCGGTATTCATTGCCGTGGCCATGCTGCTGTTTGCTTTCACCACGTTGCTTGGCAATTTCTATTATATCGAAAACTGCTTTGCCTACATTTTAAAGAAGACTCCGTCAAAGATGTTCATGAATGCGGTCCGCTTTATCGGTGCGGTCCTCATTTTCCTGGGGTCCATCGTTTCCTTCGGCTTTGCCTGGGACATGGCGGATATCTGTCAGTGCATCCTGGCGTTCATCAACATTCCCGTATGTATCATTCTGGGTGGCGTTGCCTACCGGGCGCTTGACGATTACGTGGCAAAGAGAGCAGAAGGCAAAGATCCCGAATTCAAGGCTTCGGAAGTCGGCGTAAAAGAGGCAACGGATTTCTGGAACTAAAAGATCCGGGCAAAGATCAGACGAAAAAAACGGAATGGATTATTCAAAACTTGTTACGGAGAATCAGAATCCGGAAAGCATGCGGCTGGACGAGATGTCTACCCTGGAGGTGGCAAGGCTCATGAACCGCGTGGACGCGGAAGTTCCCCTTGCGGTGGAAAAGACCCTGCCGCAGGTGGCGGAAGCCGTGGATCACATCACGGCCGCCTTTCGGAACGGAGGGCGTCTCATCTATGTAGGTGCCGGGACCAGCGGCAGGCTGGGCGTGCTGGATGCAGCTGAGTGTCTGCCTACGTTCGGTGCCGGAAAAGAGATGGTGGATGCCAGGATCGCCGGCGGTGATGCCGCACTTTGTACCGCGGTGGAAGGAGCCGAAGACAGAGAGGAGCTTGGCGAGGCTGATCTTATAGACCTTTCTTTCAGTGAAAAAGACGTGCTGGTCGCCATCAGCGCCACCGGCTCCGCGCCTTACTGCATCGGCGCACTCAAATATGCGAAGGAATGTGGCGCGTATACCGCCGGGGTATGCTGCGTGGATAAACCGGCCTTTGCCGAATACTGCAGTACGGTGATCTCTGCCGTGGTGGGACCGGAGATCCTTACGGGGTCCACCAGGCTGCGTGCGGGGACGGCGACAAAGCTGATCTTAAACATGCTTTCCACCATCTCCATGGTGCGTTTCGGAAAAGTATACGGAAATCTGATGGTCGACATGGTCCCCACCAATAAAAAACTCACCGACAGGGCGGTCCGCATGATCCAGACGGCGACCGGGGTCCCCCGTGAAGGGGCGGAACAGAAGCTTTCTGAGTGCGGTGACGTGAAGACGTCCATCGTTTCCATAGAGACGGGCAGCGGACCAAAAGAAGCAAAAGAAGCTCTGGATCACGAACAGGGTTCCGTCAGGAACGCGATCCGCGATCTGAAACGTTAAGATACGGAGTGGGCAATGGAAGCAATGGATTCGGTAAAAAAGATCATGGATCATCTGGGCGGAAAGGAAAATCTTCTTTCTGTGAATAACTGCATGACAAGACTGCGGGTCACGGTGCGGGACGAAAATAAAGTCCGGGAAAAAGATCTGCGGGAGTGTCCCGAAGTGCTGGGTCTGGTCCATGACCGGGCGAACTATTATGAGGTGGTCGTAGGTCCGGGAAAAAGCAGGAAATATGTGGATCTCTGTCATGAGGCAGGGGTCCCGGCGGCCGGGGCAGAAGAGAAAAATGACTGGCAGCAGAACAAGGAACGGATAAAGAGCGGGCAGAAGGAAAGCAAAGTGCGCTCCTTCCTCAAAGTGATCGGAGAGATCTTCGTGCCGCTCATTCCCGGCGTGATCGCCGCCGGACTCTGCGCCGGATTCGCCTCTCTGATCTCTCAGCTGGTACCGGGTTACGCAGAGATCCCTGCCTGGAATCTTATTTATACGCTTCTTTCTCTGATCAATACCTCGCTGGCTACGTATATCACCGCCTGGACGGGATATCGCGCCGCGGAGCGCTTCGGCGGTACGCCGATCCTGGGCGGCATGCTGGGACTGATCACCTCCCTGGAGGGCATCAATACCATTGCACAGATCCTGGGACTTTTTAACGATGCAGCGCCGCTGCAGTCGATCCTTCGTCAGGGAAGAGGCGGCGTGCTGGCAGTCTTACTGGGAGCCTGGCTCCTTTCCGCAGCGGAAAAAAAGATCCGTGAGCACATGCCGGACAGCATGGATATCATTTTCACGCCGTTTCTGTCCCTGCTCATCGTTTCAGTACCGTATATCCTTCTGGTGATGCCGGTCTTTGGTTACGTTTCCTCCGGCATCGTGTGGGTCTTCGGAAAGGCCTGCATGTCGGAAAGTATCATCGTTCGGATCCTTACTGGATTTCTTTCTGCTGCGCTGTTTCTGCCTATGGTGGCTGCCGGCATGCATCACGGCATGGTGGCACTGTATTCCGTACAGCTGCAGGAACTGGGATTTATTACGCTGTATCCGGCTCTTGCCATGGCGGGTGCCGGACAGGTGGGCGCGGCACTGGCGATCCTTAAAAAAGCAAAGAAGACCGGAAACGACAGACTGGTCTCCGTGATCCGCGGTGCCCTGCCGGCAGGATTCCTGGGAGTGGGCGAGCCGCTGATTTACGGCGTGACGCTCCCCATGGGAAAGCCGTTTTTACTGGCGGGACTCGGTGCCGGTTTCGGCGGCGCCTTTGTCATGCTGATGCAGGTGGCATCCACCACCTGGGGACCGTCCGGTCTTCTGGGCGTGTTCGTGATGACGGCAGGACCGAAGGGACCGCTTGTCAGTATGGGAAGTTACCTCATCGGTCTTGTGATCAGTTATGTGTGTGCCTTCCTGATCACGAATACATTTCTGCCGGAGGCGGAAACGGCACCTGAAACGGCAGCTCCTGCCGTGGAAACGGCACCGGAAACGGTACCTTCAGAGGAAGTCGTGTCAGCTGAGAAGTCTCCGGATCTCAGTACGTTCCCGCGAGTAAAACATGGAGATACCATTTCTTTTGACGCTGTCGGGGCAGAAGATTTCAGCCATGTCATCAAAGATCCGGTGGGGATCCATGCAAGACCTGCGGGAGAATTGAAAAAGCTGCTGGATCCCTTCGACTGTCATTTTGTTATCGAAGCAAACGGGAAAACGGCCGACGCAAAGAGCGTGATGCAGCTGATGAGCCTCGGCGCGGCAGGCGGGTGCGAACTGCACTGCCATGCAGAGGGAAAAGATGCCAAAGAGGCAGTACGCGCGGCAAGGGAATTTATGGAGAAAAAGCTATGATGAAATTTTTCCAGAAACTGGGCAGATCTCTGATGCTGCCGGTCTCCGTACTCCCGGTCTGCGGGATCCTGATGGGGATCGGATATCTGCTCTGTCCTGCGTCGATGCAGGGCGGAGACGTCACGACGCTTGCGGAAACGGCCGGCCTTTTTCTGGTGAAGGCGGGCGGGGCCGTTATCGACAATATCAGCTGGCTTTTCGTGCTGGGTGTTGCCGTGGGGATGAGTGATGACGGCCACGGATCTTCCGCCATCTGCGGACTGGTCAGCTGGCTGATGCTCATCACGCTTCTGGCGCCGGCAACCGTGGGGGCGATACGGCCGCAGGCGATCGGGGATCCCGCGGTGAAGCTGGCTTTCGAGAAGATACAGAATCCTTTTATTGCCATGGTGACCGGTATCATCGGCGCCTTCAGCTACAACCGTTTCCGGAAAACGGAACTTCCGGATTATCTTGCGTTTTTCAGCGGCAGAAGATTTGCCGTTATCATTTCCGCACTGATCTCCGTGGCAGCCGCGGTGATCTTCAGTTTCCTGTGGCCTGCGGCATTCAAAGGACTGGTTTGGGTGGGAAAGACCATACAGTCGGCGGGCGGCATCGGGGCCGGGATCTACGCGTTTCTGAACAGACTTCTGATCCCGCTGGGACTGCATCACGCGCTGAACAACGTTTTCTGGTTCGATACCATCGGGATCGGCGATCTGACCGCGTTCTGGGCGGGGAAAACTTCCGCCGACGTGGGCTGGAGCCTGGGCATGTACATGTCTGGCTTCTTTGCCCCCACCATGTTCGGGATCGCAGGTGCCGCAGCGGCTCTGTACCGTACTTCCGACAGCAAAAAGGCTGCAAAGGGCATTCTGATCTCATCGGTCGTATGCGCTTTTGTCAGCGGCGTGACGGAACCGTTCGAGTTTTCGTTCATGTTCCTGTGCTTCCCGCTGTACGTCATCTATGCGGCGCTTTACGGCATATTTACCGTGATCACGTATTACTCCGGTTTCCGGGCCGGATTCTCTTTCTCGGCAGGTATCATTGACCTCTTGTTTTCGTCGTCGCTTCCGGCGGCACAGAAGACCTGGATGATCCTGCCTTTAGGCATCGCTGCGGCGATCGTATTCTACCTGGTCTTTTCGTTCTTCATCCGGAGGTTCCATGTGAGTTTTCCCGATACAGGTGCCGGAAACGCCGGCAGTACGGAGAACGGGGGAACAGAGCCGGAAAAAGTGCCGGAAGCAGGCGGCAGCGCCGGAGGGAACGATGTATCCGCTCAGGCGGCGGAAATGATCCGTGCTCTGGGAGGACGTTCCAATATCCGGGAACTGGGCTGCTGTGCGACGAGACTGCGGCTGGAGCTTGGTGATACGAAAAAAGTGGATCAGAACGCGGTAAAGAACGCCGGCGGCATTGCCTGCCTGCTTACGGGAGATACCTCCTGCCAGGTCATCATCGGGCCGAAAGTGCAGCAGCTCTGCGATGCCATGAAAGAAGCAGCCGGCGAGACAGCCGAGGAAGAAGAGGCAGAAAAAACTGTGATGCCGGTCGGAGCAGAAAAGGCAGAAGAAACAGAAGAAACGGGCAGGGCAAAAGGTAGGGTAATGACGGAAAAGATCGTAACGAAAGAAGGAGAATGCGGCACAAAGATCATAAAGATCCCGGCAGCGGGCATGGGGATCGCCGTGGGCCCTGTGTTTCGGGCAGGCGGTAAGGCTGCATCTCCCAAAGAAAACTCACAGGAAAGCTCAGCGGGCACGAAGCCGGAACGGGACCCCGAAGAGGAGTGGCGCGTCTATACCGAAGCGGTGAAGGCCGCGGAGAAAAAGCTTGCAGCCTCCGGTTCGGGAGACATGAAAGACGTGCTGGAGAGCTACGCAATGTTCCTGGAGGACCCGGATTCCACCAACGAAGCGCACAGAGCTGTGTTTGAAGAGGGGGCAAGTGCCGGGGAAGCGGCGGAAAGAGCCGGAAAGTACGGCGCCGACATGCTGGCATCCTTAAACGATGACTATCTGAAGTCCCGCGCGGATGACGTGACCGCGGCTTATGATTATCTGATCCGGGAACTCGGCGGCGGGGAAACGTCTGAACTTACCCATCCCGCGATCGTTCTGGGGGAAGCGCTGATGCCCACGGACATAAGCGGCATGGACCGGTCCGATATCCTGGCCATCGTGACGGGAAAAGGCAGTCAGACGTCACATCTTGCCATCATTGCGCGCGGCATGGGGATCCCGTATGTGACCTGTTCCGACAGGTCAGTCATGGACCTTGCGGACGGCACCATGGTGATCGTGGATACGGACCGCGGCGAGATCGTGATCGGCCCGGATGCGGCGGCCGTAAAAGAGGCAGAGGAAAAAATGGCGGCGCGCCTTACAAAAGACCGGGAAGCGGAAACCGACGTTCCGGACGTTTCGCTTCCCGTAAAGCTGTTTGCCAATATCGGAGATCCGTCGGAACTGGAGGCGGTGCTTCAGTCCGGAGCCGAAGGCATAGGGCTTTTCAGAAGTGAATTCCTGTTTCTGAACCGGGACAGCGCACCCGATGAAGAAGAACAGTTTAACGCATACCGGACGGTGGTGGAAGGAATGAAGGGGAACCCGGTCATTATCCGCACTTCCGATATCGGAGCAGACAAGATGCCTTCCTATATGCCGCCTCTTCATGAAGAGAATCCGGCACTGGGGAAAAGAGCCATCCGGATATCCCTATCGGAGCCGGAAACGTTCCGGGTGCAGCTGAGAGCACTGTTAAGAGCGGCGTGCTTCGGAAACGAGAAGATCATGTATCCCATGATCACTTCCGTCCGTGAGCTGGAACTTTTAAGGGAACAGCTGGAACTGGCGGCACGGGAACTGGAAGAAAGAGGAGAAAAGTACTGCATTCCGCCCTGCGGGATCATGATAGAGACCCCGGCAGCGGCGATGATCAGTGATATCCTGGCGCAGAAGGTGGATTTCTTCAGCGTGGGGACCAACGATCTCACACAGTATACGCTGGCCCTTGACCGGCAGGGAGAGGGCCTGGACATGTTCTACGATCCGCATCACGAGGGGATCCTGCGCCTTATTGAGCGCAGTGCCGAAAACGCTCATGCCGCCGGCATCGAGATCGGTATCTGCGGGGAACTGGGAGCAGACCCGGCGATGGCGGAACGCTTCCTTGCGGCAGGGATCGATGAGCTGTCCATGTCGCCGGCCTCCATCCCGCGGGCAAAGAGGGCTCTGGCTGAAAAAGCTGCGGCAGGAGCGAAGACGCGCATCACAGAAGAAACGGAAAAGAACGGGACGCCTGCAGTGTCGGCGGTGACAGATGCTCCGGAGATTGGCGCTCCGGCAGACGGCGCTCTGATCCCCATGGAACAGATCCCGGATCCGGTGTTTTCCGGAGGGGAACTGGGGCGCTGCGTGGGCATCTTCCCGGAAAACGGAGAGATCTATGCGCCCTGCGACGGCGTGATCGTCAGCGTGGCAGCTACAAAGCATGCCGTTACGCTGGAGAGCACGGAGGGAAAACAGTACCTGATCCACGCGGGGATCGATACGGTAAAACTTGACGGAAAAGGCTTTACGGTTTCCGTGAAGGACGGAGAGACAGTGCAGAAGGGGAAACTTTTGATGCGGATGGACCTTTCCGTGGTCAGGGAGGCGGGACTTTCTCCCGTTGTGGTCCTGGCAGAACTTTCCTGAGGAAACGATGAAGGGGGAATCATAAATGGCATTCTACAGCGTGTTTGACGTGATCGGTCCCAACATGATCGGTCCCAGCTCCAGCCATACGGCGGGAGCCAACGTGATCGGCTATCTGGCCCATCAGCTGGCGCCGGACGTGATCGCGAAAGTCACTTTCAAATTGTACGGCAGCTTTGCCAAGACCTATCACGGACACGGTACGGACAGAGCTCTTCTGGGCGGCATCCTGGGATACCGTTCCGACGACGAGCGCATCGTGGAGAGCTTCCGTCTGGCAAAGGAGGCAGGGATCGAATTTTCCTTCGTACCGGACTTTTCGGAAACGGAAGTCCACCCCAATACGGCGGATATCCTGATGGAATGCAAAAACGGAAAGACCATGACGGTACGGGGAGAATCGCTTGGCGGCGGCAGGGCGCGCATCTGCCGCATCGACGGTGTTGAGGTGGATTTTACCGGCGAGTATCACGCTATGCTGGTCATCCAGAACGATCGTCCCGGCGTGATCGCGCACATTACCCACTGCCTGAGCGAGAGTAAGGTGAACATCGCCTTCATGCGTCTGTTCCGCGAGGAAAAGGGGAACATTGCCTATACCTTCGTGGAATCGGACGATCTCATTCCGGAGGAAGTAGTGCCGGCGGTAAAACTCAACAGAAACGTTCACGACGTGGTGATCATTCCCGCGATCTGAAGGAGGTAAGAGATGAATTTCAGGAACGCAAAAGAACTTCTGGAACTGTGTGCCTCTGCGGGATGCTCCATCAGTGAGACAATGATCCGGAGAGAGATCTCGGAGGGAGAGACAGACAGGGAAACGGTGCTTGCCAGAATGGACAGAGCCCTTTCCATTATGAAACAGAGCGCAAATTCCGCCATCAGTGACCCAAAAAGAAGCATGGGCGGTCTGATCGGCGGCGAAGCGAAAAAGATCATGGAACATGCGGCAGCAGGAAAGAGCGCCTGCGGCACCCTGATGGCGAAGGCTGCCGCCTATGCCATGGGCGTGCTGGAAGTGAATGCGGGCATGGGGCTCATTGTGGCGGCCCCTACGGCGGGATCTTCCGGCGTGGTCCCCGGCGTGCTTTTAGTGCTTCAGGAGGAATACGGCTTTTCGGACGAAGAACTGAGAAATGCTTTGTTCAACGCCGGTGCCGTGGGGTACCTGGCCATGAGGAATGCCACGGTGGCAGGTGCCGTAGGCGGCTGTCAGGCCGAGGTGGGCATCGCTTCCGCCATGGCTGCTTCCGCCGCGGTGGAACTTTTAGGCGGAACGCCTGCCCAGTGCCTGAGTGCCGCCAGCATGGTGCTTATGAACATGCTGGGACTGGTGTGCGATCCCGTGGGAGGCCTGGTGGAATACCCCTGTCAGAACCGGAACGCTGCCGGGGCGGCGAACGCCCTGGTGGCTGCGGAAGTCACTCTTTCCGGCGTCAGTCAGCTCATCCCCTTTGACGAGATGCTGGATATCCTGTACGCCGTGGGAAAACGGATCCCCGCGGAGCTTCGCGAGACGGCACTGGGAGGCTGCGCTCTTTCGGAATCCGCCTGCGGGGCCTGCAGGGCGTGCGGGGATGGTGTTTTGTGAACGCGAGTTCCGTAATAATATAGCGAGTTCCGTAAAGTGATAAAATACTGCTGTATTTTTCGGCTTTTGTTGCGTATAATGTTACGAAAGAAAATGACCCGGAAGGAGGACTGTGAATGGGTGTGAAGTATGATTTCGACACTGTCATAGACAGACGCGGTACCGATTGCCTGAAATACGATTTCGGGATGAAGCGGAAGGGAAGAGATGACCTTCTGCCGCTGTGGGTGGCAGATATGGACTTCAGGCTTCCGGAGGAGATCCTTGCAGAATTCCATAAAAGGATCGACCATGGCATTTTCGGGTATTCCGATCCGCTGGACAGCTATTATGAGGCGCTGAACCGCTGGTTCTCAAAGCATTTCGGCTATACGGTGAAACCGGAATGGGTAACGCTGGGCGCCGGCATCGTTTACGGCATTTTTACCGCCATCCACGCTTACACAAAACCGGGCGACGCGGTGATGATCTCACAGCCGGTATATTACCCCTTCTGTGATTCCATCGTGACCAACGAAAGAAAACTGGTGAACAACCAGCTGCATTTCGAGAACGGCAGATACTCCTTCGATTTCGAAGACTTCGAAAAGAAGATCGTGGAGAATGACGTGAAGGTGTATATCCTGTGCAACCCGCACAATCCCGTGGGAAGAGTGTGGACGAAAGAGGAGATCACGAAAGTGGCCGACATCTGCCTGAAGCACGGTGTCATCGTGATGTGCGACGAGATCCATGCGGACTTCGTGTATACCGGGCACAAGCTTACCAGCTACATGACCCTTCCGGAGAAATACCTGCAGAACGTATGCTTCTTCGTATCTCCCGGAAAGACCTTCAACGTGGCAGGCCTGCAGCCGTCCAACATCATCATTCCGAATGAGGAGCTGCGGGCAAAGTACAGAAGAGCCAACGATCAGGCCGGCTACAGCAATGCCCCCATCTTCGGCATGCTGGCAACCAAAGTGTGCTATACGCTGGGCGACGAGTGGGTAAAGCAGCTGGTGGAATACATTGAAAAGAACATTGCCTGGATCGAAGGGTTCGTAAAGGAGAATTTCCCGAAGGCCACCTTCGTGAAGCCGGAAGGCACGTATCTGGTATGGATCGATTTCTCCGGCTACGGCTTCACCGATGAGGAACTGGAGCATCTCATGCTGGAGGAAGCAAAGCTGTGGCTGGATTCCGGAAAGATCTTCGGACCCGAAACGGCACAGTTCGAGCGGTTCAACGCGGCCTGCCCGCTCACGACGGTAAAACAGTGCTTCACACAGCTGAAAGAAGCATTTGATAAACACATTAAGTGGTTATGCATAAAAGGGGGTTAACATGAAAACATTCTGGAGCAACTACAAATCATCCGTGATCCTTCTTGCGTCCATGATCATCGGCGGCATCGTCGGTGCCATCTGGGGAGAAGGCGCGACTGTACTGGAGCCCGTGGCAGATATCTTCCTGCACCTGCTCTACTGCTGCGTGGTACCGCTTATTTTCTGTTCTCTGTCATCGGCCATCGCCAAGATGCAGGACATGAAGAAGCTGAGAAAGATCCTGCTTACGTTCCTGGCCCTTACCTTTGCCACCGGCGTGATCAGCGCTCTGTTCCAGGCAGTATCCGTCATCCTGTTTGACCCGGCCAAGGGTGCCGTCGTCGACATGACCGAAAAAGTGACCGATGCCACCGGAAGCCTGAACATCCTGGGCATGTTTACGGTTGGCGACTTCCCGCAGCTGTTCTCAAAGAGCAACCTGATGGCTCTTATCGTATTCACCATCCTGTTCGCGTTTGCGATCATCAAGACCGGTGAAAAGGGCCGCCCCGTGGTGGAAGCACTGGACAGACTTACTGCCGTGATCGTAAATCTGATCAACATCGTCATGAAGATAGCTCCCATCGGACTGGGCTGCTACTTTGCAATGCTTATCGGACAGTACGGCAGTTCCGTGGTGGGACCGCTGGGACGTTCCATCGTGATCTACCTGGTAGTATCCATTCTGTACTTCGTGATCTCTCAGACCGTCATGGCTTACATCGGCGCCGGCAAGGAAGGCGTCAAGACATGGTGGAAGGGCTGCGTCGCTCCCGCACTTACCGCTCTCGGTACCTGCTCCTCTGCAGCAACGCTTCCCGTCAACATGCAGCATGCCCGTGAGATCGGCATTCCCGAGGATGTGGCAGACGTTGCCATCCCGCTGGGTGCCAACCTTCACAAGGACGGCTCCTGCATGATCCAGATCGTTAAGATCGCGCTGCTGTGCGGCCTTATGGGCACACAGTATGCAACTCCCAGAAACATCTTCATGTCTGTGGTGGTTGCCGTTATCGCAGCCGTTGTCATGGGCGGTATCCCTGCCGGCGGATATGTGGGCGAGCTATTCATCCTTTCCGCATTTGATTTCGATCCCGCAGTTGCCATTCCGATCATGGTACTTCTGGGAACCATTACCGATGCCATCTCCACGGCCATAAACGTGACCGGCGACACCGGCCTTGCCATGATCATTGCCCGCGTAACGGACGGCAAGGACTGGTTCAGGAAAGCCCAGGCAAAGTAAAGATGTTATTTGGTTTTGAAAAAATCAGGAAAAAGATCGTCGCCGTGGCTTTGGCCGCGGCGCTTTTCCTGCTGCACGGCATTCCTTTAATGCCTGTCTGGGCGAAGGCTTCGGAGGCCCGGGGCAACGTACATACGGCGGAGGCCATGGGAACGGAGGATGCGGATCCCTGGGAGGAAGGTCTGTGGGACGGGGAACTTTGGGATGCGGAACAGTCGGCGGACATGCTTCTGGGAAAGCCGGTCACATCCGTAGACGTGGATGCCTTTGATTACACCAGAAACGGCAGCTACAACGAAATGCTCATGGAGGCGGCGAGAGTCACCGGCATGAGTCCCTACGTCATGGCGGCCATGATCCTGCAGGAAATGGGAAAGGAGGGCACCAGCCCTCTGGTCACCGGGGAAGGCGTGAATGGAAAGTACAGGGGCATCTATAACTTCATCAATTTCCAGGCATACGCGGATGGCGGCATGTCTGCCAGAGAGCGTGGCCTGTGGTGGGCAGCCGGGGAGAGCACCTCTGAAACGAGCTACGGAAGACCGTGGAACTCTCCGGAGAGGGCCATCCTTCGGGGCATGGGCATCATGTCTGCCAATTACGTACTGAAGGGCCAGGAAACGTACTACTTCAAGAAATTTGACGTAAATCCCAAATCGTGGACAGGAGATCCGGAACACGACGTCAGCCCTCACTGGAACAAAAAGAACGGGGCGTACTCGCCCAGCCATCAGTACATGAGCAATGTGGAGGCGGCAAAGAGCGAAGGTACCATTCTGGGCAGTTTTTATCAGAAAAGCGGAATAGAGAAGGAAGCCTTGACGTTTCTGATCCCCGTGTATGAAAACATGCCGGAGGATCCTTCTCCGGAGCCGGGGAAGGCAGCGGTCCCCGTGGCTGCTTATTCTGGTGAGGCAGAAGACGATGCGGCACAGAAGATCCGTGAGGATTTTGCGGATGTGCCCGGGTATGCGGATCTGCTCCTTTCTTTGCACGAAAAACACCCCTCCTGGAATTTTGTGAAAGTGGAAGTGCCTGCTTCCTATGACGGTGCGGATACCGACTGGGATGCCCTTATTGCCGCGGAAATGGGCGACGGCCTCAATCTGGCCGATCCGAAGTATCACGGGGAAGCTTATATCCGCGGGACCGTGGAACGGGATTCCGGCGGCTGGGTGGATGCTTCCCGGGAAGCCGTGGCATATTTTATGGATCCCCGGAATTTCCTTACGGATAGTGCCGCGGTGTACCAGTTCGTGACCCACGGATATGATGCGGAGACGGATACTTACGTGACCACAGAGGGGCTTTCACAGATGACGGAAGGGACCTTCCTGGGACGCAGCGTGATCCGCGCAGACCTTTCGGAGGAAGAAAGCTCCGAGGAAGAAAGTACAGAGGCGGAAAGCCCTGCAGAAAAAGAAAGTTCCACGGAGAAGCCTGCGAAAGAAAAAAGCTCCGGCGGCTCGGGTTCCGGCGGCGGCTATTCCGGCGGAGGCGGTTCGTCCGGCGGAGGCGGCGGCTCATCAGGCGGAGGCGGCGGAAGTCCTTCCGTGAGAAAAGCTGCGCCGGCAGCAGGCGGTGCCACGTTCTCCGATAAATGGTTCCAGGATGCTTCAGGGATCTGGCGCATCCGGGACAGCAGAGGAAACGTTGTAAAGAGCGCCTGGCTGTGTGACGATGCCGTGGCTGCAAACGGGCAGAACGTGTGGTATCTGCTGAATACCGACGGTACCATGCTGGCAGCGGGACTGGTGCAGGACAACACCGGAAACTACTACAGTCTGGAAACACAGCACAACGGGTATTTCGGCATGCTGCGGTACGTGGACGGCATCTATGACGGCATCTACATGGAGTTCAGCAGAAATCACGACGGTACCTTCGGTGCCCTGAAAAATCAAAGCGCCATCGACGCCCTGAAAGCAAAGTACGGCGTGACGGGATTCGGTATCGGCAACGAAAATTGTGTGTATTCAAAAGATCTATAGGGAATGAGTGCCTGGGAAAAGAAGAGGATCGAAGGGGAAAATCTGCAATGGCAAAAAAATGGAAATGGTATGACAATGCGCTTTGTTACGTGCTGGCAGCTGGACTGCTGACACTGGCGGGCCAGGTGCTGGGAGCAGTCCTGGTGATGATGCCGGTAGGCGTCTTCATGGGCATCAGCGGAGACGTGATCATGGAACAGGGAAAGCTTGCGCTTCCCCCGGTCCTTGACACGGTGACCATGTATCTTCCCACCATCGGAGTATGGATCGTTCTGCTTTTGTGTTATCTGAAAAAGCGGAACCGCCCGCTGTTTCGCAGCATAACGCCGTACTGCAGCGGAAATACCGTAAAGAAGTTCCTGCTTGGCCTTCTGATAGGCGGCGGCATGAGCGGGCTTTGTATCCTGGCCGCTTATCTGCACGGCGACATTTCTCTTGCCTTTTCCGGTGTGGATATCCTTCCGCTTCTGTTCATCTTTGTGTGCGTGTTTATTCAGTCTTCCTCCGAGGAACTTCTGTGCCGCAGTTATTTTTATCAGAAGCTGTATCACCGTTACAACGCCGTGGTGGCCATCGCGGGGAACTCCCTATTCTTTGCCATGCTCCATCTGGGGAATCCCGGGATCAATGCGCCGGCTTTTATCGACCTGCTTCTTTCCGGGCTCATGTTTTCTCTGATGGTCTATTACATGGACAGTATCTGGTGTGCCTTTGCCGCCCATACGGCATGGAACTATACCCAGAACATTATTTTCGGACTGCCCAACAGCGGGCTCAGGGTGCCTTTTTCCGTCTTCAAACTGAATGAGGGCACGGTGAAGGACAGTTTCTTCTATAATGCGGCTTTCGGCATTGAAGGAACCTGGTTTGCCGTGATCGTGGAGGCGGCCGTGATCGCCGTGATCATTTACTGGGGCAGAAAGAATCACAGAAAGCCCGCGGATATCTGGGCGCCGGAAGAGGAGACGATACAGATAGCAGAAGGACCAGGGGAAAGACCATAAATTTTCTGGCCAGTTTTCAAAGTAAATGCAACGAATTCTAAAGGCATTGAAATATAAGGATTTTCTGCGTTATTTCGTTGCATATAAGTTGAAGAACGTTCGATTTACTTTGACGCAAGGCGATATTTTCCGGTTCCTTTATACGCCAAAAACACCGTCTTATCAATCCCCGCCAACTTTAATGCAACGGTTTGCAGGGCAGATTCGCAGACAGTGAATCAGATTCCGAATGGAAATAAGTAAATCATGTCATAAATGCCATAGGCTGTCAAATGTCAGTCTGTGGCATTTATGTTTTAGTACCCCTATTCGTAAGTTGTAAAGGCTTAAACTGACGATGGTTATCTAAAATTTGATGGGGGTTGAGGCTGAATCAGCCCATTTTTTCATGGAGAGTTTCTGTAAAATTTGTTGGGGGATTTTCATTAAAGGCACCTGAAGAAGGTGCTTTTTTCGATTTGTATGGCTTTTTCTCGGTTTGGAGAGACAAACTTCCGTTGATTGTGGTATACTGAATATTAAATGAACGTAAAATCTCGCAGAGGGAAATGAATTGAACGATAATTCTGAAATCACAGAGAAGAATAAGCATGTTCCTGGAGGAATATCTATGAAGCGCTTTTTTAAGAAAACACTGGCAGCGATCCTGACGTGCATCCTGGTGATGCCGTCCAACACAGCGGCACTGGCGGATGTCTTCCGTGTGCCGGAAACGGTAGTGCCGACGGAGATATCGGCCACACCCTCGGAAACGGGTTCCGTGGTGATTTTTGGTTCTGTCGGAATCGAAGCTGCGGAGGAGGATCACCTGTACCGGGTGCCGATCGTACGTACTGGCGATCTTTCGGTGAAGGATACAGTCATTGTACATACCATCGATATGACGGCACTTTACGGGAAAGATTATCGTCTTAAGAAAGCGGCTGTCGAAGCCGATGCCGGCGAGCAGACATTCCTTGAAATGGCGCTCACTGCAGAGGAAGAAGAACCGGAAGAGGACGGCGATTCGGACGCCCCTGTGCTGCACGTGGAGCTGGATCCGTCTACCGGGGAAATTGAGTTTAAGGAAGAAAGCGCTGTCATGCCGCAGATCGAGAAGGCGGCCTCAGAAGCGGCAGAAGACACGGCGGAAGAAGAACTTTCCGGTGATGAGGAGGCAGAGCCGGTCGAGCTGATAGAGGAGGCGGAAGCCGCAGAACTGTTACAGGCAGCGGACGCGGCACTTCTGACAGAAGAAGGCGAAGAAGTCGTCGAAGCCGCGCCGGAAGGGTCTTCAGAAGGAATCGCCGAGATAGTTGAAAACGTGGAGGTCGAACCGGCAGAGGAATCTGCGGAGATCATCGAAGTCGAAGTTGTACAGGAAGCAGCAGAGGCTGTGGAAGCTGTCGAAGCAGTCGAGAGCGCGGCGCAGGAAGCGGCGGAAAAAGCCGATGCGCCGTCTTCAGACGAAGCAGAGTCAGCCGTGACGGAAACGGTCGTGAAAGAAACCGTTGACGGTGAGATCGTCCTCGCCGGAACAACAGGGGACCCGGCGGCAAAAAAGGTGAGTCTTGCCGAGTTAAAGGAAATGGCGACGGGGGAAAAGGCTGTTATTTCGGAGAACACTGAAAAACTGAACGGCTTTGCGCAGGACCTGAGCATGATACTGATGCCGGAGATCGTGAAAAGCTTTAAGTATTCCTCGGAGCTTGCCGTGGAGTTTACAGAGGGGCAGTCTGTGGCCTATGTGAATGTCCTTCTGCTTGATGATGACCTTTCGGAAGGAACGGAGAATTTCTCTCTGATGCTCATTTCCGCAGAGAATGCCGTGATCGGAGAGACGGCAGCTTTTTCGTTTACAATAAAAGACGATGAGGAGTATGAGCTTCCCAAAGTTTCTTTTGTAAAAGACAGTTATACGATCAAAAATGGTGCGGCAGAGGTAACGCTTACGCGAAGCGGTCTGGAGCAGAACCTGGTTACAGCAGTATTAAGCAGCCGCAATGAGGAGACAGGAGAGGAAGAGCCTGTAGGCGAAGTGGCTTTCGCACCATATCAGGAAGAGATTACAGTGGCAGTTCCGGCAGAAACGGCAGGAACTCTGGAACTTACGGAATTTACCGGTGCCGAAGCAGGAGAAATTGTAAGTTCTGAACTGCTGCTGGGAGATGAAGGTGATGAAGAAGTTGATGTTCGCAGTTTAAAGATCGGAGATAAGACCTACCAGCTGGAACTGAGTAAATCGGAGCAGGTTTATGGAACCATATATGATACAGCATTTATCCCGAAGCTGGAGGTTGGCAAGTATCTGCTGGTGTCAGACCCGGAAAACGGTGGTCAGTTTGAGTATAGCACTACAATTGATTTTATGCCGTTTCTTAAGTACGCTTATTATTCTCCCGGGAGTCAGTTAGGTATACTGCGTCTGACAGAATCATCCTCTCACCCTGATAGAGAAAGTCTCTGCGAGAATAATAATCTAAAATCGTCACCGGAGTTTTCCAGTTTAAATGATGCCGCCTTCTATCAAAGATTCATGCCTGAATGGGGAACGGTTAATGAGACACACGCTTCTATTAGAGTCAATGATGATTTGATAATTGCCTATAACGCTGAGTTATCAAGATTAGTAGAGACAGGTAAAATTTTTGGACATAATACTATCAAAGATCATCACGGACCGATGAGTATAAGATTAAGCGCAAAGGCGCCGGGAAAATCCGACTGCAGACTGGACGTTTACGGTATAGTGCTGACAGAAAAATCCTATGTCATGAACGACGGACCTGCCGCCACCATGAAATTCATCAACGGAATGAATCCGGATACCGGCGAGTACATCTACAGAGATGCGCTGCCGGCAGAGTTCAAGATCGACGCGGGTGCCGTAGAACCGGAAAATCCTGAAGCAAGGCGTTTCTATGTCAATCCCGATCCTGAAAAATCAACGATGCTTTTCTCGTTTACCGAGGTGCCGTTCGTAGATAAATCTGATCTGTTTGACGGAAAAGGTATTTTTGCAGAGGTAGCGGGATACGATATCACTATAAACGGTGACCTGCAGCATAAAAAAACGGTGAATTATCCGGAGGACCTTAAGACATATCTGAACAGTAAAAAAGGATCAGAGGACTATTATTCCGCAGAAAATATCCAGGAATACTTAAGCACCTATGTAGACGGAGTCCCGGAAAACTCCATCGTATTCGGAACATATTTTATAGACTGGATCGAAAGTGTCCAGAGAGAAATCGAAGCTGAAAGCGGAAAAGACTGCACAGTGAAAGAGGAGTCCGGCATTTCCTATCATCAGGAGCTGGTGATCAAGCCGGTTTACAAGGAAAGCCCGGTAACAGTTACCGTTGAAGAGCCCCTTTTAGGAGCAGGAACCGGATGGTTTAAAGACAAAAACCTAAAAGCCGGAAACACATATACATTTAAAGCGGGAGACAGACTGGATTTCAGTGCTGAAACAGGGGAAGGTCTTCGCGTTGAAGGTTATGAGATCTCCTACGACGGTGTTACATTTAATACGGTTACCAATGGTGAGTTCCCTGTACTGCAAAAAGGAAACAAGATCACTGTCCGTCCGGCAGTGTCAAGCACACAGTACATAGAAATAAAGACAGACAGTTCTATAAGTGACGGCGACGTACGTATCATAAACGAAGTCCCGCAGGAGCTCCTTAAGAATACAGCTTTCGAAGGCCGACACATACTGGATGTGAATCCCTCGGAAACAGCACTTCCAAAGAGGATCAGCCCGGAAGTCGGAAAGGTTTACTCTGTTGATGTTGAAGTCTTAAAGAAATCAGAGAACGGATATGTATATCTGCCAAGATTCAAAGACAGATCTCAAACCTACGGTGGAGAAAGATATTCCTTTGCGGCCAGGAATGCCCAGGAGGATAACGTACTCACCCTTTCAATCACAAAAGTGAAGGCGGACAAGGTAAAGACCTGGTCTGTCAGCGGAACGGCAGGCATGTATACCCAGTCCATCCGTCAGGATGTGCTGACGCCGTACTACACGCCGCTTTCCGGTTACTTTGTTCAGGCGGGATCAGGGTATTTCCGGAATGGGGAAACCGGAAAAACCGTGGTTCAGGATGTATCTTCCCTGCTGACAAACGGCGAGTATACTCTTTCGGGAATCAAAACCGTAGAAGGCGAAAAAATACGCTGTATCATAAGTAACGGATTAAATGACACCCAGGTGTTTGATATCGTATTGCCATCGGAAAGCGATGCGGAAAAGGATTCTGAAACAGGAATGCTTAAATGCGATGCGGAGCCTGTAAAACTTGATTATCCATTTGAAGCACCGGATTATGTTCAGCTTGACTATCACTATGACAGCTCTGAATATGACGCATGTGACCATACAGAAAATGAAATACAGATATATGCCGATGAGAGCATAAAGTTCACGGCAGAGATCAATCCGAAAGGAAGAAAGATCAAAAAAGCTGTTTTCAGTGTGAAACATTCGGACGGACGGGACAGTTTCACCTACGAAGCTGTCTGTGAAGATCCGGACAAGCCAAACAATTATTCGTTCCATATCGACGACATGGACAAGAAGCTTTACACGGGCGATTATATGACCGTGCATCTGGTAGACGAAGAAAAAGTGACGATTAAGGAGACTCAGGATGTCCTGATTGAAATGGAGATCACATATCCGGAAGTCAGGACAGGTCTCAGCTTTTTTGAGAAGAATGTCAAACCCATGCCCAAGGAGTTCCATGTCGATACGACAGAAGACATCAAACCTGTAAACATTCCGTTCCTGGGAGATGTGGTAGGCTCGGCAGGGTCAAACACAACTACGCTTACAAAAGTCAAATGGAACGATGACAGTTTTGCCCTGCAGGTAAATATGGATGCAATGTTTTCAAACTCGCATTGCGCGGCACCGCTTTCGGACAGAATGAAGGCATTCAACGATTACCGGAATACGGTCAGGGAGGCTCTTAACAAGGGAAAAGATTCATTGATGGATGGTTTCCCGGCCAGCGACGGAACGGGATCTTCCGGAAACGCGGCAGCCGGTCTGATGGATCAGGACGTGCCAAAACCGGGAGATGACGAGAAGCAGGGAGCGGCCAAAGAAAAGGCAAACTCGGAGGCGCAGAAACAGGCACTGCCGCAGGACGACGCCGGAGACGATAAAGCAGCGGCAGGAGAACAAGGTAAAAAAGGAAAATGGCAGGATGCGAAGGTCAACTTCGACATTATTATATGCCTGGATCTGGAATTTGTAAGATCTGCAGAGACAGAAGAATTTGTTTGTTCGAGTGCATGCGGCACAATATCGGGTATCGGTACCGTTTCCAATACCTTTGTATATTTTGTAGAAGGAATTCCATGCTATCTTAATGTCAGGGGCGACGGACAGGTAAGCCTTATGTTTGGTGAGGTTTATGACGGAGCCAAAGAGGCGATGACCGAAAGTGACATTCACAGTTATGCAGGAGATATGGCTGACATCCTTGAGGGTGGCAGTAATTTCCTATGCTGCTACGATCACGTCGTGCAGGTGACAGTTACCGGAGGATCTGGTGTCTTTGGCGTGATCGGTATGGGCGGATACGCGTCCGTGGGCATACAGTTTGAAGTATGTACTCCAAATATGAATAAGGACGGAGACAGTGTAGGATTTGCGATTTTCGGATCCGGAGGTCTTCGGTTCGATCTTGTCATTACTTCTATTTTGATCGATATGGTTACTGCATCAAAGGGCTGGGGATCACTTAGTTCTCTGACCGGAGTCTCATATATCGGTGACTGGTTCAAGAATAGCCTGAATAACGGAAACGACGGGATTTCGGATGTTGAAGAAGGAGATTCACTTACATTCAGAACTGCTGATTACGGATACGGAAGCAAAGCGAGCGGGTTTGAGACAGAAAAGCCCGTGAAAGCGCAACCGCATCTGGTAAGTAAAACGGCTCTTCTGGAGAATGCAGCAGAGCATACGCGACCGGAGCTGACACAGCTTGACGACGGCAGGCTGTTCCTGACATTCATTGCGCAAAGGGAAGAGGAGGGTGACAGCGCCTGCCTGTATTACACTGTTTCAACAAAAGACGGCTGGGAAGCCCCGAAACCGGTGGATCCGGAAAGCGGTACCTTTGATTCCGATGCGGCACATCTGAAAGTGACAGATGGGAACGGAAAAGAAAAGGTCGTTATCGCCTGGATCGATACCGACGAGGAAATTGACAATCTTGATGATTACCATGACAGCCTCAACAGCTGTATCGTTTCCGTGGCGGTATATGATCCGGAAACAGGGATCATGAGCCCGAAGTGTCAGGTTTCCGGCAGAGACTTTATGATAGGGCAGGAAACATATCAGGACAGCTGGTTTGACTGTAACCCGCATCTTTCTGAGTGCGGTGATACGATCCTTTTAAGTTTCCTTACAAGAGACATAGACAGCACGAAAGACATCAGTGAACTGCTTGATGTTGCCGGAAACTACAGGGTCATCCGTCAGTCGGAGATCGATATTTCCGGCGCGTCAGAGACCACAGCGCCGAGCGCGAAAGCGCCTCAGATCCTTACCTTCAGCGTAAACACCGGTCAGGAAGACCCGCTGGTCGTTGATTATACGAGCGGATCCGTTGCGCTGGATGACCATGATTATCTGATCGGAGCGTACTCCGTTGACCTTGACGGCAACGTACAGGATGGAAGTGACAGAAAGGCCTTCCTGCAGATCACGGATCGCACCACAAAGACTGTCTTTGCACCGTTCATGATAAATAAGTCGGATCCTCTCACTCAGAATGTGAAGCTTACGCCCCTTGGGGATCAGCTGTATCTCACCTGGGTCAGCGATTCCGAGAAGATCCATATCTTTAACGTGAACAGCCTGATCCGTGCATTGTTTGGCAAGGATGAGACAGTTAACAATAAGGTATATCGTGATTCCGCAGATAAAGCGGACTGGTTCCGCCAGACAGCAGAGGCAGTCATGGGCGAAGGAAACGAAGAAAAATTCAAAGAAAGCATTTACGGACAGCTGGCCGAAAACGATCTTGGCAATATCAGCGGTCGTTTCCATGAGGGTGACCTGAAGGGTTCACCGGATGATTACCGGCTTGTCACAGACGGCAAGGATATCTATATCTTCTTTACAGCCTATGAAACAGAGCTCGGAGAGACCAGCAGAGAACTTTACGGAATGTGCTATACAGGCAGTGAATTGTATTGGAATGCACACGAATCAGGGAATGACGAACAAGCTTTCACAAAGATCACAAGACCGGTAAAGATCACGAATCTCGGAAAGACCATCGACGAATTGGCCATCGTGATGAATGCAGGACGCGATATTACCGCTGTTTCCAACTTTTATCAGGAAACACCGGTAAGCGGCGGAATGCTGCGCAATGAAAATGAGCTGACCGCATTTGCCTTCATACCGGAAGGCAGCATGGATGCAGAGGAAAGTTCCATCCGGATCGTCGGAGATCTGATTCCCGGAAACATGGTGGATATCTACTGCGATGCTGTAAACAATGGTCTGCTCACCGCACATGGGTTCACGTGGCAGGTCGAGGAGGTAAAGAACGGCGAAGCAAAAGTTCTCGGAAGCGGAGAAAGTTCAGATGACATTGCCGCCCTCTCCGAAAGAGAGATATATCAGTCCTGGACAGTGCCTGAGGATCTCGAAGATACGAAGATCGTGGTGAAGGTCAGCGAAAAGGACGTGGCGCTTCCCAGAACATCTGTGGCAGAATACACCGTTCCATATGAGGAAAAGATCGAATTACACGATCTGAAGACCTTCGTGGACGAAAACGGAAAGGGGCATCTGACCGGATACGTGAAGAATGCCGGAAATAAAGACGGGGAAACCTGCGGACTCATTCTTTCCGGAAACACTGCCATGAAGGCGGATCTGGAAAAGGAGTTCTGCACGGCATCTGTAAAAGCCCTGGCGGCAGGAGAAACAGAAGATTTTGATCTGTCCTTTGATTTCACTGAAGATGATTTCGACGGATTTGGGATCCTGTACCTGAAGCTGTGTGCAGTCAGAAATGAAGAAACCATTGAGTCAGGTTGTATGTCCCTGATCTGTCCTGAACCTGTTAAAGCAGAGGTCAATGGCGGCGCGGAAAAAGTTGAGATCCTTAAGGGAGAAAAGACTAAGCTTCTCGCGGCGGCTTACCCCATGGGCCGGGACAACGAAACGATCCTGTATTCCAGCAGCGACCCGCAGACCGTCTATATTGCACAGGACGGAACGGTAACCGGCAGGAAGAACGGCAGTGCAGCGGTCACGGCTTTCTACCCGATGTATGGGATCTCAGACACGATCACCGTCAGTGTAGTCAACGACTACAGCGATCCCGTCGATCATTCTTCGGGAGGTGCCTCTTACAGAGAGAGCGGCCCGCAGGGCGCACAGCGCATGATCGGCCGCTGGCAGCAATCAGAAGACGGAAGCTGGAAGTTCCTCACTTCCAACGGAAGCGCTTTCACCGGATGGGGATATATTTCGACTGCGAATGGGTGGGATTATTACCATCTGAGGGCTGACGGCATCATGGATTACGGCTGGTACTATGATGAGAAGCTGAAGAAATGGTACTATCTGAACGAGCAGCACGACGGCCGGTTCGGCGCCATGATGCGAGGCTGGCAGCTGGATGCAAAAGACGGCAAGTGGTATTACCTGGATCCGAAGACAGGAGAGATGTGCGTCGGATGGGTACAGGTAAGCGGCAAGTGGTATTATCTGTCACCCGGCAGTACCGTACCCGCCTGGATCAAAAACGAAAAGGGCGAATGGGTCTACAGCGGCACAGGCCGTGCGGCAGGGTCCATGTATGCGAACGAAAAGACGCCGGATGGCTACGAAGTAGATGTGACCGGCGCATGGACAGGAAAGTAAATCAAAAACTTGATTTTCACAAAGAAAGGGAACTCACACAGAAGGGTTCCCTTTTTTATTGTCATAACTGGTTCATAACTGTCCGTCAACTTAAATGCAACGGCAAAGTTGCATTTACCTGGAAATTTACAACCATAAATTTTCTGGTGACTTGGAAAAGTAAGTTCCACTTTGCAGGAGTAAGTTCCATCTTGTAGGATTAAATTCCACAGGGTGGAACTTTTTTTGTCAA
>JAKSPC010000012.1 GCA_024405155.1 Lachnospiraceae bacterium | reverse complement strand
GAGTAAGTTCCATCTTGTAGGATTAAATTCCACAGGGTGGAACTTTTTTTGTCAAAAATTGTTGAAATTTGGCTTTTTCAGAGCCTATAATGGCTGTAAAGCCGGAAAAGGAAGCAAGGGAAACAGAAGTCGGATTCACAGCGTCCTGCTAAGAGTTAGTGAATTCCACCCCTAAGAAAAGTGTATGGATCACCTTGCTGAGAACTCCGGCCTTTTTTATTTATGAGAGTGCTTCTGTGCCTGCAGAAGCAGGGAAGCCTTGTTTTGCTTGTGGACTTTTACCTGCCGCAGTCTGCCTGTCAAGGCCGAAGCCCTTCGGGTGCCCTGAGGCAGCCTTGACAGGCAGCACCGCTGGCAGGTATTTTGCAGTCAAGCAAAACAAGGCGTAAAGTGTACCGCTGGTACTCTTTTCGAATTACCAGTTTTACTGTCGTCAGCTGAATGCAGTGCCTTTACGCTATGGCAGAGTAAAAAATGAACTCAACAGAATCTCCGCCGCCCGATGAGTGCAATCATTTTTTAAAACTGTCACGAAATCCCGGAGATTCTCATATTTCGTGACAGTCAGATTCCTTCTTTTCGGAAAAGTGTCACGAAAATCCCGGGATTTCACCATTTCGTGACATTCTCGAGCCTTGTTGATATCACATTTTGTAATTCTATGATGAATTAGCGCCAGCGATTGTCACGAAACTTCTGAAAAGCCAATATTTCGTGACAGATTTCAAAAAGATCTCTGCGGAATTGTCACGAAACTTTCAGAATGCCTTGTTTTCGTGACAGTTTTCCAAATTGGCCGCACGGAAATGTCACGAAAGCTTCGCATCATCATTTTTTCGTGACGATCCTGCCCATATTGTCAGTGCCTGGCCGGGTCAGCCTCGTGAGGATACCGATTCCTTTGTAAATCAACTATTCGTGATCCCGGCCGGAGCAGAGTAAGATGAATGGAAAGAGTATACGATCCGGAACAAGAAAGTTCCACCCTCGTATTAGGAACAGGTAAAATCCACTCTTTCGTTTTCTGGGGTGGAATTTAGTTTTGCAAGTGAGACCATAAATTTTCTTCATGGAATTTCGTTGAAAATGTGGCAAAAATCGAAAATATGTGGTATAAGTATGTATGACGAAATGCGGTCTTAGCTCAGCTGGGAGAGCGTTCGCCTCACACGCGAGAGGTCGCTGGTTCGAGCCCAGTAGGCCGCATAATGTAAAGAAAGTCCTTAAAAAAGGGCTTTTTTTATTGTTCCGGGCAAAAACAGGCATGCCCGGCCCCGTGATCAGTATTCCGTTTTTTCAACGCGGGGTTGAATGACATGACTGTTTGAAATATAATGGCAGTGATAAAAGTGCATGAGAGGTGTGTTATGCCCAGACGTTCCGTAAAAGAGGAGAAAAATATTTATTTTCAGAGCCGTGAAGCGGCAGGGCTTACCAGAGAGGAAGCCTCCGAGAAAACGGAGTTCCTGTCAGAAGACAGGATAGAGCGCATTGAATCCGAAAGGAGCGCGCCCCATCCGGACGAAGTCCTTGCCATGGCAAAAGCCTATGGGGATCCGCTTCTGGTGAACCGTTACTGCAGCGGTGAATGTCCCATAGGAAAAAAGTACGTACCTGAGGTCACGGAGGACGGGCTTTCCGCCATCGTGCTCAATATCATTGATTCCGTTAACGGACTCTCTGCCAATAAGGACCGCCTCATCGGGATCACGGCGGACGGTGTGATCTCGGAAGAAGAGAGGCCTGACTTCGAAAAGATCCTCGGCTATCTGGACAGGGTGTCTTCCGCCGCGGGTACAATGAAGCTCCTTCTGGAAAAGTGGATGGAGTAAAACATGGATTATCTGGTTTATCTGCAGAATATCCGTGAGACCTGTCCGGGGATCCTTCTTCAGTTCATGGTGCTGGTGTCGGAGACGAGCATCTACGGTCTGCCGGTCCTCATATGCGTGATGTACTGGTGCGTGGATAAGGAATTTGCCTCGGTGGCCATGGTGAATCTTTCCACCGGAAACCTGCTGAACAATTTCACCAAGCTGTGTGCCGCCGTGTACCGGCCCTGGGTCATTGACAGCCGGATCCACGTGGCAGAAGAAGCCGTTTCCACGGCGGAGGGGTATTCTTTTCCCAGCGGACATTCCACGTCCTGCGGCGCCGTGTTCGGTACGGTCCTTTCGGAATACGGAAAGAAAAAGACCTGGGTAAAGGTGATGTGCATTGCTTTTCTGATCATGGTCCCCGTTTCCCGCATGTTCCTGGGATGCCATACCATAGAGGACGTGGTGTTCGGACTGGCACTGGGGCTCGCAATGGTCTTTTTCGGAAAGCCCGTGGTAAAGTGGGTGAACCGGTCCCGCAGGAATGAACTCATATATCTGGCCGTCTGTGCGGCGGTGAGCGTCCTGATGATCGTCTATGTGGAGAACAAGACCTATCCCATGGATCTGGCAGCGGACGGAACGCTCCTGGTGGATCCGGATACCATGAAGCCGGCACTGTACGGAGCCTGCGGCATGATGTTCGGCTGGGTGCTCTGCTGGCCCCTGGAACGGCACACCATAAAGTTTGCCATGCCTGTTTCCAAAAAGGAGGCGTGGGTCAGAGGCATTCTGGGCGTGATCGTATTTGCTGCCGTCTTTTTCGGACTGCAGAAACTGCTGGGGGGCATCGATGCAAGGATCGAACATCTGATCCGTTACGGTGTTACGGTATTTGTCGCAGGGTATGTGTACCCGCTCTCTTTCAAAAAAATAAATGCTTTGCTGGAAACAAAAAGCAAAAAAACGGAGGCTTAAAATATGGATGTAAAAAAACAGATCGCTGATATCGGTATCGTACCGGTCATTGCCATTGATAACGCAGATGACGCGGTGGATCTGGCAAAGGCTTTGATCGCAGGCGGCATTCCCGCCATGGAGATCACGTTCCGCACACAGGCAGGACAGGAGTCCATCCGCCGTGTGGCAAAGGAATGCCCGGAAGTGCTGGTAGGTGCCGGCACCGTCCTTACCATGGCACAGGTGGATGAGGCCGTGAAGGCCGGGGCAAAGTTCATCGTTTCTCCCGGTTATTTTGACGCCGTGGTGGACCGGTGCAATGAGATCGGCATTCCCTGTTTCCCCGGCTGCGTCAATGCTTCCGACATGACCAAAGCGGTGAATGCGGGGCTGGATATCGTGAAATTCTTCCCGGCGGAAGCGCTGGGCGGAGCTTCCATGATCAAACAGTTCACGTCCGTATTCCCCTTGAAGTTCATGCCCACCGGCGGCATTACGCCAAAGACCCTGATGGATTATCTTTCCATCGACAGGATCGCGGCCTGCGGCGGCACCTGGATGGTGAAGAAGGACATGATCAACAACCACGAGTGGGAGAAGATCACGTCCATCTGCAAAGAATCCGTCAAGACCATGCTGGGACTTTCTCTGGCTCACGTGGGCATCAACTGCGAAAATGCAGCGGAAGCGGAAAAGACTGCAAAAACGCTTTGCGCGCTGTTTGGCTTTGAGTACAAAGCGGGGAATTCTTCCGATTTTGCCGGAAACGCCGTAGAGTGCATGAAGTCCCCCTACCTGGGAAAGAACGGTCACATTGCCATCGGCACCAATTCCATCGACCGTGCCGTGTATCATCTGGGACTTGAGGGCGTGGAATTTGACGAGTCCACCAGAAAGACGGATGCGAAAGGAAATACCAGGGCCATTTATCTTAAGGATGAGTTCGGCGGCTTTGCCATCCATCTCATGCAGAGATAGACCGGCTTTTTCCGACGGGATACATATCATAAAAGCTCCTGCATCTTTTCGATGCGGGAGCTTTTTTCTTAATGGCTTTTTCTATCGCGCGTTAGGAATTGGAAACGGAGAACGCGATGGTTCCTTTGGAAATGAAATAGAGGAAGGCTTCGATGTCATCCACCACGTACTGGGCGTATGACGGAGCGTTTTCCTTATCAAGTCCAAGTGCCAGATACTCCGCATAGGAGATGCATCCGATCCCCACGTACCCGTAGGCATGCATCTTGTCGATCAAGCGTTCCGGCGTCTCACAGACCACGGTGGCATTTTTCTCGTATGCGATCTTTATCAGTTCCCTGGTTTTTCCGGTTCCCTGTCCGCCAATGATTCGTTCCATATGTTTTTCTCCTGTGATCATAAATGATGTTACGTCTATTATACCCCGTTCGGGAAATAAAGATAGCCTAAATCAGCGGATTTTTGATTATTCCCACAAACCGGTGGCAAAATCGTAACGCAAGTGATATGATGATAGTCGTATATTTGTATTTTTCGGAGGTATGCCTCATGGCAGAACAGAAAAACGATATGGTACTGAAGGCAGTGCTGGAGAATAAGATCATTGCCATTGTCCGCGGCGTATACGGGGATGACGTGCTCCGTCTTTCAGAGGCGCTTTTACAAAGCGGCATCCGCATGATCGAGGTGACCTACGATCAGACGGGGAAGGCAGAAAACACGGCAGATACCATCCGGCTCATCACAGAGCATTTCGCCGGTGACGTACTGGCAGGGGCCGGTACGGTAATGAGCGCGGAACAGGCACGGATCGCCAAAGACGCCGGAGCCCGTTACATCATCTCTCCCAATGTGAAGGAAGAAGTGATCAGGGAAACGAAGAAACTGAATATGGTCTCCATGCCGGGAGCCCTTACGCCCACCGAGATCGCGGCGGCATATGAAATGGGCGCCGACGTGGTAAAGATCTTCCCGGCATCCGTCCTGGGACCGGCCTATATCAAGGCGGTGAAGGCACCGTTAAAGCACATCCCGGTAATGGCGGTGGGCGGCATCAACGAGAAGAACGCCCGGGATTACATCGCGGCAGGCGCGGCAGGCGTCGGCGTTGGCGGCAATCTGGTGAACCGTCAGTGGGTCAGTGAAGGAAAGTTTGACGAGATCGGACGCATTGCCCGGGAACTCAGAGAAAATGTTTTTTGCTAAAGGAGAATAAACAGATCATGGAAAGAATCATTACATTCGGCGAGATCATGATGCGCCTGAATCCGGAAGGATATCTTCGGTTCGTACAGGCAGACAGATTTGAGGCGTCCTATGCCGGCGGTGAGGCCAACGTGGCAGTTTCTCTTGCCAACTACGGGCTGGATGCGGCTTTCGTATCCAAGGTGCCGGAGCATGAGATCGGTCAGTGCGCGGTGAACGCGCTTCGCCATTTCGGCGTGGATACGAAGTTTATGCTGAGAGGCGGCCCGAGGCTTGGCGTTTACTACTGTGAAAAAGGCGCGTCTCAGCGTGCTTCCAAGGTGATCTATGACAGAGCCGGTTCTTCCATTGCCCTGGCAAAGAAGGATGAATTTGACTGGAATAAGATCTTTGAAGGAGTCACCTGGTTCCACTGGACCGGCATTACTCCCGCGCTGGGCGGGGATCTGCCGGAAATCTGCCTCGAAGCCTGCAAGGCGGCAAAGGAGCGCGGCATCACCGTTTCCTGTGACTTGAACTACAGAAAAAAGCTCTGGACCCGTGCAGAAGCCGGAGAATGCATGGCAAAGCTGGTTCCTTTCGTGGACGTATGCATTGCCAATGAGGAAGACGCCAAGGATGTGTTCGGCATCGAGGCGGAAGGCACCGACATCGATTCCGGAAAACTCAATCACGACGGATACATTTCCGTAGCACGCCAGATCGCAAAGCGTTTCGGATGCAAAAAGGTGGCTATCACCCTGCGTTCTTCCCATTCCGCTTTTGACAACGACTGGGCAGGAATGCTCTATGACAGTGCTTCGGATGAGGCAAAGTTCTCCACCACCTACCACGTGCACATCGTGGACCGCGTGGGCGGCGGCGACAGTTTCGGCGGCGGTCTGATCTACAGCCTGATCACCGGTAAGGATGACCAGAAGGCCATCGATTTTGCCGTGGCGGCATCCTGTCTCAAGCATTCCGTGGAACACGACTTCAACATGATGAGCGTTGCCGAGGTGGAAGCACTGGCGGCGGGAAACGCTTCCGGAAGAGTGCAGAGGTAAAAAGGGATCGGTCATCTCAGTGAAGGTGATAAGGCCGGAGCAGCCCAAGTACAGTGCCCAATGACAGAAGTTACCCGGATCGATACGAAAAAATATATGGAAGAGCCCTGTTTTCGCAGGGCTCTTTGTGATGTTTCGCCTATGCGGCGGGAAAAGGCGGAAAGTTACCGGTTTGCAAAAGACCGGGCCCTGTCACTGGGAGCTGCCGTTTTGCTGGACGGGGCACTGTCCGGATACGGACTTCGGGAAAAGGATATGACTTACGATAAGGAGAAAAACGGGAAACCCTGCTTTCCGGGACATTTTCCCTTCCATTTCAGCATTTCCCATTCCGGCACCATGGCAGCTCTTGCCGTCTCGGACCGGCCGGTGGGATGTGACATTCAGATCGAAAAAGAAGCGGACATCAGACTGGCGGAACGTTTTTTTGCTCCTGCCGAGAGAGCGTACGTGGAAGCGGCCTCCGATCCCGGGGAACGGGACCGGCGTTTTTTCCGCTGCTGGGCGCTGAAAGAGAGTTTTGCCAAGGCGCTGGGAGACGGTCTGGGACGTCCCATGGGATCCTATGCCGTTGTGGACGAAAAAGGCAGGGCAATTTGCCCCGCCCTGTTTGAGATCCCTTATGCATTTACGGAAATACCCGTTCCGGGATACTCATTTGCGGTCTGCGCCCCCGCCGGAGACATTCCGATCCTTACACGTTGTTGAAACGATCCTTGTCTTTCTCGTAGGGCTCATCGTCGTTGGTGGGATCGTCATCCGTACGTCTTCCCACTTCCCGCAGGAGGCCGGAGGCAATGATGCCGGTGGGCATGGCCACGATTGCCACTCCCATGAATGACGTGAGAATGGTAATGACTTTGCCGACGGCCGTGACGGGGGCGAGGTCACCGTATCCGATGGTGGTCAGAGTGATCGTCATCCAGTAGACCGCATTCAGATAGTTTCCGAACGTTTCCGGCTCCAGATTCAGCATGATCAGCGCAAACACCAGAATATACAGGATGGCAATGCCTGCCACCATGCCGAGTGCCTCTTTTTCGGCTTTGAAGATCCTTACGAAAAGAGCTACCGACGCAGAATACCGCAGCGCTTTGAATACACGGAACGTGCGGAGCAGCCTGAGGACTTTCAGAACTCTCAGAGCCTCGCTTACGGCAGGCAGAGCGGACAGGATGCAGATCATGTCTATGAGTGCCATGGGAGTAAAGGGGTAGAGCAGGAAAGACAGGTTCCCTTTTTTCAGTTTGAGATCCGCCGTCAGAAACCGCATCACATAGTCGATGATGAAGATACCGGCGGTCACGTTGTTGATGACAGCGAAAACGGGATACTCTTCTGTGAAGGCCAGCGGAATGAGGCTTGCCACAATAGTGATCATCATGAACCAGTCATAGACGGCACTGGCTTTATCGTTATCTTTCGCCAGCTCTATGATCTCAAAGATCCTTTTTCTGAAATTTTTCCATGCAGGCACATTGGGATCCACGGGTATCTCTGACATGACGCGGCGCTCCTTTCTTCTGAATGAAATGATTATACCACACCCCCGTTTTTTGTGGTATTTCTTTCTGGGGTATGTTACAATTTTCATGATATTATGATGCGGGAGAGGAGACTTTCTTCATGATAAGGACAAATATTGCGGAGACCGTCGGTTCCCGTTCCGTAACGGAGCGGCTGGGGCGTTTTTCCGTGATCGAATATGAAAAGGATCTTTCCGTTACGCCGCATTCGGCGCAGACAGCCTGGTTCGCCTCCAGCATGAATGTGCGCAAGCGTCAGGTGCTGGCGGATCTGGATGATGACCACGGTGTGATCATTCAGGCAGGTGCCATACAGATGATGCTGGGGCAGGTGGACATGGTGACGGGCGTCAAAGGCGTGGGGGATCTGATGAAAAAAGCCGTAGGAAGCGCCGTTACCGGTGAGACCGTGCTGAAGCCTCATTATATCGGAAACGGATCTGTGGTGCTGGAGCCTACCTTTCAGTATATCCTGCTGGAAGACATGGCAGCATGGCCGGACGGCCTGGTGATCCAGGACGGCATGTTCCTTGGCTGTGACGATTCCATTGAAATGAAGGTCTGCGCACGGAAAAACGTATCTTCCGCACTGTTCGGCAAGGAAGGGCTTTTTAACACCGTGCTGTTCGGAGAGGGTACCGTGGTGCTGGAAAGCAGCGTTCCCAGAGACGAACTGTTCGTGATGGAACTGGAAAATGATGAGCTGAAGATCGACGGGAATCAGGCTGTCTGCTGGTCCGGAAGTCTGAGCTTTACCGTGGAAAGAACGGCCCCCACGCTGATCGGTTCGGCAGCGTCAAAGGAAGGGCTGGTGAACGTATACCGCGGAACGGGAAGGGTACTGGTGGCGCCCGTTGCCGCAAACAGAGGCATCTCCGTGCCGAAGGAGGAAAAGTAAATGAATCTTTTTGATATCATCGGAAAAGCCATTAACCCGATCATTGCGGTCCTGGGTGCCGGCGTGCTTATCTATCTGGTGTATGTTTCCAGGCAGCTTACCGAACTCCGTGACAAGACAGCGGAGCAGCTGCAGGGAAACCGGGGCAGAGTTTACCGCAATCAGAAGACTCTGGACCTAAAGCAGCGGGAGACCGCCATTGCGAAGAGAGAGGATACGTATCCTCTCCGGAAGACATTTGACGAGATCTGTGCAAAATACCTGGCAGTGGCTCAGCTGATCCCCGTATTTCCGCTTCTGGGGATCCTGGGTACCGTGGCAGGTCTTATTGCCCAGGTAAACGCGCAGGATGCCTCACAGATCTATGCTTCTCTGGATACGGCTCTTTCCACCACCTTCTGGGGCCTGGTGGCAGTCATTGTCCTGAAATTCGTGGAAGCGCTTCTGGTACAGAGAAAGATCAATGACATCGAGACCATCTTTAACGATTACGACATCAAGTATCAGGACGCGGTATCCATCCGCGATTCGGAAGAGGAAGCGTAAGGGTTCACCGGATGAAACACAGATTGAAGAACAAACTGAATACGGTGGTGGAGCTGACGTCCCTTCTGGACGTGATCTTTATCGTGCTGATGATCGTTATCTGCAACCAGCAGATCAATCTGGAAGAAAAGGGACATGACGTGGAGGCTGCCTATGAGGAGGCCGCATTGCTGACGGCGGAAGCTGAGGCCGCGCTTTCGGAAGCAGAAGACCTGCGGGCGGAGGCGGAAGCGGAAAAGGCGCTTTTCGAGGAGCATCGGGAAAAATTCGAGGATGTCTCATCGCAGATGACAACGGTAACGGTGATCATCGATTATCAGCCCTCCAACCTCCGGACGCGCACCATACGCCTTATGGCGGACGCGGATGCGCCGGAAACGATCACCATCACACCGGAAACGGAGAATGATGCCTACACGAAGTTTGAGGAAAAGCTGGAGGATCTGGTGACACAGGCAGAAGCTTCGGATAAGCCCGTGGTGATCAGTATCGATATGACAAGGATCCTGTACCGTGATGAACTGCGTGCCGAAGAGGTCCTTTCCGCCGTTTACGGCAGACACGGAAATCTTTTCTACAGAAAGTCGGCAGAAAAATGAGCAAGACAGCATTGATCGTCATAGGCGTCGTCTGCCTCATCCTTCTGGTGCTTCTTTTGCTGGTGATCGTTCCCAGAGTAAAGGCGGATCTTTCCCGAATGCCCGTCTGGGGATACCTGCTGGCCGTCCTCGTGCTGGCGGGAGTCCTTGTGTTCGTGGGGATCGGACTGTTCGGCCCCAAAGGAGCAGACTCGATCCTGTCAGAAGACGTGACCGGGGACGAAAAGGGAGACCAGGAAATGAGCGCGCCCGCAGAAGCGGAAGCTGCGGCATTCCTGAATGGAGCCCTGGGGGATTCCGGCACGGTGGTGATCCGGGTGAACGGGACGGACATATGGCTTGGCAGTGCACAGCTTTCCGGACCTGAAGACCTTAAGGAAGCGGCAGACAGCCTGAAAAAGGAACTGACCGGACGGAACGTCCGTCTGGAAGATGATTATGCGCTTTCCAGAACATGGAAAGAGGTGAAGAGGATCCTCGACGAACGGGGGATCCGGTATTCGGAGAAAACACTGGAATGAAAAACAAACTCCGGAAACTGATGATATTTCTGTTGTGCACGGTGTGCGCATTTTTGCTGTGCGGCTTTAATCCGCTGACGAAACCGGCAAAGCTGAAGAGCCCAAGCATAAAGCTCATCGATCTGGGCGCGATGGTCCGTGATTCCGCTCCCGGAAAAGGCTGGAACGCGGAGGCGTCCATGGAAGGAGAAGCCGAAGAAAAGGACGGCACTCTGGAAGGCGACGGGGCCGGAAAAGCACAGAAGGAACCGGAAAAGGAACTGACCGTGACCGTACAGGATGACCGGATCTTTGTAAACGGAGAACCGATGAAGGACTTAAATGCTCTGAAGGTCCGTCTGGCACTGGAATACCGGAACAACGTCCATGCAAGGCTGGTGGATGATTACGCTTCCTGGAAGACGTACACGGAAGTATACAAAGTCCTGAGAGAAGAAGGCATCACGCCGGAGGAGGAGAGGAAGCCATGAGGAGCATTCTGAAAAAAAATGCGGCGCTCCTTCTGGTCGCCGTGATGTGGCTGTCTTCTTTTGGCGGAAGCCTTCTTGACTACGGCAAAGTGGTCCTGGATATCGGCTCTGGTTCCGGCACGGCTTATACGGATGCGCTGGTAAAAGAAGTGACGGTCCCCGGCGGCTTTATGTCTTACAGGATCCCGAAGACGTTTTCTGCCGTGGAGACAAAGCTTGACGGCACCGCCGGTTATCAGTATAAACTGAACGAGATCCCGGAAACGTATCAGACCGCGGCGGAACAGCTGTACGTGTTTTATTTTGAAAACGAAAAGTATCTTCTCTACAAAGATGACGGAAAGAATACGGCAGCGGTCGAAATGGCGATCGTGCAGAACATTCTTCCCGGAGAAAAAGTAAGCGGCATTGTGGCCGGATCCGGTTTCCCTTCTGCCGTGAAGCACAACAGAAACTACACGGAATTCGATTATTACACAAGCGAGTATACGGACGTGAACAGAAAGACCCATCACGTGGAATTTGTCTTCACCAAAGACGGGACCAGAGGAATGGGATGCCTGGTATACGTGTTTACCGATCCCGTTCACAAGGACGATATCCTGTACGTGATGAATTCCATCCGCTTTGCGAAATAAATGGAGAAAAAAAGAGATCTGGCAGTGATCATAGCGGTGGTCCTGGCTGCGGTCATAACGATCGCAGTCCCTTTGTGTACACTGTTTGATGTGGGATCCTATCTGTGGTGCGGCTTCAACTGTGCGGAGACAAAAGCGGAGTGGGCGGAGATCGCCGTTCTGGCTGCCGCCGTTTTCCCGGTATGCTTTCTTGTGAAAGATAACAGGTGGAAAGCTGCGGCACTTTTCGGCATCACCTGCGTTTTCAGCTACATTCACGTGGATCTTCTGCCGTTTTTCGTGACGGGCGCGTATTTCGCCGGGATCCTCCTTTCGGGCGGATTTGTGCGCGGAGTAAGTGTGGTGATCCTTTCGGGGTGCGTGCTTTCTCTGTTTAAGATCGGAAGCCCCCTTTACCTGCGGATCTTTCTCATTGCTCTTTTTGCCGGAAATCTCATTTACCGGCTGGTGAAAAAAGACATTTCCGTTCCGGAGTCCCTCACAAAGCATGTCTTTTCAAAAGAGGAGAATTTCGTTCTGGCGGTGGTTTTCCTGGTGTTCCTCGTGCAGGTGGGACGCCTGAACGGCACCATTGATTTTGATTCTCAGTGGTATGGCGTGCGGAGCGCTTCGGTGCTTGCTCCGGGAGAGGGGATCTACCAGGATTTCGGCCTCCTGGGCATGGTCTACACCTATTCCAAGGGTTATGAGGTGCTCACGCTTCCCGTATCGGATTTCCGTTCCTACGGCTATATTCAGTTTGTGAATGTCTGGGTGTTTCTGTATGGGCTGTACCGCACTTATTTTCTTGCAAAGAAACTGGGTGGGAAAAGCTGCGGTCTTTCCTCAGTGCTTCTTTCCGCACTGGTGCCCGGCATCGTGTGCATGAGCGTGTCGGCAAAACCGGACATGCTCACCTGGGCTCTTCAGCTTGTCATGCTGGATGAGTTTTTCGCCGCGATAAAAGAGGAAAAGGCCTCCTCCATGTGGAAGGTGTTTGCCGCCTGTGCTCTTTCCTATGCCTGCAAGCCCACGGCCGTGGTCTTCTCCACAGCGCTCGCCGGCATGATGTTTCTCTATACCCTTGTGGCGGGTCTGCGGGAGAAAAAGTTTCCAAAGATGTATTCTCTGAAGCATCCGCAGGCTGTCTTTACCTTTGCTCTTTCTTTACTTTCTCTGGCGGGCATCTGGGGGAGATCCGTAAAGCTTACCGGACTTCCTTTCACGTCGGTTTTTTCCGGACTTCTTACGAAGCTGGGGTTTTCCATCCGGTATCCGTTCCCCGAAAAGGCGCTTCCGCAGAATTATCAGGATCGTTCCGCCGTCTTTGTGCTTTTTGAAAGAGTATGGCGCATGCTCCTTTGCCCCGACGGCAAGGACATGCGTCACGTGATCATTGCCTGGGGCGGCGGGCTTTTCTTTTTCATTCTTGTGATCCTTCTCATTGCCTGTGTTGCCGGTGCAGGGAAAAAAGCACAGGGAAAGCACACGGATGATCCGCAGAGAAAAGCGGTGTATGCCGGAGCGCTTGCGGTTTTCCTTCCTTTTGTGATCACCTGTCTCGTCTCTCTTTCCATGCTGTATCAGGTGGACGGCAATTATTTCATCATGCTCTACAGCATCCTGATCCTGCTTTTCGTGACGGCATCAAAGGAAACCTTTTCCGGCATGACGGCGAAAACACTGAAGGCAGTGCTGGTTCCCGTGCTCATTTTTCAGTTCCTTCTGATGACTGCCACCAACTGGGCATCCTACATGGGATTCACGCCCTTCCGCCTGAATAAGGGAAGTTACAATCACGTGGCCGAGAACCGGGAGTACGTTACGGACGGCCGCCGGGCAGGAGAGACCTGGGATATCCTTTCGGCAGAACCCGAGGCGAAGGTGATCGCCTTTGCGCCGCATCCGGCCTGTCTCAGACTGCCGGCAGTGACGCAGTCTTTTGAGGATACGTTTGATTCCTGGGGAAATCCGGAAGTGGTAAAGACCGTGGACACCTACCTGACCTACCTCAGGTTCCAGGGGACGGATTACGTCTATGCGGATCCGGATTACTTTTCCGGAGACACCCATCAGAGAGCAAAGAAGATCCTGGATGGTCTCATGGAAAAAGGAGTCCTTACGGAAGTAACGGGAGATTACTGTAAACTGTACCGGGTGGAACTTCCTGCCGAAAATTGATCCGGCCGAAGATATCGTTTGATATTTCCACGCAAATGGATTATGATATACAGGTATACTTTTCTGAAACAGAGGAGATTTTCATGAAAAAGACGCTGCGTTTTTTGGCACTGGGAGTGCTTTTGGCTCTGACATTCTCGTTCCTTACGGGGTGCGCGAGAAAGGTGAATTTCAAAGATCTGACCCTGGGAATGGAAAAGGCGAATGTGATCGCCATGATGGGCTCCAAATATGAGACCAAGTCCTCTCCCGACCGGCTGGTTTACCAGAACGGAAAGTTTGCGGATCTGATCACTCCCCCGGGGGAAACGAAGATCGTATATTTCTTCAATTCAAAAAACCAGATGTACTGTGCCTGCTATTACATATACGGGGCCAAGTCCGGGGAGTATGCGAAGGTGGTGGAGGATCTGACCGCCAGATACGGTGAGCCCAATCAGAAGGAAGAAGAGTCCGCGCTGTGGGCGGAAGACGGATTTACCGTGACCATCACAAAGACGGACGAATATGTGGGAGTTTCCATGTATTAAAAAATAAGAAACGCGCAAATGCAGCCGATGGCAGGATAATGGTCATCGGCTGTATGTGTACTTACGGAGGGAGGAGAACATGAGTTCCAAGAGGAATGATTACATCAGCTGGGACGAGTATTTCATGGGCGTTGCCTACATGTCGGCACAGCGGTCCAAGGATCCCAATTCCCAGGTAGGCTGCTGCATCGTCAGTGAGGACAACAAGATCCTTTCCATGGGGTATAACGGGCTTCCCCGGGGATGTTCCGACGACGAATTTCCGTGGGACCGCGAGAATGCGGAGAACGATCCCTACAATGCAAAGTATTTCTACGTGACCCACAGTGAGATGAATGCCATCCTTAATTACCGCGGCGGTTCTCTGGAAGGAAGCAAGCTTTACGTGACGCTGTTTCCCTGCAACGAGTGCGCCAAGGCCATTATTCAGTCCGGCATCCGCACCATTATCTATGCGGATGACAAATATAAAGATCTTCCCGCGACCAGGGCTTCCCGCCGCATGCTGGATGCCGCCGGTGTCAGGTATTATCCCTACCACGCATCGGGAAGAGAGATCAAGATCAGAGTTTGAAAAGGAGAGAGGACATGAACTGCAAAAGTGATATTGAGATCGCTCACGAAGCGGAGCTGAGACCGGTTACAGAAGTTGCTTCCTTTGCGGGAATTGAAGAAAAGGATCTGGAATTATACGGAAGATACAAGGCGAAAGTAGACCTGAACGTTCTGAAAAAGACGAAGGCGGAAGGCGGCGTGGCAGATGCCCCCGACGGAAAACTCGTTCTGGTAACGGCAATTACGCCCACCCCTGCCGGGGAGGGAAAGACCACCACGTCCGTGGGTCTGGCTGACGGCCTTAAGAAGCTTGGGAAAAACGTGGTCCTGGCACTCAGGGAGCCTTCTCTGGGACCGGTATTCGGCGTAAAGGGAGGCGCTGCCGGCGGCGGCTACGCGCAGGTCATTCCCATGGAGGATATCAACCTGCACTTTACCGGTGACTTCCATGCCATCGGTGCGGCAAACAACCTTCTGGCAGCCATGCTGGACAATCACATTCAGCAGGGAAACAGACTGGGCATCGATCCCAAGCAGATCACCTGGAAGAGAGCCGTTGACATGAACGACCGCCAGCTCCGTCACATCGTGGACGGCCTGGGCGGAAGAGTGCAGGGCGTTCCCAGAGAGGACGGATTTGATATTACGGTAGCTTCCGAAGTCATGGCAGTGCTGTGCCTGGCGTTTGACATTACGGATCTGAAGGCGCGTCTCGGCCGCATTATCGTGGGTTACACCTATGACGGAAAACCGGTCACCGCACATGATCTGAAGGCAGAAGGCGCCATGGCGGCACTTCTGAAGGATGCTCTGAAACCCAACCTGGTACAGACGCTGGAGCATACGCCGGCATTCATCCACGGCGGTCCCTTCGCCAATATCGCTCACGGCTGCAACTCCGTGACGGCCACCCGCATGGCACTAAAGTACGGCGACTATGCCGTGACCGAAGCCGGCTTTGCCGCAGATCTGGGCGCAGAGAAGTTCCTGGACATCAAGTGCCGCCTGGCCGGTCTCAAGCCTTCGGCGGTCGTGATCGTAGCCACCGTAAGGGCACTTAAGTATCACGGCGGCGTTCCCAAGGCGGAACTGGGAAGTGAAAACCTGACCGCGCTGGAAAAAGGCCTTCCGAACCTTCTGCAGCACGTGGACAACATCAAAAACGTATACAAGCTTCCCTGCGTGGTAGCCATCAACGCCTTCCCCACGGATACGAAGGCAGAACTTCAGATGGTGGAAGACAAGTGCCGGGAACTGGGTGTCAATGTTGCTCTTTCCGAAGTATGGGCAAAGGGCGGCGAAGGCGGCGTGGCCCTGGCAAAGGAAGTGGTGCGTCTCTGTGAGGAACCCAATGATTTCAGCTTCAGCTATGAACTGGACGGAACCATCGAAGAAAAACTGGCAGCCATCTGCAAACGGATCTATCACGCGGACGGTGTCACTCTTACCGATAACGCGAAGAAACAGGCGAAACAGCTTGCGGAACTGGGATTTGACAAGCTTCCCATCTGCATGGCAAAGACGCAGTATTCCTTCTCCGACGATCCTGCGCTTTTAGGTGCGCCGAAGGGATTCACGGTGACGGTCCGCAACCTGAAGGTATCCGCCGGTGCCGGCTTTATCGTAGCCCTTACCGGTGATATCATGACCATGCCGGGACTTCCCAAGGTCCCCGCAGCGGAAAACATCGACGTTGACGAGAACGGCGTGATCACGGGGCTGTTCTGATGGATTACACAGCATTTACCGTAAGAGGTTTTGTAGATGAGACCGCGTCTCCGGCCCCGGTGCCGGGCGGCGGCGGGGTCAGCGCTCTGGCGGGCGCTCTGGCCATCTCCCTCGGCGACATGGTGGGGGAACTCACCGTCGGAAAAAAGAAATATGCCGGCGTGGAAGGATTGCTTCGATCTCTTATGGCGCGAAGCATAGAGATCAAAGAGAGGCTCCTTCAGCTCATCAACGAGGATGCCGAGAATTTTGCTCCGCTGGCTGAAGCCTACGCCGTCCCGAAGGACGCTCCCGGCAGGGACGAGCTTCTGGAACAGTGCCTGAAGACAGCGGCGAAAGGACCGCAGGAGATCTTTGACCTCTGCTGCGAGGTGATAGATATTCTGGAGATCTTCGGCGAGAACGGATCGACCCTTATGATCTCGGATGCGGCAACGGGAGCGTCCCTTGCCAGAGGCGCGCTCATGGGCGCGGCAGTGAATGTGAAGGTAAATACCCGCCTGATGAAGGACCGGGCGTATGCGGAAAAGGTCGAGGCAGGCATCGACGCAAAGCTTTCCGTATATGAGGAAAAGGCAAACGTCATTTTTGAAAAGGTATGGCAGAGATTCTGAAAGGTGCTCCCGTAGCGGGAAAACTGAATGAAGAGACCGAAAGACTTGTGGAAGGGCTTCTGGAACGGGGGATCGTTCCCTGTCTTGCCATTGTAAAAGTGGGAGACAGGGCGGAGGATTCCTCTTATGAAAAAGGGGCCGTGAAACGGTGCAATGAGGTGGGGATCTCCACACTGACCGTTTGCTGCAGTAATGAGGAAGACCTGATCCGCACGATGGATGTTCTGAGTACGGACGATACCGTGCACGGTATCCTTCTCATGCGGCCGCTTCCGAAAGAAATGAACGAGGAAGAGGTGCTCCGGCACATTGCGCCCCAAAAGGACGTGGACGGCTGTACGGAAGGCTCCCTTGCCGGTGTTTATGCCGGAAGGTCCCTGGGATTCCCGCCCTGCACGGCTGAGGCAGCCGTGGAGATGCTCAGATTCTATGGCATTCCCCTGGAAGGGAAAAAAGTCACCATTCTGGGCAGGAGCCTGGTAGTGGGGAGAGCCGCTGCCATGATGGTGCTCGGAGAAAGCGCCACGCCCACCATATGTCACTCGAAAACGAAGGACCTTCCCTCTGAGTGCCGCCGGGCGGATATCGTGATCTCAGCCATGGGAAGGCCGGAAATGATCACGGCAGACTACCTGGGAGAAGGACAGACCGTTATTGACGTAGGCGTCAACTGGAACGAAAAAAAGAGAAAACTGACCGGCGACGTGGATTTTGACGGATGTGTGGGAAAGGTTTCCGGCATCAGTCCCGTGCCGGGAGGCGTGGGAGCCGTGACCACTGCCGTTTTAGTGTCACACGTGGCAAAGGCGGCGGAAGCTTTCGGGAAAAAGGAAGAAGAATGAAGAAGAATAAATCATATCAGATCGCGTTTGACGGTCTTCTGGCGGCGCTGACCGCGGTGTTTGGATACCTGGCCATCGACATGGGATTTCTGAAACTTTCCTTTGAGGAGTTTCCGGTGATCCTGGCGGCCCTTATGTTCGGACCGGCAGACGGCGCTCTGGTGGGCGGCATCGGCACGTTTCTGTATCAGCTTCTGCGATACGGCCTTGACGTGACCACGGTCCTGTGGATCCTTCCCTACATCCTGCTGGGAGCATTCGTGGGACTTTACGCGAAAAAGCATGGCTTTGTGAATACGGACGGACAGATCCGAAAGGCCATCTTAGGGGGAGAGATCCTGGTGATCGTATTAAACACGGTGGTGATCTTCCTGGATGCGAAGATCAAGATGTATCCGGTCCCCATCGCTTTTGCCTCCACGCTCTGGAGGATCGCGGCAGCGGCCGTAAAGACGGTGCTGTTCGGATTCCTGACGCCCCAGATATTAAAGAAACTTTCAAAATTTACAGGAAACGTTCGAAAAGCCTGACCATCGGGCTTTTCTTTATGAAAGGCGGAACATGTACGATGTAATTGTGATCGGTGCCGGCGTTTCTGGCGCGGCCGCCGCAAGAGAACTTTCAAAATATGATCTTCATACGCTGGTCCTGGAAGCTGCGGAAGATGTATGCACCGGTACCAGCAAGGCAAACTCCGGCATCGTTCATGCCGGGTACGACGCGGCGCCCGGCTCACTCATGGCAAAGCTCAATGTGGAAGGAAATGCCATGATGGACGAACTGTGCGAGGATCTGGAGATCCCGTTTCAAAGAAACGGCTCCCTGGTGGTGTGCATCGATGAGGAAGGACGCGGGAAACTTGCGGAACTTCTGTCCAGGGGAGAAAAGAACGGCGTAAAGGGACTCAGGATCGTGGAACGGGAAGAACTTGCAGCCATGGAACCGAACATTTCGGAGGAGGCCGTGGCAGCGTTGTACGCGCCTTCCGCGGGGATCATCTGTCCGTTCCTTCTCAATATTGCCATGGCGGAGAACGCCTGTGAAAACGGAACGGAGTTTCATCTGGATTCCCCGGTCACAAACATTGAAAAGACCGGGAACGGCTATGCGGTCATGGTGACAAAGGCAGACGGCACGGAAGAGATCTTTGAAACGAAAGTGGTGGTAAACGCGGCCGGCGTGTACGCGGACACTTTCCACAACATGTTCGCAAAGAAAAAGATCACCATCGTGCCCAGAAGAGGCGACTACATCCTGATGGATAAAGAAGCCGGCGGTCTGGTGAAACATACCGTCTTCCCGCTGCCGGGTCCCATGGGAAAGGGGATCCTGGTGGCACCTACCGTGCACGGAAATCTGTTTGCCGGTCCCACTTCCGTGGACATCGGCTCAAAAGAAGATCATGCCACAACGAAAGACGGTCTGGACACAGTGATGAGGGAATGCGGAAAATACGTAAAGAACGTTCCCTTAAAGATGGCCATTACTTCTTTTTCCGGGAACCGTGCCCACTGGGAGGGGCATGAGTTCCTTATCGGAGAACTTGCGGAGGCCCCCGGTTTCATCGACTGCGCCGCCATTGAATCCCCGGGACTTACTTCCAGCCCCGCCATCGGAAAGATGGTGTGCGGGATCGTCCTCGATATCCTGCATCCCGGGAAGAAGAAAAACTGGAAAAAGAAAAGGAAAGGCATCCTGGATCCCCGTACCCTTTCTTTCGAAGAAAGAAACAGGCTCATCAAAGAACATCCGGAGTACGGCAGAGTAGTGTGCCGCTGTGAGGGCGTAACGGAAGGAGAGATCCTGGACGCCATCCGGAGGCCCCTTGGCGCCACTACCATGGACGGCTTAAAGAGAAGGGTCCGCGCCGGCGCCGGCCGCTGCCAGGCGGGGTTCTGCACGCCGGGGCAGATGGAGATCCTGGCCAGAGAACTGGGGATATCCAGAGAAGAAGTAACGAAGCGGGGCAAGGGGACCTGGCTGGTGAAAGGAAATCTGAAGGATGAGATCTGAAAATACCATCGTGATCATAGGCGGCGGTCCTGCCGGTCTGGCAGCAGCCATCAGCGCAAAGAAAAACGGTGCCGAAAACATCCTGATCCTGGAAAGGGACAGAGAACTGGGCGGCATTTTAAATCAGTGCATCCACAACGGATTCGGACTTCACACGTTCAAAGAAGAACTGACGGGACCGGAGTACGCCGGCCGCTTCATTGAGGAAGTAAAAGCACTGGGGATCCCATATAAACTGAATACCATGGTCCTGGACATTTCTCCGGACAAAACGGTGACCGCCATGAATTCCGAAGACGGTCTGTTTGAGATAAAAGCCGGCGCCGTGATCCTGTGCATGGGCTGCAGGGAACGGCCCCGAGGAGCACTCTCCATTCCCGGTACCAGGCCATCCGGCATCTATTCTGCCGGAACGGCACAAAGGCTCATGAACCGGGAAGGCTTCATGCCGGGAAAAATAGTCGTCATTCTTGGCTCCGGTGATATCGGACTCATTATGGCGCGGCGCCTCACCCTGGAAGGGGCGGAGGTGAAGGCCGTGGCGGAACTGATGCCATATTCCGGCGGCCTTAAGAGAAATATCGTACAGTGCCTGGACGACTACGGCATTCCGCTGCTTTTGTCGCATACCGTGACGGACATCCGGGGAAAAGACCGTGTGGAAAGTGTGGTGATCTCCGAAGTGGGGCCGGACGGCAGCCCCGTTCCCGGTACCGGGAAGGAATACGAATGCGATACGCTGCTGCTTTCCGTGGGACTTTTGCCGGAAAACGAGCTTTCCAAAGCGGCAGGCGTGAAACTGGGAAGCACGGGAGGTCCGGTGGTGAACGAGTCTCTGGAGACCGGCATACCCGGTGTGTTTGCCTGCGGAAACGTCCTGCACGTCCATGATCTGGTGGATTACGTCAGCGAAGAGGCGGCAAATGCGGGCAGACATGCGGCAAAGTACGTGGAGGGCCTTTCCCGCGGGGAGGCCGCGAAGACAGCCGGACAGAGGACGGTGGACGTGGTCCCGGAAAACGGTGTCCGCTATACCGTGCCGGTCACAGTGCGTCCGGACCGCATGGATGAGGAACTGACGATCCGTTTCCGGGTGGCAAACGTATATAAGAACATTTTTGTTTCCGTGTATCTGGGAGAGGAGCGGGTGCAGCACAGAAAGCGCCCCGTGGTGGCTCCCGGAGAAATGGAGCAGGTGACCATAAAGAGACAGGATCTTCTGGACCGACCCGATGTAAAGAAGATCACTATCCGGCTGGAGGAGGAATAAGCCATGGAGAAAAAAGAACTTACCTGCATCGGCTGCCCCTTAGGCTGTCAGATCACCGTGACGCTGGAAAATGACAGTATCGTTTCTGTCGCCGGGAATACCTGTCCCAGGGGAGAGACTTACGCCAGAAAAGAAGTGACGGCGCCGGAACGGGTGGTGACCAGCACCGTGACGGTCCTGGACAGCAGCCTGGATACCTGTCTTCCGGTAAAGACGGACGGCACCATTCCCAAAGGAAAGATCTTCAGCTGCATGCAGGCGTTAAAGGGTATTACCGTGAAAGCGCCGGTACGTACCGGTGACGTGATCATAGAAAACGTCTGCGGCACCGGCGTGGATATCATCGCCACGAAAACCGTCGAACAGAACCTGTGAAAAAAATTTCTTGAAAAATTGCTTGACATCATCACTTTAGCATGCTAATATGACATCACAGCAAAGAAAGAGACGCGGCCGTACAGAGACCGCAAAACAGGAGGCAAGCAATGAAAAAGTTTTTATCGATCGCTCTGGCAATGATCATGGTCCTTTCTCTGGCAGCGTGTGCTGTACCTGCAAAGCAGGAAGCAAAGGTCTTCAAGCACGGGTTCGATCTTGATTATCCGCCCTATTCCTTCAGAAACGATGACGGATCCGTAGGCGGTTTCGACGTAGAAGTGGCACAGGCCCTGTGTGAGTTAAAGGGCTGGAAGTACGAAGCGGTCCCCTTCAACTGGGATGCCAAGGATGCGGAGCTTAACGCAGGTTCCTGCGATTGCATCTGGTCCGGTCTTACCGTAGAGGGACGTGAAAATGACTACACCTGGTCAAAGGTATACTCCAACAACTCCCAGATGATCATGGTTCCGGAAAATTCCGACATCAAGTCACTGACAGACCTGGCAGGAAAGAGAGTAGGCGTGCAGACTGCAACCAGCGCATATGACCTCCTGAATGAAGGCGATCAGGCGGAACTCTGCAAGACCTTTGCAAGCTTCGACGTATATGAGACATACACCATCGCATTCAATGACCTTATGGCAGGCGGCATCGATGCCATCGCCATCGATGTAACGACCGGCAGCTTCCTGATGAGCAATCAGCCCGGTTACAAGTTCCTGGACGAGGTGCTGGGCGCCGAGACCTACGCCATTGGTTTCAGAAAGGCAGATACCACACTTCGTGACGAAGTGAACGCAGGCCTTGACGAGCTGGTAAAGAACGGTAAGTTCTACGAGATCGCTGAAAAGTATCCCGACATCAAAGATTACCTCTGCCTTGGCAAGTGATCAGTGACATATGAAATAATGCATAGTAACTCCTCTGAAGTAATTAGTTAAGAAAGAAACGCCGGGCCGTGAGAGCGGCCCGGAGTTTTCGCGCGAAAGGAAAGATTCATGACATTCGGAACAATGCTCACTACCATGGGAGAAGGCATGCTCAGAACGATCCTTATTTTCGTTCTGACGCTGGTGGGATCGCTCCCCCTCGGCATGGTCATTGCGCTTTTGAGACAATCAAAGAACGGGATCGTGTCCGGCATCATCAAGATATATATCAGCATCATGAGAGGAACGCCTCTGATGCTGCAGCTTCTGGTATGGTATTTCGGTCCGTACTATCTGTTCGGTGCCCAGATCCGTAACTGGCGTTTTCCTGCCATCATTCTGGGATTCGTTCTCAACTACGCCGCGTATTTCGCGGAGATCTACAGAAGCGGCATCGAGTCCATGCCGGTGGGACAGTACGAGGCGGCACAGGTGCTGGGATACACGAAATCGCAGACGTTTTTCCGCATCATCCTGCCTCAGGTGATAAAACGGATCCTTCCTTCCGTGACCAATGAGGTCATCACCCTGGTAAAGGATACGTCCCTGGCATTTACGCTTGCCTATCAGGAAGTTTTCTCGCTGGCGAAACAGATCTCGGCTTCCCAGACCAGTTTTACGCCTTTCGTGATCGCCGGTGTATTCTATTTCGTAGCCAACTACGCAGTTGCCTACGGCATGGAGCGCATTGAAAAAGCGTTCAGTTACTACAGATAAGGAGGAACGTCATGGTACTGGAAATGAATAACATCAAAAAGTCTTTCGGCAGCCTGAACGTTCTTAAGGATATCAGTTTTTCCGTGGACAAAGGAGAGGCGGTCAGCATCATCGGACCCTCCGGCTCCGGCAAATCCACGCTGCTTCGCTGCGCAACTTTTTTGGAGACCATCGATAACGGAGTGATCCGTTACATGGATAACGATATCGTTCTTCCCGGTGCGGACGGGAAAGCGGATTACAGCAACAAAGCAAGGATCCGACAGGCAAAAAACTGTTTTGGCCTGGTGTTCCAGCAGTTTAATCTGTTCCCGCATTATTCCGTGCTGAAAAACGTGATGGACGCTCCCCTGGTGGTGCAGAAGCGAAACAAGGACGAAGTGTACGAGGAGGCCATGAAGGTCCTGGACAAGATGGGACTTAAGGATAAGGCGGATGCCTATCCCTACCAGCTTTCCGGCGGCCAGCAGCAGAGAGTGGCCATTGCCAGAGCTCTTGCCATGAATCCGGAGATCCTGTTTTTTGACGAGCCCACCTCCGCGCTGGATCCCGAACTTACGGGAGAGGTGCTCCGCGTGATCAAGCAGCTGGTGGACGAGGACTGGACCATGGTCATCGTGACCCATGAGATGCCCTTTGCCAAGGCTGTTTCGGAAAAAGTGGTCTTCATGGACCGCGGCTACATCGTGGAACAGGGTACGCCGGAACAGGTGTTCGACGATCCGAAGATGGAGCGCACGAAACAGTTCATAAGCGGCTATCAGAATCAGAATTATTAAATGCTAAAGTACTATGTGTTTGATCCTGCCGGCAACGTGACGCTGCTGGTGGACACCTACATCCGAACAAAGGATCAGGTCCGTATTGCCGCGGAGCTGATGAAACGGGAGCCCCTCTGTGAACAGGTGGGCTTTGCCCGTGTCTGCGGACATAACGGAAAACCGGAAGGGCATCTCAGAATGGCCGGAGGGGAGTTCTGCGGAAACGCCTCCCTGTGTACGGGTGTCCTGAAGCGGGTGAAAGAAAAGAACAACGGTATTTCCCACATGTATCCCGACGGTATCGACGTGACTGTTTCCGGAACGAAAGGCAGGGTGAACGTACGCACAGCGGCGGCGGGAGAAGACCTCTGGACGGCTTCCGGCTCCATGCCCTGGCCCAGGAGCATGGGAGAGATCACTGTGGATGGAAGAAGACTTCCTTACGTGGATCACGGCGGCATCGTTCACGTGATCTTTACTGAAAGACCTGACAGGAAAGCGGTCGAACGGCAGATCCGGAAAGTCTGCGGGGAGTATTCGCTGAAGGCACTGGGATTTATGTTCCTTTCCGGAAATGAACTGGAGCCTCTGGTGTATGTAAGGGAGACGGGCACTCTGTACTGGGAGAACGCCTGTGCCAGCGGAACAGCGGCGGTGGCGGCATGGCTTTCGGAGAACAGTGAAACGAAAACAGCGGAAGGCGAACTGAAGGAGCCCGGAGGTACGGTTTCTTTCTTTGCCGATTCCGATAAGAAATATGTTACATTAGGTACAAAGATCAGGCTCGTAAAGGGACCTGTCACCGTGGACGATCTATGAACCGCTGATGCCCCGGCAGTGAAAGAAAAGTTCATCGTAAGGAGGAACTGAAAATGGCAAGAAGAGACGGAACGAAATTAAAGAATATCGATTCCATGCATGTGATCATGCCCCTGGTGTATCAGGGAAGATGCAACAACGAGGCGTTTCTTTCGGAGACGCTGGATCTCACCAACGTGATGGCGTATCTGGAAAAGAAAAAGGGACTGGATCCGGATTACAAGTACAACCTGTTCCAGGTCATGGTGACGGCAATGCTGAAGACCATCACGCTGCGTCCGAAGCTCAACTACTTTATTGCCGACAGGACCATGTATGAGAGAAACTATATCTCTGCAGGCTTCACAGTCAAAAAAGAGTTTAAGGATGACGGCGATGAGAGCCTTGCCGTGATCAAGGCAAAACCGGACGATACCATCGATACCATCCACGAGGCCATCAGGAAAAGGGTAAAAGAAAGAAAAGATCCCAACATTACGGATGGCGCCACGGATTTCATGGATTCCTTGAAGAACCTGCCCGGGCCGATCCTTAAGATCATCGGATCGATCTTCTGCTGGCTGGATCAGAAGGGACTGGTCCCCAAGTCCATTACCGACGATTACATCTTTATGAATTCCGTCGTTGTGGCCAATATCGGATCCATCGGCCTCGGAGCCGGACTGCATCATCTGGTGGAATTCGGCACCACGTCGCTCTTTTTGGTGATCGGCGAGATGAAGAAGAGACCGTTCTGGGACGAAGAGGGCAACATGACCATGAAGCAGAGCGTGGACATTTCTCTTACCATCGATGAGAGGATCGTGGACGGATTCTACTATGCAAAGTCCATCCGTCTGTTCAAGAAACTGATCGAATGTCCGGAACTTCTGGACAGGCCTTTAAGTGAAGAAGTGGAGTTCTGAATTGCTTAGGTTACTTTATCGTTTTGTTAAATGGACGGTCAGGACCGTTTATAAAAAATATGAGGTCCTTGGGAAGGAAAACCTTCCCGAGGGTCCTTTTGTTATCGTGGGAAATCACGTGCAGATCCACGGTCCCATCGTGGCGCAACTCTATATGCCGGGAAAGAGCAAGACCTGGTGCATCGGGGAGATGATGCATCCGAAAGAGGTGTCGGCATACGCGTTTCAGGACTTCTGGTCGGAAAAGCCGAAGAGCGTCAGATGGATCTTCAGGATCTGTTCTTATCTGATCGTGCCGCTGGCATGGTTCGTGTTCCGGTATGCGGATGTGATCGGCGTATATCACGATAAGAGGATCCTTACCACATTCAAGCAGTCCTTAAAGGCACTGGAAGCCGGAGAAAACCTGGTGATCTTTCCGGAGAGCCCCACGGAACGCAACAATATCGTCTATGAGTTTCAGGACGGGTATGCGGACCTTGGCCGGATGTACGGAAAAAAGACGGGAAGGAAGCTTTCCTTCGTTCCCATGTATATTGCACCCTATCTGAACCAGATATGGTTCGGCAGACCGGAGGAGTTTGACTTCGGGGTTCCTGCCGCAGAGGAGCGGAAGAGGGTCAATGACGTGATGATGGAGAGGGTGACGGAGCTTGGACGATCTCTGCCGGAGCATACGGTCGTCCCCTATAAGAATCTGCCGAAAAACCGGTATCCGAAGAACAGGTGAGTCATGGAGAAAAGAAACATCTGTCTGCTGAATGATTCGTTTCCGCCGCAGATCGACGGCGTTTCCAACGCTGTCTATAATTACGCGAAGATCATTGAGGAAAAGTATGGGCACAGCGTTGTGGTCACACCGGACTACCCCGGCGCCGACGACAGTGGCTACCCGTTTCCTGTCTACCGTTATAAAAGCCTGGATCTGACGAAACAGCTGGGCGTGGTGGCCGGCATGCCGTTTTCTCCGGAGGTAACGTCAAAGCTGGAGTCATCGGACATCTCTCTGTATCACTGCCATACGGCAGCCTCTTCCATCATTCTTGCAAGAGCTTTCCGAAGCATCAAAAGGGCTCCGCTCATCATGACCTATCACACCAAATACGAGGTGGATATCCGCAAGGTCATCAAAATGAGACCTGTGGCGGACGCCTCTCTGGATGCCATCGTGGAGGCGTATGAAGCCTGCGACGAGGTGTGGGCGGTAAGCCGCGGCGCCGGAGAAAACCTTAAGTCTCTCGGGTTTCAGGGAGATTACGTGGTCATGGAGAACGGCGTGGATTTCCCCCGGGAGCGTGTACCGGAGGAGGCAATACAAAAAGCAGTGAAGAATTATGACCTTCCCGCCGGCGTTCCCGTTTTCATCTTCGTGGGAAGGATCATGTGGTACAAGGGGCTTAGGATCATTGCAGACGCTCTGGCCGGCCTTAAGGAGAGCGGCATGGACTTCCGCATGATCTTTGTGGGAGGCGGCACGGACCTTCCGGAAGTGCTGGATTATATGGAAACTGCCGGCGTGATGGATAAGTGCATTTTTACGGGACCCGTAAAAGACAGGGATGAGCTGCGCGCCCTGTACTGCCGGGCGGATGTCCAGCTGTTCCCGTCAACGTTCGACACCAACGGGCTGGTGGTGGGAGAAGCCGCGGCCTGCGGCGTTCCTTCCGTACTGGTAAGGGGGAGCTGCGCGGCAGAGCGGGTCACGGACGGACGAAACGGCTATCTGATCGCGGAAAACGCCGTGGCGCTTGCCATTAAGCTTTATGAGATCACAAAGGACAGAGCGGCCATCCGACAGGTGGGCGAGCATGCGTCGGAAGAGATCTATCTTTCCTGGGAGGATGCAGTCGGAAAAGCCTGTGACCGTTACGAGGTGATCATCGAGAATTTCCGGTCCGGCAGATATCCGGAAAAACACGGTCTCAATGACAACATTCTGCGCCAGATGGGGGAACTGATGGAGACACTTTCCCGTTTCAGGGATTTCGTGCCTCCCGGCTATTCCATCAGTTGACAGAAACGGCGTTCCTGTGTTGCCTAAGAGAATAGAAAGTGCTATGATAGTGCGGGGCGTCTTAAGCCCCGCATTATTTCGTATGAAAAGATATTTCAGGAGGAAAAAGAAATGAATGTTCCGCTTGCTCTGGCGTTTCTGTTTGCTGTCGGTGCGATCCTCGGCTGGTGCATCGAGTTTCTGTTCAGAAACCTGATCAGCCACAAGGGTCCCAGAGGAAAGTATTTCATCAACCCCGGTTTCTGCCAGGGCCCCTGGCTTCCCATTTACGGTATCGGCGTGAGCTTCATGTTCATTATCAGTGAAGTCGTTTCCGGATGGATGGAGGGGAAACCCCAGGGACTTGTCATTGCGGCGGTCATCGTAGTGGTAATGATCGTCATGACGCTTCTGGAGCTCATCGGCGGCACCTTCCTGCTGGATGTACTGAATATGCGTCTGTGGGATTACCGGGAACGCTGGGGGAATTACCGCGGCATCACCTGCCCGCTGTTCACCGCCATCTGGGGCGCGCTCGGCGGCGTTTATTTCACGTTCCTGCACATGATCTTCTATCACTGGCTGGAGTGGTTCTCACAGAATCTGGCTTTTGCTTTCTTCGTAGGTCTGTTCTACGGTGTGTTCGTTCTCGACCTTCTGTACTCCGCAGGCAAGGCGGCCACCATCAAGGAATTCGGTGACAGCCACGACATGGTCATTCAGTATGAGCTTCTGAAGGAAGAACTGGCAAAGCGCCGCAAGGAGCAGCACGAGAAGTTCAAGTTCCTTAACCAGGCGGCTCAGGACGGCTCCATCAGGAAGGCACTGGAAGAGACTGCCGAAAAGGTGAAGGAGACCAAGAAGCATTACAGAAAGAATTCCAGGAAGAAGAACGGGAAGGCAAACTGATGAAAAAAGATAACAGTGAGCTGAAAAGGACACTGAAATTCGTATTGTTTTCCGCGTCGGCCGGGATCATTCAGATCGCGTCATTTGCGCTGTTCAACGAAGTATTTCACCTGGAATACTGGCTCAGCTATCTGATCTCACTGATCCTGTCCATCCTGTGGAACTTTACCTTCAACCGGAAATTCACGTTCAAGTCGGCAAAGAACGTGCCGCAGGCCATGTTTATGGTGTTTCTGTTCTACGTGCCGTTTACCCCGCTGACCACGCTTCTGGAGAAGTATCTCACCGGCATCGGCTGGAATGAGTATCTGGTAACGGGGATCAACATGGCGCTGAATCTGTCTTTAGAGTATCTCTGGGACAGATATGTGGTGTACAGGGACAGTATCGACACCAATGAAGAAGCGGTAAAGGAAAAGGAACAGCAGAAATAATGGAGTATACAAGGATCGATTACCGGAAAACTTTTGACTTCTGTCAGAAGGTCTTTGAGTTTTACGGTTTTTCAAAGGAAGAAGCAAAGGACATAACGGATATCCTGCTGGATGCCGATCTTTCCGGCATCGAGTCTCATGGTGTGCAGCGGCTGATACGCTACTATCACGAGCTTACGGATCTTGCTTACGTGGACGCAAAGGCAAGACCGGAGATCGTAAAGGAAACGCCGCTTTCCGCCGCCATTGAAGGTCACAGGGCCATGGGACAGCTGGTGGGCAAGTTTGCCATGCAGCTCGCCATCGACAAAGCAAAGAAAAACGGCGTGGGCATGGTGGCGGTGAGGAACTCCAACCACTATGGCATTGCCGGTTACTATGCAAAAATGGCGGCAGAAGAAGATCTGTGCGGCGTGTCCATGTGCAATACCGAATCCATCATGGTTCCCACCTTCGGCGCGGAAGGCGTGCTGGGGACCAATCCCATCGCGTTCTGCATGCCGGCAGAACCGAAGAACTTCCTTTTTGATGCGGCGACCACCGTGGTTCCCAGAGGAAAACTGGAAGTCTACGTGAAGCGGGGCAACGGGCTGCCTTTCGGATGGGCCATGGACGAAACGGGAAAAGATTCCGACGAAGGTGACAGAGTCTTAAAGAACATCATTGAAAAGGCCGGCGGCGGCATCCTTCCTCTGGGAGGCTGCGGAGAGCTGACCAGCGGTTACAAGGGATACGGGTTCGGCATGATCGTGGAGATCATGTGCGGCATCCTTTCTCAGGGAGCCACTTCCAATCACATCGCCAGAGAGCCCGGTCACGTTAACACCAGCCAGTTTTTCATGGCGTTCGACCACGGCATGTTCGGGGATAAAAAAGAGATCGAAAAGAGGCTTTCCGTTTTCCTGCAGGAGGTACGTGATTCCAAAAAGGCAGAGGGAGCAGACCGGATCTATATCCACGGGGAAAAAGAGTACGAAGCCAGAGAGAAAGTACTTTCCGAGGGCATTCGAGTGAACGAAAAAACGCTTTCCGAAATGAAAATGATCGGAGAACAGACGGGTGTGGAGTTTCCTTTTTAGCACGGAGGAAGATACAGGATGCTGAAAAAGATATTGAAGACCATAGGCATTATCCTTCTGGTACTGCTGATCGCAGTGCTCGTTTATCTTGCCTATGTGTTCCTTTCCTATTACAGGATCGGAGACAGAGACCTTCCGGTTTCGGATCCTGTGACGGAGATCATGCCGGCAGGAGAAGAGATGAAGATCGTCTCCTGGAACATCGGCTTCGGTGCCTACGAGCAGGATTTCACCTTCTTTATGGACGGAGGAAAGGAATCCCGGGCCAGAAGCAAGGAAGGACTGATCCGTAACCTTGAGCTGATCGGCAGCGATCTGAAAGACGAGGCGGCGGATCTCTACCTCGTGCAGGAAGTGGACATCGACTCCACAAGGAGCTGGCACGTGGATGAAAGAGAGTACATCATCGATCCTTTGCGGGGGTATACACATACCTTCGCGCAGAATTACGATTCTCCGTATCTGATGTATCCGTTCACCCGGCCTCACGGTGCTTCCAGATCGGGGCTCCTTACGTTTTCCGCATACAATATCAGAAGCGCTTTCCGGAAGGAACTTCCGGTAGAGACAGGCGTTACCAAAATGCTGGATCTGGACCGCTGCTACGCCATCCACAGGATCCCGCTGGATAACGGAAAAGAGCTCGTGCTTTACAATCTGCATCTTTCCGCATACACTTCGGACGGTAAAGTGACCACGGAGCAGCTCCGTCTTCTTCTGAAAGACATGCAGAACGAGTACAACAAGGGGAACTACTGCATTGCCGGCGGCGACTTCAATAAGGATCTGACCGGGGATTCAGAGACGGTTTTCGGCGTGGATCTGTCGGAATACACCTGGGCGCAGCCCATTGACGACAGCCTGTTTGAAGGACTTTCCATCCGGAAGATCGTACCGCTTCACGAGGATGCTCCCGTTGCTTCCTGCCGGAACTGCGACAAGCCGTATGTGAAGGGGAATCCCGTGCTCACTGTGGACGGATTCCTGGTTTCCGAAAATGTGAAGGTTGTGGATACCAATGTGATCGACAAGCAGTTCTTCAGCTCGGACCACAACCCCGTATACATGAAGTTCATTCTGGAGGAGACAAAGTGAAGACACTGAAGACCGGCATGCTGACGCAGATCGCCCTTCTTTCGGCGATCCTCATCGTTATGGCGTTCACGCCTTTGGGGTATCTTCCCATCGGCCCCATCAAGATCACATTCCTGTGCATCCCCGTGGTGATCGCAGCCATTACCTGCGGCGTAAAGGGCGGTGCCATCCTGGGACTGGTTTTCGGAATGACCAGCCTGGTGCAGTGTTTCGGCATGGACGTGTTCGGTACGACGCTCATGAACATCAACCCGTTTTACATGACCGTGGTGTGTCTGCTTCCCAGAGTGCTGGTAGGCGTATTTGCGGCACTTGTCTATAAGGCTGTGACGGGAACGCTTTCCGTTTTTGCGGCGTCTTTTGCCGGAACGGTGACCAATACGGTCCTTTTCCTGGGGCTGATGGTCCTTCTGTTCGGGCAGAGCGACTATCTGAAACAGTTCGGTTCCACGGCCTGGGAGATCATTGTGGCCATGGCGGGTGTGAACGCTCTGGTGGAAGCGGCCGTATGTACCATTCTGGGCGGGATCATCGCCAAAGCGGTGCTTAAGTTCCTGAAGAGGTAAGCATGATTACAAAAGAAGCAAGCGATCAATACAGAGAGGCCCTGAAAAAGGGCCTCACCTATTATAACGGGGCGGTCTCCAGAGGAGAGTACCCTTATCTGGTCTCTCTGGACGAGACGGTCAATACAACGGCCCTGAACACCCAGTACCTGGGGATCATGGATATTCCCACGGATCTCATAAAGGGGACCAGGACCAGAGGAAGACAGGAGGCCTTTGCCGGAAACTATATGCCGCTTCTGGAGCCGGAATCGGAATTCGGCGTGAAGTGGATCTCTTTGTGTGCGGCTCATTTTGCCGAAGGCATCCGGGATGCCGTCAAGGTCTATGAGTACATGGGCCTTTTTTATGTGCAGGAAGGAAACAAACGGGTAAGCGTGTTAAAAAGTCTGGGCTCTCCGTCCCTTCAGGCTTCCGTTACCAGGATCCTTCCGGCATGGTCAAACAGCCACAAGTATCAGGTCTACCAGGAATTCCTGAAATTCTTTGATCTTTCCCGGCTGTATACGGTACAGTTCAGGCACCGGGGGCTTTATGCCAAACTGCAGGCCTCCCTGGGGTTTGCGCCGGATCATGTATGGACGGAAGAGGAACGCATGGGATTTTCCAGCCGTTTTTCTCTGTTTACCAACGTGTTCAGGGAAAAGATGAAAAACGAGTTTTATGATATCACGCCTTCGGATGCGCTCATCTGCTGGCTGCAGGTATACCCTTATGAGTCCTTAAAGACCATGAGCTTTAAGGAACTGGAAAAGAGCCTGAACAACGTATGGCCGGAGATCGTTTACCTGGCAAAGCATCAGACGGAGGATATCAACACGGAACCGGAGACCATCGACCGGGGATTTTTCACCAGACTGTTTTCTGCCGCCATGACCACGCTGGAAGCGGCTTTTATCCACGCCTCCCGTTCTTCGGGAAGCAACTGGATCAAAGGACATGAGCTGGGAGAGGAATATCTGGAGAAAACTCTGGGAGACAGGGTGACCGTAAAGACATATTTTGCAGATGCGGATACGGCGGACGAAGTCATGGAGACGGCCATTCGGGCCGGAGCAAAAGCTCTGTTTGTAACAGCCCCCACGCTGATCGCCGCCACCAGAAGGATCAAAAGCCTGCATCACGACGTTTTTGTTTTCGTCTGCGCGTTGTCGCTTCCCATGCCGGGTGTCAGAGCCTATTACTGCCGGATGTACGAATCCAAGTTTATTGCCGGTGCTCTTGCCGGTGCCATGACGAAAGAGGATACCATAGGATTCGTGGCAAAATACCCCATTTTCGGCGTTCCCGCGGAGATCAACGCCTTTGCTCTGGGAGCAAGGCTGACGCACCCGGGTATCCGCATCGCCTTAAGGTGGAGCTGTACCGAAAAGGATCCTTCCGGAAAACTTTTGGCCAGGGGAGTCCATGTGATATCCAACCACGATGTGGCGGCGGATGAAAGTCTGAGCGTGGATGCCACCTGGGGAACCTATTTCATTGACGGAAAAGAGATCCGGCCCATTGCCGGTCCCTGTTGGAACTGGGGCATTTTTTATGAAAGAGTCTGCCGCTACATCCTGAACGGTGAGTGGGATACGGAATATGACGATGACAAGGCAGTGAATTACTGGTGGGGAATGAACTCCGGCATCATTGACATCCTGCTTTCGGAAAAACTGCCTGATGGCCAGAAGAAACTGGCGCAGATCCTAAAGGACGGGATCATTCACGAGACCGTGGATATTTTCCGCACCCGCATGGTGGACAGCGCCGGAAAGGTACGAAATGAGGGAGACCGGATCCTTACGCCGGAAGAGATCATGAAGATGGACTGGCTTTTAGATAACGTGGACGGAGAGATCCCGGCATTTGATGACCTTCTGCCCATGGCACAGACCCTGGTAAGGATCCTGGGCGTGTACAGAAACCAGATCCCGCCGGAAAAGGAGGAATTCCTGGTATGAAAATACTCCTTTTGGCAGACGAAGAAGTAAAGAGTCTTTATGACTATTACCAGCCGGGAAGACTTTCCGGTTACGAGCTTATCCTTTCGGCGGGAGACCTGAAGGGAGAGTACCTTACGTTCATAGAGACCATGGCCAACAAACCTCTGGTCTACGTGCACGGAAACCATGATACGAGATACGATGTAAAGCCGCCGGAAGGATGTATCTGCGCGGATGACGACCTGGTAGTCGCAAAGGGTGTAAGGATCCTGGGGCTGGGCGGTACCATGGCCTACAACGGCGGAAGATACCAGTATACGGAAGATGAGATGGAAAAACGGATCCGCAAACTGGAACGGAAGATCCGGCTGGCGGGCGGTGTGGACATCGTGCTCACCCATGCGGCACCGATGGGACTGGGGGATGCGGAGGATTACTGTCATCGTGGCTTTGAAGCATTCCTTGCACTGATGAAAAAGTATAAACCGGTCTACCTGGTCCATGGTCATACCCATCTGAATTACGGCATGCAGATGCAGCGGATCCATCATTACGACGAGACCACCATTATCAATGCCTATGAAAAACATGAACTGGACGTGACAGTGCCTATGAAGACGGCGGAAGAGGATGACAGGATCCTGAAAGAGGCCGCCAGCGGCGTGATCGCCGTGACGGACAGATTAAAGATCACGGGGAAGGATTCCCTTCTGTACTCCGTCTATACGATGGTAAAACAGATGAATCGCCAATAAAGGGGGCTGCAAGATGAACTTTACAAAAATGAACGGAGCCGGCAATGATTTTCTGATCGTCGACGGGATCAGAGAAAAGATCCTGCCCGAGGACTGCCCGAAGCTGGCAGAGAACCTTTGCAGGAGGCATCTTTCCATCGGAGCTGACGGATTCATGCTGGTCCTGCCGTCAGAAAAGGAAGGATGCGATTTTCGCATGCTGTTCTTCAACTCCGACGGGACCATGGGAGAGATGTGCGGAAACGGAGCCCGCTGCATCTGTCGCTACGCGTACGAGACCGGTCTTTCCGGAGAGGACCAGACTATCGAAACGACTGCCGGCATCGTTACGGGAAAGCGGATCGACAAAAGAAATTACCGCATCCGTCTGAACGATCCGTCCGCTGTAAAGGATCTTGTCATAGAGAGTACAATAGGGCCTGTCGAGGCATCCTACGTCGAGCTGGGGAACCCCGGGATACCCCATGCGGTGGTTGACTGTACAAAACTCCCGATGGCCGTAACAGGCACTTTAAGTGCCTTACACGGGAAGGAAAAGGAACCGGTGTGGGATCTGGGCAGGGAACTTCGCTATGCAAAGGAATTTCCAAAGGGAGCCAACGTAAACTTTTATCGCATCATCGGACCGGATGAACTGGACGAGCTTACGTATGAACGCGGTGTGGAGGACTTTACCTTTGCCTGCGGGACCGGGACCGGTTCCGTGGTGCATGTACTTGCACAGAAAGGCCTTGTTTCCGGAAAGAACGTGAAGGTCCACGTGCGCGGCGGTCTTCTGGTGATCGATATCGTGACCGGAGAAAACGCCGGGATCTATCTGACGGGCCCCACAAATATGGTTGCCCGGGGAACGGTCCTGGATGAAGAGCTGTTCTGAAGTAAAGGATCAGGGCCGGAAAGCGTGCCGTGCCCTTTTCTTAAATTCCTGCTGTTCTTTCCTGTCAAAGATCCAGTAGGTGATGTAGCAGCTGGGAAAAATGAGAAGGATCAGACTGAAAATGATCATGGGACAACCTCCTGTGAAAAATGATGCGGATCGTATCGACGCCTGTCTGTTAGCTTACAAGTGTATTGTACGAGCCGCGGTGTCCAATAAAACCGCCTGCCATTTTCCTTTGCAGGACTTTTGAAATTGTGATAGAATAGTATAAGAAATCTGGCGCGATAATGCGCATAAAAAGGAGCCATTATGAAAGAATTACGAGTACCTTATTTTGAGACCGGTGTGAAGTGCTATCTCTATGGTGAAAAGGAGATGGAATTTGCCAGAATGTGCGAAGCGGCAGCTGTAAAGTATGACGTGGACGTTCTGTTCATATCTTCCTTCATGAACATGAAGGACATCGCCAGAGAATGCCCGCATCTTTTTGTTATCGCACAGTGCGTGGACAACTGGAAGCCCGGCAGAGGCATGGGAAAGATCATTCCCGAAGCTTTAAAGGAAGCAGGCGCCTGGGGCGCATGTCTCAACCATTGTGAGAGACCCATGGCCCTCTGTGACATCAAGGGTGCCATCGACAGATGCCGCGAGGCAGGCATCAAGTCCTTCGTATGTGCGGACTCTATCGCAGAAGCAATGGCAGTGGCAAATCTTCATCCCGATATCATGAATCCGGAACCCTCCGAGCTCATCGGTACCGGTACGTCACCGGACATGAAGTACGTTACCGGCGTGGTAAAGGCCGTCGGAGAGGTGGACCCGAAGATCATCACCGAGATCGCTGCAGGTATCTCCACCGCCCAGGACGTTTATGATTACATCATGGCAGGTTCTGACGCGGCAGGCGCAGCCAGCGGTATCATCAAGTCCGACCGTCCCGCAGAGCTTCTGGACGAAATGGTAGCGGCCGTAGCAAAGGCAAAAGCCGATCTGGCAAAGAAGTAATTATTAAGAATACGGTCCCCGTGTCCAGAAGGGCGCGGGGATTTTTTAGAGGAAAAGTCTATGACAAAAAAAACGATAGGGATCCTGGGCGGCATGGGGCCGCTGGCAACGGCAGATCTTTTTCAGAAGATCATACGGATGACGGAAGCGGCAAAAGATCAGGATCACATCCACGTGATCATTGATTCCAATACCAATATCCCGGACAGAACGGCAGCGATCCTTTCCGGAGGTGCCGATCCCGTTCCGGAACTTAACGCATCGGCGAAGCGTCTGGAGCAGGCCGGAGCTGACTTTCTGATCATGCCCTGCAACACTGCCCATTATTTTGTGGATCATGTAAGGAATGCGGTAAAGATCCCCGTGGTCTCCATTATCGAATCTGCGGCAGATCAGGTACTTGCCAAAGGAAAGACGGAAGCGCTGATCCTGGCAACGGACGGAACGGGAAAAGCCGGTGTCTATGACAAGGTGTTTGAGAAAAAAGGGATCAGGACCATTTACCCGGATCCCGAGACCCAGAAAAAGGTCATGAGCATCATTTATGAAGGCGTGAAAGCCGGTGCCCCGAAAGAAGGCAGGATGCAGGAACTTACGTCGGACATCAACGGATTCATCAAAAAAACAGGGACAATAGCCGTACTTGCCTGTACGGAACTGCCCCTGGCCGTAACGCTTTATGGTTTAGCCGGTGACTTCGTCGACGCTACCGGATCCCTCGCTGAGGCTGCTGTCCGGTTTGCCGGGTATGAGGTCAGAAAAGATCTTTAAGAAAAAGTTGCTCTGAAGATAAAAGATCAGAGGCAGAAGGATGAGGAGCCAGATCGGCAGAAGCAGCAGAAAGTAGTATTCCGAGAAGATATAGCCGATCACGGGAAGGATAGAAAGCCCCAGGATCGGAAGCGTATATTTCAGATACCTGACTGCGATCAGGAAGCCGTTCCGGATAGTGGCGCCCACAGTGTTCTCAAAAAATGCCGTTAACGGGAATACATAAGCAAAAGAGAGCATCCAGGTAAAAAACGGCAGGAAAAAGATGACCAGCAGCGGCAGCGACAGGGTATCGGTGCCGTTGGAAGTACTGATCAGATTAAACAGGAAAAGAAGCACGACGATGCAGACCATGTCAATGAGCCACAGGATCGTGCTTTTTTTGAACTCTTTTCCGAAGGTCTGAAAGAACTTTTTGAAGCCGGCGATCTTGTCTTCCCGGATATTGAACATCATACGGTGCATGGACGTGGTGGCAGCCCCCGCGGTGATGACGGGAAGGCAGCACAGCAGCCAAAGCACGCCGCAGAGAAGGACTGTGGCGTACTTTGTCAATGCCTGCATGAGTTTTGATTCAGGATCGAACAGTTTTCCCATTATTCACCCATAACCATTACCTGAATGGTACGTTTTCTTCCTCTGGTCTGATCCCAGTCGATGAAGTGCACTCTGCCGAATTCGCCAAGGTCTGCTTCACCGTTCTCGATCACGATGGTCACGTTGCGGCCGATGATGGAAGAACGGAGATGTGCATCGGTGTTGTGGCAGCCGAAATTGTCCTCACCGTGCTCTTCTGCAAATACGAGAGCTTCGTGACCGGGATGGAGGTACATGCCTTCCGTACGGCAGGTGGGGATCCACTCTTCGAAGCAGTTTACCAGATCCTGCTGCAGGGTCTCCAGACCTGTCATGGACATATCGAAGGCGCACTCCTGTGTGATCACGGAGCAGGTGGTGTGGTGGGAATACACCACAACGATGCCTTCCTTAACGCCGGACTTCTTAACGATCTCTTTTACCTGCTCGGTAACGTCGTGGAAGGATACGGCGCGGTGACGGGATTCTACCTTAAAACTTTCTCTGTATACCATTTTCATTTCTCCTTACATTATGATTTACGCGCGGGCGGTACCATGCTTCGGTGCGTGTTCGAGAGCTCAAACAGCTCTCGCTTCGCTCGAAACTCGCCTCGAAGCACGCACAGCTCGCAATCCACCCGCGCTGCTGCTTACTTTACGTTAAAGATACGTGCACTGTTTGCGTAGAAGATGTTGTTTACATCGTTCTTTCCCAGCCCCAGGCGCTCGCAGGCGCGGCGGCAGGAGTCGATCTCTTCGTAGATGAAGAAGGTGATCTTTTCTGCTTCCGGGTAGGGGATCTCACGCATGTGGGAATCGCCCGCAATGGATGCCTTCGGGAATTCACCCTCGGGGATCTCGTTGATGTACACGCCGTTTTCCACGACACGTCTTGCCTTCATGCGGAAGATGGGGAAGTCGGTGCCGTAGATGAAACGCTCCGGTCCGAACTCGGAAAGTACCTGATACATTACATCTTCATTGGTGTTGGCGGTGAAGTCCCATACGCACTTTTTCGTACCCTTCATGAAGTTGATGCCTTCTCCCACGTCCTCGTTGGCATAGGCACGTCCCAGATGCGCAATGATCAGCTGCAGGTTGGGATAGTTGTCCTCGATCTCGCGAAGCTGTACGTAGTTTACAGGATCGGCAAGTCTGCCGGGACGCGGAATGTGGATCTGTACCACCCAGCCCATTTCGTTTGCCAGCTCCAGCTGTTTCGGAGTAACGAAATCGTAGATGCGGATCTCGTCGGCGGGAAGGTAGGACGGTGCAAACTGCAGGTACACTTTAAGGCCCTTGAAGCAGGGATGCTTTACAAACTGCTCCTTAATGTGCTCGTTGGATTCTGACGGGTGGGAGATGTACAGAGCGGGGAAGCCGTTGGCTTCTGCCGCTTTTGCCGTATACTCGTTGTTTGCGGCCAGATCAATGGTGATCGAAGTCTGTCCGTAGAGAACGGAGATGACCTTTTTATCGGGGTACAGCTCTTTGCTGGTCTCGTTCAGATCCTCGATGGAGTTGGAGGATGCCACAAGACCGGGCCAGTTCTGGGAACGATGAGCCTTGTCTTCCTGAACGATGTGTTCCGGGATCCAGATGTGGGTGTGGCAGTCGATGAAGGTATCCGGAAGGAAGTTCTTCAGCTTTTCTTCATAGAACCACGTGTCATAAGGTTTTACGTCTAATAATGCCATGTTGTTTTTACCTCATTTCGTGAACAGATCCAGAAGGAGCTGACGCATGACGTTAAACCGCGGCTCCACGGAAGCTGTTTTGATATACTCGTCTTTTGTATGAAGACCTGCGCCGCAGGGACCGCAGCCGTCCAGCGTGCCCACGCCGTGGTGCGCCACCCAGTTGCCGTCACTCATGCCGCCGGTGGTCACCCAGGAGGTGTCCACGCCGGTCTTTGCGCCCGCTTTGTCCAGGGCCGCAAAGAGCGTCTTCGTATTTTCCGTGATGTACATGGGAGGACGGGAGATGCCTTTTATTTCGACTTCCAGATGACATCTTTTGTCGAAGGGCTCCTTCTGCATGCGTACCATGAGCGCATTCACCTTATCCACTTCTCCGGGGTCAAGGTACAGAAGCCTTACGGCAGCTTCCGCGAGATCCGGGACCTGTCCGTTGTTCAGGCCCCCTTCGATCTTTGCGATGTTGAGCGTAGTGCCCTTTTCCAGGTCGATGAGTGCCGTGATCTCCGGGATCCATTTGCAGAGCTCTACGATGGCATTGGCGCCTTTTTCAAAATCTGCACCGGAGTGCGCGCCGATACCGTGTGCCTTGATCACGTATTTCACGCCGCCTTTTCTGACGCCTACGAATTCGTCGTTCGCCCGGCCGGGTTCAAATACCAGGCAGTACTTCGTGCGCTCGGCAAAGTGCTGGAAGAAATGCTGGGAATAGTTGGAGCCGGGTTCCTCATCCGTATTCATGGCGTGAACGAAAGTAAAGTTCACTTCGCCGGCGGCAAGCATCTCGCGGATCAGGTAATAGGCCAGAAGAGAACCGCCCTTGCAGTCGATGACGCCGGGCCCGTGACCGATACCGTTCTCATCCACGGTGACCGGCCAGTTCTTTACTGTCTCTGTATCGAATACCGTATCCAGATGGGAGATGAGCAGTACGTCCACCGGTGTTTTGGAATTCAGGATATCGCCGCCGTTTGACCTGTCATTGGAAACGATAAGAAGAGGAGCTTCCTCGTGATCATCCATCCAGATGACCTGGGTATTCATGCCAAGCGCTTCATAACGGCTCTTGAACCAGTCTACCATCTGGTAAACGCCTTCTTTGTTGTACCTGCCGGAATCGTAGGAGCAGATCTCTGTGAGATCCTTCATGTATTCGTCTAAATTAAACATAAAAACGCTCCTTACAGGTTCTTTACAAAGGAATTGATCTCTGTCATGCCGTCCAGTACGCCGATCTCCAGATGATTGGAGATGCTCTCGTAGGCGGGAAGAATGGCGATCTTTCCTTCTTTGACGGCTTCGTCACGGTTTAAGCCGCAGGTGTTGCAGGGCTCCAGAGCAAGAACGTAATCGTGAGACTTCATGTTCTTCCATTCCAGGAAGTTGGGAAGGTTCTTTGTATCCCAGGCAATGTAACCGCCAAGCTCCAGCTCCGGATTGTAGATCACGCCGCAGGCTGCATTTCCCAGGTCTGTCTGGAAATACAGTTCCTCACCTCTGCCGTCCACGGGAAGCATCATGTGCTCATTGTCGTTTGACATGTCGTTCATGCCTTTTCTGGTGCACTTTGTGGTCTTTACGACAGATTTTTCCGTAAGGAGCGGGTAACCGAAGTTGGTATGATACAGCATCATGAAGGGCTCATCGGAATCGTCGAAATTCGTCACCACATCGTCGATCTTAATGACTTTGGCATCCAGAGAGGTCTCGATCTTTCTGCGGATGGAAAGGTGACGGGTGTACATCTTTGTCATATGTACCTCGCCTTCTGCAGAGAGGATGTAATTGTCGCCGTTCCAGTACGTCTTTGTTCCGAAATTGGAAGCCGGAACGTGGGAGATACGGCCGTGAACGGGAAAGTTCCCGCCGTTTGAGGCTCCGCCGCCCACGTTGTCCAGACCGCAGGTCACCATCATGCCGCCGGGCCACTGCTCGGCAAACTCACCGTTCATGGCGTTGAATGCGAGAGGAGAGGTGAGACCGTTCTGGGAATGGAAGGAAAGGTTTACGCCCTTATAGGAAAGATCATACAGATCCATGCATCTGTCGGGAACCACCGTAAAACGAAGACCTGCCGCATTGTAGAACTCTGCGATCTGGATCCCTTCGGCGCGGCCGCGCATAAGCCTTGACTCACGGATGCCGGCGATCTGATCGATGTTTCCAAGTTTTTTAAGAAGTGATTTATCCATAATAATTCATTCAATTGCAAAGGCTGCCGTTTGAGGTTACTGCGCGGGCGGTACCCTGCGCGGTGAGTGTTTGGGCCTTCGGGAGCAGCAAGCTGCTACTCGTCCCAAAGCACTCACACGTCGCAATCCACCCGCGCCGCAAGCTTACTGCGGCAGCCGAAAATTTAATTACTTGATCTCTACTACGTTAAAGCCCATCATCTTACCAAAGGCCTTGATCTCCTCGATGTCAACGTCATATACCATTGCAGAGTGGTGGGTTCCGCCTGCGTAGGAGTACTCTTTGAGGAACTCCTTTAAGGGCTTGCAGGGCTTCATCCAGCCCTGGGTAGCCTTGCCGTAGGCACCGTTCTCGAGACCTTCGGGGATGATGTCTACTTCGGTCACGATCAGGTTGTAGTTTTCACCCTTCTTCACTTTTCCGTGAGGCGCGGTGGGAGCCAGGTTCACGATAACAGCCTTGCCTTCGCGGTAGCAGTTGTACATGGCTACGGTGTCGCCGCAGGAGTTGTAGTTGAAGGGGCAGTCGGTCACGAGAGGCTTCCATGCAGCCAGGTTGGGGTTGGATTCACCCATGTGGCTTAAGAGGATAACGTCCTTCTCCCAGTCGGGGCAGAACATCTCGGTGAACTGGGTGTTGGGATATACGTTCATGAGAGAACCGACGAGACCTGCGGTAAGAACATCGCCCTCACCGGCGTATCCTTTGTATCTCTGCATGATCTTGCAGCACTCCACGAAGGGCATCTTGGGAAGTCCGCAGATGTCAAGGGTAAGGAAGTTTACGGTAGCGGAACCGATCTTTTCGTCTTCCATCCACTTTCTTACAGCCAGTCCGGAAAGGGTAGCAGCCTTGTATGCATCTTCATTCTTGACCTTTACGTTGAACTTTGCCTTGTCGTATGCGATCTCGTCTTCGACTTCTTTCTTGGTGACTTTCTTCACATACTTCTTTACAACTTCGGGGGTCATGTATTTCACGGTGCAGCCGATAGAGGACTTGTACTCTTCATCGCTTACCAGGAAGTCGCCCATGTTGGTGAAGGAACCGCCGACGGAACCAACGATCATGTTCTTGTAGTTCTCGGCAACCTTTGCTGCACGGCACATGCCGACAACTTCGGATACGACCTCACTGTGAAGTGCGTGACCGCAGCAGAGATAGTAGGGCTTGTTGTTTCTCAGAAGCAGGTTGCACATATCCTGTACGCCGTGGATACCGTGGTTTGCGGAAATGCGTCCTTCGTAGTTGGCTACCTTGAGGAGCTCATAATCCTGTGTGGTATCAAATACGATAATGGGGCAGTCAAGCTTCAGAAGGCTTGCCAGGGATTCCAGAGCGGGAGAGTATGCCAGATGCTGCGTGATGACAGCAGTGACCTTCTCCTTGTTGAACTTCTTTACAGCCTTTTCGAATTCGGGCTTGATACGGCAGACGTCATCAGCCTGGACAACTTCGATACCCTGCGTCTCCAGCATCTTGATGAGCATGTTCATGTAGTTTACCATGGGATCACGGTAATGCGGGTTGGAATCATCGTAAAGCTTGATGTAAAGCGGAAGATAACCGACTTTGATCTTTTCCTTTACTCTTTTTACTGTGTTAGCCATTGTTTTTATCTCCTTTAAAATTTTGTCAGTTTCAGAATACAAACGGTTTTCCGTAAATGTCCTTGGAAGCGCCGTCAATAAGATTGAACGCGTTGTTGAACATTACGTCTTCCAGATCTTCTTTGGTAAGACCCAGAGTCTGGAAGGATCTCTTTAAGGCGAGAAGCTCTTCGTAAGCAAAGAAGGTGATCTTTTCTGCTTCTTCCCTGGATACTTCTCTCATGTGGCTGTCTTTGGAGACGTCACCGTACAGACCTTTTTCCACCAGGTTGATGTAGGTGCCGTTCTCTTCGATACGACGGGTCCTCATGCGGAGGATGGGCATATCGGTACCGAACATGGAGTGCTTCGGACCGGCATGCTTCAAAAGCTCAGTGATAGCGTACTCACAGCAGTTTGCACAGAAATCGTACATCAGATCCGGACACTGATCCAGGCGGGTGAACGCGTCACCGATGTCTCCCTTTGTGTAAGCACGGCCGATGTGTGCCACGATGAAGCGGATGTTGGGCCAGTTCTCCTTGATGTAGGCGATCTGCTCGTAGTTCATGGGGTCTTTGAGACGGGTGCTTCTGGGAATATGACACATTACGATGCCGCCCATTTCATTCATTACGTCCAGCTGATGGGGCGGGAAGAAATCCAGGATGCGGATCTCGTCATCGGGAATGTACTTGGGAGAGAAGCTCAGGTAGCATTTCAATCCCAGGAAACCGCCGGCAATGACCTTTCTGCGGATATCAGCCGCGCTCTCGGTGGGATGTGAATAGTACAGGGCGGGATATCCGGACTTGACGGAAGACTCTGATACATAATGGTTGTTGGCAACAGAGGCACCGCCGGAGGTGAACATAAGGGCTTTCACTTTCTTTCCGGGGAACATGAGCTCATAGGTCTCTTCCAGATCTTCGATGGAGTTATCCGCAGCGACAAGTGAGGGCCAGGATACGGTGAAATGCCCGCCGGCCTTTTCTTTGTTATAGCCGTCTTTCAGTTCTTTGAGCCAGACGTGGGTATGAACGTCGATAATGTTATCGGGGAGCCAGTCCTTAAGCTCGGTATCCCAGATAAACTTATCATAATCAGTTACGGGAAAAAGTGCCATGTTGTTACCGTCCTTTGTGTGAGATTGATTCTTATAAAACAAACGCCCCGCGAAGGCGAGGCGATAGTTACCGGTTTGAGTTCTATAGATATAGGAGACAAATGCCTCACTGAATATTCGGATTTAATGGTCTGCCTGAATTAAAAAGAAAACGGGGCGGGGCAGACCGCCCCGTTTTCAGAGCTTTGAATTCACAAATTACTGGGGATTCTTGGGCTCAGCTGCGATAGCCTCGGACATCTTGGTAAGGCAGCCAGCAACATCGAGTGCTCCTGAGTAAACATCTCTCATAGCGGTGCAGCAGTTCTTGTTGGACTCGCCGAAGGTGTTGTTGAAGCTCATGGAGAACGGAGTGGAAGTCTGGGTCTCAGCTACGAATGCCTTTGCAGCGTCGGAAAGAACGATCATGTCATCGGTCAGACCTGCAAGTACCGGAAGGGTACCACGTGCGTTCTGGATGTAACGGAAGTTCTCGGGCGTGAAGATCCACTCGAAGAAGATATCTCTAGCTTCCTTGAGGTTTTCGTCAGCAACCTTGGACATACCGAAGGATGACTCGGGTGAAGCGGAGAGGTACAGAGTCTCGCCAGCATTAGCTGCCGGGAATACTGCCATAACGCCGTTGCCCTCGCCAACACCGGTAAGGATGTTGTTGGAGGTCCAGTTACCAGCAACTGCCATAGCGCAGTGACCATCGGTCATGGTAGCGGTAACGTCATCCTCGGTCATGGTGGTAACACCGGTCATAGCGAAGGGAACGATCTTGCCCCAACGCTCTGCGATCTCGGGATATGCGTTGAAATCGATGGTGCCGCCTCTGAACATCTTCTCGTATGCACCCTCGCCCTCTTTGTTGCCGATAACGGTAGCAGCGATGGACTCAAGAGGCATCCAGCAAGTGGTGGTCTTAGCGCCTGCGAAGCAGAATACATCATAACCCTTAGCCTTAACGTCTTCCATGCACTTTACGAGATCATCGAAAGTCTTGGGAGCTTCTTCCCAACCGCAGTCCTTAAGGATGGTCATGTTGTAGAAGATAGCGTCGTATGCAGCACCCTGAGTGAGGCCGTAGCATACATCGTTGTGGGTGTAAGCGTCAGTGTAGGACTTCGGGATGTTGGTGAAAGCGATGGTGTCCTTCAGATCCTCAAGAAGACCTGCGTCTACGAAATCCCAGTAGGTGTCGCCGTTATCTGTCTGCATTACAGGAGGCAGATCGTTAGCAGCTGCTCTGGTCTTGTGGAAAGAACCTTTGTCTTCACCGGTTCCTACATCTTCAAGAGTGATCCAGGGATATTCAGCTTCGAACTTGGGCTTGATGGTATCATCCCACATATCCTGGAAGTCAGTCTCAACGATGGAAACCTGAAGGGTTACGGGTGCCTTCTCAGCGATGGAAGACTCAACGGCAGACTCAACCTCGGAAGCTGCAGAAACAGCCTCAGACTCTGCTACAGAAGCAACAACTTCTGCTGCGGACTCAACTGCTGCTGCGCCCTGAGCGGTACAAGCTACCATGGAGAGAACCATGAGTGCTGAAAGAAGGATTGCGAAAAACTTTTTCATTAATTTTTCCTCCTAAAAATATTGCGGCCAAACGGCCTGTTACGTTCCGGCCAGCGGCCGGTGTACTTTCCTGACGAGTCCTTCGTTCTTATACTCTTCGAAGATAGGAACGAAAACTTTCGCTTCCGGATCCGGCATAAGACCTACGGAAACCCAGGAAACGGCACTTGAGTCCCACCTCAGCTCTGCCTGCTGCGGAGGAACGGTGCCAGGAAATCATGCCCGAAAGGGCATAGTCCCATACAGTCTGCATTATAGCAGACGGCAATGGGGATATCAATGAAAATCACAAATATGAAACAAAAACATAAGTCAAAGATTATGTTGAATTTTTAGTGCATTGTGCACATATGAGATAATAAAAAATTGGGCAACCGGCACAAAAAATTGAACGTGCGTCAGAAAAAAGAAGGATAACACCGGCCGTCGGGTTCCGAATCGGGTCTTTGACAGTTAGAAAATAAAAACGAGATATCAAAAATTGCAGAACCGCC
>JAKSPC010000011.1 GCA_024405155.1 Lachnospiraceae bacterium | reverse complement strand
GGCGGTACCCTGCGCGGTGAGTGTTCGGGCCTTCGGGTGCAGCTATCGCTGCAACTCGTCCCGAAGCACTCACACGTCGCAATCCACCTGAGAGTTTTTTGTTATTCTTTGAAGAGTTACTTGTAGTTTACTACGGCTCCGTCTTCGGTGTATTGCACCATGTCACGGTCTGCCATGAATTTGTCTATGGCTTCGAAGTAGGCTTCCTTGGACTCGTAGCGAAGGTTCTTTGCCGCAGCGACTTCTTTTGCCTTTTCGGCACCGTTCTCCAGAAGGTTCCTTACGGTTGCCATGTAGACTTTTGCGCTGGTGACGGTGGCAGTGTAGGGATCGGTAACGAAATAGTCATCTCCGTGACCGTGTCCCGAACTTCCGGAGATATGAGCGTGTACGGCATGCATTACGCAGCTTAAGTCGCCCATATCCGTGGAACCGCATCCCCAGGGCTTCTGAACAACGTTTTCTTTTCCCAGAACTTCCTCTGCGGATTCCCACATGACTTTCTGCAGACCTTCATCGTTTACGAGGGGTGCATAGCCGGGGCGGTCTTCCGTAAGTACTTCGGCGCCAAGTGCCAGAGCACCGGAGGCAAGTGCACGATTCACTTTTTCATTGTTGTTCGCAATGGACTCGATGGTGGTACCTCTGACGTAGGACTGGATCACTGCGGAAGAGGGAATGATGTTGACGGAAGCGCCGCCGGCCGTGATGATGGGATGCACGCGAACGTGCTCGTCATCGCGGAAGGTCTCACGAAGAGCGTTGATGGCGTTAAGACCCTGGGTCGCCGCATACATGGCGTTTACGCCTTTGTCAGGAGAACCGCCGGCATGGGAAGCTACGCCTTTGTAGGTAACGGTCTTGGCCATGCAGCCGTTTGAGTTGTTGAAATCGTAAGAGGGGCCTTTGGCACCGGATGCATGATTCATGAAAGCGATCTCACAGCCGTCAAAATATCCTCTGTAAAGGTATTCCACTTTGCCGCCCAGATAGTGGATCAGTCCCTGTTTTCTCAGAGAGTCTCTGTATTCGATCTCAATGAGTTCCTCGGCGGGAACGGCACAGAGACGGATGGTACCGGAGAGACCTTCCAGAGCACCGGGCTCTTTTAACGCAAGCGCGATACCCACAAGGGAAGCGCACTGTGTATTATGGCCGCAGGCATGTGCGCAGCCGTTGGTCTGTTCAGGATGATTGGGGCAGAGGAGCGCATCCATTTCCCCCAGGATCAGGATCTTCGGACCGGGCTTTCCTGTTTCGATATCGGTATAAAAACCGGGAATGTCTTTTGCGTAGGTAAGTGTATAACCTGCTTTTTCAAAAATACCGGCCAGGTATTTTGTGGTATTCCACTCTCTGAAACCGCTTTCGGGGTGTTCCCATACGTATCTTTCTACGGCCAGGATCTCGTCTTTGTGTTTTTCCACGAGCTCCAGATAATTCTGATGATTCATAAAGAGAGTACCTCCATTTCCATGATAATGGGATTATATATTTGAAATCGGATAATTTCAATGCTATACTGAATGTATGAATACTTTTTATAAACTGAAAGCGAAGCTCGGCAGATTTGCCGTACATAACCTGTCTTTTTATGTGACCGTGATCTTCGGTATCGGTTTTTTACTTCTGATGACACAGAAGGGACAGGAGATCTATTACAATTTTCTGGCCTTTCTGCCGTATCAGGTCCTGCACGGGCAGATCTGGAGGATACTTACGGCCATCTTTTTCCCGCCTGCAGCCGGCTCCAGCCTTCTGATGGGCGTGCTCAGTATTTTTATATACTATAATTTTGCTTCCACCGTGGAACGGAGCCTGGGGGACTTTGAATACAACCTGTATTTCTTCGGAAGCATTCTGATCGGAGAACTGGGAAGTATCCTTTATTATCTTGTCACGAAGGTCAACGCCCCGTTCCTTCCCGTATACACGCATTTTTCCGTATTCATGGCATTTGCCATTCTTTATTCGGAAGCAAGAGTTCTTCTGTTTTTTATCATTCCTGTCAAGGTAAAATGGCTGGCACTGGCGGAACTTCTGCTGTATGTGGTCAACTTTATTACGGGGGATCTCTACACGAAGTTCAGCATCGGCGCTGCTCTTGTGCCGGTGATACTTTTCTATTTTCTTGTTCACAATGAAAAGGGTGGCGGAAACGTGATCAGCAACTTAAAGTTCCGGATGGAGCAGAAAAAGCGCCAGAAAGAGTGGCGTGACCAGTGGAAACAGTAAGAGTTACGAAAGAAAAATGAAATAAATCTGAAAAAGCATTCCAAGTTCTTGGGATGCTTTTTTTTGCGCATCTCAACATCTTGTGGAACTTGGCAAAATGACGGTTTTTTCAAGTATTTATAGTCAAATTCATGGTTGCAGAATGGGAAACATGTGGATATAATGGTTTCCATAACTCGCCTTGAAAGAGGATCTATGGAAGAACTGATCAGAAAATTTATCGAGCATCTTGAGAAGGATGAGAGAAAATCAGCCAACACCTGCCAGTCTTATTACAGAGATCTGCGCCAGATGTCCGATTGGATCTCATCGTCTTTTGGTGTTGACGATGCGGCAGTTTATTCCGGGTCCAATCTGAAAGAGTACTATGATTTTCTTGTGAATGCGGGGAAGAGCCCGGCGACGATATCCAGATTCGTGGCCAGTGCGAAAGCGTTCTTTGAGTATCTGACCCGTCAGGGGCTCATACTCCACGATCCCTGCACTGCGCTGAAGGCGCCAAAGGTGATCCGAAAGAAACCGAGCATCCTTACGGAAGCGGAAACGGTAAAACTCCTTTCTGCGCCGGACGAGGATAATAAGGGAGTCCGTGACAAAGCCATGCTGGAACTGATGTGTGATACCGGGCTCAGGGTATCTGAACTTCTGGGGATCACGCTTTCCGACATTGACGTCCAGAAAAGACAGATCACCGTGCCCGGAAGCCGTACCAGAAAGATACAGTATGACAAGAAGGTAAACAGGTATCTGGAAGAGTATCTGGAGACGTCCAGGAATGCCCTTCTCGGAGATCAGAAGGATGAGGGATATCTGTTCCTGAATGTAAGCGGTGAAAGCATGAGCAGACAGGGGTTCTGGAAGCTGATCAAGAAATACGGAAAAGAAGCGGGGATCGGTACGGAACTGACACCACACGTTCTCAGACATTCCTTTGCAGCCCATGCGCTCCGTTCCGGAAAAGATATAAAAAAGGTCCAGTCCATTATGGGACATTCGGACCTTTCCACTACCAGCGGATATCTGAATATGTGATATCAGTACTGCTGCAGTCTGTCGGTAACAGCTTCTCCCGTGTTGAGAAGCTGTTTTATTGTGGCAAAATATGAGGTGCCGTCCTCCAGAAAGACTTCCACACAGTCGCCGACCCGGTGTCCCATCAGCGCTTTGCCCAGAGGCGATTCAATGGAGATGAGTCCCTTTCTGGAATCGGAGCGAATGGAAGTCACGATGCGGAACGTGCTTAACGCATCATCGGGGTCGTCCTCGAAATGAACGATAACGGTATTGTTCATTCCCACCACATCGTCATCGGAGGCATCATCCACCAGAATGGCATAACGGAGCTTATTTTCCAGATAATGGATCCGTCCGTTGTTAATGCCGTTTTCCCGCTTGGCAACATAATATTCAAAGTTTTCGGAACGGTCTCCCATGGCGGCAGCTTCTTTCAGCGCCTTCAGTATGGCAGGGCGTTTCACGAGCTTGCGCTCGTTGATCTCGTCCTCGATCATTTTGATATCCTGTCTGGTGAGCCGTTCCCCTTTGGGTGCCATGATGAAAAGCCTCCGTAAATGCTTGATTATAGGCTTTGATTATACTATAATGTCACCTGTTTGGCAATGCTCGGTATTCACCGGGCATATTCCCGTGTGTGAAAACGGGAAACCCTGTTAGGAAAGACATGAATACAAAAAGCTCAAATGAAATTGATATGATCAATGGTCCGATCCTCACAAGGATCCTGACCTTTGCCCTTCCGCTTGCATTAAGCGGGATACTGCAGCTTTTGTTCAATGCGGCAGACGTGATCGTTGTAGGGAGGTTCGTGGGGCCACAGGCACTGGCAGCCGTGGGTTCCACGGGTTCTCTGACCAACCTGATCACAAATCTGTTCATCGGACTTTCCGTCGGTGTAAACGTGGTAGTGGCCATGAACTATGCCGCGGCAAAATATGAAGAAGTTTCAAGAGTGGTGCATACTTCCATCGCGACGGCACTTGTATGCGGACTGTTCCTCATCGGCGTGGGCATCCTTGTTTCAAAACCTGCGCTCACTGCCATGGACACGCCGGCAGACGTGCTTCCTCTTTCCACGCGGTACATGAGGATCTATTTCTGCGGCATGCCCTTTATCATGCTCTATAATTTCGGGTCCGCAGTCCTCAGAAGCATAGGAGATACGAAGAGACCGCTGTATTATCTCTTTGCCGCCGGCGTGGTAAATGTGTGTCTGAATCTTCTGTTCGTTATTGTATTCGGTATGGGTGTGGCCGGAGTGGCCATTGCCACCGTCATGTCCTACGTGGTTTCGGGAACGCTGGTCCTCATTACGCTGATGCGGGAGAAGTCCTGCCTTCATGTGGATCTTCGGAAACTGAATCTGGATCTTGCCATCATCAAAAAATTTGCCGCCGTGGGAATTCCGGCGGGACTGCAGAGCATCATATTCAATATTTCCAATATCCTGATCCAGTCTTCCGTGAATTCCTTCGGATCCATCTGCATGGCGGGAAACAGTGCTGCCTCGAATCTGGAGGGCTTTCAGTATACTGCCATGCACTCCATTTATACCGCTGCCATTACGTTCATGGGACAGAACATGGGTGCGAAGAAGTATTCGCGTCTGAATAAGATCGTCGGAGCTTCCCTCATCTGTTCCGTTCTGGTGTCCGCGATCTTTATGGGGATCTATACGATCTTCGGAGAGGATCTTCTGCATCTGTACACGACGGATACCCAGGTGATCGGCTGGGCACTCAGAAGGCTTCATATTTTCATACTGGGGTACTGGATCTGCGGTCTGATGGATTGCGGTTCCGGCTTCTTAAGGGGAATGGGATACGGCACGCTGCCTACGATCGTTACACTGATAGGCGCATGCGGACTGAGAGTCCTCTGGATCTTTACGGTATTTGCGGCAAACCACGATTATGAAGTCCTTCTGTGGGGATATCCCATCAGCTGGACCGTTACGTTTATTGCTTTGATGATATGTTATTTTGCGGCCAGGTCACGTCTTCCGAAAAAAGACGAGGCCCTGTCTGCTTAAAGACCGGCGGATGCCAAAATGGAGCATCGTCTGCCGGCGGAAATACAGCCGTTGACTGAGGAGGAAAGAAAAATGGCAATGTACAAAAAAGTAGACACATCCATGGACTTTGTGGGAAGGGAGAAGGAAGTCGAGAAGTTCTGGAAGGACAATGACATCTTCATGAAGTCCATTAAGGAACATGAAGGGGATCCTTCGTATGTATTCTATGACGGACCGCCCACGGCGAACGGAAAACCCCACATCGGCCATGTGCTGACCCGGTGCATCAAGGACATGGTGCCCAGATACCAGACCATGAAGGGGAAAATGGTTCCCAGAAAAGCCGGTTGGGATACCCACGGTCTTCCCGTGGAACTGGAGATCGAGAAGCAGATCGGCATCAACGGCAAGGATCAGATAGAAGATTACGGCATTGCACCGTTTATTGAGCTGTGCAAGGAGAACGTATGGAAATATAAGGGGATGTGGGAGGACTTCTCCTTCCAGGTAGGTTTCTGGGCCGACATGGAGAAGCCCTATGTTACTTATTACGATGATTACATCGAGTCCGAATGGTGGGCCCTCAAGGAGATCTGGAACAAGGATCTTCTTTACAAGGGGTTCAAGATCGTTCCTTACTGCCCCCGCTGCGGCACCCCCCTTTCCTCACACGAAGTGGCTCAGGGATATAAGGACGTAAAGGAACGTTCCGCCATCGTACGCTTCAAGGTAAAGGGAGAGGATGCTTATCTTCTGGCATGGACCACCACACCCTGGACACTTCCTTCCAATGTGGCGCTCTGCGTAAACCCCGGTGAGACCTACGTGAAGATCAAAGCCGCAAAAGACGGTCTGGTCTATTATCTTGCCGAAAGCCTCTGCGACGTTCACTTTAAGGACGGATACGAGGTCCTGGAGAACTATCTCGGGACCGATCTGGAGGGAAAGGCTTACGAGCCTCTTTATCCGAAGGCGGCGGAACTGGCCGAAAAGCAGCACAAGAAGGCTCATTATGTGCTCTGCGATACCTACGTTACCATGACAGACGGTACCGGTATCGTTCATATTGCTCCGGCATTCGGTGAAGACGATGCCAAGGTGGGAAGAAAGTACGATCTTCCGTTCGTACAGCTGGTCGACGAAAAAGGAAACATGACCGGAGACGACAGATGGGAAGGCGTTTTCGTAAAGAAAGCGGATCCCATGGTCCTTGCCGATCTCGACAAGAGAGGGCTTCTCTTTGACGCCCCCATGTTCGAGCACAGCTATCCCCACTGCTGGAGATGCAATACGCCGCTGATCTACTATGCAAGAGAATCCTGGTACATCAGGATGACCGCGGTGAGAGATGATCTCATTAAGAACAACAACACCATCAACTGGATCCCGGAATCCATCGGAAAGGGCCGCTTCGGCGACTGGCTGGAGAACGTGCAGGACTGGGCACTTTCCAGAAACCGTTACTGGGGCACGCCGCTTCCCGTATGGGAGTGCGAGTGCGGCTGCCGCGAATGCATCGGTTCCAGAGAGGAACTTAGAAAGAAGAGCCCCAATTACAAAGATGTGGTAGCGGAGCTCAAAAAGACGGGTAAGGGTACCAACGGCGATGATGTGGAACTGCACCGCCCCTATATCGACATGGTGGAAGTCACCTGTCCCCAGTGCGGAAAGATGATGCACAGAGTACCGGAAGTGATCGACTGCTGGTTCGATTCCGGCGCCATGCCTTTTGCACAGCACCATTATCCCTTTGAAAATCAGGAACTGTTCCACAGGGAATTCCCGGCACAGTTCATTTCCGAGGCTGTGGATCAGACAAGAGGATGGTTCTATTCCCTTCTTGCCGAGTCGACCCTTCTTTTCAACAAGGCTCCCTTTGAGAACGTTATCGTTCTGGGACACGTACAGGATGAAAACGGTCAGAAGATGAGCAAATCAAAAGGAAATGCCGTGGATCCCGTAGAGGCGCTGGATACCTATGGTGCCGATGCCATCCGCTGGTATTTCTATACGAACTCCGCCCCCTGGCTTCCCAACCGCTTCTACGGAAAAGCTGTTACCGAAGGACAGAGAAAGTTCCTGGGCACGCTGTGGAATACCTATGCGTTCTATATTCTTTATGCCAACATCGACTCCTTCGATCCTACGAAACACGAGCTGGATTACGAAAAGCTTGATGTGATGGACAAGTGGATCCTGTCCCGGATGAATACCATGATCAGGACAGTCGACGTGAATATGGCCAATTACCGGATCCCGGAATCCTGCGCGGCGCTGGAGTCTTTCGTGGACGAACTGTCCAACTGGTACGTCAGAAGATGCCGTGAGCGTTTCTGGGCAAAGGGAATGGAGCAGGACAAGGTGAACGCCTACATGACGCTGTTTACCTGCCTCAAAAACACCATTCTCTGTGCAGCACCGTTCATTCCTTTCATGGCAGACGCCATCTACCAGAACATGGTAAGGAGCGTGGATAAGACCGCACCGGAATCCGTACATCTGTGCAGCTTCCCCGCGGCAGACGAGTCAAAGATCAACGCAGCGCTGGAGAAGAACATGGATGAGGTACTGAACATCGTGATCCTGGGAAGAGCTGCCAGAAACACTTCCGGATTAAAGAACAGACAGCCTATTTCCAGAATGTTCGTAAAGACCGAATATGAGCTCCCGGAGTTCTGTCTGGATATCATCCGCGATGAGCTGAACCTGAAAGAAGTGGAGTTCCGTGATGACGTCAGTGATTTTGCCACTTATACCTTCAAGCCCCAGCTTAAGACCGTGGGACCCAAGTACGGCAAGAATCTGGGATTCATCCGTCAGACGCTTTCCGAGATCGACGGAAAGAAGGCCATGGAGGAACTGAAAGACACCGGAAAGCTCACCTTCACGGCACCTGACGGCGCACAGATCGAGCTTACTGAAGAAGATCTTCTGATCGACGTGGCGAAGGCAGACGGTTTTGTAACGGAAGAAGATGCCCGGACCACAGTAGTACTTGATACCAACCTGACACCGGAACTGGTGGCGGAAGGCTTCATGAGAGAGATCGTTTCCAAGGTCCAGACCATGCGTAAGGAAGCCGGATTCGAGGTAATGGATAAGATCCGTATCACTTACGAGGGAAGCGACGTGATCGAAAAGGTGGTTGCTGAATTCGGAAAGGATATCTGCCATGACTGCATGGCGGAAAGCATCGAAAAGAAGGCACCGGCAGGGTACGTGAAAGAGTGGGATATTAACGGTGAGACCGTGAAACTCGGCGTGGAAAAGATCTGACAGGAGGACATCATGACAAAGATCGATGTGATCTCAGGATTTCTGGGATCCGGAAAAACGACATTCATAAAAAAACTTCTGGGGGAAGCTCTGAAGGGAGAAAAGATCGTTCTCATTGAGAACGAATTCGGCGAGATCGGCATCGACGGCGGATTCCTTAAGGATTCCGGCGTCGAGATCCGGGAAATGAGCCAGGGGTGCATCTGCTGTTCTCTGGTGGGAGATTTTGAAAAGTCTCTGAAGGAAGTGATCACGAAATTTGCGCCGGAGCGGATCATCATTGAACCTTCCGGAGTGGGAAAACTGTCCGACATCATGAAAGCCGTCACTGACGCGTCCGCGTCTCTTGACGTGGTACTTAATTCTGCAGTTACCATCGTGGATGCCAAGAAGTGCCCCATGTACGCAAAAAATTTCGGCGAATTTTTCAATAACCAGATCCAGTATGCAGGGACTGTGGTCCTTTCCAGGACAGACATTGCCACGCCGGAACAGGTAAAAGCGGCAGTGGAGATCGTAAAAGAACTGAACCCCACCGCCGAGATCGTCACTACGCCTCTTTCCGAACTGAGCGGCGAAAAGCTTCTGGCCGTGATCGAAAAACGGGATGACACGCTGGATTCCCTTCGCAAGGAAGCTCTTCTGGTCCCCGACGGAGAAGACGAGGAGGAACACGAGCACCATCATCACCACCACCATCATCATGACGATGACGATGATGACGACGATGATGACGATGATGACGATGATGACGATGACGACGACGATGACGACGACGATGACGACGATGACGACGATGACGACGATGATGACGATCATGAGCATCATGAACATCATCACCACCATCATCATCATCACCATCACCATGGTCATGACGCGGATGAGGTATTCGATTCCATCGGCCTGTCCGGTATCACAGAAATCACAAAGAAAGATCTGGAAAAAGCGCTGAAAAAGCTTTCCGAAGACAGTGAACTGGGAAAGATCCTGCGGGCAAAGGGCATGATCAAGTCAGCAGACGAAGACAAGTGGTATTACTTTGATCTGACTCCCGGCGAGTACGAGATCAGAGAGGGCGCACCGGATGTGACAGGGAAAGCCTGTGTGATCGGAAGTGAGCTCCTGGAAGGTGCCATCAGAGAACTGTTCTTATAAGGAAAACGATATGGGCCAGTTAGAAGACAACGAGAAACCGGTATTTCTGATCAACGGATTTCTGGACGGAGGAAAGACGTCTTTCATTAACTTTACCATCAGCGAAGAGTATTTTCACATTGATGAAAATACTTTGCTGCTGGTGTGCGAAGACGGTGAAGTGGCATACGATGAGAAGATCCTGAAAAAGGAGCACATCATAAAACGCCAGATCACCGATGAGGCGCTTCTTTCGAAGGAGACTCTGGATAAGCTGACAAAGGAAGCCAAAGCAGAACGGATCGTCATTGAGTACAACGGCATGTGGGATCCTGCAAAACTCCGCTTCCCCGATGACTGGGTGCTGTATCAGCAGATCACCGTATTTGACGGGACCATGCTGGACATGTACTTAAACAACATGAAAGCCATGATGGGACCCATGCTGCGCTATACAGAACTGGTGATCATCAACCGGTGCGACAACGTGGCGGAAGAAGTACTGCAGGGATGGAAACGGCAGCTTCGACCCATGCTCATGCAGGGCGCGGATATTGTCATGGAAAACAAATACGGTGAGATCCCTCTGGATACTATTGCGGAAGACCTCCCCTTCGATGTTTCCGGTGACAATGTTGTGATCGAACCGGAGAATTACGGGATCTGGTTCTTTGACGCCAGGGATTATCCGGAGCGTTACCGGGGAAAGACCGTTGAGTTTTCGGCCTGTGTCATGAAGGACAGGTCTTTCGGTCCCGGAGAATTTGTTCCGGGCCGAATGGCAATGACCTGCTGTGCCGCCGACATGACGTTTCTGGGGTTCGTAGCTCATTACGAGAATATCCGCAGGTTCAAGGACGGTTCTTTCGTACATCTGAAAGCAAAGTTCGGTACCATGGAACGAAGGGAATATGAGGGGGAAGGTCCGTATCTTGAGGTAACGGAAATTGCTCCCTGCGAGGAGATCAAGGATCCGGTAACATTCTGATGAATAAAAAAACAAGACATTTACTGCTGCTGCTCCTGACAGCTGTTATATGGGGATTTGCCTTCACGGCACAGTCGTTCGGCGGCGGTGCCATGGGGGCGTATTCTTTTAATACGCTGCGCTACGTGATCGGCTTTCTGGTACTGCAGCCGGTGATCCTTAAGCTGTCCGGCAGTCTGAGACCTGATAAGAATACGCTTCTGGGGGGCATCTTTTGCGGGATCTGCCTGGGAGTCGCTTCTTCCCTGCAGCAGGTGGGGATCCTCCTTACCACTCCCGGAAAGGCCGGATTCCTGACGGCTTTTTATATGGTGCTGGTGGCAGTGTTCGGTTTCTTCCTGAAAAAGAAGACGGATAAGACAACGTGGATCGCTGTGATCCTGGGCGTTGCCGGGCTCTGGCTGATCTGCATCCCCAAAGGGGAAAATCTGACCGTCAGCCGGGGAGATCTCCTGTGCATCCTGTGCGCCGTTTTCTTTGCGGTGCACATCCTTGTGATCGACCACTTCATCGTAAAGGCAGATGCCGTAAAGATGGCAGCGATCCAGTTCCTTACGGCGGCGGCAGTCTCCGGAATATGCTGGCTCTTTTCCGGAGAAACGCTTACGCTTTCCATGGTGAAAGAAGGGCTTTTGCCGCTTCTTTATGTGGGACTGCTTTCTACAGGCGCTGCATATACGCTGCAGATCGTGGGACAGGAAGGCGTGGAGCCGGCCATTGCGTCGCTCATCATGAGCCTGGAATCGGTGTTTTCTCTTTTGGGCGAGGCCATCTTCATGGGACTTTCCGTTACCGGAAGAGAGTTCCTTGGCTGTGTGATCATGTTTGCGGCCATCCTTGTTACGCAGCTTCCGGATCTGCTTCCTGTTCTCAGAAAGGGAAAGTGACATGGAGTACAGGATCATCGCCTTTTCCGGGACCTCAGATGTAGAAGTAAAGAAATCACACTTTCTGTGTGATCTTAAGAACGTGCATTCCGAGGAAGAGGCGAAGGCATTCCTGGATGAGATCCGGCATAAATACCATGATGCCAACCACCATTGCTTTGTCATGCGGATCGGAGCTCCGGGAACGGAATATGAACGGTTTTCCGATGACGGAGAACCTTCCGGGACGGCAGGAAAGCCAATGCTTTCCATACTGAAGAACGAAAACATTTATGATGTGTGTGCCGTTGTGACCAGATATTTCGGCGGCACGCTCCTGGGGACCGGAGGACTTTTGCGGGCATACAGTGATTCTCTCAAAGAAGGTCTTTCCGCAAGTATCATACGGACACTCACGGAGGGCATGCGGTTTTCCCTTACCTGTGACTATTCCTTTGCAAACAGAGTGAAGTATCTTGCCGAAAGCATGTCGCTGTTTACGGAAAAAGAGGAGTATTCGGAAGTCTGCCGGCTTTTTTACCTGACGGAAGAGAAAGATTTTCTTCCCTTTACGGAAAAGGTCCGGGAAATGAGCGGCGGGAAGGTGCTTCCGGAGGAAAAACAGGAAGTGCTGTTCTACAGAGATGACGCGGGGAGACCGATCCTGTATACATAAATAAAATGTTGTGGTATAATATATCAGTTAAATTGGGGTAATCGCATGATCGATTTACAGGACGAACTGAAAAACTTTAAACCGTCGCATGATACCGATGATATCGAAGCCATGATCGCCGGCATGGACCTTACGGACATGAATGATCTGGTGATGCAGTACGCACAGAAGGCAGCAGCGGGTGAGAAGCGATACTAAGTTCCGGAGAATCGCAAATTCCTACTACAATCTCGGTCTGGAAAGAGCGCAGCTTGGCGATCTTTCGGGAGCGGCCGGGTTTCTTAAGCGTGCGCTGAGATTTGACAAAAACTGTACCGACGCCAGAAATCTTCTGGGGCTGATCTTCTATGAAACCGGAGAAACGGCGGATGCCCTCTGTCAGTGGGTCATCAGCGTGAATTTTGAGCCGGAGAACAACCTTGCAGACAGATATCTGGGAGAAGTGCAGAGGAATCCCATGCAGCTGGAAAAAGATTCCGCCGCCATCCGGAAATTCAACCAGGCATTGCAGACGGCACAGAATCACGGGGAAGATTTTGCCATCATCCAGCTTCAGCATCTGGTGACGGAAAAGCCGCACTATCTGAAGGCACAGCTGCTTCTTGCCATCCTTTACATGCACAAGCAAGATTACAGGAAGGCAGGCAGAGCGCTTCTGGAAGTGCTGAGAGTTGACCGCAACAATCCCATGGCAGTCCTTCTGATGGATGACGTGAAAAAGATCACCGGAAGGAACGAGGTGGAACAGAATAAGCTGAACAAAGCTTTTTCCCACCGTCAGATGGAGGATGATGATGTGATCGTTCCGGGCGGTCAGACCGGTGTGTCTCCGGTAAAGATATCACTGATCCTGCTCATCGGCGTGGCTGTGGGGATCCTGGCTTTTTACGTGCTGTTCCTTCCGGGCATCCGGAAACGGTACGTGAATGAGGCAAATAAAAAGATCGTGGAAAACAACAGACAGCTTTCCTCGGTCAATGCGGATTATGAGACGCTCCTTGGAAAATATGAGACTCTTTCCGAAGAGCACAGGATCGCAAAAGAGAGACTGGTAAGCTTTGAAGAGGAAAATCAGGCGTTTTCTTCCATGTATTCCAAGCTTACGCTCATTACTGAAAACTATCAGAAGGGGAATTACAGGGAAGCGGGAGAGAGCTTCCTGACCATCAACAGAGAACTGGAGATCCTGAAAGCGGAACCGCTTCTGTCCATGCTGAAAGATGTGGACAACCTGATGTACAACGACGGATATGACAAGATCGTTGAGACGGGAACGGCAAACTGGAACGGCGGAAACAAATCACTGGCCGAGGAATACTATGACCTGGCGCTGAAGATCGATCCGGACGATCCGGAATGCATGTATCTGAAAGGAAGGCTGCTGCAGTCGGAAGACAGGATATCGGAAGCGAATGCGATATATGATAAGATAATCGGTGAACACCCTGAAAGCAAATATGCCGAAAGAGCGGTTCAGGCAAGGGGATATTAAAGGATATGAGACAGAAAAGAGAAGACATCAGAAATGTAGCAATCATTGCCCACGTTGATCACGGTAAGACCACACTGGTCGATGCTCTGCTGAGACAGAGCGGTATTTTCCGTGAAAACCAGGAAGTGGCGGAGCGTGTCATGGACTCCAATGCCATTGAAAGAGAAAGGGGTATTACCATCCTTTCCAAGAATACTGCCATCAATTACCGGGATCATAAGATCAATATCGTAGACACTCCCGGTCACGCGGATTTCGGCGGCGAAGTGGAGCGTGTTCTTAAGATGGTAGACGGCGTCGTGCTTCTGGTAGACGCTTTTGAAGGACCCATGCCGCAGACCAGGTTCGTACTGGGAAAGGCAATGGATCTTTCGCTTCCCGTTGTGGTATGCGTCAATAAGATCGACAGGCCGGAAGCAAGACCGGAGGCCGTGGTGGATGAAGTGCTGGAACTTCTCATGGATCTGGGAGCATCGGACGAGCAGATCGACTGCCCCTTCGTTTTCGCCTCCGCAAGAAGCGGTTGGGCAAGCTATGAGCCCGGTAAGATCGGTACGGACATGAAACCTCTGCTGGATACCATCATAGACCGGATCCCCGCACCCGAGGGAGATCCCGACGAGCCGCTGCAGATGCTGGTCTCCACCATTGATTACAATGAATATGTGGGACGTATCGGAGTGGGAAAGATCTCCAACGGAAAGATCAGAGTGAACCAGCAGGTGATCCTCTGCAACCACCACGATCCCGACAAAATGATCCGTACCAAGATCTCCAAGCTTTATGAGTTTGACGGTCTGGCCAGAGTGGAAGTGGAAGAAGCCGGCATCGGATCCATCGTTTCCATTTCCGGAATCCCGGAGATCCATATCGGCGATACCATATGTGATCCTGCAAAGGTGGAACCCATTCCGTTCCAGAAGATCTCCGATCCTACCATTGCCATGTATTTCATGGTCAATGATTCTCCGCTGGCAGGCAAGGAAGGAAAGTACGTCACTTCCCGTCACATCCGCGACAGACTGTTCCGCGAGCTGAACACAGACGTTTCTCTGCGTGTGGAGGAAACGGATCAGGCGGACTGCTTCAAAGTATCCGGCAGAGGTGAACTGCATCTTTCCGTGCTGATCGAAAACATGCGCCGTGAGGGATATGAATTTGCCGTATCCAAGGCGGAAGTACTTTATAAGCGTGATGAGAACGGAAAGCTTCTGGAGCCCATGGAGCTGGTCTACGTGGACGTACCCAACGACTATACCGGCGTTGTCATTCAGAAACTGACCCAGAGAAAGGGAGAACTCAACTCCATGACACCCATCAGTGATGCCACGACACGTCTGGAGTTTTCCATGCCTTCCCGGGGACTGATCGGCTACCGCAATGACTTCATGACAGACACCAAGGGAAACGGCATCATGAATACGCTTTTTGACGGCTACGGCCCCTACAAGGGCGATCTTTCCTATCGTCCCACGGGATCCATCATCGCCACTCATCCCGGCGAAGCGGTCACCTATGGTCTGTTCAATGCCCAGGAGAGAGGACTTCTGTTTATCACCCCCGGCACCCCCGTATATGAGGGTATGGTCATCGGTATGAGTCCGAAGACCGAAGACGTGGAAGTGAATGTCTGCAAGACGAAGAAGCTGACCAATACCCGGTCGTCCAGCTCCGATGAAGCGCTGCGTCTTACGCCGCCGAGGCTCATGTCGCTGGAACAGTGCATGGATTTCATCGATACCGATGAACTGATGGAAGTTACGCCGAAGAGTCTGAGGATCCGCAAAAAGATCCTGGATCCGCTCTTAAGAAAACGTTCCCAGTTCAGAAAAGAAACGGTCTGAGATGGAAAACAGGAAAAAGAAATTTATCCGCGAACTTAGCGAAAAGAGCAGAGTCCGGAAGGAGTCGGGCCTGTTCGTAGTGGACGGACCGAAAATGTGCGGCGAGATCCCTTCCGCGCTTGCGGAGGAGATCTACGTGACGGAAGAATTCCTGGCATCGCCTCACGTAAACATCTGTGAAAGGATCCTGCGGGAGCATTCGTTTGAAACGGTGACCACACAGGACATGCAGAAGATGTCGGATACGGTGACGCCCCAGGGGATCCTCGCCGTTGTGAGACAGAAGCGGGCAAAGACCGTGAAAGAACTTCTGGAAACGGAAGAGGAACCGCTCATTCTGATCACGGAAACGATCCAGGACCCGGGGAATCTCGGAACCATGATAAGAGCTGCGGAAGCGGCCGGAGCAACCGGGATCCTTCTAAACGACATGACAGTGGATCCGTATTCACCGAAAGTGGTCAGAAGCACCATGGGATCCATTTTCCGCGTACCGTTCACCGTGGTCTCCGATCTTCCGAGGGCGGTAAAGGATATGGCTTCCGGCGTTTACGGGAATGGTCCGGTGAATGTGGTGGCAACAGATCTTTCGGCAGCAAAGAGCTACCGTGAGGTCGATTACAGGAAACCGACGGCGATCCTTATCGGCAATGAGTCAAAAGGACTGTCCGGGGAAATAAAGGAACTTTCTACAGAACGGGTCATCATTCCCATGTGCGGAAAAGTGGAAAGTCTGAATGCGGCCATGGCTGCAACGATACTCATGTTTGAAGCATCCGGAGAAAGGAGGAGGCATGGCTGATCTGAAGTTTTCACAGAGAAAGGCGGGATCCATCACGGATCTTGTACACGTGCTGTTCGGCGGCGCCATTGTTGTGCTGGCGGCACTGGCCATCTTCGATCCGGGCAAATACAAAAAACTCTTTCCGGTGATATTTCTGTTCGCGGCAATTATTTATTTCGTTACGGCGTGGTTCGTATCTTCCAGTGCCAGGATCAACAGAAAAAAGCATTCGGGAGGGATCGTTTATCTGATCATCGGCATTCTGGCTCTTGGTCTGGCGGTGATATCAGCCGTCTCAATTTGGGGAAACCCATAAAGAAAGGGGATCTGACTCATGAACAGTGATAAGAATGAATTTACAGAAAAGATCGAACATCTTACCGAAATGGTGAAGGGCAGAGACAGCAACTCCATCACCTACGATGAGATCAACGATTATTTCAAGGACGAAGAACTTACTCCTGCGCAGATGGAGAATATTTATGCTCTTCTGGAGCAGAAGGGGATCGACGTTACGACGGATCTTTCCAGAGACGCGGATATCGATGTTTCAGAACAGGAACTGAAAAACATGAATCTGGACAAGCTGGATTCCATCGACGGACTTCTGATGGACAGCCTGGATGACGATTTCGGCGGAGATTTCGACGAAAAGGATGCGGAAGAGGACATCGATCTGGATGCAGTTAACCTTCTGGAAGGCGTGGGCACGGATGATCCTGTCAGAATGTATCTGAAGGAGATCGGCACGGTGCCGCTTCTTTCCGCGGACGAGGAACTGGAGCTTGCCAAGAAAAAGGCAGCCGGTGACGAACAGGCAAAGAAGAGGCTGATCGAAGCGAACCTTCGTCTGGTAGTCAGCATTGCCAAGAGATACACCGGCCGCGGCATGAGTTTTCTGGATCTGGTACAGGAAGGAAATCTGGGCCTCATCAAAGGCGTTGAGAAATTCGATTATACAAAAGGCTATAAACTGAGCACATACGCCACATGGTGGATAAGACAGTCTGTGACCCGTGCACTGGCTGATCAGGCGAGGACCATCAGAGTACCCGTGCATATGGTGGAGACCATCAACAAGATGTCAAAGATGCAGAGAAAGCTTACTCTGGAACTGGGATACGAGCCCAGCATCCCCGAACTCGCCAAGGCATTGGGTCTTACGGAAGAAAAAGTAATGGAGATCATGCAGATCGCCCGTGAACCGGCATCCCTTGAGACCCCCATCGGTGAGGAAGATGATTCCAACCTTGGCGATTTCGTGGCAGATACCAATGTGCTTACTCCGGAGCAGAACGTGGAGTCAGTAATGCTCAGAGAGCATATCGACGATCTGCTGGGCGACCTGAAGGAAAGAGAGCGTCAGGTGATCAGCCTTAGGTTCGGTCTTGAGGACGGCCATCCCAGAACACTGGAAGAAGTGGGAAAGGAATTCAACGTAACGAGAGAGCGTATCCGTCAGATAGAGGCAAAGGCACTGAGGAAACTCAGAAATCCCGTACGTTCCAAAAAGATCAAAGATTTCCTGTAATGACGAACAGGAATTTTAAAAAGGAAATGGATGCAGTGCTCGTTAGAGCACAGACAGAAGGCCGCAGACCGGGAGTGCTGCTGCATGCGTGCTGCGCGCCCTGTGCCTCCTCCTGTCTGGAGTATCTGGCGAAAAACTGCAGCCTGACCGTATTCTTTTATAATCCGAATATCGACACTGCCGAAGAATATGAAAAACGGGCCGGGGAACTGAAACGGCTGATGGAAGAAATGTTTCCGGACGGATCGGTCCGCGTGATCACAGCCGACTGGGACCATGATGAATTCGAAAATATCGCAAAGGGACTGGAAGAGGAACCGGAGCGGGGCAGGAGATGCTTAAAGTGCTATGAGCTGCGTCTTCGAAAGACAGCGGAACAGATGGACGGATCCTTCGATTTCTTTGCCACCACGTTGACGCTGAGTCCTTTGAAACCGGCGCGGGCGATCAATGAGATCGGGGAAAGGATCGCAAAGGAAACAGGCCTTTCCTATCTGGTCTCTGACTTCAAGAAGGCCGACGGGTATAAAAGAAGCATAGAACTTTCAAAAGAACACGATCTGTACCGGCAGGATTACTGCGGATGCAGATTCTCAAAAAGGAGTAATACAAATGGCGAATGAAAATGTAGAAGGCTGCACCCACAACTGCAGCACCTGTACCGCAGAATGTTCTTCACGCGGCGGAGAAGCCGTAGATCTTTCCGCTCACCTTTGTGAAGGCGCTTCCGTAAAGCACGTCTATGCCGTAATGAGCGGCAAGGGCGGCGTTGGCAAGACCATGGTCACCTCTCTGCTGGCGGCAAAGTTTATGCAGAAAGGCAAGAGGGTCGCCATTCTGGACGCAGACATTACCGGACCTTCGATCCCTCAGGCATTCGGTCTGGAAGGTGAGCGTATTTGTGCCAATTCCGACGGGACGGTCATGTTCCCTGCAGAAAACAAGAACGGCATCCAGGTAATGTCCGCCAACCTTCTTTTGGACAGTGCCACCGATCCCATCATCTGGAGAGGCTCTCTCATTGCCACTGCCGTGAAGCAGTTCTACGAGGAAACGCTGTGGCAGGATGTGGACTATATGTTCGTGGACATGCCTCCGGGAACGGGCGACGTGCCGCTTACCGTATTCCAGTCTCTTCCCGTGGACGGGATCATTGTTGTGACGAGCCCTCAGGAGCTGGTGACTATGATCGTTGAGAAGGCTGTCAACATGGCAAAGAAGATGCAGCTTCCCATCGTGGGACTTATTGAGAATCTTTCTTATTTCGAATGCCCGGAATGCCATAAGAAGACTTTCCTTTTCGGACCCAGCAAGATCGATGACGTGGCAAAGAAATTCGACCTGGATGTTCTTGCCAAGATGCCCATAGATCCGAAGATCGCTTCTCTCATGGATTCCGGCATGATCGATGAGCCGGATCTTCCCTACCTTGACGAGGCATATGAGAAGATCGCATCCATGGACAAAGTCTCAAAATAAAGGACAGACGATGAAAAAGATACTCGTAGCAGGCGGTGCAGGTTATATCGGCAGTCATACCATGACAGAGCTTCTTTCGGAAGGCTATGAGGTGGTATGTGTGGATAATCTTTACAATTCCTCTTACGAAGCCGTAAAGAGGGTGGAAGAGATCACCGCAAAAAAAATTGGATTTTATCAGAAGGACCTCCTGAATAAGGAGGATCTTTCTGCGATCTTTGCCGCGGAGCGCCCCGAAGCCGTGATCATGTTTGCTGGCTATAAAGCAGTGGGAGAATCCGTTGCGAAACCGCTGGAGTATTATTACAACAACCTGGTTTCTCTGATGAACGTTTGTGACGTCATGAGAAAACACGACTGTCACAATATTATTTTTTCCTCTTCGGCAACCGTATACGGAGATCCCGAGAAGGTACCCGTAACGGAGGAAAGCCCCAAGGGCGAGATCACCAATCCCTACGGTCAGACCAAAAGCATGATCGAGCAGATCCTTATGGATCAGGCAAACGCCGATAAGGATCTGAATGTGGTACTTCTCAGATATTTCAATCCCATCGGTGCGCACGAAAGCGGCAGGATCGGAGAAGATCCCCAGGGGATCCCCAACAATCTTGTGCCCTATATTGCCCAGGTGGCTGTGGGAAGACGGGAAGTGCTTCACGTTTTCGGAAACGATTATGACACGGCCGACGGGACCGGTGTCCGCGATTACATTCATGTGGTGGATCTGGCAAAAGGACACGTGAGCGCCCTCAGACATATGGAGAAGGCTCCCGGACTTCATATTTACAATCTGGGAACAGGGACCGGATATTCCGTTCTGGAAGTGCTGCATGCCTATGAAAAGGCATGCGGGAAAAAGATCCCCTATGTGGTGGACCCCCGCAGAGCAGGCGATATCGCCGTCAATTACTGCGATCCCCGGAAGGCCTTTGAAGAAATGGGCTGGAAAGCGGAAAAGACCATTGAGGACATGTGTGCGGATTCCTATCGCTGGCAGAGCCGGAACCCGAAAGGGTACGGGGAAACGGAGCATGCTCCCATATGCTTACAGTCGTGATCGGAGGCGGAGCCGCCGGAATGACGGCAGCTGCGGCTGCTGCCCGTGCCGGGTCACAGGTAACGCTTCTTGAAAAAAACGAAAAACTGGGAAAGAAGATCTACATCACAGGAAAAGGCCGCTGCAATGTGACCAACTCCTGTGATTTTGATACTTTTATCGCAAATATCGTCAGGAATCCACGGTTCATGTATTCCTCCCTGCATTCCTTCGGACCGGAAGATACGATGCATATGATCGAAGAAAACGGTGTAAAGCTGAAGGTGGAACGGGGGAACCGCGTCTTTCCGGTATCGGATCATGCGTCCGACATTACCAAAGCGCTGTGCCGTGCCCTGGAGAAAGCAGGCGTCAGGATCAGACTGCACGCGGAAGTCAATTCCATAGAAAAAAAAGGAGAGCGGTTTTTACTGAAAGTAAGCGGCTCCGGCAAAAAAGAGGAACTTCTCTGTGACCGTGTGATCGTCTGTACCGGCGGCAGGTCATATCCGACGACAGGATCTACGGGGGACGGTTACCGGTTTGCCGAGGAACTGGGCCTTGCAGTGAGACCGCAGAGCCCGTCACTGGTAAGTATCGTTGCTTCCGACGGACTGTGCGCGGATCTGGCGGGCGTGAGCCTTGTGAACACGGGGCTTTCCGTCTTTCGGATGACTGACGGAAGACCGGCCGGGAAAGCGCTGTATACAGGCGTGGGAGAACTTCTGTTCACTCATAAGGGTATCAGCGGACCTCTGGTGCTTACGGCATCGGCGATCCTTTCCGGCATGATCTCCCCGGAGACGCCATATCTCTTTTCCGTTGATCTGAAACCGGGTCTTACGGATGAGATGCTGGACAAGAGGATCCTGCGGGATCTTTCCGAACGCGCCAACATGGATATGGGGAACGCCCTGGCCGGCCTTCTGATCGGCGGTATCCGGGAGGCAGTGCTCAAAAAAGCGGGGATCGATCCCGCGGAGAAAGCAAGATCTGTCACCAGACCGGAGAGACAGGAACTTATCCGCGTGATCAAACATTTTGATCTGACGGCTGTTTCTGCCGGAGGGTTTGAAGAAGCTGTCGTCACGAAAGGCGGCGTCGACGTGAAGGAACTGGATCCCCGGACCATGGAGGTCAAAAAGATCAGAGGACTGTATTTTGCCGGAGAAGTGGTGGACGTGGATGCGTTCACCGGAGGGTTCAATCTGCAGTGTGCCTTTTCCATGGGCCATGCGGCAGGAAAAAGTGTTTGGGAGGAGGAAGATCAATGAATAAGATCAGCATCGCCATCGACGGTCCCGCAGGCGTGGGAAAGTCTACCATAGCAAAGATGCTTGCCGAAGAACTGAAATATGTCTATGTGGATACCGGAGCTCTTTACCGTGCCATTGCCGTTTTCCTTTCCGACTGCGGCATAAGCCCGGATGATCTGCAGGAAAAAAGAATAGCGGATCTTATCCGTGACATCCGCGTGGAGATCCGTTATGAGGACGGTACGCAGCACGTTCTGGTAAACGGAACTGACGTGACCGGAAGGCTCCGTACCCAGGAGATCTCCCGGATGGCTTCCGTCACATCGGCAATTCCCTGTGTCAGAGAGAAGCTTCTGGATCTGCAGAGAGAACTGGCAGAAAAATATGATGTGATCATGGACGGAAGGGATATCGGCACGGTGGTGCTTCCACAGGCAACGCTCAAACTGTTCCTGACCGCAAGCGCGTACGTGAGAGCAAAAAGAAGATATGACCAGCTGAAGGAGTCCGGCATTCTGGGAGACGAAACGCTTTCCTCCATCCAGAAAGAGATCGAGGAAAGGGATTATCAGGATTCTCACAGAGAGATCGCACCTTTAAAGCCTGCCGATGATGCCGTTATTGTGGATTCTTCGGATCTTTCCATGGAAGAGGAGATCCGTATGATCCTGTCTCATTTGAAGGAGAAGATCCGTTGAAGGTGAAACTGGCTGCCACCGCCGGATTCTGTTACGGCGTGGAACGGGCCGTAAACATGGTATATCACGAGATCGAAGAACGCGGTCAGTCTGACGGCGTTTATACGCTGGGCCCCATCGTCCATAACGACATGGTCGTGAATGATCTTGTTTCTCACGGTGTAAAAGTGATCAGTGACACAAGTGCTCTTAAGGAACTGGCAGAAAGCGGCCGGCTTTCCGGAAAGACCGTGGTCATCCGTGCTCACGGAACGGGAGATGAAGAGCGAAAACTGCTTTCCGCATCCGGTGCCCGCGTGATCGACGCGACCTGTCCCCACGTATCCCGTATCCACGACATCGTACGGGAGCATCATGCGAAAGGGGAACTGATCGTGGTAACGGGAAGTCCCGATCATCCGGAGGTAAGAGGGATACTGGGCTGTATCGGAAACGATGCTATGGTGATCGATGACAGAGCGGAGGCGGAAAAATTACTGGAAGATCCGCCGACATTGGAACGATTTTCGGGGAAAACCGTATGCATCGTGTCACAGACCACGTTTAATCTCACGAAATTTGAAGATATTGTTGATATTTTCAAAAAAAAGTTGTATCATACGCTTGTTGTGAATACTATTTGCAACGCTACACAGAGAAGGCAGATGGAAGCAGCGGCTCTAAGCGCGGAGTGTGACGCCATGATCGTCATCGGCGGCAGAAACTCTTCCAATACTGCCAAGCTTTTTGGTATCTGCGATTCTTTGTGCGAAGCGACGTATTTTATTCAGTGTTTGGATGATCTTAAAAAGGTAACTATTAAGGATTCTGTGCGTTGCGTAGGTATTACTGCAGGGGCGTCGACCCCAAAAAACATTATTGAGGAGGTTCTTAATTATGTCAGAACAGAGTTTTGAGGAGATGCTGAATGAAGCCTTCAAAACAATACGTACAGGAGAGGTAGTGACCGGTAAGGTTATCGATGTGAAGCCTGATTATCTGACACTTAATATCGGCTACAAGTCAGACGGTATTATCAACAAGTCAGATTTTTCATCCGATCCTTCTGTTGTACTTACGGAAGCCGTAAAGCCCGGCGATGAGCTGGAAGCAAAGGTAAAGAAGCTGAACGACGGCGAAGGTCTTGTGGTATTGAGCCGCAAGGAGATCCAGGATGACCGCAACAATGAAAAAGTGAAAGAAGCATTTGAGAACAGGGCTGTTGTACTCGGCACCGTTCTGGAAGCATTAAAGGGTGGTCTTGCCGTGGATTACGAGGGTGCGCGTGTATTCGTACCTGCAAGCCTGGTATCCGATACTTTTGAAAGAGACCTTACCAAGTATGTCGGTCAGGCCATCGAGTTCATCATCACCGAATTCAATCCGGCAAAGCGCCGCGTGATCGGTGACAGAAAGAGCCTTGTATCCGAAAAGAAGGCAGCTGCAAGAGAAGCGCTTCTGGCAAGCATCGCTGTGGGCGATGTGGTGGAAGGCATCGTAAAGAACATCACCGATTTCGGTGCATTCGTAGATCTTGGCGGAGCAGACGGTCTGCTTCACATTTCCGAGATGGGCTGGGGAAGACCTGAGAGCCCGAAGAAGGCATACAAGTCCGGCGACACCCTTCGTGTTATGATCAAGGATATCAAGGACAACAAGATCGCTCTTACCAGAAAGTTCCCCGATGAGAACCCCTGGGTACTGGCTCTTACCAAGTATGCAGTAGGCAATGTGGTTACCGGTAAGGTGGCACGCCTTGCAGATTTCGGTGCTTTTGTAAATCTTGAGCCCGGCATCGATGCTCTGCTGCATGTTTCCCAGATCTCTCCCGAGAGGATCGAGAAGCCTTCAGATGTTCTCAAGGTAGGCGATGAGGTAACCGCTAAGGTCACCGACCTCAATGCAGCCGACAAGAAGATCTCCCTTTCCGTAAAGGCACTTACCGCACCGCCCAAGAAGGAAAGAGCAGAGAAGAAGGTGGAAGAGGACGTTGTTGACGCTTACACCGATTCCGAGGAAGAAGAGGATAAGTAATTAAACGCTTATAAAGGGGCTGCCGCAGCTGCGGCGGCCCCGTTATTTTTTTAAGGACATGGGAATCGAAATCGAAAGAAAATGGCTGCCTCGCGGCAATGCCTATCAGGAGCTTATCCGGGCAGAGGATGTCACACGGATCGAACAGGGATACCTTTCCACAGATCCGGTGATCCGCGTCAGAAAAGACGGGGATCTGTATTATCTTACCTATAAGGGAAAGGGACTTCTGGAGCGGGAAGAGTATGACCTTCCGCTTACGAAAGAGGCATATGATTCCCTCATAAAAAAATGTGAAGGAAGAGTGATCCGGAAAGACAGAGCAAAAGTGCCTCTTTCCGGCGGACTGACGCTGGAGATCGACGTCTTTCTGGATGATCTTGCGCCGCTTGTCATGTTTGAGGTGGAATTCCCCGACAGAAGGACGGCGGAAGAGTTTTCGCCTCTGCATTATTTCGGAGAGGAAGTGACCGGAGAGGCAAGATATACAAATGCATATCTTTCCTCGACCGGTATTGATGTTAGTGAAATTCTGTGATAGAATAACCGATTGATAGATTCGCTGCTTATGCGGAAAAATAGACAGGAGCTTTCATTATGAATGTAAAAGTTGAAAATTTGGAGCACAATATGGTCAAGCTTACGGTCACCGTACCGTGGGATGTTTTTGCAAAGGCAACGGATGCCGCCTTCAATAAAAACAAGGCAAAGTTTTCCATTCCCGGATTCAGAAAGGGGAAAACGCCGAAGGCTATTATTGAAAAGACCTATGGTCCCCAGGTATTCTACGAGGATGCTGTGGATATCGTTCTGAACGATACCTATCCGGAAGCTCTCGCTGAGGCAAAGATCGACGCGGTAAGCCGTCCCTCCATCGGCATCGAAACGCTGGAAGCCGGAAAAGATTTCGTTTATACGGCTGAAGTGGCAGTAAAGCCGGAAGTGAAGCTGGGCAAGTACAAAGGCGTATCCGTTGAGAAGGCAGACACAAGCGTATCCGCAGCGGAAGTAAACGCGAAGATCGAGGAAGAAAGAGAAAGAAGCGCACGTCTTGTACCTGTGGAAGACGCCAAGAGAAAGATCAAAAAAGATGACGTTGCCACCATTGATTTTGAAGGATTTACGGATGGCAAGGCATTTGACGGCGGCAAGGGTGAGAATTACGATCTGACCATCGGTTCCCATTCCTTCATCGATACCTTTGAAGATCAGCTGATCGGCAAGAAGGTCGGCGATGAGGTCGATGTCGATGTGACGTTCCCCAAGGAGTATCAGGCCAAGGAACTCGCAGGCAAGAAAGCACTCTTCAAGGTAAAGATCAATGAGATCAAGGAAAAACTGCTTCCCGAACTGAACGATGAGTTTGCCAGCGAAGTGTCCGAATATGAGACCTTAAAGGAATATAAGGCAGGCGTAAAGAAGGATCTGGAGGAGCAGAAGGCAAAAGCTGCTGCACAGCAGAACGAAAACGCCGTGATCGACGCCGTTGTACAGAATGCCACGGCTGATGTTCCCGAGGCTATGATCGAGTCCACCACCGAGAACATGGTCAATGACTATGCGCAGAGACTTCAGAGCCAGGGGATCCCCTTCGACCAGTACCTGAAGATCACCGGCACCACCATGGATCAGCTGAAGAGCCAGATGAGAGGCAATGCTCTTAAGAACATCATGACCAACCTGGTACTGGAAGCCATCGCTGCAAAGGAGAAGATCGAGGCCAAGGCGGAAGAGATCGACGAGCAGGTGAAGAAGATGGCCGACATGTACAAGATGGAGGTCGAGAAAGTAAAAGAAATCCTTGGCGAAGAAGGCCTTAAGAACGTAGAAGCCGACGTTAAGTGCCAGAAGACCATCGATATGCTGGTTGCGGAAGCAAAGCTTACTGCAAAGGCAAAGAAAGCTGCGAAGGAAGAGAAGGAAGAAACTGTCGAGAAGCCTGCCAAAAAGCCTGCAGCAAAAAAGACTGCCGCAAAAAAGGCAGATAAAGAATAATCCCATATAAAGGAGAACGGAATGCCGTATTCAATTCCATACGTTATCGAACAGACATCCAGAGGAGAACGTTCCTACGATATCTTCTCCAGACTGTTAAAGGACCGGATCATCTTCCTGGGGGAAGAAGTCAATGAGACCAGCGCGTCTCTCGTCGTTGCACAGCTTCTTTTTCTGGAATCGGAAGATCCTTCCAAGGACGTACATCTCTATATCAACAGCCCCGGCGGTGTGATCACCGCCGGTATGGCCATTTATGATACGATGCAGTATATCAAGTGCGACGTGTCCACTATTTGCGTGGGCATGGCAGCCAGCATGGGCGCGTTCCTGCTTGCCGGCGGCGCAAAGGGAAAGAGATTTGCTCTTCCCAATTCGGAGATCATGATCCATCAGCCTTCCGGAGGGGCTCAGGGCCAGGCAACGGAGATCCAGATCACCGCTGACTGGATCCTTCGCACCAAGAAGAAAATGAATGAACTTCTTGCTGCAAATACGGGACAGAGCGTTGAAAAAGTAACGCAGGATACCGAAAGGGACCACTGGATGACGGCAGAAGAAGCAAAGGCCTACGGCATCGTGGATACCATTATCAATAATCACTGATCGGAGATACCTCATGCCGCAAAGAACAACGGAACGGATACGATGCAGTTTCTGCGGAAAGAGCCAGGCTCAGGTCAGGAAGATGATCGCAGGACTTCAGAATTCCGCATTCATATGTGACGAATGCGTGGATATCTGCAAGGAGATCCTGGAAGAAGAATTCACAAAGGAAAGATCCAAGAAGCAGACAGCGCTGGCTACGGTTAAGCTTCAGAAACCGCAGGAGATCAAAGAATTCCTTGACCAGTTCGTCGTAGGGCAGGAGCAGGCAAAGAAAGTCCTGTCTGTTGCCGTATACAATCATTATAAGAGGATCACGGGGAAGGTCACGGATATTGACGTACAGAAGTCCAATATCCTCATGATCGGTCCTACGGGATCCGGAAAGACTTATCTGGCGCAGAATCTGGCGAAAACGCTGGGCGTTCCTTTTGCCATTGCCGATGCGACGAGCCTTACGGAAGCCGGATACGTGGGCGAGGATGTGGAGAACATCCTTTTAAAGCTCATTCAGGCTGCCGATATGGACATTGCCAAAGCAGAACTGGGCATCATCTATATCGACGAGATCGATAAGATCACAAAAAAATCGGAAAACGTTTCCATTACCAGAGACGTTTCCGGAGAAGGCGTTCAGCAGGCACTTCTGAAGATCATTGAGGGTACCGTGGCCTCTGTTCCTCCTCAGGGAGGAAGGAAGCATCCCCAGCAGGAGATGATGCAGATCGATACCAGCAACATCCTCTTCATCTGCGGCGGCGCTTTTGACGGTCTGGAAAAGATCATCAGCGAGCGTGTGACTTCCGGCGGAATGGGATTCGGCGCGGAGCTGGCGAAAAAGAACAATGAATCCATCGATGAGCTTTTTGAGCAGGTGGAAACGGAAGATCTAATCAAATTTGGTCTTATCCCAGAATTCATCGGCCGAGTTCCCATCACGGTGGCGTTAAAGTCGTTGACGGAAGATGATCTGGTAAGGATCATGACAGAACCCAGAAATGCTTTGGTAAAACAGTACCAGAAACTGTTCGAGATCGACGACGTTTCTCTGGAATTCACACCCGAAGCCATCCGGGCCGTGGCACACAAGGCATTCGTGAAAAAGACGGGAGCCAGAGGCTTACGGAGCATCATGGAAAAAGTTATGACGGATATCATGTACGATATCCCCAATGACCCCACCATCACCAGGGTCATCATCACGGAAGAAGCCGTGACCACCGGTAAGGAACCCATCATAGAAAGAATTGCTGAAAAATGAACGTAAAGATCTGCAGGGCGGAACTCAAGGCTACCATCGGAGTTACCTCAAAGATCCCGGATCTGGGACTTTGTGAGGTCGCGTTCGCCGGAAAATCCAATGTGGGAAAGTCCAGCCTGATCAATACGATCATGCAGAGAAAGTCCCTGGCGAGGACATCCGCTACTCCGGGAAAAACGCAGACCATCAACTATTATGAGGTGGAGGAAGACCTGTCCGGCAAGAGGCGGAAGATGCTTCTTGTAGATCTTCCCGGATACGGTTATACCAAGGCTTCACCCGGTTCCCGGGAGAGCTGGGGAAAGATGGTAGAACGGTATCTGAAACTTTCTGTGAGGCTCAAGGGGATCTTCCTGCTGCTGGATATCCGCCACGCACCCGGGGAAAATGACGTACAGATGTTCCAGTGGATCCGGCAGATGGGCTATCGGCCGGTGATCGTGGCGACGAAGCTGGATAAACTTAAGAAAAACGAAGTCCCTGCAGCCGTAAAGACCATACGGGAAAAGCTCGGATTAACGGAAGGTGAGGTCCTGATACCTTTCTCCTCGGAGACAAAAGCAGGACTGGAGACAGTATATTCCATACTAAATGATTTATATACGGAGGCATCTAATGATCAAGATCACAATGCATGACGGAAGCATTCAGGAAATCGAGGAAGGCAGCGAACTTCATCTTTCCACACTGCGTCACAGCTGTTCCCACGTTCTGGCACAGGCTATCAAACACCTTTATCCCACGGCAAAGCTGGCCATCGGTCCTTCCATCGCCGACGGATTCTACTATGACATCGATTTCGCGGAGCCCATTTCTGAGTCGGATCTTGGTGCCATTGAAACGGAAATGAGGAAGATCGTGAAGGCGAACGAAAAATTCGAGTACTTCACACTTACCAGAGAAGATGCCATCAGATTCATGGAGGAAAGAGAAGAGCCCTATAAGGTAGAGCTTATAAAGGATCTTCCCGAGGGAGAACTGATCTCTTTCTTTAAGCAGGGAGATTTTACGGATCTTTGCGCAGGTCCTCATCTTCAGAACACCCGTGAAGTCGGCAAGGCATTCAAACTTCAGACCCTTGCAGGCGCGTACTGGCGCGGCTCCGAAAAGAACAAGATGCTTACCCGTATCTACGGCACGGCATTTGCCACCAAAGAAGAACTGGAAGCATACCTTACCATGATGGAAGAGGCAAAGAAGCGTGACCACAGAAAGATTGGCAAGGAGATGGGACTTTTCATGTTCAATGAAGCCGGCCCCGGATTCCCCTTCTTCCTTCCCAACGGCATGGTACTGAAAAACACGCTGATCGAATACTGGAGACAGATCCATCACAAGAACGGTTATGTGGAAGTATCCACGCCCATCATTCTGAACAGAAAGCTGTGGGAGACCTCCGGTCACTGGGATCACTACAAAGAGAACATGTACACCACCGTGATCGATGATGAAGATTACGCGGTAAAGCCCATGAACTGTCCCGGCGGCATTCTGATCTATCAGTCGGAGCCCAGAAGCTATCGCGATCTTCCCATGAGAGTCGGAGAGTTGGGCCTGGTGCACAGACATGAGAAATCCGGTCAGCTGCACGGTCTGTTCCGTGTGAGATGCTTCACGCAGGATGATGCGCATATCTTCATGACTCCCGATCAGATAAAAGATGAGATCCTGGGCGTCATCAAGATGATCGACGATCTGTATTCCATGTTCGGATTCAAGTATAACGTGGAACTGTCCACCCGTCCCGAGAATTCCATGGGCTCCGATGAAGACTGGGCACTGGCTGAGAACGGTCTGAGAGATGCTCTGGATGCGGCAGGACTCAAGTACGTGATCAATGAAGGGGACGGAGCATTCTATGGTCCGAAGATCGACTTCCATCTGATCGATGCCATCGGCCGTACCTGGCAGTGCGGCACTATTCAGCTGGATTTCCAGCTTCCGCAGAGATTTGAACTGGAGTACGTCGGTGCCGATTCCGAGAAGCACAGACCCATCATGGTCCACCGAGTTATCTTTGGCTCTATCGAGAGATTTATCGGTATCCTCACCGAGCACTTCGCGGGAAAGTTCCCGCTCTGGCTGGCTCCCGTACAGGTAAAGATCCTCCCCGTATCCGATAAATACATGGACTACGCAAAGAAGATCTACGAGATGTTCGACGCCGAAGGCATCCGCGTACAGCTGGACGGCAGATCCGAAAAGCTTGGCTGGAAGATCAGAGAAGCGCAGAAGGAGAAGGTTCCGTACATGATGATCGTCGGCGAAAAGGACGAGACCGACGGTACCGTATCCGTGAGAAACAGAGGCGGTGTGGATGAAGGCGCTCTGGATCCGAAGGCCTTCATTGCACGGATGAAAAAAGAGATCGCAGAAAAAGTCAATGATTGATACTTGACAGAATCGTAAGGTTGGTGTATCATTCAACAGTCAAAAGGAAGAAGACCCGTGTGGTCTCACCTCGTAAGCATAGGCGTGCAGGTTCGATATCGTAAAACATATTGAGCGGACGCACCATGCGTCCGCTTATCTTTTTGGGAGGTGTTATTATTAGCGAACAGAATGTTCAGGTGAATGAACAGATCCGTGACCCGGAAGTCAGAGTCATCGGAGAAGACGGCGAGCAGCTGGGGATCATGAGCGTTGAGGAAGCGCAGAGGCTTGCTCACGAGGCAGATCTGGATCTGGTAAAGATCGCAGCCAATGCCACGCCGCCGGTGGTGCGTATTATTGATTACTCCAAGTTCCGCTACGAACAGAAGCGCAGGGAGAAGGACCAGAAAAAGAAACAGCACGTGATCGAGGTCAAGGAAGTACGCATGTCACCGAACATCGACACCAATGACCTCAATACGAAAGTGAATGCTGCCAGAAAGTTTCTGGAAAAAGGCGACAAGATCAAGGTCAATCTGAGATTCAGAGGCCGTGAGATGAGCCGTATGCAGCAGTCCATGCCCATTCTGGAAGACTTCGCGGCACAGCTTTCGGACATCGCCCAGATTGATAAACCCGCTAAGGTCGAAGGCAGAAGCCTTGTAATGATCTTAAGCCCGAAAAAGAATTAATCAGTATCATATTTAACAGGAGGAGATAAAAATGGCAGTCAAGAAATTCAAGACCAAGAGAGCTGCTGCAAAGCGTTTCAAGCTCACCGGTACCGGCAAGCTTATGAGACATCATGCTAACAAGTCACATATCCTTACTAAGAAGACCAGAAAGAGAAAGAGACATCTGGTAAAGGGTGTTGAGATCGATAAGACCAACTTCGCAACAATGAAGAAGATCACACCCTATCTGTAATTTTGTAAGCTTAGGAGGAAAAAGAAATGGCAAGAATCAAAGGCGGAATGAACGCAAGAAGAAAGCATAATCGAGTACTCAAGCTGGCAAAAGGCTACAGAGGAGCTCGTTCCAAACAGTATCGCATCGCGAAGCAGTCCGTAATGCGCGCACTTACCAGCGCTTACAGAGGACGCAAGGAGAGAAAGAGACAGTACAGAGCGCTCTGGATCACCAGAATCAATGCTGCTGCACATCTTAACGGTCTTTCCTATTCAGCACTGATGGGCGGCCTGAAGGCAGCCGGCATCGATCTGAACAGAAAGGTGCTTTCTGAAATGGCTATCGCGGATGCTCAGGGTTTTGCAGAGCTTTGCGAAGAGGCAAAGAAGGCTCTTAACAAGTAATTGTTAATAATGCACAAATTCGGTGCTTGTTTTTGGTATTATTTATACTAGAAACAAGCGCTCTTTTTATTGACTTAACCGGGGAAATCCGATATTCTATATCCATAGCAACTTGCCAGTATAGGCACGTATATGTCATTAGACCGGTCCGTGCGTTTCTACCGTGAAACCGTTAATTCACGACTATTGGTTCGTAAGCCCTTGTTTTGGGTTTATTTAGCAATAGGTTTTATTGGCAGGCAGGCGAAAAGCCTGTTTTTTTGTTTCATTTCGTAACTGTAGGAGGTATATCTGAAATGAAGAAGTTTATGTCAATTTTACTTGCTGCCGTAATGGTACTGTCTTTTGCCGCATGTACCGCGCAGGCTCCCGCTGAGACTGCCGCACCTGCCGCCGAGACAGAAGCCGCTGCTTATGTTCGTCCCGAACTTAAGTCCATTGATCCGATCTGCAGTGCCCCTCTTGCTGAGTCCAAGACTCTTGCAAACGCAAAGGACATCACGGTCGGATTTATTTATCTTCATGATGAAAACTCTACCTATGACCGCAACTTCATGGATGCCGCCAAGGCAGCCTGCGAAGTGATGGGAGTCAACTACCTTGAGAAGGTAGGCATCCCCGAGACCAACGAGTGCTATGAGGCCGCTGCTGACCTTGTAGACCGTGGCTGCGATCTGGTATTCGCTGATTCCTTCGGTCATGAATCCTTCATGGTTCAGGCTGCAAAGGAATTCCCGGACGTGGAATTCTGCCATGCTACCGGTACTATGGCTCACACCGAGAATCTTTCCAACTTCCACGATGCTTTCGCTGACATCTATCAGGGAAGATACCTTGCAGGTATTGCTGCAGGTCTTAAGCTCAACGAGATGATCGCTGACGGAAAGATCACTGCCGATCAGGCAAAGATGGGTTATGTAGGTGCTTTCACTTACGCGGAAGTTATTTCCGGTTACACCTCATTCTATCTTGGCGCAAAGAGCGTATGCCCCAGCGTTACCATGGACGTTCAGTTCACCGGTTCCTGGTATGACGAAGCTCTCGAGAAGGAAGCCGCTCAGACACTTCTTGGCAGAAACTGCGTTCTGATCTCTCAGCACGCTGACTCCATGGGTGCTCCCACCGCATGTGAGACCGCAGGTGTTCCCAACGTTGCTTACAACGGTTCCACTATTGCAGCGTGCCCCAACACCTTCCTTGTATCTTCCAGGATCAACTGGCAGCCCTATTTCGAGTACATCATTTCCTGCGTAGCAAACAAGAAGCCCATCGTTACTGACTGGTGCGGCACCATCCAGACCGGTTCCGTAGAACTTTCCGAGATCAATGAAAAAGCATGTGCTCCGGAAACCAAGAAAGCAATTGAGGAAGCTGCTGCAAAGCTTAAGAGCGGAGAGCTTCAGGTGTTTGATGCATCTACCTTTACCGTTTCCAACATCGATCCGGCTACCTTCACCAATGCCAATGCCGTTACCGATGCTTCCAACAAGCTGACCAGCTACGGCGGCGACGTAGATACCGATGCTGCATACACCGCAGATACCGAAGTTGTGAAGAACGGTGCTTTCCAGGAGTCTGCATATCGTTCAGCTCCTTACTTTGATCTGAAGATCGACGGCATCACGCTCCTGAACTCTGCAATGTAATCTGACTCTGTAACTTATACGGCGGGACTTATTGAAAGCCCCGCCGCTTCACTGTTTTTATCGGTAAAGGAACACTATGGAAAAGATACCTGCTCTTGAACTGAAAAACATATCGAAAAAATTTGGCTCAAAGTACGCGAACAAAGGGATCGATCTGAAAGTCTACAAAGGAGAGATCCTTTCGATCCTGGGTGAGAACGGGTCCGGAAAGACCACCATGTTAAACATGATCTCCGGCATTTATTTCCCGGATGAGGGCCAGATCTACATTAACGGCGATGCAGTGACCATCGCCTCCCCCAATGATGCTTTCCGGTACCGTATCGGTATGATCCATCAGCACTTCAAACTGGTGGATGTATTTACTGCCACCGAAAACATCATTCTCGGAACCGAAGATGAAGGAAAATACGATCTGAAGAAGTATTCCAAAAAGGTGAAAGAGATCGCTGACGCCTATGGCTTCGAGATCGATCCCGATAAAAAGATCTACGAAATGTCCGTTTCCGAAAAACAGACCGTAGAGATCATCAAGGTGCTTTACAGGGGTGCCGACATCCTGATGCTGGATGAGCCCACGGCGGTTCTTACGCCCCAGGAGACAAGAAAGCTCTTTGATGTTTTAAGAAGAATGAAAGCTGACGGCAAGGCGATCATCATCATTACCCATAAGCTTCACGAAGTGCTGGACGTTTCGGATAAAGTCGCCGTTCTCAGAAAGGGCGCATATATCGGGACCGTCAACACGCCAGAGACCAACGAATCTCAGCTTACGGAAATGATGGTGGGTCAGAAAGTCGTTTTGAATATCGATCGCGACGATCCGGTAGATCCCAAGGACAGACTGATCGTTGCTCATCTGAATTGCTTCAATCATGAAGGCACGAAAGTGCTGGATGACGTTACTTTTACCGCAAAGAGCGGAGAGATCCTGGGTATCGCCGGTATCGCGGGTTCCGGACAGAGAGAACTGCTGGAGACCATTGCCGGTCTGCAGCCCATGGTCACCGGCGGCGTGCAGTATATCGATCCCGCTACCGGCAAGGTGGAGTTCCTTCGCGACAAAACCCCTCAGGAGATCCGTGAAATGGGTATCCGTCTTTCCTTCGTGCCGGAGGACAGACTGGGCATGGGACTCGTAGGCAATATGGGCACTACAGACAACATGCTGCTTCGTTCCTACCTGAAAGGAAAAGGGGTCTTCCTTCAGAAGGAGGAGTCCAGAAATCTGGCGGAAAAGGTTATCCGTGAACTTGACGTGGTGACTCCCGACGCGGAATTCCCCGTCAGAAGACTTTCCGGCGGAAACGTGCAGAAGGTGCTGGTAGGTCGTGAGATCGCGGCAGCCCCCACCGTTTTCATGGCTGCCTATCCGGTAAGAGGTCTGGATATCAATTCCTCCTACGTGATCTATCATCTGCTCAATGAACAGAAGAAGAACGGCGCAGCCGTGATCTTCGTAGGCGAAGATCTTGACGTACTTCTTGCCCTTTCCGACAGGATCGTGGTGATCGGTTCCGGAACAGTGACCGGTATCGTTGATGCAAGGACCACCACAAAGGAAGAAGTTGGATTACTGATGACAAAGGAGGTCCGGAAGAATGCATAAAGAGCCTCTGTTTCACATTGTAAAGCGACCTGCCATTGAATGGTACAAATCCTGGGCGATCCGTGTCCTGGCTGTGATCCTGGCACTGATCCTGGCGGGTATCGTGACTCTGGCACTGACGGGATTGAATCCGCTGAAGGTCTATGCCACCATGGTGGACGGTGCCGTGGGAACCACCAGAAGATGCTGGGCCCTGGCGCAGAAGACGGCGATGCTTCTCTGCATTGCCCTGGCACTGACGCCTGCGTTCCGCATGCGGTTCTGGAATACCGGAGCGGAAGGCCAGGTCCTGGCCGGCGGCATGGCGGCTGCGGCGGTCATGTTAAAGTGCGGTGACCTGGTACCCAACTGGCTGCTGTTTATCCTGATGTTCCTTTCTGCCATCGTGGCCGGGGCGATCTGGGGAGTGATCCCGGCTTTCTTCAAGGCAAAGTGGGGCACCAACGAAACGCTTTTCACCCTGATGATGAACTATATCGCCATTCAGATCGTGGGATTTTTCGTATTGGAATGGTCCGTACCCAAAGGATCCGGCCAGATCGGCATTATCAATCAGAATTCCCAGGCAGGATGGATCCCTCCGCTTTTCGGTCAGGCTTACCTAATCAACATTATTCTCGTTGCACTGATCACCGTATTCGTGTATGTATATATCAGGTATACGAAGCACGGCTATGAGATCGACGTTGTGGGAGAGTCTGAGAGAACGGCAAGGTATATCGGCATCGACGTAAAGAAGGTCATTATCAGAACCATGATCCTTTCCGGAGCCATCTGCGGCATTACCGGTTTCCTTCTTGTGGCGGGTTCCGACCATACCATCACCAAGGATACGGCCGGCGGCAACGGATTTACCGCCATCATGGTATGCTGGCTGGCAAAGTTCAATCCCGTGTGGATGATCCTTACCTCCCTGCTGATATGCTTTTTACAGAAGGGTGCCGGCGAGATCGCGACCATGTTCCAGCTGAACTTAAGCTTCGCTGACATTATTACGGGAATCATCATTTTCTTCATTGTTGGTTCCGAGTTCTTTATCAACTACCGCATCATCTGGCGGAAAAAGGAGAAGGAGGATCGGAAATGAGCTTAGTAATGTTCCTTCAGAGAATGGTCATTCAGGGGATCCCGCTTCTCTTTGGTTCCACTGGTGAGATCATTACGGAAAAGTCAGGACACCTGAACCTTGGTATTCCCGGCATCATGTACGTAGGTGCCATCGGCGGCGTAATCGGTGCTTTTATGTATGAGACCGGCGTGGGACCGGAAAATATGGTTCCCGCCCTTGCGATCCTGATCCCGTTCATCTGTTCCGTTGCCATGTCGCTTTGCATGGGGCTGATATACTGCTTCCTCACCGTAACGCTTCGTGCCAACCAGAACGTGACAGGTCTTGCGCTTACCACCTTCGGCGTGGGCGTGGGCAACTTCTTCGGCGGATCGCTCATCAAGCTTTCCAGCGCCGACGTTCCCTCCATTGCCTTAAGCGCCACCAGCAACTACTTCAAGACGGCACTTCCTTTTGCCGATAAGCTGGGAGCAGTGGGACAGGTACTGTTTTCCTACAGTTTCCTCGCCTATGCGGCGATCATTATTGCTCTTGTTGCTTCCTACATGCTTAAGAAGACGAGAGTCGGTCTGCATCTCCGTGCGGTAGGCGAGAGCCCCGCAACGGCTGACGCGGCAGGCATCAATGTAACCAGATACAAGTACGTCGCCACCTGTGTGGGAAGCATCATTGCAGGTCTGGGCGGTCTGTACTACATCATGGACTACGCCTGCGGCGTGTGGTCCAACAACGGATTCGGAGACAGAGGATGGCTTTCTGTGGCACTGGTCATTTTCTCCACGTGGAAACCGGACGTGGCCATTCTGGGATCCATGCTGTTCGGCGCGCTTCTGATCATTCAGAACTATATCCCGAACCTTACCATGAGTGCGCAGGAACTCATCAAGATGACGCCGTATCTGGTAACCATCATCGTTCTGGTGATCGTATCGGCCAGAAACAAGAGAGAGAACCAGCCGCCCGCAGGTCTCGGACTTCCCTATTTCAGAGAAGAAAGATAAATAACATACCTTTTGAAAACCGATCTCTTCAGAGGTCGGTTTTTTCTTGTTCCAGATGTTGACTCTGTATGGGAATAAGAGTACAATTTGCTATGTATGCGTTAAAGTAAAAGAAAGGACATATAAGGACAATGGAAAAAACATTTGGAACGTTTTCCAAGGTGAAAGAAAAGAATTACAGGACCTACAGCATGGACCTGTGCGGCAGAAAGCTTTCCGTTGACATCGGACGGATGTCAGCCCAGGCCAACGGCGCATGCTACATGCATTACGGTGATACAACGCTGCTCGCAACGGCCACTGCCTCAAAGGCACCCCGTGAGGGCATTGATTTCTTCCCCTTAAGCGTAGAGTACGAGGAGAAGTACTATGCCGTGGGAAAGATCCCCGGCGGATACAACAAACGTGAGGGAAAGGCTTCCGAACACGCCATCCTTACCGGACGTGTGATCGACCGCCCCATGAGACCTCTGTTCCCGAAGGACTACAGAAATGATGTTTTACTGGATGACATGGTCATGTCCGTGGATCCGGAATGCCCGCCGGAGGTTCTGGCAATGCTGGGCTCCTCTCTGGCAACATCCATTTCCGACATTCCCTTTGACGGTCCCTGTGCAGCAACACAGGTAGGTCTGATCGACGGTGAGTTCGTTTTCAACCCCGGCTACGATCAGCAGAGAGTGTCCGATCTTCAGCTTACCGTTGCTTCCACCAGAGATAAGGTGATCATGATCGAAGCCGGTGCCAATGAGGTATCCGATGAGGTGATGATCGATGCCATCTACAAGGCACACGAGATCAACAAGACCATCATTGCCTGGATGGATGACATCGTAGCAAAGGAAGGAAAGCCGAAGCACGCTTATGAATCATGCGCGATCCCGCAGGAACTCTTTGACGCCATCAAGGAGATCGTACCTCCCGCAGATATGGAAGAGGCATGCTTCACCGATGACAAGCAGACCAGAGAAAAAGCCATCGACGTGATCACTGCCGCATGTGCGGAAGCATTTAAAGACAGAGAAGACTGGCTTGCGATCCTGGGAGAGGCTATTTACCAGTACGAGAAGAAGACCATCCGCAAGATGATCCTTAAAGATCACAAACGTCCTGACGGACGTCAGCAGTCCGAGATCCGTCCTCTTGCCGCAGAAGTGGATACCGTAGCGAGAGTACACGGTTCCGCCATGTTTACCAGAGGGCAGACCCAGATCATAAACGTTACCGCGCTGGGACCGCTTTCCGAAATGCAGAAGCTGGACGGCATGGACGTTAAGAATACGGAAAAGCGTTACATGCATCACTATAACTTCCCGGCTTACTCCGTAGGCGAGACAAAAGCCTCCAGAGGTCCCGGAAGAAGAGAGATCGGTCACGGCGCTCTGGCAGAAAGAGCACTGCTTCCCGTACTTCCGTCCAAGGAAGAGTTCCCCTATGCCATCCGTACCGTATCAGAGACTGCGGAATCCAACGGATCCACTTCACAGGCTTCCGTATGTGCTTCTTCTCTCAGCCTTATGGCAGCCGGCGTTCCCATCAAGTCGGCAGTGGCAGGCATCAGCTGCGGTCTTGTGACCGGCGACACCGATGATGAGTATCTGGTACTTACCGATATCCAGGGACTGGAAGATTTCTTCGGCGACATGGATTTCAAGGTAGCTGGTACGCATAAGGGCATCACCGCCATTCAGATGGATATCAAGATCCACGGTCTTACCAGACCCATCGTGGAGGAGGCCATTGCCAGAGCACACGAGGCAAGAGTTTACATCATGGATGAGATCATGGCAAAGGCTATCGCCGAGCCCAGAAAAGAGCTCAGCCCCTATGCTCCCAAGATCCAGACCATTACCATCGATCCTTCCAAGATCGGTGACGTTGTCGGCAAGCAGGGCAAGACCATCAATGGTATCATCGAGAAGACCGGCGTGACCATCGACATTACGGATGACGGCATCGTATCCATCTGCGGACTTGATCCGGAAATGATGCAGATGGCAGCCGATATCATCCAGTCCATCGTGGACGAGTGCTATGTGGGTGAAGTCATCGAAGGTACCGTAGTGAACATCCTTTCCTTCGGCGCTCAGGTAGAGCTTGCTCCCAACAAGAAGGGACTTGTACACATTTCCAGACTTGCGGAAGGCCGTGTGAACAAGGTAGAGGATGTGGTTAAGGTAGGCGATCAGGTAACTGTGAAGGTCATCAGAGTGGATACCAGAGACGGCAAGATCGATCTTTCCATGAAACCCTCCGACATCAACTCCGACAGGACCGATTGGAGCGAAGAGTTCGAGGACAGAAGACCGAGACGTGATGACAGACGCGGCGGACGCGGAGACAGAGACAGAAAGCCCTTCAGAGAGAAAAAAAGCGAAGACTGATCTTCGAAAGGAAATGAAATGAAAATCAGGACCAGATATGCTCCCAGCCCCACGGGCAGGATGCATGTAGGAAACTTAAGAACAGCGTTATATGCGTATCTCATTGCAAAGCACGAGGATGGGGATTACATCCTCCGCATAGAGGATACCGATCAGGAAAGAGAGATGGAAGGTGCTGTAGACATTATCTACAACACCCTTCGTCAGACCGGTCTTCTGTGGGATGAAGGCCCGGATATCGGAGGTCCCTGCGGACCTTACGTTCAGTCCGTCCGTCAGAAGCAGGGGCTTTACATGGAGTATGCAAAAAAACTCATCGAAAAAGGTGAGGCATATTACTGCTTCTGCGACGAGGAACGCCTGAATTCGCTGAAAAAGACGGTAAACGGCGAAGAGATCATGGTTTACGACAAGCATTGTCTCCATCTTTCCAAGGAAGAGATCGAGGCAAATCTTGCCGCCGGAAAGCCTTTCGTCATCCGGCAGAACAACCCCATGGAAGGAACCACCACGTTCCACGATGAACTTTACGGAGACATCAGCGTGGACAACGCAGAACTTGACGACATGGTGCTGATCAAGTCCGATGGTTTCCCCACCTACAACTTTGCCAACGTGGTGGATGACCATCTGATGGGCATCACCCATGTGGTAAGAGGGTGCGAGTATCTTTCCAGTACGCCCAAATACAACAGACTGTACGAAGCGTTTGGCTGGGAGATCCCGAAGTACATTCACTGTCCCACCATCACCAACGAGGAACATAAGAAGCTTTCCAAGAGGAGCGGCCATTCTTCCTTCCAGGATCTGGTGGATCTGGGATATCTTCCCGAGGCGATACTGAATTATGTGGCCCTTCTGGGATGGTGCCCGGACTCCGAGAGGGAGATCTTCACCCTTCCGGAACTGGTAAAGGAATTCGATTACTTGCGGATCGCCAAGAGCCCCGCGGTATTCGACATGGCAAAGCTTTCCTGGATGAACGGGGAGTATTTCAAAGCCATGGATCCGGCAGCGTTCTATGAGAAAGCGGAGCCGTATATCAAAGCGGTGATCTCAAAGCCTCTGGATCTTAAGAAGATCGCGGAAATGGTCCGCACCAGGATCGAAAAATTCCCGGACATTGCGGAACAGATCGATTTCTTTGAGGAAGTACCGGAGTATGACAGCGAGCTCTATGTTTCCAGGAAGCAGAAGACCACAAAGGAATCTTCCCTGAAAGTCCTTACAGACGTGCTTCCCATGGTGGAGGGCGCTGCGGCTTTTGACAATGACAGCCTGTTTGAACTCCTGAAGGGATATGCGGAGAAGGAGGGCGTAAAGGTCGGATTCGTCATGTGGCCCATTCGTACCGCACTTTCCGGAAAGGCAATGACACCTGCAGGCGCTACGGAGATCATGTCCGTACTGGGAAAAGAAGAGTCTGTAAGCAGGATCAAAGCTGCTGTCAAAAAGCTTTCGGAGGAATGATCATAAAGATCATCGGTACAAAAACTGCAAAAAAAGATACTGAAACTGCCCGGTTAAACGCCGGGCAGTTTGAGGCTGTACATTTTCTTGACGGACCGGCACTGGTACTGGCTGGGCCGGGTTCCGGAAAAACAAAAGTCATTACGGAAAGGGTGAAGTATCTTACAGAGAATGCAGGCGTGCTGCCGGAAAAGATCCTTGTACTCACGTTCTCCAAAGCCGCTGCTGAGGAAATGAAGAAGCGGTATCTGGAGATCTCAGCCCCGGCTTTCCGCAAAGTTACCTTCGGAACATTCCACTCCGTTTTCTATTCCGTTCTCTGTACACTTCCGCAGTACAAAAACTTAAAGATCGCGGAACAGAAAGACCGGCAGAATATGATCCATACCGCCATGCTCAGACGGTTCGGGAAAAACAGGTACACATCGGATCTTCTGAATCTTGTTCTGGACGACATCGGCAGAGTGAAAAACGGATTGCCGCCAAAGATCACAGAAACGAAAGAGCTGTACGGGGAATACAATGAAGAACTGAAAGCAAACGGCATGCTGGATTATGATGACATGCTTCTGGATCTCTACCGGGAGATCTGCAGCAATAAGCAGCTTTTAAAAGAACTGCGGGACAGGTATTCGTACCTTCTGATCGATGAATTTCAGGATATCAACCGCGTGCAGTATGAGACCGTGAAGCTTCTTGCGTATCCGGGAAACAACCTGTTCTGCGTGGGTGATGACGATCAGAGTATTTATGCGTTTCGGGGATCCGATCCGGGATTCATGAGAAAGATGCCGGAAGAACTGCCGGAAACGAAGATCATGGAACTGAAGATCAACTACCGTTCCACTAAACAGATCGTCTCCGTTACAAAGAAGCTGATCCGTCATAACCTTGTGCGGTATCCGAAGGAACCGGAAGCATTCCGGGGAATGGGACCGGATCCGGTGATCGCCAAATTTGCCTCTCCGAAGGAGGAGGCTGCCTATATCACAGAAAAGGTGGTGTCTCTTCCCGAAGGAAAGACCGCAGCGGTTCTGGGACGGACAAACCGGGCGGTCAACGATCTTAAGGAGCTTATCCCGGAAAAAGTGAAAGACAGGATAAGCTTTCATTCTTTTCACACCTCAAAGGGACTGGAATTTGACTGCGTTTTCGTGGCTGCCTGCAATGAGGAAGTCACTCCGGGGCAGCGTGTGAATGGTAATGAGGAAATGGAAGAAGAACGTCGCGCCTTTTACGTGGCGGCGACCCGTGCCAGGACACAGCTTTTCTTTCTGTATACGGAGGTCTACAAAGACAAGGTGACTCCGCCCTCGTCGTTTCTTCGGGAACTGATAGGAAAATGATTCACATGCAGGACACATGTTCGTGATATGATATAATTATAGGAGGGGAGGCTGTCATGGAAGATAAGATCAAGATCCTTGTGGTAGACGATGAACCCAGAATGAGGAAACTGGTTAAGGATTTCCTGAATATTAAAGGATACGAAGTGGTGGAAGCCGGGGACGGAGAAGAAGCCCTGGACATTTTCTGCACCCAGAAAGACATTTCTCTGATCATACTGGACGTGATGATGCCAAAAATGAACGGCTGGGACGTACTGAAGACCGTGCGGAAAACTTCCAACGTTCCCGTGATCATGCTGACGGCCCGCGGAGAGGAAACGGACGAACTGCAGGGGTTCAAACTGGGTGCCGACGAGTATATCAGCAAGCCGTTTTCCCCGAAGATCCTGACTGCCCGGGTAGACGCCATCCTCAGAAGGACGAACGCCGCGGGAAGCGACAGCGAGACTTACGGAAAGATCACCATAAACCGCGGCGCCCATACGGTCACCGTGGAAGGAAGACCGGTAGAGCTCTCCTTCAAGGAATTCGAACTGCTGGATTATTTCATGAAAAACCGGAATCTTGCCTTAAGCAGAGAAAACATCCTGTCAAACGTGTGGGACTATGACTATTTCGGTGATGCCAGGACTATAGACACTCATGTAAAGAAACTGCGTGCAAAGCTGGGAGAGGCCGGCGAACAGATCAAGACCATCTGGGGCATGGGATACAAATTTGAGGAATCCTGATTGAAACGATCCATTCGATTCAAGTTCACAGTGATATTCGTGGCGATCACAACGGCTCTTGTCGTTGGCGTGTTCCTTGCGAACAAATATCTGCTGGCGGATTACTATTTCAACCGGAAAGTGAAAGATCTGGAAACGATGTACGGATCCATCAACCGGGTGGTGGAGGATTCCGGCGGCGATCCCCGTTATATCGCGGCTTATCTGAACGATCCGGAAAAGAGGATACTGAAATCCATGAACGGCAGATCCAACGCGGATCTTGTGATCCTGGGAGAAGACGGAAGAGCGATCGTTAATACGGGAAGAGAAGTAAACTGGCTGGCGCTCAGACTGAAGGCCTACGTGGATTTCCGTGATACCATAGCTCAGGGAAATCTGCCGGACTACGAACTGGTAAAGAACAACGGAAACTATATCATCCAGCAGAAATATGACAGAATGTCAGACTCCTATCTGCTGGAAGCCTGGGGTACCTTTACGGACGGAAAAACATCGTTCCTCATGCAGGTCCCGGTACAGGGGATCGAGGAAAGCGTAAGCATCACCAACCGTTTCATTGCCATCGTAGGTCTTATTGCCATTATCGTGGGCGGGATCGTGGTATTTCTGGCAACGGATCTGATCACGAAACCCATAAACAAGCTGGCGCATATTGCCACAAAAATGTCAGGCCTGGATTTTTCCGAAAAGTACAGCGGAAAGGAACAGGATGAGATCGGTGTACTCGGCTCTTCCATCAACACCATGTCCGAGACACTGGAAAAGACCATTGAAGACCTTACGGAGGCAAACAGAAAACTCCAGGAAGATATCGATCTGAAAGAAAAGATCGACAACGCGAGAAAAGACTTCATTTCCAACGTATCTCATGAACTGAAGACTCCCATTGCTCTGATCGAAGGGTATGCGGAAGGGCTTACGGAGGGAATGGCGGAAGATCCGGAAAGCCGGGATTACTACTGCAGCGTGATCATGGATGAAGCAGGAAAGATGAACACGCTGGTAAAGCAGCTTACGTCGCTGACCAACTATGAGTTCGGACAGAATGCCGTTGTCAGAGAGATATTTGATCTGACGGAGCTGGTGAGCAATGTTCTGAAAAATGAAAAGATCCGTATGGAAGAGAAGCAGGCGGTCCTGGAGACTGATCTGATGGATACGTGCACGGTAAGTGCCGATGAATTCAAGATCGAGGAAGTGCTTACGAACTTTCTGTCCAATGCGCTGAATCATCTGTCCGGCGGACGGAAGATCCTGGTGAAGGAAGAACTCATAAGTCCGGATCTCGTGAAACTGTCTGTCTATAACGACGGGGAACGGATCCCGGAAGCATCTCTTCCGGAGATCTGGGATAAATTCTACAAGGTAGACAAAGCCAGGACCCGAGCCTACGGCGGGTCGGGGATCGGTCTTTCCATCGTAAAAGCGATCATGGAAGCACATGGCCGGGAGTATGGTGTGAGGAATCTGGAGAACGGAGTGGAGTTCTTCATCACACTTGACTATAAAGGTTAGTTTTGCTATGATTCGACTGATCGGAGTGTGGCTCAGCTTGGTAGAGCGCTTGGTTTGGGACCAAGATGTCGCAGGTTCGAATCCTGTCACTCCGAGTAACTAAAAAAAATTTAAACCTGGGATGTGCGACGTATCCGTTTTATTTGCTTCCACATTTTGACTTACGGGAATTCGGTATTGGTCATGCGGCTGTCAGGCCCCCGAAGAGGGGAAGGCAAAAACATACCCGAGAACAACCACCTGGCTTAAGCTGGGAGTCACTAATGGATACGGGCGGCACCCTGGGTTGTTGTGGAAAAGGAGAGGAAAAATGGCAAAGCATGGATTCTTTAAGACCCTTCTGGGGATCGCGGTCACGGCAGGTGCCGTAGCGGCAGTGGCGAAATATCTGAAGGACTATACGAATTACAAACCCGCAGGCGAGGAAGATATGGACGATATCAAAGCCAGCGGTGAAAAGGTGAAAGATGCGGCAAAGAGAACTTACGTTGCCATAAAGGAAAACGGTGACGTAAAAGAAGCGGCAGGAGATCTTCTGGATGCAGCCAGAGAAGCTGCGGACGATGCAGGCAGACTTGCAGAGACGGTAGGTGCCAACACCGTGGAATTTGTCAAAGAAGAAAAAGCGCGGTTTGAAGAAGACCCCCAAACGTACCGGAACGAAGTGTCCGGAAACATCAGAAGCTTCGGAGACGATGTAGCCGCAGCGGCAAATGCTGCAAAGGATGCCTTCGAAAAGTCTGTAAACGAGGACGAACGGTTAAAGGATATCCGCGACAGGGCGGCACAGCGTTACGAAGAAGCAACGAAAGAAAACTAAGTCAATACAGAGGTACCGGAACAATGCAGGTTCGAGGCGTAAATGAATTAAGAAAACTGTTTTTAAACTACTTTGAGCGGAACGGTCACTATGTGATGAAAAGCTTTTCGCTGATCCCTCACAATGACAATTCCCTTCTGCTTATCAATTCGGGAATGGCTCCGTTAAAGCCCTATTTCACGGGGCAGGAGATCCCGCCCTCAAAGAGAGTCACCACGTGCCAGAAATGCATCCGGACCGGTGATATAGAGAACGTGGGAAAGACGGCCAGACACGGTACTTTCTTTGAAATGCTGGGAAATTTCTCATTTGGCGATTACTTCAAGAAAGAAGCCATTCCTTTTGCGTGGGAATTCCTTACAAAAGAGGTGGGATTGGATCCCGACCGCCTGTATCCTTCCGTATTTGAGGGAAACGAGACCACACCTGCAGACGATGAGGCCTATGAGATCTGGAACAAGGTCATCGGTGTTCCGGCAGATCACATCTATAAGTTCGGCAAGGAAGACAATTTCTGGGAGCACGGCGAAGGTCCCTGCGGCCCCTGCTCTGAGATCTATTATGACAGAGGAGAAAAGTGGGGGAACGGTCCGGAAGACGTGATGGGCGGTGAAGGTGACCGCTTTGTGGAAGTATGGAACGTGGTGTTCTCACAGTTCAACGGAGACGGCAAGGGACATTATGAGGAACTTGCCCAGAAGAACATCGATACCGGCATGGGTCTGGAAAGACTGGCCATGGTGGTACAGGACGAAGAGTCCATTTATACCGTGGATACCAACCGTGCCATCCTGGACTACATCGCGGACCTGTGCGGCGTGAAGTATCATGCGGATCATGAAAAAGACGTTTCTTTAAGGATCCTTACGGATCACGCAAAGTCATCCGCCTTCATGATCTCCGACGGTATCATGCCATCCAATGAAGGCCGCGGCTACGTGCTCAGAAGGATCATTCGAAGAGCCGTAAGACATGGCAGAAAGCTTGGCATCAAGGGTGTATTCATGCCGGAGATGGCAAAGAGAGTCATTGAACTTAATAAGGACGGTTACCCGGAGCTTGAGGAAAAATCCGTCATGATCTTAAAGGTCCTCAAAGAAGAGGAGGAAAAGTTCAATAAGACCATCGATACGGGCATGAATATCCTGAACGAGATGATCACTTCCATGAAAGCGGAAAACAGGACACTCATGGAAGGAAAAGATGCATTCAGGCTCTATGATACCTATGGCTTCCCTGTGGATCTTACAGAAGAGATCCTGGAAGAGAAGGGGTATAAGATCGACCGTGACGGCTTCAATGAATTCATGAAGCAGCAGAAAGAAATGGCAAGAAACGCCAGAAAGCATTCCAACTACATGGGTGCGGATGCCACGGTCTATGATCAGATCGATCCTCATATCACCAGTGAGTTTACCGGCTACGATACTCTGACCGAAAGCGGGATCGTACTTGTTCTGACTTCGGATACGGAGATCGTGCAGGCACTGACGGAAGGAGAGACGGGAACCATCATCACCGACAGGACGCCATTCTATGCCACCATGGGAGGCCAGGTGGGCGATACCGGCGTTATCACCGCAAAAGACGGAGATTTCCGGGTAGAGCAGACCATAAACCTGAAGGGCGGAAGGATCGGTCACGTGGGAAAGGTCACCAGGGGCATGATCGCTGTAGGAAACGCCGTGGCGCTTTCCGTGGATGAAGACAGACGTGAAAACATCAAAAAGAACCATTCGGCAACCCATCTGCTTCAGAAGGCGTTAAGGACCGTACTGGGCGAGCATGTGGAGCAGGCAGGCGCCTATTATGATGCCGACCGACTCAGATTCGACTTTACGCATTTCCAGTCCATGACGGCGGAGGAGATCGCAAAGACCGAAAAACTGGTGAACGAGGCGATCCAGTCCAAGTCACCCGTGACCACGGAGGTCATGAGCCTGGAGGAAGCCAGAAAGACCGGTGCCATGGCTCTGTTCGGAGAGAAGTACGGGGATAAGGTCCGCGTGGTAAGAATGGCAGATTCCATTGAACTGTGCGGAGGCACCCACGTGGAGAATACAGCGGATATCGTGGCTTTCAAGATCGTTTCCGAGGGCGGCATCGCGGCCGGCGTCAGAAGGATCGAAGCCATTACCGGCAATAATCTTCTGAATTTCTACAAGGCGGAAGAAAAGAAACTGTTTGATATCTGCGCACTGTTAAAGTGCAAGCCCGATGAGCTTGCCGAGCGTGCCGCAGCGCTTAGTGAAGAGCTTAAGAAGGTAAGATCGGAAAACGAGAGCCTTAAGGCAAAAGCTGCCGGTGACGCGCTGGGTGACGCGGAAAAGGGTGCCGTGGAAATTAACGGTGTAAAAGTCATTGCGGCAAAGGCAGGAAACGCAGACGTGCAGGCCATGAGGACGCTGACCGACAGGCTGAAAGAAAAGTATCCTGACGTGGTGGTGATCCTGGCGTCGCAAAGTGACGGAAAAGTAAGTCTCATTGCATCCGCTTCCGACAGTGCCGTCAAAAAAGGCGTCATGGCAGGAAATATCATTAAAGAGATCGCGCCTCTTGTGGGCGGCCGCGGCGGCGGAAGACCCAATATGGCACAGGCCGGCGGTACGGATGCTTCCGGCATGGACGCAGCACTCTCAAAGTCAGTTGATGTCGTAAGATCACAGATCAAATAAGAAGTTTTGGGCTGCCTGTTGAGGCAGCCCGTTTTCAAGGAGGAGAAATCGTGAAAAGAAGAAATAAGATCGCAGCGCTTCTGGCAGCACTCATGGTCGTGATGCAGCTGACACCCGCCATGACTTTCGGAGAGACGGCAGAACTGATGCCTGTCTCAGATCCCTTAAGCGCCTCTGCAGTGATGGATGAAGTCACCTTCGAAGCGGCAGAAGAGGGCTTTTTCGAGGATGAACCGGCATCTGCCGTTTCGGATGCGGCGCTTCTTTCGGCCGGAACAAAAAAAGCCACATCCAGCGAAGTCGTAAAGATCGCCGATCATCTCTATGAAGTGGAGTACGATCACTGGAACAATGAAAAGGCCGTGATGGTAAGTGCGCTTCTTGCGAAATATCCGTTCCTGTATGATGGAATTGAAATTGATGATGACTACATGGATGAATGGTGGAATCAACTTCCGGAGGAGGCAAAAGATCTTTATAAAAGACTGAATGAGGAGGGTGTATGGGGTGATTTTCTGAACTCTCTTCAGAGGCCTTTGTGTACCAGCTGCCGTACAGGCGATCTGATCGGCCGCAATTTCGACTGGGCGTATGATGATGTGGATGAATACATCATCCGCGTACCCGCGGATAAAGCCACAGGCCGCCACGCCTCCCTTGGTGTGGGATCCGCCTTTTTCCCGACGTTCCTTCAGCAGATCATCGGCATGGAAGATATCCTTCCCGTACTCACCATGGACGGCATCAATGATGCCGGTGTTGCCATTAACGTAAACGTGGTGATGAGTGATACCTTTGGTTCCGGTGATACCGTCGGTACGAGAGCCCAAAAGCCTTTCGGTGAAAACATGGACAATGTATGCGCAGGTTTTGTGGTACGTTACATTCTGGATCGGGCCGACAGCGCAGAGCATGCCGTAGAACTCCTTAAGAAAGCCAACATCTATTCTGTCCTCGGCCAGGAATTCCACTGGATGATCTCCGACGAGAAAGCGACCTACATCGTGGAAACGGTCAGCAACATGCTTCTGGTGCTTAAGAGCAAAGGAAAAGAAGCGGCCATGTCCAACTTCCACGTGACACATTCCGCACATTGTGAGGAATATGAGATCGTATGGCCGGAGAATGAAAAAATATCGCGTGAGAAAACCTATGTCATTGAAAATGAACTGACGAAGAAATTCAGCAGCCTGTATTTCCGTTATGCCATGGGCGTAGAACGCTATGCCATGGCAAAGAGAGATCTTTCAAATATCAAAGAATCCGCGCAGATGCTTTCTCACATGAGAGGCATCCGGTATAAGCAGACCTATGTTGCCGGAAACGAAAAGAAGTTCTGGAGCGATCACAATATGTATCCGTATATGGATGAACAGGGAAATGAGAATCAGTTCACATATTATGACAATACGGAATACCAGGAAAAAGAACGCATGAAGACGTTCAAAAATGCCCAGGAGACCAGAAAACTCATTGAGGAGACTGAAAAAGAAACCGGTATCCGGCTGCCCGGCATGGTCCATACCGTGCATACAAGTGTTTATGAGCTGTCTTCAAAAACACTTACCGTGAATGTACAGGAGCGGGATACGCCGTTCGTATTCCGGTTTGATGACCCGGTACATACCAACATCACAAATCTGTACATTAACGGTGACAATGTGGGACCTGCAGTCCGTTGTGACGAAAAGGGACAGGAATGGACGTATAACAAAGCAAATAAGATCGTCACCCTTACGGGAGACGGAGAGTATGTCGTTGAGTGGGAGCCCTGGTCAAGTGACATCACCATCGTAAAAGCAGGCAGTCAGAAAGACGATCCCTCCGGCGGCGGTTCTTCCTCCTCTTCGACTTCCTTAAAACAGACATATTCCACAAGGTGGATCGTTGACGAAAACGGTGCATGGCATATCACGGACAAAAACGGAACCCTGATTAAGAATTGCTGGGTGTGTGATGATGTCGTACCCGGAAACGGAAACAACATATGGTATCTGATCCGTGAGGACGGTACTCTGGAGACTGCCGGACTGGTACAGGACGCAGCAGGACGGTTTTACAGCCCCGAAACCGCCCATAACGGTTATTTCGGTATGATCCGGTACAAAAACGGTTATTATAACTGCGGCGGTCAGCAGATATGGCTGGAGTTCTCGGCAAATCATGACGGCACCTTCGGCATGATCATCAATGCAGACGGTATCGAGAAACTGAAAGCCATTTTCGGCGTGACGCCCGTAAAAGCAGGAAACGGAAACGTTATCAACACCGCATCTCTGCAATAAGTCCCGGGATGGTTTAACATAATCGGCAAGAAGTCCCCTTCCTCTATAGGTAGGGGATGAATTGCCGGCGGATATTCTACCCGGAAAGAGCTTCTCTTTTTTTAGAACTGTTATTTTCCTCTACTTTGTAGTATAATCAGTATTAAAAAGAAGATCGGAGCAGAAACATGATAGAACTGGAATCAAACAATCATTCAGTGTTCTCGCTGAATTATCATCTTGTTCTTGTGATAAAGTACCGTAGAAAGGTCCTGGATGACAAAATCTCCGGGAGGCTCAGAGAGATGTTTGAAACGCTTGCTCCCTCATATAACATCACACTGAAAGAATGGAATCACGACATCGATCATGTTCACGTTCTGTTTTCCGCTCATCCGAAAACAGAACTGACAAAGTTTCTGAATGCCTATAAAAGTGCGAGCAGCAGGCTGATCAAGAAGGAGCACCCGGAGATCAGAAAGAAGCTGTGGAAAGAAGCGTTCTGGTCCAAAAGCTTCTGCCTGATCACCACAGGCGGCGCATCCATTGACGTTATCAGGAAGTACATCGAATCCCAGGGAGAAAAGGATTGAGCGAAAAGAAGAACCTCGCCTACAAATATCGGATCTATCCGAATGCCGAACAGCAGGAACTGTTTGCAAAGGCATTCGGCTGTACGCGTTTTGTATATAACACGCTGCTTGAGGAAAAGAAAAAGCACTACGAGGAGACCGGAAAGTCGCTGCGCAATACACCGGCTCATCTGAAGGCAGACTATGAATGGCTTAAAGAAGTGGACAGCCTGGCCCTTTCCA
>JAKSPC010000010.1 GCA_024405155.1 Lachnospiraceae bacterium | reverse complement strand
CTAAGTATACTTAGCAAATATGCACCTTTATTATCTTACAATTGTCGAAGTAGGGATAGTCCCATACAGTCTGCATTATAGCAGACGGCAATGGGGATATCAATGAAAATCACAAATATGAAACAAAAACATAAGTCAAAGATTATGTTGAATTTTTAGTGCATTGTGCACATATGAGATAATAAAAAATTGGGCAACCGGCACAAAAAATTGAACGTGCGTCAGAAAAAAGAAGGATAACACCGGCCGTCGGGTTCCGAATGTGCCAAATAAGCGGTTGAAATGGATTTTACTATGATGTACAATCTGCCTATCTTAGAAAGGAGAGTGTTGGTATGAAAGGCAGTATGTCGACGCTCGAGAGATCACGCAGGATCACAGGAATTATTTTCTGTCTGCCGGCTCTTGTGCTATTGATTGTTTTTGTGCTGTATCCTCTGGGAAGGCTTATCGTTGGAAGCTTTACAGACTGGAAAGGTTACGGCTCCGCATCAAATTTCATCGGGTTTGAGAATTATGCGAAGCTGGGACAGATCCAGTATTTTAAAGAAATGGTGATCGCCACCATTTTCTACGTAATAGCGGATACCATTTTGAAGAACATTCTTTCCTTTACGCTTGCTCTGTCGCTGGACAAAAAGGGTAAGGGCAGAATCAACAGAAGCGTGATGCGTACCATCTGGTATCTTCCCGCACTGCTTTCCGGCATCGTTACCGGTATCTGCTGGCACATTATGTACAACTACAATAACGGTATCATCAACCAGCTCTTAAGTTCCGCCGGTCTGGAAAAGGTAAACTGGCTGGAAACGAGAGGACTTGTTAACGTATGTATCGTTGTTGCCGCTCTCTGGGCAGGCGTTGGTTCCACATGTATCATTTACCTGGCGGGTCTTCAGGGTATCTCCACAGAACTTTATGAGGCTGCTACCATTGACGGTGCAGACGAAGGCCAGGTGATCCGTCACATCACGGTTCCGCTGATGGCTCCGTCCATCACCATCAACGTCATGACCACGTCCATCGGTGCATTCAAGGCTTACGAGCTTCCCGCAAAGATCGGTGTAGGTCCCTCCGAATCGGCGAAACTGATCGCTTCCAAGATCGTTGATCTGGGCTCGGGTGCATATTACGGGCGAGGGCTGGCGCTGTCTGTTATTCTGACAGCGGTGATCACAGCCATATCTCTGCTGCAGCTCTATTACTTAAGAAAGAACGAGGAGAAAAATGGATAATAAGAAAATTACCGCAAAAGTAATCATTCAGGAAATCGTTCTTGTTCTTTTCAGTATTATAGAACTGGTTCCGATCTATTACTTTGCTATCAGTGCATTCAAAAAGCGTGTGGATATCGTTCAGCATCCGCTTTCTATCAGTGCAGAGACTTTCATTACGTCAAACTTCCCCTATGCCATCAAGAAGATGAAATTCTTTGAGGCTTTAAGGAATACCGGTGTCATGACGGTCGTTTCCATGCTGATCATTATCGTACTGGCTTCCCTGGCAGGATTTGCGATCGCGCGTATCAAATGGAAACCCTTTGACATCTATTACAAGATCGTAATGTCCTGCATGGTCATTCCCTTCATCGGCTGTCTGCTTCCTCTGGTAGCGCAGGCAACGCAGATGAACATTTACAACTCTCTGGTAGGCGTGATCCTTATTGAAGCAGCCTGGAACCTGCCGTTCTCCATATTCCTGTACGCAGGATTCATGGGAGGCATTTCCAAGGAACTGGAAGAAGCTGCCTACATTGACGGCTGCACTACCTGGGGCGTTTACTGGAAGATCTTCCTTCCGCTGCTGGCTCCCGTTACCGCTACCTGCTGCATCCGTAACGGCGTCGGTATCTGGAACGACTATCTGGTATCCAATTCACTGCTGAACTCCAATGCCACTCCTACGATCATGGTAGGCATCAACAAGTTCTTCGGCAAGTATACCACAGAGTATGGCTACGCATTTGCCGGGATCATGCTTTCTTCCCTTCCCATGGTCATCATGTTCATGTTCCTGCAGAAGTACTTCATCAAGGGTATTACCGTAGGTTCCGTAAAGGGTTGATATCAAACAGAAGCATTCAAAGGGCCGACCGAAAGGGTCGGCTCTTTATTCTTTACAGGAAAGGAAAAAGGAGTGGTTGATGAAGATAACGTTTATGGGAGCGGGGAGCGCCGCTTTCACAAGAAATGTGGTGGGAGACTGCATGGCATCGGAAGTCATCCGGGATGCCGTTTTCGCGCTTTATGATATTGACGGAGAAAGACTGCACGAATGTTACACCATCCTTCTTGCCATGCAGGAGAAAATGGGCGGCCACGGGACCATTGAATGCTATCTGGGTGTGGAAAACAGAAAGGCGGCTCTGCAAGATGCCGATTTCGTCATCAACACCATCCAGGTGGGAGGATATGATCCCTGCACGATCATTGACTTTGAAGTACCGAAAAAATACGGTCTCCGTCAGACCATCGGTGACACGCTGGGGATCGGCGGCATCATGCGGACGCTTCGTACGATACCGGTATTAAAAGATTTTGCAGATGACATGGAAGAAGTGTGTCCGGGTGCACTGTTCCTGAATTATACCAATCCGATGGCAATGAATTCGGGCTTTTTGCAGAGATACACCGGGATCCGTTCCGTGGGTCTGTGTCACAGTGTCCAGGTGTGCTCTCAGAGACTTCTTACCAGACTGGGGATGGAAGACAGGCTGGAAGGCCGAAAAGAACTGATCGCCGGTATCAACCATATGGCGTGGCTCCTTAAGATCGAAGATAAAAACGGCGTGGATCTGTATCCGGAGATCAAAGTCCGCATGGAAGAACAGCTTGCGGACCCGGAGTGCAAAGATAAAGTTCGTCTGGAGTATATCCGGAATTTCGGCTATTACTGCACCGAATCCAGCGAGCACAATGCCGAATATAATATGTTCTATATAAAGAGCAGGTATCCGGAACTGATCGACCGTTATAACATTCCCCTGGATGAGTATCCGCGCAGATGCGTAAAACTGATCGAAGGTTGGAAAAAAGAATACGCGGAACTCATAGAAAACGGTCTTAAGCCGCGGGAGCGTTCCCGGGAGTATGCGTCCCGCATTATCGAATCCATCACAACAGATTCCCCTTATCAGATCGGCGGCAATGTGCTGAATACAGGAAACCTGATCAGTAACCTGCCGGAGGAAGCATGTGTGGAGGTCCCCTGTCTGGTAAACGGGGCCGGTATCCATCCCTGCAGAGTAGGCAGCCTGCCGGTACAGTGCGCTGCCATGAATATGACAAACATCAACGTACAGCTTCTGACCATTGAAGCCGCCCGCACTCTGAAGAAAGATCACATTTATCAGGCGGCAATGCTGGATCCGCACACCGGCAGCGAACTGGACATCGATACCATCAAAAAGATGGTGGATGAGCTGATCGAAGCTCACGGCAGTTATCTGCCGGAATATCACTGATATCAAAAAGCAGGAGCCTTCAAAAACGGCTCCTGTTTTCACATAATCGGAAGAAAGTTACGAAACGGCTATGGGCTCCGCAAAGCTCTTCTGGATCTCTACGATATACGGCCTTGCCGCTGCCGAAATGCAGTGGAGTGTTGCGCTGTTTAATTCCACACAGATCCGTACGCGCTTTCCGAGGACCTCGGAGATCTGATGCTCTTTCCACTGCGGCCGGTGATCTGCAGCGTCTGCAAAAGCAAAGGGGATGCAGTCGTCATAGGAGAAGCCGGGAAGGGGTGTGAGATCGTATTCTGTCAGGGCAAAACGGGCGGAACCGCAGGAAGCGTTCAGATTCAGTGACAGATCGTCTTTGTCAAGACACACGGTCTTCGTGATGACCTGAGCACCGGCCCCGGGACCTTCGATGCCGCAGAAGCGGTCTTTACGGATACGGTAGATCGAATCTGCGATGGGAATATTCTGTTCCGTAATGTTTTTTACCAGCACGGCCACTTCTTTGTCTGTTGCGTGGGGAACGCTCTTGGTCCCCAGATAGAGATAGTAGTATTCTCCGTCAAGGCTCTCCACCATGCCGAAGGGACAGATCCCCGCGCATCCGGGCTGCGGTGCCTCCGGGCGTTCGATCAGCGTCTTTCCGCTGGTATGTAAAAACTCATGTCCGTCGTAGCTGTACACCAGTTCCGGCTCGATGACTCCCGCCATTTTTCTCCAGTCAGTGTTGGTCATGATGGTACGGTACTGCCACAGAAGACCGTAAAAGATACCGTCAAAGTAATTTGCCACCATGCCGTACTGCTGCGTCTGGAACCCGTCACTGCCGTAGACGGGAGAGGGCTGCAGAACGATATGCGGATCGCTCCATTGCTTCAGATCTTTGGAGGTCTTTACGGCAATACGCCGGTCCACGTAGGCAGAGCGGTGCAGCAGATTGTATTCTTCAAAGATCGGGTTGTAGAAGATATTGTTGTCGGAATCGCTGGTATGTGCCGTGATCAGCCAGGTATGGTCGCAGACAAAAGCTTTTCCGTCCGCGGAAAAGCCCAGTTCCACTTCCATGCGCTTTCTGGCTTCCGGGTCTTTCCGGCGGCTGATCAGTCTGGTCATGCCGCAGAGCTTATAGCGTCTTTTAGGATCCGGATCGCGGTCATCCAGGAAAACGGTCATTCCGTGAACGCCGCCGTCACCTTCATAGACCAGCTGGGGTTCGGAAAACGATTTGAGGTCTGTGGATTCGATCATGTAGAGGTTGCGCACACCGTTGTTCTCCAGGGAGACTGCCACTTCGTAGTACAGGCGGTACACGCCCGGCTTTTTGTCACAGACGATGGAACCGTAGCCAAGTGTCTTTTTGATCCGGCTGAATGGGGTGGGGGCAAACCACCTTCTGATGGTGTCCGGACGGAAATCGATCCAGTAATCGTCGAACATGTTGAGTTTCATGCGGCTTTCCATGAAAACACCTCTCTTTTTCGTAATTGTGTTTTATTATAAATCTGAAGGTGATAGAATGCAACTGAAGGAAAACCGCGCACATATGGAGGCAGATCATGAATATTGAGAAATTGTTTGAAGCTATTGAAAAAGAAAAAGACGTCCTGTTTTCCTATCTTTCGGAAATGATCCGGATCGATTCCCAGAATTTCGGGCCTCACGGAAATGAGAAACCTATGGCGGACTATCTTCTGAAAGCACTGTCTGACCTGGGGATCGGGGCAGAGTCCTATTCTCCGCTGGATGTGCCCGGCCTTACGGAAAACATCGATTATTATCCCGGAAGACACCTGGAAGAACGCAGAAACGTTTCCGCGGTGATCCCGGGAACGCATCATGACCGGAAACTGATGGCGGCGGCTCACAGCGATACGGTCCCCATCGGGAACCGGGAAAACTGGAGTTTCGATCCGCTCTGCGGAACGGTCCGAGACGGGAAGATCCTGGGGAGAGGCGCCTGCGATGACAAGTACGCGCTGGCATCGATCCTGTTTCTGATAAAGCTTTTTCAGGAGAACGGGATCCGTCTTCCTTACGATCTTATCATAAACGCCTACTGCGATGAGGAATTCGGCGGGGGAAACGGTGCGCTGGCGGCAAGCCTCAAGCATAAGCCGGACGACATTCTGAATATGGACGGAAAGGGTCTGGAAATGTGGTGTGCCGGTGCGGGCGGCGGTGAGATCGAGGGTATGGTCCGCTCCCTGGAGACACTGGATTCCTGCGGAAAGCTCATCGATGGGATCGCTGTGGTCAAAGAGGAACTGCTTAGATTCAAGGAAGAGCGCAGAAAAGGGTTCCTTTCCCGAAAACTTTTTAAAGATACTATTATCCCGGATACGGCTCTTCGTTTCCTGGAAATCAGCATCGGCGGCGATCTTTCCCTGAATGCGGCAAAGATCCGCGTGGTCTTCTATACCTGTGAGAACGAGGAGGAGACTCTCCGGGAACTGGAAGAACTGAAACAAAGGATCAATGAAAAACTGCTTCCCATGGGCATGGAATTCGGCGGTTTTGCTCTGACGACGCGCTTCTTCCGCTTTTCCGAGGGGGACGAAAAAAATCCCGCCATGGATCTGATGGCGGAGTGTATTCACCGGGTGACGGGAGAAAAACGGCAGGGGACGGGATCCTGCCTGTCCGATCTGCCGCTGATGATCAATCACGGATCCCGGAGAGCATTCTGCTTTGGCGCCGGGCGTGACTTTGACGCGGTTGGCGGCGCACATCAGCCGGACGAGTTTATTGAATGTGATGTTCTTGTAAACTTCACAAAGATCGTTGCCGCGTTCCTTCTGGAATACGGGAAAGAATGAGGATGCTGCCGCATGACCGGAAAGGATATGGAAAAACTGCATTCGAAAAGGGCAGTGGTCGGCTTTGATGGTGCCGTCGATACCCTGGTCCGCGTGGTGAAAACGGCCGGAACGGGGGAAACGGAAAGAGACGGTTTTGAATACTATACGTCTCTTTCGGGTTTCGGACGGGAACTGGCAGAGCATCAGGGAAAAAACTGCAGTTTTGAATTGAAAAAGAACCGGGAGCATTTTGGCGGAAACGCGCCGAACATGGCACATGCCTTAAGCCGGCTGGGGGTCGATGCCGCGTGTATCGGTACCATGGGGGCCCCCGAGCTGCATCCCGCTTTCCTGGAGGCTTCCTGCAGGAAGATCTCCTACGGATGTCCCGCATCCACGCTGGCGCTGGAATTCGAAGACGGAAAGACGTTCCTGGAGCAGAACCCGGATCAGCCGGATGCGTGGGAAAAAATCCGGCAGCAGCTGGCACGGGAAAAGGAATCGGCGGAGGAACTCTTCCGGAATGCGGATCTTACGGCAATGGTCAACTGGAGCGAGCTTTCGTATGCCGGAAAGCTGTGGGAAGACGTGTTTGACTGCTGTTTCGCAGAAAGCCCTGCGGACTTTTCAAAATATATGTTCTTCGATCTTTGCGATGTTTCCCGGAGAAAAGAGGAGGAGTGCAGAAAGATCCTTCGGCTGATGGCGCAGTTTTCAAAAAAGCGCAGGACGGTCCTTGGGCTCAATAGAAATGAGGCGGAACGGATCGGGCAGATCCTTGGTGCCGGAAAAGATACGGAAGAGATCTGCAGAAAACTGCAGGCGGAATACGATATCGGAGAGATCGTCGTTCATTCCGGAAAAGAGAATTTCCTTTTTGCCGCGGAGGGAGACATTGTGAAAGAAGCGGTGTCTCCGGTGGAACATCCGGCGGTACTCACCGGTGCCGGGGATCATTTCAGCGCGGCATACTGCAGCGCGCTTCTTATGGGAGAAAAAGCGAAAGACCGCCTGCGCTTTGCTACGGAATATGCCAAAGAGTATGTGCGGACAGGAAAGGAATAAAACGATGGAGATCAGGTGGATCGAGGCAATAGACTGTCATTCTCATTTTGACCACGGCACCGTTCATGACAGGAATCCGGAAGAGCCGGAGCTGCAGTCATGCACCCTCCCGGCCCTCAGAAAACAGTATCAGCGGGTGGGTATCCAAAAGGCAGCTTTTTCAAGCTTTGCCTCTGTACTGAGTCCGGAGGAAGTTACGGAAGAAAACGAGCTGCTGTTTGCACTTTCTCAGGAAGAGGACTGGATCTATCAATGGGTCGTGATCGACCCCAGAGATCCGGGGACGTTCCTTCAGGCGGAACGGATGCTTTCTTCTCCGAAGTGTCTGGGCATCAAGATCCATCCCTCCTATCACGGATACGATATCATGGAATGCGGAGACCGGATCTTTGAATTCGCAAACCTGAAAAAGGCGGTCCTTCTGATGCATCCGCAGCATGTGGAAAAGATGCCATCCTTTGCGGACCGGTATCCGGATATGAAACTGATCATCGCGCACCTGGGAACACTGGCACATATCGATGCCATCCGCAGGGCGAAACACGGAAATATTTATACGGATACTTCCGGAAAGAACAGCTATCTGAATAACGTAGTGGAACGGGCTGTTTCGGAAGTCGGGTCTGAACATATCCTGTTTGGTACGGATACGTATTCCGCCGCGTTTCAATATGGAAGGATCCTTTTTGCCGGGATCACGGAACGGGACAAGGAGAACATTCTGTTCCGGAATGCTCTGCGCCTGTTTCCGAAGCTTGCGGAAGGCAATCGCGCTATATGAGGCGCATGAGGCGCAGATGCGGGAAAAAGCGGGTACTTTTTCTGTATTTCGCGGTCAATTCCGGGAAAAGAGTGGTAGAATAACGGGAAGAGGTACCTGTTATGAATCTGACGGTCGGGAAGATCCCCAAAAAAGTTATTATATATACCATCCCCGTGATCCTTACGGCGCTGGTTCAGCTTTTATTCAACGCAGCCGATCTGGTGGTGGTGGGACAGTTCTGCGGAAGCGCTTCCGTGGCAGCCGTTGGCTCCACCACATCTTTCACTCATCTGTTTATTGAACTGTTTTTAGGCTTTGCCACCGGCGTGGGAGCGTCCACGGCCCGGGCTATCGGCGCAAACGATGATGACCGTATTTCCAAAGTGGTCCACACAGCCATCCCGCTGGCGCTTACCAGCGGTACCGTTATGGCTGTGGCCGGCATTCTGCTGTCAAAGCCCGGCCTCAGACTGCTGAACACCCCGGAGGATATCCTGGACCTTGCCACCGCTTACATTCAGATCTATTTTGCCGGGATCCCGGCCATGCTGGTGTATAACTTCGGTACGGCCGTGATCAATGCCAACGGCGATACAAAAAAGCCCCTCCGGTATCTGACCATTTCCGGCATCGCCAACATTGTGATGAATGTGATCTTCGTTGTGGCGTTTAAGTTGGACGTGGTGGGCGTTGCGCTGGCCACCACCATTTCCCAATGCATATCCGCCGGCCTTGTGGTGCTTAATCTGATGAAAAGAACGGATGCGTCCCGGCTTGATCTCCACCGCCTCGGGTTTGATGGGGACGCGCTTAAGGGTATCGTTTCCGTCGGGCTTCCCACCGGTCTTCAGAATTCTCTCTATCCCATCGCCAATATGACGATCCAGTCACATATCAATGCCCTGGGTTCCCTGGCCGTGGCCGGATGCAGCGCCGCCACCAGTGTGGCAGGTTTCGTAGGCGCTTTTGTGAGCAATTTCTATACCACGTCCCTCAACTTTACGGGACAGAATTTCGGCGCGAAAAAGGTGAAAAGGATCTACTCCCAGGCCCGGTACTGCCTTCTTTTTTCCGTGATCACCGGCGTGGTCGTATCGGCACTGGCCATCCTGTTTGCCCGGCCGCTTCTGGGGATCTACCTGACCGATTCCCCCGCAGCCATCGAGGAAGGACTGAAGAAAGTCTACGTAATGTACCCGTTTTATGCTGTGACAGGCGTGACAGGCGTGCTGACCGGAGTGCTGAGGGGCATCGGTGTTTCCGTTCCGTCCATGGTAATATCCATTTTCAGCATATTCGGCGTCCGCATGCTGTGGCTTTTTATCATGATAGGCATCCTTGGCTTCAACAATCTCTACGTGATCCAGGCTTCTTTCTCCGTTTCCTGGACCATCCAGGCCCTTCTGGTCGCAGTCACCTATTTCTATTACAAAAAGAAGATACTTGTGCCGCTGGAAAACGCGCAATAGGAAAGACAAGAAATTAAATAAAGGACATTCTGTACTATAATGGTTTACATAGCAGGAGGTGTGATCTGATGTATGAGGAGCTGATTGAAAAATATCATCTGAAAGGTGCTGGTCCGGATTTCTATAAGGCGCTTTCCGATGGAGGAGATTTTTCTCCGTGGCTTTCCCGTGATTACCTGGATCATGTAAACAGCGAATGGCTGTTTCTCGAAGATGAACCTTTCCATGCCCTATGTCTTGCTTCTGAAAAGATCGCATCTCTTCCCGATCTGTGCCGACTGGCCTGCGCGGCGCGGACACTTCTGTTTGAACGGCAATGCTCAGTAGATTATCTGGTGCATCTGGGATTCCCGCGTCCGGTAACGGAAGATCCGCTTGTGAATGATTTCTTTGGGCTGCTGGTTCATCTGTCAGGGATGGAGAACGTAAGGCAGCGCTATGAAGCCGGAAATATTCCTCTCTCCTACATGAAGCAAAGTTACCGTAGCGTTCGGATATGGATCGGCCGTTTTCACCGATTCTATGGCCGGTGGGGACACGACAGAGAATGCCCCCGCATGGTATTCATCGAGAATTTCCGGTTTTTGCGGATCGGCCGTCTGGAATATGAAATGGACCGGTTTTACGGAAGGATCGTTATTTTAAGAAACAAAACCGGTGACACGGTTGCTCTTAGTGAAGGCGATGTGCCTGTGAATCAGGACGGGCTTGTGGCGGGCACCAATGACTGCTGGGATCCGTGCTGCCTGCGCACAACATTTCGCGAAACTGCAGATGCTTATATCGGTCAGGAGATCCTGGAAGGGCGTATTACCGGAGATGTAAAACCATTTCCGAAATCCGACTGGTATCCACTGATCCGAAAAGGTGAAAAGTGTATCAATGTTCACATTCCCAAAGACGGCCGGCTGGAGATCCCTGAAGTGAAAAGCAGCTTTGCGGAAGCTGTTGCGTTCTTTAAAAAGTATTTCCCGGAATGGGAGTTTCCGGTCTTTCAGTGCCATTCCTGGCTTCTTGATGATACGCTGTCAGGACTGCTCGGTGATGATTCGAACATTGCGCAATTTCAAAAACTGTTTTGCTGTTTCCCGGAGGAAAGCAGCGACTTCGGTGCTATGATCAATATATTTACGGAAGCGCCTTTTGATCTGGTTTCCTGGGAACCCGCGACCACCCTGCAGAGAAAAGTTCAGGAACTTTATCGGGCAGGGAGAAAACTTCACAGCGCAGGCGGTTTTATATTAGCAGATGATGTTTGATGCAGAGCAATGAAGGGAGTTATTCGGCACAAAGCACAATAAGAAAAAGATCCTGGTGACGCTGGAAAGTTCACAGTAGAAGGGAATACAACAGAGATATCAGAAAAAAGGAGACAGGTTATGAAAACGCTCAATGAATCGGGGCAGTTTGCCGTTGATCGGGACGGAGTACGTTCTATGAAAGGGATCAGGGTCCATGTGGAATCCGTGGAAAAGTGTCCGGAAAATCCGGTGATCGTACCGGACAGACCCTGGGAGGAGGATGTCCATATTTTCGGTTCGGTCCTCAAGATCAACGGAACGTACCGGATGTGGTATTATGCCAGAAGTGATGCCTATGAGACCCGCAGTGTCTGCTATGCGGAAAGTTCGGACGGAGTCCATTGGGTGAAACCGGAGCTTGGCATTGTCTCTTATAAAGGAATGGACACAAACATCGTTCTGAGTACTCTGAATGCAGGCCGGTATTTCAAGGAAAACTGCGGAGTGATCTATACCCCCTGGGATACCGGAAAAGAATATAAGATGCTTTACCATGGCCTTGCAGATGAAAAACATGCGCGAAAGGCCGGTCTGATCCAGGAAGCAAATTACGCAGCCGTGATGAGGGAGTATGAAGAAAAGGGGGAGCTGCTGATCCGCGACCGTATGAAAAAACGGGTGGATTCGATCCATGACCGTGCCATGAAATTCGGAGAAGACGGTTCCCTTCCGGAAGGACCGCAGCCTTATAAGACGTATCCCTGTGTTCTGTATACGGCCTGGTCTTCCGACGGTCTGCACTGGAACACGAGCACGGAGCCCTGCTGCTATGAGATCATGGACATCTCCCACTGGTTTTATGATACGCAGAAACAGGAATATGTGATCTACGGCCGGGGGTACGGTTACGATGAGAAAAGGGTGGAGCTGGACCGGGACCTTCCGGAATTTGATGCCTGCTTCGGACGGATCGTTGTCCGCACCACCAGTAAGGATGGACTGACTTTCGGAAAGATCGAACCCGTGATGAAGGCGGATTATCGGGACCGGCCGTGTGATGAGATCTATTCCCTGTCGGTATTCCAAAGAGGCAATGTGTATCTGGGGCTGGTACAGATGTATCACGGAAATCCTTCGGATATGACGCTGGATGTCCAACTGACGATCAGCCATGACGGCGTGCATTTTGAACGGGTCGGAGATCGGAACCCGATCCTTCCCCTCGGCGGCATCGGAGAATGGGACCGCTTCAACACAAGCATTGGGGATACGGTCGTGGAAGAGGGGGACGACATTAGGATCTATCATCAGGGGGCAGTATTCCGCCATACCCAGATATTTGACGGCCCGGGGTATGATAAAACAGATTGCGGGGATCGACGCACCCGCATTGGATTCGGTTCAGTAAAAAGAGACCGTTTTGCCTGTGCAATGGCCAGCTTTGACGGCGGTGAGATCCTGTTTGATCCGATGATTATCGACGGAAATGTCTTATGCCTCAACTGTGTCAGTGCATTCGGTGAAATACAGGTTAAACTGGAGGGGACGGAAAGCAAAAAGGAATTTGAGGCTGTTGTTTCTGAAAACGGCCTGGATGTGTGTATCGGCCTTCCGGACTGGGTAGGGAAGGAACCGGTGAATCTGAAGCTGGTACTGAAAAACGCAAGACTGTATTCGTACTGCGCAAAGCATGTCTGAACGCAGCAGATAGGCTTTTTCGTCTGAATACACGGACACCGAAAACCAGACAGCTGATGCGGGAAAAGATGGCAGGGCAGGGGAAAATGGTGAAGAGACATGAATGGTCTGCAGAATAAATACAATGTAATCATTACCGGCGCTGGGGTATCCGGGTGTATGGCGGCCATCGCCGCCGCCAGAGAAGGTGCATCGGTTCTGCTGCTTGAACAATATGGTTTTTCCGGCGGGGCGCTGACCAATGCCGGAGTCGGGCCGATGATGACATTTCATGCCGGAACAAAGCAGGTGGTGGGTGGTCTGGCTCAGGAACTGGTTGACCGTCTGGTGGAGGCCGGCGGCTCCACGGGCCATATTGAAGACAGTACCGGCTATGTCTCTACGGTGACTCCGTTTGCCCCGGAAACCTTAAAGAGGGTACTGGATGAGATGCTTCTGGAAGCAGGTGTGGAGGTCCTGTACCATTCATTCCTCTGTGCTGCAAAGACCGAAGGCCGAAAACTTGTATCTGTAACTGCCGCTTCTAAAAACGGTCTCACCGAATACCGGGCGGACTGTTTTGTGGATGCGACCGGAGACGGAGATCTGGCGGCCAGGGCGGGTGCGTCGGTGAAAGTGGGAAGGAATTCGGACGGGCTGTGCCAGCCGATGACCATGAATTTTACTATTGACAATGTGGATTCCAAACGGCTGTACCGGGAGATTCATGAACATCCGGAAAATTATAATATCCGTGATCTGACAGCACTGGACCGTGCCGAAAGATTGCTGGTAGCTGGATTTTACCGCGAGTTTGCAGCGGCAAAAGCGGAGGGACGGGTGACTTCCGAAAGAAATGATCTAATGCTGTTTGAAACTTCTGAACCCGGCACATATGTGGTCAATGCTACCAGGGTCGTTCGTCTGGATCCGCTGGACCCGAAAGAGCTTTCCGAAGCGGAGCGCCTGGGGAGAAAGCAAGTGGAGGAGATCTACCGGATGCTGGTGAACGAAGCTCCGGGCTGTGAACATGCAAGACTGGTTTCCACCGGAATCCAGATCGGTGTTCGGGAAAGCAGGAGAGTGAGCGGTGAGGTGGTCCTTACGGCAGGAGATCTGCTTGAGGGAAGATCGTACCCGGATACGATAGCGTTGGGCAGTTACCCCATTGATATCCACGATCCCTCAGGAAACGGTACGGAAAGTGTTTTTCTGGAGAGGGGCAAGTTCTATCAGATTCCACTGCGGGCTCTGATCAGCAGGGATTTTGATAATCTGCTGGTCTGCGGACGCTGTATTTCCGCAACGCATGAAGCTATTGCGGCCCTCAGGGTCACTCCGATTTCCATGGCTACAGGCCAGGCCGCCGGAGCGGCATCGGCGGTCGTGGCAAAAACAGGAGTGCCGGCGAGGGAAATCGATCCAAAGGAAGTGATAAGACGCCTGCAGAAACAAAAGGTAATTTTGGAGTGAAAGTTTGGCAGCCTATGAAACAAGAAATACGACCTCCCAAGGGAGGTCGTTTGTTGTGTGGTTGAATTATTTCGCACTTTATCACTACCTACATTCCGTAGATCTGCGCCAGAAGCTCCGCGTTCTTCTGATACTCCTCGAACAGCTTCGCGTACATCTCTTTCTTTTCCGGATCCGGCATCAGTACATGTTCCTTTACGGCAAGAGCCTTGTAACCTTCCCTCAGATCTTTGAAGACACCGCTGCCGGCACCGGCGATCACGGCTGCGCCTACGCAGGCCATGTCGGCCACTTCCGGAATACGTACCGGATACCCGGTGATATCGGCTACGATCTGGCACCACAGCTGGCTCTTGGTAGCACCGCCGGCAATGCGAAGACCGTCCTGCGGATCAGGCTGTGCCTTGAAATAGCCCATCATATTCTTGATCTGGAAGGCAACACCTTCCATGATGGCACGCATCATGTCAAAACGGTCGTGAGAAAGGTCGAGACCGATGAAGGAACCTTTGCCGAATCCCCGGCGGCCGCTGGCATACCCGGAGAAAGGATAGAAGAAGAGGCCGTTTTCGGCGGCTTTTCTTTCGGCAGCGATGTTGTTGATCTCATCGTATCCGATCTTTACTTCCGGATCGGCAAGTGCCACGTTCTTCCGGAACCAGTCCAGGCAGACACCGCCGGAAGAAAGGGACCAGCAGGAGCCCCAGAGACCGGGAACGGCGGATTTGGACTGTGCGATGCCGGATTCGAAGTTTGCTTCGTCGGCAAGGGCAGTCACCACCCAGCAGGTGCCGGAACCGATGAGGATGTCGCCGGAATCCAGTGCGCCTGCGCCAAGCGCAACGGCATACTGATCGTGTGCGCCGGCCGCCAGAACGCAGTCTGTGGAAAGCGAGAGTTTTTCTGCGGCTTCTTTTGTGAGATGGCCGATCACTTCGCCGGTATGCACCAGCTTCGGGAGCCGGGATTCATCAATGCCCATGAACTTCAGAAGGTCCGCATCGTATTTCTCTTCCCGCACGTTGCCGGTCTGATCGATGCCGGCATCGGAGAAGTCACAGGCGGGAATGCCTGTCATCTGATAGGAAACGTAGCTGGGAACGGAAAGGAACATGTGAGTTTTGTTGAAAAGGTCGTTCTCATGCTTCTTCATCCAGCGGATCTCCAGGGCAAGAAGCCCTTTTCCAAGGCCCCAGCCGGTCTTCTGGTACATAAGGGGCGCTTCGCCCACTTCTTTCAGGAATTCCTCCCGTTCTTCCGTGCAGCGGTGGTCGTTCCACACTCTGGCGTTGGTAAGGGGATGAAAATCCTTATCAACGGGGACGAAAGTGCCTCCCTGCAGAGAAAGGGAAATGCCGGCCACGTTCTTTCCCACGTCTTTTCCGGCTGCTGCGATCACTTCATTGACCGTCTTTACGATGGCATCCCACCAGTCGGTGGCCTTCTGCTCCGACCAGCCTACCTGCGGCGTGATCAGATCATATCCCTGGTATGCATGACCAAGCAGTTCTCCTTTTTCGGAGAAGAGAAGAGTTTTGGTACCTGTGGTTCCTACATCGATTCCCAATAAATATTTCATAGTCAGATCCTTCTTTTATTGATGCCGAGGGGATGAAAGATCCCCATTGGTTTTCTTCTTGTGATTATAGCAGATTTCCGGTCCTTCGGGCAACGGTCAGTTTACTTTCGTGCGCTTGAAGCGGGCGTAGTTGGACGGTGACATGCCGGTGGAGCGGTAGAAGCGGTTGGTGAAGTACTGGGGAGAGGAAAATCCCAGATATTCGGCGATCTCGCTCACCTGCATGTCCGTCTCGATGAGAAGATGCCGGGCATACAGCAGCTTTTCGTTGGCAATGGTGTAGTTGATCCCGTGTCCGGTATTCTGCTTGTAGATGGTGGAAAGGCGGGAACGGGAATAACCGAAGTGCTCGGCAATGGATTCTACCGTAAGCTTTTCCGTCAGGTGATTCCGGATGTATTCGGTCACTCTGTCTGTGGTGAAACCTTCCGCGTCTTTGGACAGGTTGTCGGCAAAATCGTTGTGGGATTTTGTGATCGCACGGTATCCTTCCGCGCTGACGATGCGGGTGATGAGTACCAGAAGGATCTCCAGAAGATCCAGCGCCAGCTGCTCGGCACCTGCCGGCATTTCGTCGTGGGGGATCAGGGTGAAGATCTTATCGCCTTTTCCGGTGGAAAGATATCCTTTCGTCAGTTCTTCCGCCAGGGAATCCAGCAGAAGCCGGTAGTTTTCCGGAAGACGGATGTACTGACCGGAGATCCGGGAGATGTCGGTGGAGGGATCGAAGGCAACGTAAAAGCAGAAAGTGGTATCACTTTCTGTCACCGTGTTGTGTTTTGTATCCCTGGGGACGATGATGCAGGTACCGGAATCAATGTCCGTCCACGTCTCATCCAGCTGTACCACCATGTTTCCCCGGGCACAGTAGATCAGTTCATATGCCTTTTTGTGAGAATGATCCGTATTGTGGTGCACGCCTACGGTGGCATCCACAGCAACGATCTCGTTGACGGCAATGAACCTGTCCCGGATGTGTATTCCCGGAAGTTTCTGTTCAGCCATTATTAGCTCCTTCTGCGCTTTCGTGCGTGTTTATAATATTTATTCGTAAGTATACAACAAAAGTATAAGTGCCTGCAAACAGGTTTTTTTCAGAATAAAAAATATCACAGGTGTATCCGGATATGGTTGCATAATGGGTATATAATGGTTACAATATGGATATAAAGCGGAAAGGAAACGGATACAATGACGATAGATAGAATGAACGAGCAGAGAAAGTCTCTGGGAATGTCTTATGAGAAACTTAGTGAAGAGACAAAGATCCCGCTAAGTACCATCCGGAAGATATTCGGCGGCATCACGAAAAACCCCAGACTTGCGACCATGAACAGGATAGAGAAGGTCCTGTTCCCGGATTTCTTTTCCCACCTTGTGGGAAAGAAGCAGGGCTTGTATACCGTGGCGGATTATGACAGGCTTCCCGGCAGCATCAACGTGGAACTTCTGGATGGTGTATTCTACCCAAAGGATGACCTTTACGGGGATGCGGAGTATCTGTGTGAGGACGGCAGCTATGTGTTCGGGACCGGCGCCAAAAAATTGGAGGAAGAGGATCCGAAACAGGGACATCATACGCTGGAGGACTACTTTGCCCTTCCGGAGGAAAGGCGCGTGGAGCTCATAGATGGCGTGTTTTATGACATGGCGGCGCCGACACCGGAGCATCAGACGATCGCCTTGGAGATGTGGAAAATGCTGGACCGGTTTGTTGATGAAAAGGGTGGAACATGTGTCCCTCTGTCGGCACCGGACGACGTACAGCTGTCAGAGAAAGAGGAAGGCATGGTCCAGCCGGATGTTGTTGTTGTCTGTGACAGGGAGAAATTCGGTGACGGAAAGAGAGTCTACGGGGCTCCTGATCTTGTAGCGGAAGTGCTTTCTTCTTCGGATACTTCGAAAAGGGTGGGGCAGAAGCGGATGCGGTACGCAGCTGCAGGCGTAAGAGAGTACTGGGAGATCGATCCCGCAAACCGGATCGTGACGGTTTACGTCTTTAGACCGGAAACAAAGATCACACAGTACACGTTTGATGAAGAGGTCCCCGTGGAGATCTGGAACAATGAATGCAAAGTGGATTTCAGAAAGATCGAAAAAAAGCTGGAAGCCCTTTACGGCCCGAGAAAAGGCTGATCCGGCTACGAAGACGAAGAGTTTTCCGCGGAAGAGAGCCAGGCGTGAACGATGGCATCCGCACAGAGACCCGGGTCGCCGTTGTTTGTTACGGTAAGATCGGCGTATTTTCTGTAGGCGGGGATCCGGCTGTCGCTTAAGGCTTTCAGTTCTTCATAAGATTTCCCGAAAGCAAGAGACCGTACCGGGTCTTTGGAGATCAGGGGATAAACGGTATCAAAATCACGATCCACAAAAACGACAAAGCAGTTCTCATGGAATGCTTTGCCGTTTTCTTCGTTTGCCATGACGCCGGCACCCGTGGCGATCACCAGATCTTTTGAGGAGGCAAGTTCAGAAACGCACTGCTTTTCAAAACGGCGTACGTCCGAAAGTTTTCCTGCCTCGATCATGTCATGAATAGAGACACCGGCGAGCTCTCTTACGTAGTCGTCGGTGTCTGTAAACTGCATGTGAAGTTTTTCGGAGAGGAGCTTTGCGAGGGTGGTCTTTCCGCACCCCATGAAGCCTCCCAGAACGATGGACTTCAATTATTTTTCTCCCAGTTTCTTTCCGTTAAGGCGCTCGCCGACTGCTCCGCCGGGATGGATCACGGCGAACTGTTCTGCCTGGTATCCGGTCACTTCCACAAGAGCTGCCTGAAGAGCATGGCAGATCATGCAGAGAGCGGTGGTGGAGGTGGTTCCCTGAGCGTTCCACTTGTCGGTCTCGCGATTCACGTGCTGCTTTAAAACTGCGTCACCGGCCTTTGCCAGGGGAGACTCCATGTTTTCGGTGATGGAGATGATCTTGACGCCCTTGCTCTTGCAGATGTCGATGATGGGAAGGAGCTCTCCGGTCTTTCCGCCGCGGGAAGCGAATACCATCACGTCGCCGGGCTGCAGATATCCGGTGGCACCGTGAACAGCTTCTGCGGGAGAGATGAAACGTGCGGGACGCTCAATGCAGCACATCAGATGAGCCAGATGCTGGCAGATAATGCCGGAATGGCCGCAGCCGCAGGTGCCGATGCGTTCTGCGTCTGCCAGAAGTTCCACGGCCTTGGAGAACTGTTCGTCATCGAAATAGTCCTTCATTTCCACAAGGCACTGCGCCTCGATATCATAAGCGTCTTTTGCTGCTTTTAAAGCTTCGTTACTGATCATTATTGTTTTTCCTTTCTGTATCAGCTTTTGCTGTTATATACTTCAATGGCTTTTTTCAGGATGTCAATGGCTCTCTCGATCTTATCACATTCCAGAACATATGCCATACGTACTTCATTTTTTCCTTTTCCGGGAGCGGCGTACATGGGACCGCCGGGGGCAAACATCACCGTCTCGCCGTTGTCGTCAAACTCCTCTAATAGCCACTGCTGGAATTTTTCGGCATTGTCTACGGGGAGAGCGGCCATCAGGTAGAAGGCTCCGCCGGGAACGTCGAATACGATGCCGGGGATCTCTCTTAACTTGCGGCAGAGCGTGTCACGGCGCTTTTTGTATTCAGCGCGGACTTCCGCAAAATATTCCGGGCCCACATCGTAAAGGGCAGCGGATGCGATCTGATCCAGGGTGGCAACGGAAAGCCTTGCCTGGCAGTATTTAAGGGCGTGGGCCATGAACTCTTTGTTTTTGGAGATCAGGCAGCCGATGCGGGCTCCGCAGGCGGAGAACCGCTTGGAAACGGTATCGGTAATGATAATGTTTTCCGGTGCCTTGTCGATGAACTCGCCGAAGGTCTGCAGCCTGTCGCCTTCAAAGAAGTACTCTCTGTAGGCTTCGTCGCAGATGAGGAACAGATCGTGCTTGACGGCGATGTCCACGATCATTTCCATTTCGTCGCGGGAAAGGACCACGCCGGTGGGATTTCCGGGGGTAGTCACCATGATGGCACGTGTCTTTTCGTTGATCTGTGCCTCGATGAGATCCTTGTCCGCATAACGGTATCCATGGTGCACGTCGGTGGGGATAGGGTGTACCACGCCGCCGGTGGTATTGGTCATGGTGTTGTAATTGGGGTAGAAAGGTTCCGGGATGATGATTTCGTCGCCGTTATCCAGGATACACTGCAGGGTAATGGCAAGAGCCTCGCTGCCGCCGGTGGTGACGTAGATGTTTCCGGGTTCCAGAGAGACGTCAAGTTTGTCATAATAGCCGCGGATGGCCTCGATCAGTACGGGAAGTCCCGGGGAGGGAGCGTACTCCAGTACCGGCTGGCTGAAATTCTTTACTGCCTCAAAGAACTGGGGCGGTGTTTTTACGTCCGGCTGACCGATATTCAGATGATAGATCCTGATTCCGCGCTTTTCCGCCTCTACAGCGAAAGGATGGAATTTCCGCATTGGAGACTGGGTGCATTTTTCGATTTTTGATGAAAACTTCATAAGTGACCTCCATGCAAAATGATAGGAACAGTTTACAATTTTGTCGGCCGTTTTTCAACTGCGGCAAGTAACTTTTTGCATCTTTCGGAAAAGGGCGATCGCGCCGTAGATCATGAAGCGTACCCGGAACAGATCTCTTTTCGGTTTGTTTTCCGTATTTCCGCTCAAAACAGTTCCTCCCTTTTGGAAAGAGTCTACAGTTTTTCTTGTGTATTTTCAAGTTCTTTATATTGACTATGAAAAGAATAAAACCTATAATACTCAAAGCATTATTTCTTAACTCATTATTTGGAGGATAGTTATGGAGTTTAAAGTATTTCAGAAGGAATTAGAGCTTCAGTCACGCGGCTGGATCCCCACATTCCACGATGTATCAAAAGAGATCAGAGAGATCGTTGAAGCATCAGGCGTTCAGAATGGTACCGTTTGCGTAGCTTCTCATCACACCACCTGTTCCGTAATGGTTCAGGAGTGCTCACACGATATCGATTCATTCGATCTTGAGTTCCTTCAGCACGACCTTCTTGACATCATGCGTGAGCTCGTTCCCGATTTCGAGGTAGAGCATCAGTATCGTCATCCCGGACCGATCCATGCACAGTTCGGCCGCTACGTGGATGAGCCCGGTGACTTCACTTCCATGAATACCGACGGACATCTTCGTTCCGTATTCTTCGGTCGTTCCGAGACCCTTACCATCAAGGACGGCAAGCTGGACGGCGGTGAGTTCGCTCACGTATACTTCATCGACTGGGATCACGTTCGTGCTCGTCACAGACAGCTCAACGTTACCGTTATGGGTACCACCGGCAAGCTCGAGCAGGGCAAGGAAGGCCGTAAGTGGAACGGCGGCGAAGTCATCAATACTCTTCACAAGTTCTATCCGGAAGAGAAGGAATATGACAAGCACTATGATCTGTATCTTGAGAGAGATCCCAAGAACCTTTCAGAAGGCGCTACCAATCCTAACAAGAAGAAAGCTTCCAAGAAGAAATAATTAAGCAAATGCTTCCGGGGCGTCGTGAAAACGGCGCCCCAATTATTTATTATGAGAAAAGACGCAGAACTGATCATCAGAAACGCCCTGGAGACCGCAAGTCCCCGAAAGGCCGTAGGAGACACTCTGGAACAACTGGATCTTGCCGGCGGCAGGCTTATTGTTGTTGCCATCGGAAAGGCAGCCTGGTCTATGGCAAAGGCCGCTTGTGACAAGCTGGAGGAAAAGGGACTTTACAGAGAAAACGTAAGCGGTATCGTGATCACCAAATATGATCACGCAGAGGGAGAAATTCCCGGCCTTGTCATTTGCGAAGCCGGTCATCCCGTACCGGATGAAAATTCCTTCCATGCGGCGGAAAAAGCGCTGCAGATGGTTTCCGGCCTTTCGGAAAGGGACACGGTCCTGTTCCTGGTTTCCGGCGGCGGGTCGGCCCTGTTTGAAAAGCCTCTCGTTTCCGGAGAGGAACTGAAAGACATCACCGGTCAGCTCCTTGCCTGCGGCGCAGCCATCACGGAGACCAACACCATCAGAAAAAGGCTTTCCGCGGTGAAGGGAGGGAAGTTTGCTCTCGCCTGCCGGCCGGCCCGGGTGATCTCCATTATTTTAAGCGACATCATCGGTGACCCTCTGGACATGATCGCATCCGGCCCCGCCTATCCGGATTCCTCCACGGCAAAAGACGCAGAGATTATCATCAAAAAATACGGTCTGAAACTGTCGGACAGGGCAAGGGAACTCATGCGGGAAGAAACGCCCAAGGAACTTAAAAACGTTGTCACGTATGTGACGGGGAGCGTATCCCAGCTGTGTGCTTCGGCCGAAAAGACCTGTGAGGGCCTTGGCTATGAACCGGTCTTTCTGACGGCGCGCCTTGCCTGCGAGGCAAAGGAAGCAGGGAGATTTCTGGGCGCCATCGCTAAAGATCATCAGAAGGACGGCAGGTCGCTTGCCTACATCGCAGGCGGCGAGACCGTGGTACATCTAACCGGAAAGGGGAAGGGCGGAAGGAACCAGGAACTGGCCTTGAGTGCGGCAGCGGAAATCGACGGACTTTCCGATACCCTCATCTTTTCCCTGGGCTCTGACGGGACCGACGGACCAACGGATGCCGCCGGCGGCATCGTGGACGGAAAAACGGCGGATCTTCTGCGAAAAAAGGGCATCGCCATCGATGACGTGCTGAAAGAGAATGACGCTTACCATGCTCTTAAGGAAGCGGACGGCCTCATCATGACCGGCCCCACCGGTACCAACGTCAATGATCTGACGGTACTTCTCATCCGCCGGCAATATTCTGATACACCCGAATAAAAGGAGAACCATTAATGCGTATCATTAATGCCAATGATTTTGTATCACCCGGAGCGGCGGATGCGGATATCATTCAAAAGGCCATCGATGCGGCATCCCCGGGAGACACCGTACGGATACCGCGCTTTAACGTATCCGGAGACAGTAACGAATGGCATATCGGAAAAGCGATTCTTGTGGGGACCGGTGTCACGGTCCTGCTTGACAACTGCCGCCTGGTGCTGAAAACGGGGATCTATGACAATATGTTCCGGAACAGAGACGGTGCCTCCGGTTTTTCAATCATCGGAGAGGGCAGCGCCGTTCTTTCCGGCGGGGAATGGAATTATCTTTCCAACAACATGTCCGGAAAGTACGGTCTTCCGGACGTCAGCGTGAACGCGCTCCTAAAGTTCCGTCACGCAAGCCACGCCGTTATCAGAAATATCCGGTTTGAAATGGCAAGATGGGCTTCCGTCATGGTCGATCATTCCGAAGACGTCAGGATAGAGGACCTGTGGTTTGAAATGGTGCCGCACGTGAAAGATCTTTACGGCGTGCTGATCGGATGCGGCTGCAGAAACATAAGCGTTGAAAACCTGACGGGCCGAACGGGAGACGACACGGTCTATATCTTCGCGGATTCCAAAAGGTATCCGGTGACCGCAGACGCGGAGATCCGCGGCGTGCGGCTAAGGAATATCGTTACTGACCCGAAATTCGAATCCATCGTCCATATCCGGGCGAACGGCGGGCATAAGATCCGCGATATCCGGATGGACGGCATCGTGGACTCTTCGGATTTCTTCGACAAAAAGAGGATCCATGCGAATGTACATATCGGAGACCGGGAAGCGGAGCTGCATCCGGCAGTTCCTTCCGACATTTCCGGGATCCGCCTTGTGAATGCGTTTTCCAGTGCCGTGAACACGTTTTCCCTGAACGGCTCTTTTTCCGATTCCTGTTTTGAAAACGTATTCACGTTCGGTGACAATATCAACATCATCAATAACAGTTCCTGCGAAGTACAGACGGAAAACGTCCGGTTCCGGAGGCTGTACTACGGAAAAGGCAGTGAACCGAACAACAGCACCTCTTTTATCTCCCGGTATGCGATCGGGGCGCTTCCCGTGGTCGCGGACAACATTAAGGGAGATCTCAAAGTGGAAAAGCTGATCGACGTGGATGAGGAGGATATATAAATGGAAGAACTGAGGATCAGAGGGTACGTGACACCCGATGACATAGAAGCCGGAAGAAGCGATACGGAAAAACTGCAGAAAGCGCTTTATCTTTCTGCCGGGGAAGATATCGGGAAAGTGATCGTGGACAGAGACCTTGTGATCGAAGAGACGGTAAAGATCCCGGCGGGAACGGAGCTCAAATTTCTGGACGGCGTTACCGTGACGGGGACCGCGCCCGTGCTGTTTGAGAACGAGATCTGCGGCAATGCGGAAAAGGCCAGCTGGTCTTTTGAAGACAAGTGGATCTACATTATTTCCGAGGGAAAAGCTTCCCTGAACGGCAATATCAGGTTCTGGCATGCCGGCAACCTTGTGATCGAGGACATGGAGATCAACGGTTCCGTGAGCTTTGAATTCTGCCGTGAGGTGAGGATGGAAAGGAACACCGTTCGTTCCGATGGAGATGCGGCAGTGGTCCTTATGAGGGGCTGCAACAACTTCATCGTTCAGTACAACCGTTTCGAAGCGGAAAAGAACGCTTTCGCGGCAGATGCCTCGCTATGTGATGACCGGTACGTCATGGGAAAGGATACGGATATTCATGAACTGATCATCCGCGAAAATGAAATGCAGGCGCAGACGGCACTCTTTATCGGTGCTTCCGAAGAGAGCGGCGTATTCAACGTGCAGTACGACCATACAAAGACCTGCGGCACAGGGATCGTCATCGGACACGAAAACGAGACCCTGGACAAGAAGCGGTATTTCAATATCTCGGCAACAGAGTTTACCGGCACGGAAAACGAAAAACTTCTCAATAATCCGGTCAGACACTGCTATTTCGGCTAAACGGGGTCATGCAGATGGAAAAATACATTAACGCAAATGATACGATATGCACAGAGGGAGATCATGAGACTATCCGTGCGGCGATCAGACGCGCCTGTGAGGATGGATGCCGTGCGGTAAAGATCCCGCGGTACAACAAAAGAACGGGGGAGAACCGGTGGTCTCTCATGCATGCCATCGAGCTGCCCCACGATTTTACGCTGCTTCTGGATAACTGCTATATGGAGCAGGCGAAGGGATCCTACGAGAATCTCATCATGAACGAGCATGCCGACGATCCGGAATGGGTCAGGGATCCGGAACACTGCGTGAAAAACATCAAAGTGATCGGGGAAGGGCACGTGATCCTTTCCGGCGGCGAGCACAATCACCTGCTGGAAAAGACTGTCAGACACTATCATCTTCCGGACTCCATGTATGTTCAGTGCATCCTGCAGTTTATGAACGTGGACGGACTGGAGGTAAGGAACCTTCATTTAAAGGATCAGCGCTGGTGGGCGATCGTCCATGAGTGCGTCTGCAACGCCGTGTATAAGAACATTTATTTTGAGGCGATCCCTCACGTTCCGAATCTCGACGGGTTCGACCTGAGGATCGGCTGTCATGATTTCCTGCTGGAAAACTTTACCGGCCGGACCGGAGACGACGTGGTCGCGTTTACCGCGCTCAATGGAAAGAATGAGATGGCGCGGAAGGTGGCCGGACATTCCGGTGACATTCATGACGTGAAAGTCCGCAATATCAAGGCTGCGTCCCATAACTGCAATCTGATCCGCCTTCTGAATCACGACGGGAACCGGGAATACAACATCGATATCGATACCGTGATGGATTCTTCCGACCGCAATTCCTTCCAGCCAAGGCTGGGGATCGGGATCGGTTCTCCTTTTTATTTCCATGATCAGCCCGGAAAACCGGGGGATACGGCGAAGATCACGGTAAAGAATGTGTACACCAGGGCGACCTCGGCGGTAAGACTTGCTCACGTATGTGCGGATGCGGAGTTTTCAAACATTCATTCCTTTGGTCAGTGCCGCAATTTCTTTGATACGGTCTCAGACGGAATGGTCCTTGAAAACGTAACGCTCAGTCATCTGTATTTCGGTACGGAACAGCCGAAGTATCCCCATGGGGAGACCGTGGAACGGGAAAAGTATAAAGGATACTTTGTGAACCTCCCGAATGTGAAGGGTGACATGAGCATTTCCCATGCGGAAACGGATCCGGTCGGTACGGGAGTCTCCGTATCCGGAGGCGTCAGGGTGCACCTGGAGGACATCAGGAGCGAAGACATCGTGAACAGGATCGTCTGCGATGAGACATCCGAAGTGGTGTGGGAGTGACAGGGAAATGTATACAAAGGAAGAACTGGCAGCGCAGATAAGAACTGCAGGGATCAGGAATGACGATACCGTGATGCTTCATACTTCCATGAGAGCCGTGGGACCGGTGGAAGGCGGAGCGGATACGCTGATCGATGCTTTTCGGGACGTGCTTTCGGACGGGCTTCTTGTGATCCCCACCCATACGTGGCATACCGTTCCGAGAACGGAACCGGTGTTTGACGTGCGTTCCTCCGTGCCGTGTACCGGGATCGTGTCTCAGATCGCGGCTTTCCGGAAAGACGGCGTGCGTTCTCTGCATCCCACACATTCCGTGGCCGCCTTCGGGAAGGATGCCCGTTCCTTCGTGGATGGGGAACTGAACGCGTCATCTCCGGCGGATCCCGCTGGCATCACCGGAAAACTCCTTGCGCGGAACGCGAAGATGTTTCTTCTGGGCGTGGGGCATGACAGAAACACCATGATCCACGGCATCGAGGAAATGATCGACGTTCCGGAGCGTCTTACGGAAGATCTTCGTGACATTCCGGTGATCGATGAAAACGGGGACGAACATATGACTCAGGTCAGACGGCATGCGTGTCCGATCTCCGTCTATTATCCCAAATTTGAGCCGATCTTCCTTCATTTCGGACTGCAGAGGGAATACCCGGTCGGAAATGCCGTGGCAAAGGTGTGCGAGAGCCGGGAGATCTGCCGGCTGCTTCATTACATCGAAGGAAGGACAGACCAGAATCTCTGTCGAGACGATGCCCCGGTGGATGAAATGTTATGGAAGGATTACGACAGACAAAATTTTGCATAATACCCAAAAAAGTCGCCATTTTTTATTGACTTTTGCCAAAAACGGGATTATTATGAACACATCATTTTTTCAGGAGCAGGTTATGCAGTACGCATCCGTCATTATTCTACTCGTCATTATCGGCATTCTCATGAATGTCCATTTCGGCGTGTCGGATAACTGAAGCTCCTGATTAACAACGTATAAGTTAAATCAAAGAACAAAAGGTTTGAGACACGGGCTCAAACCTTTTTGCTTGTAGAAGAAACCAGTCAGTAGTACAGGGTTTGGCGAAAAAAGATGGCTTGCCAGCTTTTTTCGGAAAATCCATGTACGGCGACTGGCAGACGGCAGGTCATGAGCATGAAGCGAAGCGGAATGCGAATCGCCTGACGGATGCTGACTGGTTTCTGAAATAAGTGATTGGGGGATTATATGGAAAATCAACTGCAGGACATCGCGGCTCGTATCCGGGAAATGCGTCTCATCATGGACTTTACCGTGGAGCAGATGGCGCAGAAGACGGAAGTCAGCACGGAAGATTATGTGAAGTATGAAGCGGGACAGCTGGACTTCCCGTTCACCTTCATTCACAAGTGTTCCCTGGCCTTCGGCGTAGGTATGAGCGATCTGCTGGAAGGCCGCAGTGCCCGTCTTTCTTCCTATACGGTGACCAGAAAGGGCGAAGGACAGGCCACGGCAAAGGAAGAGGGCATTGAGATCAGAAACCTGGCCCCCATGTTCCGCCAGAAGATATCCGAGCCCTACTGGGTACGTTACGAGTACGATCCCAGGCTGCAGGACGCTCCCATCCACATGACCAAGCACAGCGGTCAGGAATTCGACTACGTCATGCAGGGCCGTCTCAAGGTGCAGGTAGGCGACAACGTTGAATACTTGAGCGAAGGCGACAGCATATACTACAACAGTTCCACGCCTCACGGCATGATCGCCGTGGACGGCGCCGACTGTCTGTTCCTGGCAGTGGTCCTTCCCGGCGAAGATCAGTCAGAGACCGTTGTCAGAAATACTCTTCTGGGCCGCAGCCACGAGGAGGAAAAGAACTACGTCTGCTCGAAATTCATTCATACCACGGAGAACGAAGAAGGACTTCTGGAGAGCATCTCCTTTACCAATGAGGATACTTTCAACTTTGCTTTCGACATCGTGGATGCCATTGCGAAGAAATCCCCGGACAAGCTGGCCATGCTGCACATTTCGGATGACGGTACGGAGCGGAGATTTACCTTTAAGGATCTGAAACGTGCCTCCAATCAGGCGGCAAACTACTTCAAGTCCCTGGGCATCAGAAAAGGCGACAGGGTAATGCTGGTCCTTAAGCGCCACTATCAGTTCTGGGTGGCCATCCTTGGTCTGCACAAGCTGGGCGCCATTGCCATTCCGGCTACCAATCAGCTGAAAAAACATGACTTTGAATACCGGTTCACCTCGGCCGGTGTAACAGCCATCGTCTGCACCGCGGACGGTGACGTGGCGGAAGAAGTGGAGAAGGCCAACGAAACCGCTCAGACACTGGAAAATAAGATCATCGTGAACGGCACCCGCGAAGGCTGGCACAATTTCGACGAGGAAATGTCCATGTACAGTGCTCATTTCTATCGTTCCGAAAATTCCGCCTGCGGCGACGATACCATGATCATGTTCTTTACCTCCGGAACTTCCGGATATCCCAAGATCGCCGAGCATTCCTACAAGTATGCTCTGGGTCACTATATCACCGCCAAGTACTGGCACGGCGTCACCGACGACGGTCTGCACTTCACCATCTCCGAGACGGGATGGGGCAAGTCCCTTTGGGGCAAGCTCTACGGTCAGTGGCTCTGCGAGAGCGCGGTCTTCGTCTATGATTTCAACAAGTTCGATGCGGACAGGATCCTTCCCATGTTCGCAAAATACAACATTACCACATTCTGCGCGCCGCCCACCATGCTCCGCATGCTGATCCGCGGCGATCTGTCAAAGTACGATCTGTCCTCCATCCGTCATATGACGACGGCCGGCGAAGCATTGAATCCGGAGGTCTACAAGAAGTTCCTGGAAGCAACGGGGCTTCACATCGCAGAGGGTTACGGCCAGACGGAGATGACGCTTGGCATCGGCAACCTGATCGGCGACGTGATCAAGATCGGCTCCATGGGAAAAGCTTCTCCGCTTTACAACATTTCCCTTCTGGACGCGGACGGCGAACCCGTTCCCGACGGCGAACCGGGCGAGATCGTGGTCAGCACGAAAGACGGTGTTCCCTGCGGACTTTTCAAGGGTTATTACAACAATGCGGACAGCACCAAGGAAGCATGGCACGACGGGTTCTACCACACCGGTGACCTGGCTTACCGGGACGAGGACGATTTCTACTGGTACGTGGGCCGTGTGGACGACGTGATCAAGTCTTCCGGATACCGCATCGGGCCTTTCGAGATCGAAAATGTCATTATGGAGCTTCCTTACGTTCTGGAGTGCGGCGTATCGCCGGAACCGGACCCCGTCCGCGGGCAGGTGGTAAAGGCCAGCATCGTTCTGGTAAAAGGCTACACACCTTCCGAGGCACTGGTAAAAGAGATCCAGTCCTACGTTAAGGAGCATACGGCACCCTATAAGTATCCGCGTATCGTTGTCTTCAAGGAGAGCCTCCCCAAGACCATCAGCGGAAAGATCCAGAGAAACAGGCTTTGATCATATTTACATACAGAAGAGACAGGCATGGAAAACATTCAGACAGGAATCGACGATAAAATAAAAGAGATGGGCGCCCGTATCCGGGAGCTTCGGGAACTGGAACACCTTACGGTCAGTGAAATGGCAGCGGCTGTGGGTTTAAGTGAGGCGGAGTATCAGGACTGCGAAGCAGGCAGGCATGACATGAACTTCACCATCATCTACCGCTGCGCAGGGATCCTTAAGGTAGACGTGACCGAACTCATCGAGGGCGATGCCCCCAGACTTCGCTCTTACGATCTGACCAGGGCAGGTGCGGGACAGAGAGTGTCCCAGGCCCACGGCATGACCTACTACAACATGGCGGACGCGTTCCAGAACAGGATCGCGGAACCGCTCTACGTGCGCTGCCATTATGATCCCCAGGCGGAGCTCAAGCCCATCGAGGTGACCAGCCACGCCGGACAGGAATGCGACATCGTGGTGGACGGCTATCTGAAGGTCCAGATCGGTGCGCATCAGGAAGTTCTGGGCCCCGGGGACAGCATTTACTACAACAGCCGCACGCCTCACGGCATGATCGCCGTAAGCGGAAAAGACTGCATCTTTTATGCCATCGTATTAAATCCTGAAGGAGAGCCCATTCCGGAGCTCAACATGCCGGTGACTGTGGAGGAATCCGCTCCGGCAAAGAGGGATACGGAAAGCAGAATCTACCGGAATTTCATCGATGTGTCGGAAAACGAAAAGGGTGTCCCCACGTCCATCACTTTCAAGAACACGGAACATTTCAACTTTGCCTTTGATATCGTGGACGCCATTGCGGAGAAAGACAAGAATAAACTTGCCATGGTCTATGTTTCCGAAAAGGATGAGGAAAAGAAGTTCACGTTCCATGACATGTATCATGAGTCGGCAAGATGCGCCAACTATTTCACGTCCATCGGCATTAAAAAGGGTGACCGGGTGATCTTAAGCCTCAAGCGGCATTACCAGTTCTGGTTCGCCATGCTGGGGCTCAACAAGATCGGCGCCATTGCCATTCCGGCTACCAGTCAGCTTCTGGCCCACGACTTTTCATACCGTTTCCGGAAGGCCGGTGTTTCTGCCGTGATCTGCTCGGCAGACGGAGACATTGCGGAACAGGTGGAGATCGCGGAGCAGACGTACGAAAAGCCCCTTATTAAGATGCTGGTGAACGGAGAAAGGGAAGGATGGCGCGATTTCAACACGGAATACGCCATGTACAGTTCCCATTTTGCAAGAAAAGAGAATTCTCCCGGCGGCGACGACACCATGCTCATGTTCTTTACCTCGGGCACATCGGGATATCCCAAGCTTACCATGCACAACTACAAGTACGCGCTGGGACATTTCCATACGGCCAGGTACTGGCACTCGGTGGATCCCGACGGGCTCCACTTCACCATTTCGGAGACCGGCTGGGCCAAGGCTCTGTGGGGAAAGCTTTTCGGGCAGTGGATCTCGGAAGCAGCCACGTTCGTGTACGATTTCGACCGGTTCGACGCGGCACGGATCCTTCCCATGATCGCGAAATACCACATCACTACCCTGTGCGCACCGCCCACCATGCTGCGCATGATGATCAAGCAGGATCTTTCAAAGTACGATTTCTCCTCTGTAAAGAGAGTGACTACGGCAGGCGAGGCACTGAATCCGGAAGTGTTCCGGAAGTTCAAGGATGCCACGGGATTAAGCATTTACGATGGTTTCGGTCAGTCCGAAAGCACCATGATCATCGGAAACCTTGCCGGTGTGCAGACAAAGATCGGGTCCATGGGAAAAGCCGCGCCTATCTACGATGTGGTGCTTATGGATAAGGACGATCATCCGGTGGAAGCCGGCGAAGTGGGCGAGATCGCCATCGATCTTTCCAAGGGATCTCCCTGCGGCCTTACCACGGGATACTACGAAGACGCGGAAGAAAACGCTTACGCGTTCCGCAACGGCTATTATCATACCGGAGACCTTGCCTGGAAGGATGAGGATGATTTCTACTGGTACGTGGGCCGTGCCGATGACGTGATCAAGTCTTCCGGCTACCGCATCGGACCGTTTGAGATCGAGAACGTTATCATGGAGCTTCCCTATGTGCTGGAGTGCGGCGTTTCCGCAGCGCCCGACGAGGTAAGAGGCCAGGTGGTAAAGGCCAGCATCGTTCTGGTGAAGGGAACGGAGCCCGGCGACGCTCTGGTAAAAGAAGTTCAGGAATATGTCAAAGAGCATACCGCGCCCTACAAATACCCGCGTATCGTGGTGTTTAAGGAAAGCCTTCCCAAGACTGCCAGCGGGAAGATCCAGCGGAACCTTTTGTAGGAGGCGTGATGGAACATAAGAGGATCAGCATTTTCTGCGGACATTACGGCAGCGGAAAGACCAACGCGGCCATCTGCTTTGCGGAGGAACTGAAAAAGACCTGTGAAAATGTGGTCATCGCCGATCTGGACATCGTAAATCCCTATTACCGGACCAGCGACAGCAAAACTGAACTGGAAGAAAAGGGAATCCGACTGATCTGTTCTCCCTACGCGGGATCCAACGTGGACCTGCCGGCACTTCCCCAGGAGATCTACGCGATCACGGACGATCAGAGGATACAGGCCGTGCTGGACGTGGGCGGTGATGAGAGAGGGGCGCTGGCTCTCGGAAGACTGGCACCGGCCATTCTTCGGGAAAACAATTACGACATGTTTATGGTGATAAACATGTATCGCCCGCTGACACCGGATGCGGATTCCGTGCTGGAAGTGAAGGCCGAGATCGAAAACGCCTGCGGCATCCCGTTTACGGCCATCATAAACAACTCGAACCTGGGTCCCGAAACCACACCGGATGACGTGCGCGCTTCCTTCGCCTACGCGGACAGAATCTCGGAAAAGACCGGCCTGCCCATCGCCGCCACCACCGTATATCCTCCGATATACGAGGCCATGAAGGGCGAAGGCGTGACCTGCATCCATTTGCAGAAAAAGCCGTTCGATATGTGAAACACAGCGCGGGTGGATTGCGAGCGTGAGTGCTTCGCAGCGAGTTTCGCAGCGAAGCGAGAACTGTTTGAAGCTGCGAACACTCACCGAAGCATGGTACCACCCGCGCGTAAACACAATAAAATGAAAAAGCAAAGGAGAGTGGATACATGGCAAAACTGACATTCAAGACCGACAGCTGCAAAGGCTGCGGCCTGTGCGTGGACGCCTGTCCCAAAGACCTTCTGGAGATCGCCAAAGACAAGATCAACCGGAAAGGCCATCACCCGGCACAACTGAAAGAAGGTGCGGACGCTTCCTGCGTGGGATGCGCATCCTGCGCCATCATGTGTCCGGATTGCATCATAACCGTGGAAAGGTAGGTAGTGTATGTCTGAAAAAGTACTAATGAAGGGTAACGAAGCCATTGCCGAGGCTGCCATCACGGCGGGCTGCAGGCATTATTTCGGCTACCCCATCACCCCGCAGACGGAGATCGCCGCATATATGGCAAAAAGAATGCCAAAGATCGGCGGTACCTTCCTGCAGGCGGAGAGCGAGATCGCGGCCATCAACATGGTATACGGCGCGGCTTCCGCCGGCAAAAGAGTCATGACCTCTTCCTCCAGCCCGGGAATTTCCTTAAAGAGTGAAGGGATCTCCTATCTGGCGGGATCCGATCTGCCGGCAGTCATCGTGAACGCACAGCGCGGCGGTCCGGGACTTGGCGGTATCCAGCCCAGCCAGTCGGATTATTTCCAGGCTACGAGAGGCGGCGGACACGGTGATTATCACATCCTGGTGCTGGCTCCCGCTTCCGTACAGGAAATGGCAGCGCTTACCGTAAAGGCCTTTGACCTTGCGGACAAGTGGCGCATGCCGGCCATGATCCTGGCGGATGGTACCATCGGTCAGGTCATGGAGCCCGTGACTTTTGATTTTGACATCGCACCGGCACCGGAAAAGCCCTGGGCGACCACCGGAACGGAACTGAGACGCCCCCACAACATCGTAAACTCTCTGTGCCTTCAGCCGGAGGAACTGGAAAGACAGAACTTTGCCCGGTTCGACCGTTACGCGCAGGTGGAGAAGGAAGAGCCTCTCTGCGAAGAGTATCTGACGGAAGACGCGGACGTGGTGGTAGCGGCATTCGGCATCGCGGCAAGAGTATCCAAGAATGCCGTGGATGAAGCAAGAAGACAGGGCATCAAGGCAGGACTGATCCGTCCTATTACCCTTTGGCCCTTCCCCAAGGCAAACTTTGCAAAGCTGGTGGGAAAGACGAAGGCCATCATCACCGTGGAGCTTTCCATGGGTCAGATGGTGGAAGACGTGCTCCTTGCCACAAAGTGCAGGATCCCGGTGGAGAAGTGCAACCGTGCAGGCGGCATGATCCCTTCATCGGAAAGAGTATTGAGAGAGATCGTAGAAGCATCACAGGGAGGTGAGATTCCATGGTAGTATTTGAAAGACCGCATGCACTTTTAGACGTTCCGCTTCATTACTGTCCCGGATGCACCCACGGTATCGTTCACAGACTGGTGGCGGAATGCCTGGACGAACTGGAGATCGAAGGAAAGACCATCGGTATCGCTCCGGTGGGATGTTCCGTCATGGCGTATGACTATTTCGGCTGCGACGTGATCGAAGCTGCTCACGGAAGAGCACCGGCCGTTGCCACCGGTGTGAAGAGGGCAGATCCCTCAAAGATCGTGTTCACCTATCAGGGTGACGGTGATCTGGCTTCCATCGGCACCGCCGAGACGGTACACGCAGCCACCAGAAACGAAAACATCACCGTGATCTTCATCAACAATGCCATTTACGGCATGACCGGCGGCCAGATGGCTCCCACGTCCCTGGTGGGACAGGTGACCCAGACCTCTCCCTATGGCAGAGATCCCAAGCTTTGCGGCTATCCCGTAAAGATCTGCGAGATGCTTTCTCAGCTGGAGGGACCGGAGTATCTTGCCCGCGTTACCGTAAACAACGTGGCCAGGGTCCGTGAGGCAAAGAAGGCGATCAAGAAAGCCTTCCAGAATCAGATCGACGGCAAGGGATTCTCTCTGGTGGAAGTCTTAAGCGCCTGCCCCACCAACTGGGGAAAGACACCGAAGGACGCCTTAAAGTGGATCGATGACGCCATGATCCCGTATTATCCGCTGGGTGTCTACAAGGACAGATCTGCGGATCAGGAAAACAGGTAAGGAGGAGAAACAATGCTGGACTATGGATTTGTGATCGCAGGTTTCGGCGGACAGGGGCTTCTCTTTGCGGGTAAGTTTCTGGCGTATGCCGGGCTTCTGGAGAACCGTGAGGTGAGCTGGCTCCCTTCCTACGGCCCCGAGATGCGCGGCGGCACCGCCAACTGCAACGTGATCTTAAGTGACGGTCCCATCGGTTCTCCCATCGTGAGCAAGCCCAATGTGCTCATGGTGATGAACGGACCGTCACTGGACAGATATGAAAACTCCGTATACATCGGCGGACGTGCCTTCGTGGATTCCACGCTGGTGACCCGGAAGATCGTCCGGGACGATATCTACGGCATTTACGTGCCTGCCACAAAGATGGCAGACGAAATGGGCATCAGCGGACTTGCCAACATGATCCTTATCGGTTCGATCATCCGGCAGACGAAATGCATAAAGGAAGAAACCATTGTTGAGGCACTGAAAAAGGTGATCCCCGCTTCCAAGGCAAACCTTTTCGATGCCAACTATAAGGCAGTCCGTGCAGGACTGGACTATGAAGTCAAGGAGGACAGTTATGGGAACGACATTAGACATGATTGGTGAGTTCGGACATGAGAAGGTATGCTTCTTCAACAATGAGAAGGCAGGACTTCATGCCATCATCGCAATCCACAACACGAAGCTGGGACCGGCAGTCGGCGGATGCAGACTGTACCCCTACCAGTCTCTGGATGACGCGCTGTTTGACGTGCTCCGCCTTTCCAGAGGCATGAGCTTCAAGAACGCGGCAGCAGGACTTCCCTGCGGCGGTGCAAAGGGCGTCATCATCGCATCACCGGCAGCAAAGACCGAAGCTCTGTTCGAGGCATTCGGCGAGGCAGTAGAGAGCATGCAGGGCAAGTATTTCACCGCTGAGGATGTAAATACCACCACCGACGACATGAACCAGGTAATGCACAAGACGCAGTACGTGGTAGGACGTGAGACCGTCAGCGGCGATCCTTCACCGTTCACCGCATACGGCTGCTTCTGCGGCATCAAGGCCGTGGCACACAAGCTGAACGGTACCGATGACCTTCACGGCGTAAAGATTGCTCTGCAGGGACTTGGTCACGTAGGTTTCGATCTGGCTCACCAGCTGGCAGAGGCAGGCGCAGACCTTTACGTATCCACCCACTCCAACAGAAAGAACATGGAGATCGCTACCAGGGAATGGGGCGCAAAGGAGATCTCCGAAGACGAGATCTACGGCTTCGAGTGCGATATCCTTTCTCCCTGTGCTCTGGGCGGCACCATCAACAAGCACACCCTTCCGCAGCTTAAGTGCCGTGCCATTGCCGGCGCAGCCAACAACCAGCTGTATGATGACGAGTGCGGCAGGATCCTCTGCGGCAAGGGCATCGTTTACGCTCCCGACTTCATCATCAACGGCGGCGGCGTGATCAATGCGGCACAGGAAGCTTTCACCACCTACAACAAGGAGAACGTGTTAAAGCAGGTCGAGAACATTTACAACACTCTGACCGAGATCATGGAAGAATCCGAGCAGACCGGTATCCCGGAGGGAGAGATCGCTCAGAAGCTTGCAGAAAGCAGGATCCGTTTCGGACTGAGATAAGAGACTTGAGTTTTGGAGGCAGTTATGCGTAAGGTAAAAGTGAGTGATATCACCATGATCCAGGCGGCGAACGCCCGCGAGTACAGCCTGTCTTTCAAGGACAGGATCGATCTTGCGGCACAGATCGACCGTCTCCACGTGGATGTTCTGGAGCTGGAGGGGATCCGACAGCTCAGGACAGATTCCCTGCGCATAAAATCCATCGCGTCAACGCTTAAAAACGCGGTGGCTGCCGTTCCGGTGGAACTTTCAGAAGAAAATGTAAGGCAGGTGGGAGAGACCGTAAAAGGTCTCGCCCGCATCCGCCTGCAGGTGAAAGTGCCCACCAGTGCCGTGCAGATGGAATATCTGCTGCACAAAAAGCCGGACAAGGTCATGGAGCTTTCCTCCCGTATCATGGAAATGTGCCGGGAATACACGGATGACGTGGAATTCGTGGCTCTGGACGCCACCCGCAGTGAACGGTCCTTTTTATCGGGGATCATAGCGGCGGCAGTGGAGGCGGGAGCGTCTGCGGTAACGCTCTGCGACGACGCGGGGACCATGCTTCCCGGAGAAATGGAACAGTTCATCAGCGATATTTTTGAAAACGTTCCGGCTTTGCGGAACATCTCCCTTGGCGTGTGCTGTTCCGATAAACTGAACATGGCGGCAGCCCTGTCCATGGCGGCAGTGAATGCCGGTGCTTCCGAAGTGAAAGCGGCGGCTCATCCCGTGGACTGCCCGGCGCTTTCTCACATAGCCAAGATCCTGGAAACAAAAGGTGAAGAATGCGGCGTGTGCTGCGGTATCCGCACTGTGGAGATGAAACGGGTGCTGGAGCGGGTGAATGCCATCTGCGAGGCCGTGCACAGCAAGAACTCCCCCTTTGATGACGGGGTGGGAGCGGAGAGCGTTCTGATAAAGGAACGGGTGGAACTGGACGCGGATGCGGACAGGGAGGAAGTGCGCCGTGCCGTTGCCTCTCTGGGCTATGATCTGTCCGATGAAGACATGGACAGCGTGATGACTGCCATCAGCAGCATTGCTTCCAAGAAGGAAAAAGTGGGACCGGCGGAACTGGATGCCATCGTGGCAGCTCAGGCGATGCAGGTGCCCGCCACATACGAACTGGATACCTATGTGATCAACATCGGCAGCCAGATCACCTGCATGGCACACATACGCCTTAGAAAGAACGGGACGCTCTGTGAAGGGATGGCCCTGGGAGACGGTCCCATCGACGCGGCATATCTTGCCATCGAGCAGATCACGGGTCATCATTACGTGCTGGACGATTTTCAGATCCGTGCCGTGACGGAAGGCCATGAGGCCATGGGCGAGACCGTGGTGAAGCTTATCTCCGGCGGGAAGATCTATCCCGGCAGAGGCATTTCCACGGATATCATCGGGTCTGCCGTGCTGGCATACCTGAATGCGTTAAACAAGATCACCTACGAGGAGGCATGAGATGAGACTGTCCTTCTCCACAAGAGGCTGGGCCGACATGGATTTCGAGAGCCTTATCGAAACGGCGGACCGTATGCATTTCGAGGGTATCGAGATCTACAATCTGCTGAGACGGCCGGACCTCATCGGCAAAGGAGCCGCATTTGACAGATACAGGGTGGCTTCCACCGTAAGGAAACTGAAGGATGCAAAGCTTTCCATCCCCTGTATGGACACTTCCTGCGACCTTTCGGCAGAAGATCCCACCGAGGAGCTTCTGGCGCTTCTGGCGTACGCGGAAGATGCCCAGTGCCCCTCCGTTGCCGTGACCTGCAACTTTGACAAAGACAGTACCGTCCGCGAAAGGCTGGGAGTTCTTCTTCCGGAAGCGGAAAAGCGGTCGGTAATGATACTGATAAAGACAAAAGGCGTCTATACGGACACCGAACGGTTAAGGCGCCTGCTGGACGATTTCGCAAGCGATTCTCTGGGGGCTCTGTGGGATGCGCATCATACGTATCGGCAGGCAGGAGAAAGCGCCGGAAAGACAATCAACAATCTGGGTGCCTACGTGAAGCATGTGCACTTAAGAGACTCCGACGACGCCGGGAATTACAATCTGATCGGAGAGGGGACCGTCCCCATCCGCGAGATCGTGAATGCCCTTTCTTCCATCGACTATGACGGATTCGTTTCTCTGGAATGGAAGCCGGAGTGGATGGAGGATCTTACCGACCGCGAGATCATTTTCCCGTATTTCGTGACCTACATGAAACGGTTCGAGAATACCCGGGGAAAGAAAAAGTCCCTGTATTGGAATTTTGACGGATCAGGGCAGTACGTCTGGAAAAAAGACGAACTGGTGGATCTTACTTTCTCCCGCGTGCTGGACCGCATGGTGGAGGAGTTTCCCGATCAGTACGCTTTCAAATATACGACGCTGGATTATACCAGGACCTACGAGGAGTTCCGGCGGGATGTGGATGACTTCGCCGGGGCACTGATCTCTCTTGGCGTAAAGCCCGGCAGCAAGGTGGCGGTATGGGCCACCAACGTGCCGGAGTGGTTCATTTCTTTCTGGGCAGCCACCAAGATCGGTGCTGTCCTGGTGACCATGAACACTGCCTACAAGATCCATGAGGCGGAATACCTTTTACGCCAGTCGGACACCCACACCCTGATCATGATAGAAAAGGCCCTGGATTCCGATTACCGGGGCATCGTAAACGAGCTTTGCCCGGAGATCGCTTCTTCCGTGCCCGGAAGGCCGCTCCACGTGAAAAGACTTCCTTTTTTGCGGAACGTGATCACCGTAGGGTTCCGGCAGCCCGGATGCCTTACCTTTGAGGAAGCCATGACAAGAGGACGGAAGGTGCCGGCGGATGAAGTGCGAAGAAGAGCCGCGGCGGTCCGCCCGGACGACGTGTGCAATATGCAGTATACTTCCGGGACCACCGGATTTCCCAAAGGCGTCATGCTGACGCACTATAACGTGATCAATGACGGCAAATGTATCGGCGACCGCATGGATCTTTCCACGGCGGACCGCATGATGATCCAGGTGCCCATGTTCCACTGTTTCGGCATGGTGCTTTCCATGACGGCGTCCATGACTCACGGCACCACGGTGTGTCCGCTGCCGTATTTTTCGGCAAAGGCTTCTCTTGCCTGCATCGATCAGGAGAAGATCACCTGCTTCAACGGCGTTCCCACCATGTTTATCGCCATGTTCAACCATCCGAACTATGCCCGTACCGATTTCTCCCATATGCGTACCGGCATCATGGCAGGTTCCGGATGCCCGCCGGAACTCATGAAACGGGCGGCAGACCCGAAGGAAATGAACATGCGGGGCATCGTCAGCGTTTACGGACAGACGGAATCCGCGCCGGGAAGCACCATGAGCAGCTGGACGGATGACTTAGAGCTTCGATGCAATACCGTGGGCTATGCTTTCCCCCATGTGGAATGCAAGGTCATCGACCCGGAGACGGGGAGAGAAGTGCCGGACGGCGTGAACGGAGAATTCTGTTCCCGGGGCTACAATACCATGAAGGGATATTACAAGATGCCGGAAGCCACGGCAGAGACCGTGGATAAAGACGGCTGGCTCCATTCCGGAGATCTGGCACAGCGGGCCTCCGACGGGACCTACCGCATTACCGGACGGCTGAAAGACATGATCATCCGGGGCGGAGAAAACATTTATCCCAAAGAGATCGAAGAATTTTTCTATACCCACCCGGCAGTGAGGGACGTGCAGGTCATCGGCGTTCCCGATGAAAAGTACGGGGAGGAAGTCCTTGCTTCGGTGATCTTCAGAGAAGATGCCAAAGAGACGGCGGAAGATCTGAGAAAGTTTGCCGTGGAGAGGCTTGCCCGGCACAAGGTACCCAGGTACATCGTACCGACGGATGCGTTCCCCATGAACGCGGCGGGAAAGGTGCTCAAATACAAGATGCGGGAACTGTACACGGAAAAGATCAGAAACGGAGAGCTTTGACGTTTTCTCCAATTTCCGGCAGATGTAATTGTGGATATTGAATAAGATTGAGAAAAGCGCTTGCAATGACAGGCGCTTTTTTGTATAGTAGAAACACCATGGTGTGCCCGTGTCTACTCCATCCATATAGCACGGTGACGCACTGAAAAAAAGGAGGATATTACCGCTGCTTGCGGTGCGGCAGTGTGGAGACCTGTCGTAATGTTCCGCTCACGTTTCCGGGGCGGGATGAGGTATGATCTGGCAGAGGCCGGCATATCACAGCACGTAACTATGGCAAGTGTTAAGTTAGTTAACATCAAGAAGGTTTATCCGAACATCGAGACCAAGAAAAAGAAAAAGTCAAAGGATGCTCCGGAAGAGAAGAAAGTGAATCTTCAGATCACCGATGAAGGCGTTATCGCCGTTCAGCAGTTCTCACTGGATATCGCTGACCGTGAGTTCATCGTTCTCGTTGGACCTTCAGGTTGTGGAAAGTCAACCACTCTGCGTATGATCGCAGGTCTTGAGGAGATCTCAGACGGCGAGCTTTACATTGGCGACCGCCTTGTAAACGACGTGGCTCCCAAGGATCGTGATATCGCAATGGTATTCCAGAACTACGCACTTTATCCCCACATGTCAGTATATGACAACATGGCATTCTCACTGAAGCTCAGAAAGCTCCCCAAGGAAGAGATCGACCAGAAGGTAAAGGAAGCTGCCGAGATCCTCGGCATCACCGAATATCTGGATCGTAAGCCGAAGGCTCTTTCCGGCGGACAGAGACAGCGTGTAGCTATCGGTCGTGCAATCGTCCGTGACCCCAAGGTTCTTCTGATGGATGAGCCCCTGTCAAACCTCGATGCAAAGCTTCGTAACCAGATGAGAGCTGAGCTTATCAAGCTTCGCCAGCGTATCACCACCACATTCGTATATGTAACACATGACCAGACCGAGGCTATGACCCTTGGCGATCGTATCGTTATCATGCGCGATGGTTACATTCAGCAGATCGGTACTCCCCAGGATGTATATCAGCATCCCCACAACCTGTTCGTAGCAGGCTTCATCGGAACACCGCAGATGAACTTCTTCAACAACTGCAAGCTCGTGAAGAACGGCGAGAAGTATGCTGTTGAGATCCTTGGCAAGGCTGTAGAGCTTACCGCTGACCAGTCCAAGAAGCTGGCAGAAGCAGGCTGGGCTGATGGCAAGGAGATCATCGTAGGTATCCGTCCGGTACATCTTGATATCGCAGAAGCAGGATTCCCCGCTCGTATCGATGTATCCGAGATGATGGGACCGGAGATGCACCTTCACATGAACATCGAAGGACAGGACATCATCGGTATCGTTCCCACCGCTGGTCTTGATCTGAACACCGTTAAGAACGGCAGCGAGATCCACTTCTCATTCGATCCCGCTCTGATCCACATGTTCGATCCCGAGACTGAGCTGAACCTCATCTGATCGTCATTCCACTGACAAAAAACCGCTGTGTAAAAGCAGCGGTTTTTTTATGCAATATAACCCATGCCGGCGGATTGCGACGAGTGAGTGCTTTGCACCGAGTAGCAGCGGAAGCTGCTCCCGAAGGTGCAAACACTCACCGCGCAGGGTACCGCCGGCACGCGGAATGTTATAATACATACGGCAATATAACATTGTCCATTTTGTGTACATATTCGAAAAATGGCTTATTTTCGGCACTTTCTGCGCTTGTGCAAAGTTGACAACCACCATGTCGGTTTGTTATAATCTGCCTGTAATAAGGGAAAATATAACATTTTCGCCGAAATTATAACATTGTATCAAAGCTAATACATAGCTAGTATAAGGAGGCTTTTTAACATGGCAGTAGAAGTCATCATGCCCAGACAGGGTCAGTCAGTTGAAAGCTGCATCCTCACCGAGTGGAAGAAGAAGGTCGGCGATCCCATCAAAGCCGGCGAGATCTTTTTCTCCTACGAGACAGACAAGGCCAGCTTCGAGGAAGAAGCCAAGGCCGACGGAACCGTTCTTGCAGAGTTCTTTAACGAGCAGGACGATATCCCCTGCCTCCAGGTAGTTGCAGTCATCGGTCAGCCCGGTGAAGACATTTCAGCTTTTGGTCCCGCAAAGGCAGACGCAGCACCTGCAGCCGCACCGGCAGCAGCACCCGCAGAGAGATCCAAGGATGCCACTGCAGTCATCATGCCCAGACAGGGTCAGTCCGTGGAGAGCTGCATCCTCACGGAGTGGAAGAAGAAAGTCGGCGATACCATCAAGGCCGGTGAGATCTTCTTCACCTATGAAACAGACAAGGCAAGCTTCGAGGAAGAAGCAAAGGTCGACGGAACCGTTCTCGCTGAGTTCTTCAAAGAGCAGGACGATATCCCCTGCCTTACCGAGATCGCGGTGATCGGAAAGCCCGGCACTTCCGTGGCAGGTTTCGGTCCCCAGAGCGCTCAGGAAGCAGCAGCTGCTCCCGCAGCTTCCCCGGCCGCAGAAGCAGCTCCCGTACAGGAAGCAGCTCCCGTAAAGGCAGAGCCCACCGGCCCTGTATGCGGCATTTCACCGAGAGCAAGGAACGCAGCGGCAAGACTTGGCGTGGATCTTTCCACCGTTTCCGCTACCGGCCCTCACGGCCGTATCCTTGAGAGAGACATCCTGGCAGCACAGAAGTCTACCGCGGCAGCAGCCATCGCAGGCGGTGCGGCAGGTATCCAGGGTACCGGCATCGGCGGCAGAGTCACTCTTGCAGATCTGGCAGCAGCAAAGACCGCTCCCGAAGCTCCCGCAGCAGAAGCAGCACCGGCAGCAGTATCCGCAGCAGCAGAAGCAGATTATGTGGATGAGAAGATCCCGAACATCAGAAAGGCAATTGCAAAGAACATGTGCAATTCTCTGTCCACCATGGCTCAGCTCACGCTGAACACCAGCTTCGATGCTACCGAGATCGTGAAGTACCGCGGGCTTCTTAAGACCATGGAAGATGAGAAGCTTTCAAAGATCACCTTCAACGACATCATGGTATTTGCCGTTTCCCGTATCGTGAAGAACTATCCGGCCATCAACGCGAACTGGCTGGACAAGGAAGGCGTGATCCGTCACTTCAACCACGTTCACATCGGTATGGCAGTGGATACACCCAAGGGACTTTTCGTTCCCGTTATCAGGAACGCCGATATGAAGACTCTGGCTCAGATCTCACAGGAAGCCAAGGCTCTGGCAGCAGACGCCAAGGCCGGAAAGCTTGGTCCTGATCAGATGAGCGGCGCTTCCATCACCATCTCCAACGTGGGAGCTTTCGGCATCGAGTCCTTCACTCCCGTCATCAATCCTCCGCAGACCGCAATTCTCGGCGTATGCGGCATGGAAGACAAGGTACGCGCAGGCAAGGATGGTCAGATCGAGCTGTACAAGGCTATGGGCCTTTCGCTCACCATCGACCACAGAGCCCTTGACGGCGCAGACGGTTCCAGATTCCTTAAGGAGCTCTGCACTGCCATGACGAAGTTTTCCGTATTACTGGCACAGTAATTGAGAGAGGTAAATATATTATGGTATATGATGTAATCGTTCTCGGCGGCGGCCCCGGCGGATATATGGCGGCTGAGCTTGCCGGCGGCGCAAAGTTAAAGACACTCTGCATCGAAGAGACCCATTTCGGCGGCTGCTGCCTCAATGAGGGCTGCATCCCCACAAAGACTCTTCTGAACTCTGCAAAGCTCTATGAGCATGCAAAGGAAAGCGCCGTTTACGGCGTAACGGCAGAAAACGTAAAGATCGACCATGAAGCAGTCGTAAAGCGCAAGGACAAAGTCGTAAAGACTCTGGTCTCCGGCGTAAAGGCAGGCCTCAAGGCAAACGGCGTGGAAATGGTAGACGGCAAGGGTAAAGTCGTTTCCCGTACGGCAGAAGGATACGTGGTAGAGGCTAACGGCGTACAGTACACCGGAAAGAACCTGATCGTTGCCACCGGTTCCGTATGCACCATCCTTCCCATTCCGGGACTTCAGGACGGTCTTGCTTCCGGTTTCGTAATGACCAACAAGGAACTTCTGGAAATGACCAGGCTTCCCAAGGACCTCATCGTTCTGGGCGGCGGCGTGATCGGTCTGGAAATGGCTACCTATCTCCAGATGATCGGCGTCAAGGTCACTGTTATCGAGATGCTGGACCACATCGCAGGTCCCACCGATACCGACCTTACCAAGATCCTTCAGAAGACTCTGGAAGGTTACGGCATGACATTCCTTCTCAACGCAAAGGTCACCGAAGTTACAAAGACCGGCGTGAAGTATGAGAAGGACGGCAAGGCATGCGAGCTGAACGCGGAGAAGATCCTTCTTTCCATCGGAAGAAGAGCAAACTGCGCAGGCATCGGCCTTGAGGAACTGGGACTGCAGATGAACCGCGGCGCCATTGTTACCGATGAGCACATGCGCACCAACCTTCCCGGACTCTATGCAGTCGGTGACGTAAACGGCAAGATCATGCTTGCTCACACCGCTTACAGAGAGGCGGAAGTGGCAGTCAACATGATCCTCGGCAAGAAGGACACCATGCGCTACAATGCGATCCCCAGCGTTATCTACACCGTTCCCGAGATCGCTTCCGTAGGTATGACCGAGGCACAGGCCAAGGCAGAAGGCATCGACGTCAAGGTCGTAAAGATGCCCATGAGCTATTCCGGAAGATATATCGCGGAAAACGAAGGCGGCAACGGTATCTTCAAGATGATCTTCAACAAGAAGTACAACACTCTGATCGGTGCACAGTTCCTTTGCAACTACTCATCCGAGTTCATCGTTGCAGCGGCCATGTGCGTAGAGTTCGAGCTTACTGTTGACGATATCAAGGAGATCGTATTCCCGCATCCCACAGTCTGCGAAGTAATGCGTGAAGCAGTTTTACACTATTAATGGAGGATAAATAAATGTCAAAGCAGTTATATGTAGATCCCAAGGCAAAACGTGCCCCCGGGAAGATCAAATTTGACGACATTCAGGTCAACCAGTACCAGAAGACCGTTAAGGACGAGCTGAAGAACTTCAGCAAGGAAGAGTTCCTTAACATCTATCGTGACATGTGCTACGTCCGTGAATTCGAGACCATGCTTCAGCTGATCAAGACCACCGGCGAGTATCAGGGCACCGCTTACAACCATCCCGGTCCTGCACATCTTGGTATCGGCCAGGAAGCAGCTTACGTAGGCCAGGCATGGAACCTTACCATCGACGATTATTCCTTCGGTTCCCACCGTTCACACGGTGAGATCCTTGCCAGAGGACTTCGTGCCGTAGAGACTCTTCCCGAGGACAAGCTTCGTGAGATCATGAACAGCTTCGACGGCGGAAAGATCATGAAGGTCATCGGCGACGACAAGGACGTTCGTGAACTGGGCCGTAACTTCCTCCTTTATGGTATGATCGCAGAGACCTTCGGCCGTGAGAACGGTTTCAACCGTGGTCTTGGCGGATCCATGCACGCATTCTTCACTCCCTTCGGTATTTATCCGAACAACGCCATCGTTGGCGGCTCAGGCCCCATCGCTCCCGGCGCTGCTCTTTACAAGCTTTCCAACAGAAAAGACGGCGTAGTCGTATGCAATATCGGTGATGCTGCTACCGCCTGCGGTCCCGTTTGGGAAGGTATGGTATTCTCATCCATGGACCAGATCAGACAGCTCTGGGACAAGGAATTCAAGGGAATGCCCATCATCTTCAACATCTGGAACAACTCCTACGGCATGGGCGGCCAGACCTGCGGCGAGACCATGGGTTACGGCAACCCCGCACGTATCGGTGCAGGACTTCTTCCCAACGAGATGCACACCGAGACCATCGACGGCATGAATCCGCTGGCAGTGATCGATGCATACAACAGAAAGAAGAAACTGGCTGAGGAAGAGGGCCCCGTGATGCTGGAAGTTATCACCTATCGTATTTCCGGTCACTCACCTTCCGATTCTTCTTCCTACAGAACCCCCGAAGAGATCAAGGCATGGGAGGCAGAAGACTCCATCGCCGAGTTCGGCAGACAGCTCATCGCAGCAAAGGTATGCAGCCAGAAGAAGCTTGACGAGATCAAGGCAAAGGTCGCTGCAGATATGCTCCGCAACATGAAGCTGGGTATCGACGAGAAGGTTTCTCCCAGACTCGATGTATTCGGAAAGGATCCCAACGCCATCGGAAATCTTATGTTCTCCAACCAGACCGTGAAGAGCATGGATCCCGGCCGCAAGGCAGATGTCAACATGCCTTACGAGGAGAGCCCCAGAGCTATCCAGATGTCCAAGAAGATCCGTTTCGGCCTTGACGAGAACGGCCAGCCCGTTTCCAAGAACAAGGTCTACCAGATGCGTGATGCACTCTGCGAGCCCATCCTTCACAAGTTCTACGAAGATCCCACCCTTGTTGCATTCGGTGAGGACGTTCGTGACTGGGGCGGCGCTTACGCTGTATACCGTGGATTCACGGAGACCATTCCGTATCACAGATTCTTCAATGCTCCCATCGCTGAGGCAGCTATCGTAGGCGCCGGCGTTGGTTATGCAATGGCGGGCGGCCGTGCAGTCGTTGAGATCATGTACGCCGACTTCCTTGGCCGTTCCGGAGACGAACTGTTCAACCAGCTGTCCAAGTGGCAGGCAATGAGCGCAGGCGTTCTCAAGATGCCCGTAGTCGTTCGTATGTCCGTTGGTTCCAAGTACGGCGCACAGCACTCTCAGGACTGGTCAGCACTCTGCGGACACATCCCGGGACTGAAGGTCGTATTCCCCGCAACTCCCTACGATGCAAAGGGACTTATGCAGGCAGCAGTAAACGGCACCGATCCCGTTATCTTCTTCGAGAGCCAGAGGATCTACGATGTAGGAGAGCAGTTCCATAAGGAAGGCGTTCCTGCAGAAGAGTACGAGATCCCCTTCGGCGAGCCCGACGTTAAGAGAGCCGGCGCTGATGTAACTATCCTTTCCATCGGTGCTACTCTGTACAGAGCTCTGAAGGCAGCCGATATCCTTAAGGAGAAGTACAACGTATCCGCAGAAGTGATCGATGCCCGTTCTCTGGTACCGTTCAACTATGCAAAGGTCATCGAGTCCGTAAAGAAGACCGGCCGTATCGTGATCACCGGCGATGCCTGCGAGAGAAACTCCTTCATGAGGACCTTCGCTTCCAACATCACCGAGCTGGCATTCGATTACCTGGATGCTCCGCCTGTAGTAGTAGGCTCCAAGAACTGGATCACTCCCGCACACGAGCTGGAGAACTGCTTCTTCCCGCAGCCTGAGTGGATCGTAGACGCTATCCATGAGAGGATCATGCCTCTTCCCGGACACGTATGCGTACACAACTGCACCGAACTCGAGCAGATCAGAGAAAACGCAGCAGGCATCTGATCGTTACTGCAGTATCAAAACAAATCAGGAGAGCAAGCGCGCTTGCTCTCCTTGATTTTTATAACTATGAACACTTTTGATATCCGAAAGCCCCTTTCGGGGCAGAAAAAACTATATATCTGCGGTCACCGGGGTGACAGGACGGGAGCTGACGAAAACACCATGGCGGCTTTCCGGCGGGCCGTGAAAGCCGGTGCCGATTTTCTGGAAACGGACGTGCACATGACAAAGGACGGGGAGATCGTTCTGTGTCACAACGGTGATATTCCCGGAGCCGGAGAAATCAAAGACTGTACGTGCGAAGAACTGGTAAAAGCAAAACCTGATCTTCCGAAACTTTCGGAACTTATCACGTTTGCGAAGGAACACGGGCAGCTGGGACTGATCGTGGAGCTGAAAGACTACCCGTCAGATATCCGCAGCATTACAGATCCCGCCATCGATCCGGGGCTTTCTCCGGCAGCGGAAACTTTCGCGTACGGATGCGCGGACAAAGCCTGTGACATGCTCCTTGATGCCGGCCTGGGAGACAGGGTATGGATCTGTTCGTTTTCCGGGGCGCTCATGGACCACGTGTATGAAAAGTACGGAAAGGCATTCCGGTACCACGTTTTTTATCCCTTCTTCATACAGGGAAAGATGCGAAACGACCCGGCGGCCTATTGCGAGCTTTGCTGTATGCAGCACAGATTCCTGGATGAAGCAGGCCGCGTGATCAGATATGAAGATCCTCTCTGCCCCGCAGACTGGTGGCAGAAAGTCCGTGCCATGGGCATGGTACCCATTGCGGCGCCAAGCCTACTGACGCCGGAAAACTTTGCAGAGGCCGTAAATAGAGGCGCAGGTCTGATCAACTCGGATGATCCGGAAAAACATATCAGACAGTTTGGCTTGTAAAGAGAAGAAATGAACGTTACAGAAAGATTTTTACAATACGTAAGCTTTCCCACCCAGTCCGACGAAACGTCGGATACCTGTCCCTCCACGGCCTGTCAGCTGGCACTCGGGCAGTATCTGAGAGATGAACTTGCGTCTCTGGGAGCAAAAGATGTGTGCCTGGATGAAAACGGCTACGTGTATGCCACCATTCCGGCATCCAAAGGATACGAAAATGCGCCGAAAGTAATGTTCTGTTCCCATATGGATACGGCGGAAGAAGCCGGCGGAGAGAACATCCGGCCTCGGATCATTAAGAATTATGACGGTTCTGACATCGTTCTGAACGAAGAGTACGGCATCGTTTCTGCCGTGAAAGATCTTCCGAAACTTCTGGATCATGTGGGAGAAGACCTGATCGTTACCGACGGCACCACGCTTCTTGGCGCGGACTGCAAGGCAGGCATCGCGGAGATCGTGACCGCGGCGGAAAGTATGCTCTGTGATCCGTATCTTCCTCATCCGGAGGTGAGGATCGTGTTCACGCCGGACGAAGAGATCGGCCGGGGACCGGACAGGATCGACATGGAAAAGGTAAATTGCGATTTCGGCTATACCATGGACGGCTGTCTGGTGGGGGAACTGGAATACGAGAATTTCAATGCCTGGCGTGCGGACATCGTGATAAGCGGTGTGGCCGTGCACCCGGGATCCTCCTTCGGCATCATGAAGAACGCGTCCCTCATTGCCGCGGAATTCGTTTCCATGCTTCCGGAAAAAGAGACGCCGTATTACACGAAAGAGAGAGAAGGCTTCTATCACCTTACCAATATGGAAGGCGGCGTGGAGAGCGCAAGGCTTAAATACATCCTGAGAGATCACGACATGGAAAAGGAGCGGGAGAGGATCCGCGTGATCGAGGATACTGCCGCAAAGTTAAACGAAAAATACGGAGAAGGCACCGTGACGGCAGTGATCAGCGAGCAGTACCGGAACATGAAGGAAAAGCTCATCCCCGGCCATGAAAACATCCTGGAGGCCGCCAGAGCGGGGATCGCCGCCACCGACGAGACGCTTTCGGAGCCTGCGGTGCGGGGCGGCACGGATGGCGCCAGGTTCTCCTTTATGGGACTTCCCTGCCCGAATCTGGGCATGGGCGCCTTTTATTGTCATGGGCCCCACGAATTTACCACTGTACAACAGATGGAAAAGGGTGTAAAACTTATTTTAAATATACTGGAAAGGATCAGATAGATCTATGAAGAAAGTCGGCATCGTTCCCACGGCGGATCTTTTTTATACCGATAACGTATATGACGATAAATACCATTTTCCGAACACTTATGTGACCAGGGCTGTGGAAGCGGGCATGCTCCCCATAGGGATCCTTTCGGTAGACGGCAGGGTGATAAAAGAGTCACTGGAAGAATGTGACTGCTTCATCCTGGTAGGCGGAAAGAGGATCTGGCCTTATCAGATCCAGGTCATCGATCATGCGGTGAAAACCGGGAAAAAAGTTCTTGGCATCTGCCTGGGCTGTCAGTCGATCTACACCTATTTCAGGGTGGTGGAAGAAATGAAAAAACAGGGAGCCACCGGGGATCCGGGCGAGTTCTGGGAGCGGCAGAAACAGGCAGGCGTGTCCTATCTGACCCAGGTGGAAGGCCATCGCTGGAACGTTCTGCCCAGGGGCCGCGAAGACGATACCAAACATAAGGTGTTTGTAAAGGAAGGGACTCTCCTCCATGAACTTGTGGGGAAGACGGAGATCATGGGGGCATCACTGCATACGTTTGCCTGCATGGATCCGGCCCCGGGGGTGGTGGTCTCTGCCACGGCAGCGGACGGTGTGGTCGAGGCGATCGAATATGGAAGGAACATACTTGGGACGCAGTTTCATCCCGATGTGGATAATAAACTCAGCAGCATATTTGATTACTTAGCGAGGTAAAAAAGAATGGAGAAGGATGGCTGTTTATACAGGAACTATTGTAAGATCCTGGAAGAGGAACTGATCCCCGCAATGGGATGTACGGAGCCCATCGCTCTTGCTTATGCGGCGTCAAAGGCAAGAGAAGTGCTTGGCGAACTGCCTGACAGAGTGCACATGGCAGTGAGCGGAAGCATTATCAAGAACGTGAAGAGCGTTATCGTCCCCAACACAGGCAAGATGAAGGGAATGAAGGCTGCCTGCGCCGCAGGTATCGTTGCCGGTGACGCGGCAAAAGAACTGGAGGTCATCTCCAGCGTATCCGATGAGCAGCGAAAGGAACTGACAGAGTATCTGGAAAAGTGTCCCATGGTGGTGGAACCGGTAGACAACGGCCATGTATTCGACATTATCGTAACGGAGTATGCCGGCGAATCCTACGCAAAGGTAAGGATCGTTGACACCCACACAAATATCGTTCTCATTGAAAAAGACGGAAAGGTCCTTCTTCAGAAAGAAGTGGAGGCGGCCGGGCCTGTTGAAGGCTGTGCCGACAGAAGCACCATGACCATGGAGGGGATCTGGGATTTCATCCATTCACTGGACGTAAACGACGTAAAGGAGGTCCTGGATCGTCAGATCCGATATAATACAGCCATTGCCCGAGAGGGACTTCGAGGAAAGTACGGTGCCAACATCGGTTCTCTTCTTCTGGAGACCGGAAAGGACGTGGCCACCAGAGCAAGAGCCATGGCAGCAGCGGGTTCCGATGCCAGAATGAACGGCTGTGAACTTCCCGTTGTGATCAATTCCGGAAGCGGAAACCAGGGCATCACCGTCAGCGTTCCCGTTATTGAGTATGCAAAAGAACTGGGCGTATCGGAAGAAAAATTATATCGGGCCCTGGCACTTTCCAACCTGGTATCCGTACACGAAAAATACGGCATCGGCACCCTGAGCGCTTTCTGCGGTGCCGTCAGCGCGGGCGCGGCAGCAGGTGCCGGCATCGCGTACCTTCTGGGAGCGGATTTCAGGACCGTATGCCTTACCGTATCCAATGCTCTTGCTTCCATTTCCGGCATCGTATGCGACGGTGCCAAGGCGTCCTGCGCAGCAAGGATCTCCACGGCAGTGGAAGCCGGCATCATGGGATATCAGATGGCGAAGAAAGGTCAGAACTTTGACGGCGGTGACGGTCTCGTGATGGATGAGATCGAAGACACCATCCGCTGCATCGGGCTTCTGGCGAGCATCGGCATGAAGGGGACCAACGAAGAGATCATTCAGCTGATGATGGA
>JAKSPC010000001.1 GCA_024405155.1 Lachnospiraceae bacterium | reverse complement strand
GTATACAGGTAAATCCACGATGCTACAAATGTGAGGTCACTTCATATTATCTAAACTTAATGTACTGCCGCACGGGTGCGCAGGATATCTTCCGGCTTAAGAAGCTGCCGGCTCTCCCTGTAGTCACCCACGCTTCCCGAAATGCGGGCAAGTCCCCGGTCTATGATGATGCTGTTTTCCTTTTCATAGATCCGGGAATCCAGGATCCGGGCAGATCTTTCCGCAGACCCGGAAAAGCCTGACGCCGCTTCCGAAAGTTCCAGGGACAGCGCCGTCCGTTCCAGCACCCGGTCATGAAGCCGGAAAGCATGGCAAAGCAGTGTAAAAACAGTAATGAGTACGATGGGGCAGATAAAAGCCGCTTCCACGGTGAAACTGCAGGAAAGGCTTTTGCCCGCCAGCGCCCGGATATTTCTTATGATCTTCCGCATTCTTTTTTCTCCCGTTACGGGTTCACATCCCGCCGGTCAGCAGGATAAGGAGCGATGCCGGCACCATGGCAAGGAACGGGATCGTTGTTTTCCGTTCCCTTTTTCTCATATACAGAAAAAGCGCCGCTAGGCCTGCCAGAAAAACAGACAAAAACAGGATAAGAAAACTGTCCCGGGGACTTAGGAATCCTGCCAGAGAAACATAAAACAGACCGTCCCCGGTACCGATCCCTCCCTCTGTCAGCACGGACAGAAGCAACAGCAAAAGCCCCGGGATCATAGACAAAAGCACCGCCGGCAGTGCCCTTTTGGCGGCGGCGGCAAAAATGCAGCCGGCCAGGAATCCTGCAGCAAACAGCCAGAGCGGCGCCCTGCGAAGCTTTATGTCCCATAAAGCAAATACGGCAGATACCGCCAAAGCGATCAGTTCCCCCGCGAACATCTGTGACATGGATGATACCCCCTTTCCAAGGCTTCCTTTTTTGTGATCTTCGTTACGTAGGCGCCGATTGCCCTGCAGTCCGTTCCCGCGTGCCAGGCATTCCCGCCCGAAAAAATGTATACGGTCCCGGAATTTCCCGGCCTGCAGGAAGGACAGGGATGATATTTCTCACCGAAGTCATTTCTCAGCTCCGCCGCGCTCTCCGCCGGTACCGCCTTCATAACGTTGTCCAGATAACTGCACTGTGCCGTAAGATGATAGACCTTGCTTTCCGCGGAATTCTTTCCCAGATATACATACTCCGTTTCTTCCTCCGGCGATGCCGCATATCCGCGGCCTGCGCCGCCCGCCCGTCCCGTCCATGTCCGCTTCTCCACGGTGACCGTATGCCTCACAGTCAAAAGGCCGTCAAACAGCGTGACCGGCCATCGGATGCCCGGGGATACCGAAAGACGGACCATCTGCCGCTCGCCTTCTCCGATGCTGACCACGGGCAGCGCCGGCTGAAACAGTTCTCTGTCCGGAAGCAGCAGAAGCGCCGCCTCCGAAAGCAGCGCCGCCTCCGGCTCTGCGGCTGCCGCATCCGCCGCTTCTTCCATGGCCGTCATGAGCCGCCGTTCTCCGTCCATTACTCTAAGCGGCCACAAAAGCAGGACCGCCGTCATGAGAAACAGAGGCAGAGACAGTGCCGTTTCCACTGTCAGCGAGCAGGAAAGAAAGGCAGGGCATGTCCTCCGTGGGTGTTTCTGCGTTCCGGGTCTTTGTGTGGATAGCTCCGTAAATATTTGCGGGATCCCCTTTGTTCCCGCGTCCAGAGAGGACATGCGCCGCCTCCTTTCCTATCGGCAGTAAGATCTTCTGACGGTGGTCTGCATCTCATAGGTGCCCTTCAAGGAAAATACGTGCATTTCCCGGGCTGAGACCACCGCCTCCAGTTCCGTGACCATCCGCCTCATGCGGAAGTCTTCCTGAATAAAGCCCATCTCATACTGCATCACGTCTGCCATGCGAAGCACCCGCTCCCCATCCATGTGCATGATGAGCATAAGCCGCAGAGCATCACGGGAATCGATCCCGGTCCCTTCATCTTCTCCGGAAATCTTTCCGGAAAGGATGTCTGACAGCGATACCGTAAACTCCTTTCCGCTCCTTATTGCCGGCACTTTTCCTCCGGCAAGAAGCACCTTCAGATCGGATGCTGCCTGCCAGGCTGCCCAGAGAACGAGGATCACAAAAGTCAGAGCCTCCATGGTGCCGGGCATTCCTCCTGTCACTGCTGCGGAAAGAGCTTCCGCCTCTTTTCTCTTTTTTGCGTCCGCCAGAAGAGACAGGAGCCCCTCTCCCGTACGGATAGCCATGCCTTCACATACGGCAGCGGAAAGATCCGCCCGGTCACTTTCCAGTCCGTAAAGGACATACTCCGCCTGCAGTCTTCCTTCTCCGCCGTCCTTTTGATAACATTCCATGTGCCGCAGCACATACTCTGACAAAAGGGCTCTGTCCGCAAGGGAAAAGATCTCTGTCCCACTCGGGCTGCCGGCAGCAAGCGACGGTGCCTCCGGCACGCGGATGGTCTCTTCGCTGACGGAAGCGCCTTCCGGAAGCAGCACCTCCAGAAGGCCTGCAGAAAGAAGCACTCCCGCGTTCTTAAGCTGTCCCAGCTTCTCCCCGTCCATAGTCCTTCCGGTCCAGAAACTATCAGGCATGGGAAGTTCCTCTGCCGCCCGGCGGGCGCTGTACCAGATCGCCCGGAGACGCTCATCGTCCGCATCCTCCTCTTCGGCCTCTTCTCTCTCGGCCTCTTCCGAAAATCCTTCGGCTTCGGTCAGATCCCTGAGGAACCGGTCGGTGTATGCCGCAAGCCCGTCCAGCTTCTCCCGGAGGGCTTTTGTATCTTTCGCGTCTTCCCGGTGATCTGCCGTTTCGGCATCGTAACGTTCCGATGCCTTCCGGCAGGCCCGGGTCAGGGCCTTTATGGTCTCCGCGTGCTCCCGCATTTCAGAAGCCCGCTCCGTAAAGGCCGCCCGATCTCCGTATTCGGCAGCGCTGATCAGAACCGCCTTGTTCTGCCGCAGCAGGTCGGCTTCTTTACAGATCCTTCCTGCTGCCTCCGCCATTTCCACGGCGGATCCGGTCATGCCGCCCACCCATTCGGAAACGTCTTCCGCCGTGCGTTCTGCTGCCGCCCTTTCCGTAAAGCTGCGAAAGCTTTCCGTCGTCTCTTCGGAAAGCGGCCAGGCAAGCCGCATATAGGAAAGGATCTCTTCCCTGAGCGGTCCTCCGCCTTCGGAAAGGAGCGTTTTCGTATCCGTGACCCGGATATCTTCCGGCGTAAAGGATAGACCGCCCCAGGTCCTGTTCGCGGCGGGATCCCGGTAAACTTCCGTATAGGTGTAGAGCTCATCCCGGATCTCCTCGTCGGCATACTCCTCCAGACCGAATACCCGGTATCTTTCCCACAGATCCCTGTGGTAATCCGCCAGCAGGGAATCTGCCGCCGAACGGGCGCAGAGATCCAGATAATACGCCCCCGAGGCAGTATGCGCCGATTCCAGAAGCGCCAGAAAAAGTCCCGTGATCACGGCAAGGGAAAGTGCCAGCCAGACCGTGATCACACAGTTTTTTTCCTCAGCCACCGGTCACACCGTTTGTCATGTTGGTGATAGACGAAAAAATACCGTTCAGAAGCTTTTCGATGCTTCCCTTAAAGATGACCACCAGTCCGATGAGCACCACCAGGATGAGGACGATTTCCACCGTTCCCACGCCTCTTTCGTCGTTTTTCAGTCTGCGAAGGGCTCCTTTGAGCCGAATGATCTGTTCCATGTGTTTTCTCCTTTCTTATCCATTCATCTTTAAAAACGCCGGGACGGCCGTCACCAGAAGGACGGCGGAAAGTGACAGAAGGAGCGGAAACAAAAGCCGGGTACCCGCTTCTTCTCCCATGCGCCTTGCCGCTTCTTTCCTCCCGGCAAATGCCTCCTGCATTTCCCGTTCCAGTTCGTTTCTCACCGAGTTTCCCCCGGTCTTCTGGTTCCGTTCCAGAAGCGATGCCAGCCGTACGTAGCAGGGCGGTCCGCACCGTTTTGCAAAAGCCGACAACGCCTCTCCTTCCGGTACGCCGTTCTCCATGTCACGGACAGCGGCACCGATCTCCCGGAAGACTGCCCTGCCGGAGCCTTCCGCCCCCGCAGAAAGCCTGGCAAAGGCATTCGGCACCGTAAGGCCCGCTCCCAGATAAATGAGGAGCCTGGACACCACGTCGCTGTAGTCCAGAAGGAGCTCCGTCTCCCGCTGCTTTTTCCGTTTTTTCTCTTCCTCTGCGGGTCTTTTCCCCAGAAGCAGAGCAGCGGTCCCTCCCAGCAGAAGGAGCATTGCCGGTGCAGGATCTTTTTTCTCCCCGTAATTAAGACTTACACCATCCAGTTCCCTTGGAAGGACGATCCGTTCCCCGGTCACCGTGGCGGCATCTGCCAGAGCAAGAAGTTCTCCCGCTTTTTCTGCAAAAGTCGTTTCTTTTTCGAAAGACGCCGCCCGCAGAATACCGGGGAAAAACAGGACCTTTTCCCGTATCCCTCTCTCCGTCCGGACCGTAAGGCGGCAGGAGGATCCGTTCTCTCCTTCAGACCATTCTGCCCTGACGCCATCGTACCCGTCATAAGAGATCCTTTGTTCCGGATCTTTGGAGGAGCAGAGCACTTCCGCCAGGCGGGAAAGGATCGTTTCGGCCTCCTCTTCCGTATATTTTCTTCCCGTTACGGTAAAACTGATGTTTTCTCCGTTGACCCTGACGGTCTGTTCCCTGTCCTCTTCCCCGTAGCCCGGCCGAAGGATGGTCACCGTTTCTCCCTCACGGCAAAGATCCTTCGTTCCTCCGAAAAGGGCCGAGGCCGCGGCCAGAACGGCGCCTGCCAGCAGGCAGGCTGCCTGTCCTTTTCTGATGCTTTTTTTCGTCTTGTTTTTCATGTTTCAATGTCCATGAGTCTGTCTGACAGCACCCATGCCCCCAGACACAGAAGCAGGCACAACGTCATGAGGATACGGCCTGCGGCAGTCTCATACATTACGTCCAGAAATCCCGGAGACGCTGCGGAAAGATATCCGATGATCCCGAACGGCATCACGTTCATCAGTTTCTGTTCGTAACGCCTGGCTGCCGTCTGGGTGCGGATCTCCTCGTTTACCGCCGCCTTCTCCCTGAGGATCCCGGAGGTTCGCGCAATGATCTTTGCCGTACTGCCGCCGGAACGCTCCGCCAATGAAAACACCTCGGCAAAATTTCCGATCTCCGGATCACCGCTCCTCTCCCCCAGATCACGAAACAGATCCGAGGTCTTTTCATTGACGGAGATCCCCTTTACCATGGCGGCACACTCCCGTGCCATGAGCGACTTTTTCCCCAGAAGTTTTTCCAGCTGCAAAGAAGTTTCCTTCATCGCATTCTCCACGGAAAGACCGGCGCTCATGTAACCGGAAAGCACGGACAGTGCCTGCAGAAATTCCGAAAGCAGTTTTTGCCGCCGCTTTTCCCGAAGCTTTTTCTTCATAAGCACCGGAAGGAGCAGCGCCGCCGCCGGGCCAAAGACCAGAAACAAAAGAAAGCTTCTGTAAAAGGAAAACGATATGGCTGCCGCGATCCCGAGGCCTGCCGCCCCGTAGGTGAGCCTGTCTTTCACCGTCAGGCGATAAGTGCGGTAATCCGTCTTCACAGCGAGAGCCCCGCCCGTTTCAGTTTTTCCGGATGGCGCAGGGTACCGGTACGCACCAGCCTCCCCTTCTCCCTGTCAAACTGAAACAGGGAGTGCAGCAGGATCTCTCCGTCCTTCATGCCGTCCACTTCCGTGATCTCCACCACCTTTCGGGAACGGTCCGGCTGCCGTTCCAGATGGACCAGAAGATCCACCGCCGAGGAGATCTGCCTTTTAATGGCTTCCAGCGGCATGTCCACACCGGAAAGCACCATGCTTTCCAGACGCAGGAGCATGTCCCGGCAGGAATTGGCATGCCCCGTGGAAAGAGAACCATCGTGACCGGTATCGAACGCCGTCAGCATGTCTATGGCGGACCGGTCTCTCACCTCTCCCACGATGATCCGATCCGGCCGCATACGAAGGGCAGCCTTCAGAAGCTGCGACATGTCGATCCTTCCCTGCCCCTCCGCGTTGGCGTCTCTGGTCTCCAGTCGCACCAGGTTGGGGATGTGCGTGATCTGCAGTTCCGCCGAATCCTCGATGGTAATGATCCTCTCCCCGGCAGGAATAAATGCGGAAAGAGCGTTCAGCAGAGTAGTTTTTCCGGAGCTGGTCCCTCCGGAAACGAAGATGTTGTACCGGGCACGGATCATGGTCTTTAAGAAGTCTGCCGCTTCCGGCGTCAGGGAGCCCCAGGCAATGAGCTTTTCCATGGTCACAGGTTCCGGAAACTTCCGGATAGTCACCGTGGGGCCGTCCAGCGCAACCGGCGGAAGCACTACATGGACCCGGGAACCGTCGGGAAGCCTTGCATCCACGATAGGTTCGGAAGTGTTGACCCGACGGTTCACCCGGCTTACGATCTGCCGGATGATGTTCTCCAGTTTCTCTTCACTGTCGAAATGTCCCTCCCATCGGTGTATTCCGGTATCGTCCTCCAGAAAGATACGATCCTTTCCGTTGATCATGATCTCCGTCACTTTCGGGTCATCAATAAGTTCCTGCAGAAGATCCAGTTTTTTGAAAGAATTGAACAGCATCTCCCTGAGGCGAAGCCTCTCCGAAAGACTGATCCATGCATTCTCACCCGCTTTTTCGATCTTTTCGTCGATCAGAAGGGCCAGCCCGGCGTCCGTGGGCGCCCCGTTCTTGGAAAGGTCCCTCAGGCACTCGTTCCGTACCTGTTCAAACAGTTTTTTGTTCATGTTCATGATTCCAGCAGCCTCCTGATGTGATCTCCCGTTTCGCTGTATATCACGCCGTCGATGCCTGACCGGGAAATCGCGTCCGGCATGCCTTCCGGCTCCACTTTCACGATCCGTTCCAGCAGATCTTCTCTTCCCTCAGCTTTCACCATTTCGGTAAATGCCGCAGCGGCTTCCCGTTCCGCCGGATCTGAAGACCCGATCAGATAGATCTTTTCACAGATCTCCAGAAGATCGGCAGAAGCCGCCATGGGATCCGAAAGATCCGCCACCACGGCTTCCACAGGGGATCCCTCCGCCAGCATACGGAAAAGTTCGTTTCTTTCCGCCATGCCCATGACCCCCGCATCTTCCGAAGAGGAAAAGGGCGGCAGATAACTGATGCCCTCGTGGTCTTCCAGAAGTCCCATGAGCCGCTGTCCGTCCAGCGTTCCCTGCTTCAGATAGTAAAACGCTGTGGAAAGCCCCCTCTCACAGGTCTTTCCCGTAACAGACCGCAGGCCCGAAAACTCGTGAAAATCCATATAGACCGCCTTTTTCCTGCGGGATAGCATCCGGGTGAGCGCCAGGGAAAACCAGATACGGCTGAGGCCATTCCCCGGTCCCCATACGGCATGGATCTCCAGATCCTTTCTCATTTCCGGAGCCTGCGCCGGAATGCGTCGGTCCGCGCAGCCGGTAAGTACGGCGGAAAGCAGTGCCGGTCCGCTCTGGTACTTTGAAAGCGTCCCGTCCTTCCCGGTTTCCGAAAGCAGAAACACCTCCGTGCCCGAGAAATCAAAGCCTCTGCTTTCTGCAAACAGTTCTTCATCACACAAAAGGACAGGCACGCTCCCGGGGCCGTTTTCTTTCCGGCATCGCAGAAAATCTTCCACCTGCGGAAACGCTCTTGCCCGGAGCGCGGATGCGCCCGATCCGTTCACGTAATCCGAAAAGCGCTGTGAAAATATGGGTTCGGCGGTCACCACCGCCATGATCTTTTTCATATGGTCCCTCCCTTAATGATTATTCTAAGTACTGCCGCCAGAAACATCCCCGGCGCCAGCGGGATCTCCGTACTTTTCCTTGTGACCAGAACAAGGATGCCAATGGTCAGACTGATAAGGCCGGATACGGCGATCAGCCACAGACCGTCCTTTGCCGGTTGAAGAAAAGCCACCAGGATGGCAAGCTTCACGTCGCCGCCGCCCAGCTTTCCCCGGCTCCAGAAGAGCAGAAGGAAAAGCAGGACCGCCAGAAGACAGGTCGTAAAATACGGGTCGGTTTTTTGTGGGGCAAGGATACTGAAAGCAAGACCGATCGGGAGAGAAGCTGCTGCCAGGACGTTGGGGACGGTACGGGACCGGATGTCACTTACGGCAGCGGCGAAAAGGATCGCCAGCAGAAATACCTCACGCAAAAGATATAGCTCTTTCATCAGTGAGGCACAGTATACGGCGCAAAGCCTTAAGCGTCAAGCATTTTGCACAATTAATTTTGTTTTTATCACCTAAAAGTTGTTTATTATCACCAATCGGTGATAATTTTCAAAATTTGTTGTTGACTTTTTTGGGGACATGATATATTATGCTTTTTGCGTCTTAAATGACCAAGCACCTTTAGCTCAGCTGGTAGAGCACCTGACTCTTAATCAGGGTGTCGAGGGTTCGAGTCCCTCAAGGTGCATGAGGAGTTCTGATTTTCGGGTATAAACCGGGGGTTGGAGCTTTTTTTTGTTATCTGAAGTAACTATTCAGCAGAAAAGGAAAAGAGCGTGAAAAGCAAGTTTACTTGCTTTATCACGCTCTATGAACTTTACCGAGCTGTTGCTTTACTCTACCTTCTCAATGTAATCCTTACATACAATGAGATCTTTGTCCTGATAGCGGAACTTCACGAAATCGTAGCTCTTTCCGCCAAGCTCCACCTGACCGAAATCCTCAACAGGGCCGATCGCCGTGCCATTTTCAAATTTTCCGTATATCCTGTCTTTATCATTGGCAAAACGAATGTTGACGCCTTCGCGGTTGATCTTGTATACCGCCGGAGCTGCCGTTGTGGGAGGCTCCGTGGGGGCTTCCGTGGTCTCCTCTTCCGTGGTGGTCTCTTCTTCCATCAGGGATTCCATGGTGGTGGTCTCCGATTCGGTCTCTGCCGGTTTGTTGGAAGCGCTCCTTACCAGACTGATGATCAGAATGATGAGCAGGATGCCCACCAGTGCGGGGATCACCCACTTGAGCACGCCGTACACTCCGCCGGAAGATTTCTGTTTCTGCTTCTTTGGTGCCGGTCTCTTCCTTCCTCCGGCCATGCGGATGTCGATATCCTCACCGCGGCGCTCGTTTCTCGCAGATACGGAACGTTCCGTATCGTCATTGTCTTCTCTTCCCGGGCGGCTGTACTGCACCGGTGTACGCTCATAGCTGACTTTTCTCTGCTTGCCGCCGGCCTTCTGCAGTTCCTCACGGTACATGTAGTAAGCGTTCTTGGCATCACCTTCGTCATTGTCGCCTTCATGCACGGCCTTGTTGCCCAGTACTCTGACACCATGCAGGTTCACCCGGGATGCTTCATCAATGAAGCCGCCCTGATACAATGCCTCAATGGAGTCCGCCATGGTGGTATAGGCAATGCCCGCCTCTTCACAGAGACGTCTTACCAGTTCCTCGGTAAACTGTCTAGTCCTCACGAGACCCCAGTTATATTCCCTTTTGGTGATGATCTCGGCCAGTTCCATCAGTTCCCGGCCTTTTATCTCATTTGCCATAGTACCCTCCGATTTCTGCTGGATATACTATCCACCGATACAGCCTAATTATACAAATGTTTCCTATACATTTCAATACCGCAGCGTTCCGCCGATTCTTACCTTTCTGTGACGATTCGCTTAAATTCCTGCATGGCCCTGGTGATGTAGCGTTCTTTTTTCCAGAGAAGGGAAAGTTCCCGATGCGCCGTTTCGAAATCCAGACGGTAGTAAAAAAGGTTCGGTGATTCCTGGATCTCTCTGAGCAGGATGGAACTTACGAAGGCGGCCCCCATGCCCGAAGCGCACACGTGGTAGGCCGTTGTCTGCTGAGGAGAAACGAACACGGAGCGCGGCACGAATCCGACCGCCTGGCACATGGAAACGGCACGCTTATGGGTATCGTTCTTCTTTTTCAGAAGCACGAAAGGCACCTCCGCAAATTTTTCCAGCGGCACTGCCGGCACCTTGCCTTCCGGAAACGAGCCGTCCTTGATGCTTTCAATATCCAGCCGGTACTTTTCCAACCCGTCGTTCACCGCAAAAGAACGGGGCACCGTGAGTATCAGATACTCGTCTTCGATTTTGGCGCTGTCGAAATTTTCGCCCACGGGAACGGTGTAATCAATGACCATGTCCAGTTTTCCGTCGGAAAGGAGGCTCTCCAGGTCGGAGGAGATCCCTTCGGTCAGGTCCACTTCCACGTTTGGGTATTCCGAAGTGAAGCGTCGGATGTATTTGGGCATCACCATGGAAGCCACCAGGTTGGTGCCGCCCACTTTCAGTTCTCCCGTTTTCAGCTCTCCGTAATCCGCGGCATATTTTTCAAAATTTTCTTCGATGCTGCGGATCTGCATCATGGCATCCACGTACTTTCTGCCGAAATCCGTAAGGCCTACAGGCTTGGTGCTCCTGTCAAAAATGGGATACCCCGCCCGCTCTTCGATCCTTTTTACGGAAGCGCTTAAAGAAGGCTGACTGATATAGAGTTTTTTCGCCGCCTGGGAAAAGCTTCCCGCCTGATAAACCTCGTAGATGTACTCCATGTTTTCGAACATATCATAACCTCTGAATTATATAAAATACGATTTATTTAATATTTGAATTAAGTATAGACCCGCCATACAATGAAATCAAGAGTCAATGTCCATAATTTCAGGAGGTGTTTCATGTCTGACATAAATTACAGAATTGAAGAGGATTCCATCGGAGAAAGACAGGTCCCCGCAGATGCCTATTACGGCGTACAGTCTCTGCGAGGTGCGGAGAACTTCCCTATCACCGGCGAGCATATCGCTCCGGAAATGATCGAGTCCCTGGCAGAGATCAAGAAAGCCTGTGCTATGGTCAATGAAAAAGTAGGGCTCCTCACGCCGGAACGCTCGAAAGCCATTCAGGCGGCATGTGATGAGATCATCAACGGCCATCTGCACGATCAGTTCATCGTTGATCCCGTGCAGGGAAGTGCCGGCACTTCTATCAACATGAACGCCAATGAAGTCATTGCCAACAGAGCAAATGTGCTCCTCGGAGGAAAGCCCGGCGACTATTCTCTTGTTCATCCCAACGACAGCGTCAACTACGGACAGTCCACCAATGACGTCATTCCCTCCGCAGGAAAAATGACCACTTATAAGCTTTGGAAAAAGGCTGAGAAAGAGCTTCTCATTCTGGTGGATTCTCTGGAAAAGAAAGCCGGCGAGTTCGACGGCATTTTAAAGATGGGCCGCACCCAGATGCAGGACGCTGTACCCATCCGTCTGGGTCAGGAATTCCACGCGTATGCCACTGCCGTAAAAAGAAGCATCGACCGTGTGAATAAGATCATTCCCGAAATGCTGGAACTCAACATGGGCGGCACAGCCATTGGTACCGGTCTGAATGCAGATAAAACGTATTTTAAAGAGATCGTTCCCGCGATCGCCGGGGTTTCCGGTCTGGATCTGCGGCAGGCAGAAGATGTGATCGACGGTACCTGTCACCTGGATTCTTTTTCAGCAATTTCTTCTGCTCTCAAATCCCTCGCCGTAGCTCTTTCCAAGATGGCAAATGACCTTCGCCTGATGTCCTCAGGTCCCCGCTGCGGTTTCGGCGAGATCAGCCTTCCCTCCCGTCAGAACGGTTCCTCTATCATGCCCGGCAAGGTAAACCCCGTCATTCCGGAAGTTCTGAGCCAGGTATGCTATCACATTATCGGCAATGACGTGACCATTGCCATGGCCTGCGAAGGCGGTCAGCTGGAGCTGAATGCTTTTGAGCCCATCGTTTATTACTGCCTGTTCAAGTCGCTTTCCGAACTTAAGAACGCAGTGAACACCTTCGTTATCAACTGTGTGGACGGTATTACAGCCAATGAAGACCGCTGCGCGGAGCTTCTGGCAAACTCTGTCGGTGTGGTGACTGCCATCTGCCCGCATGTAGGATACAAGAAAGCGGCTGCAGCGGCCAAAAAAGCTATCAAGACAGGAATGCCCATCCGGAAGATCCTTCTTGAGGAAGGAATCCTGATGGAGGATGTCCTTGACAGGATCATGGAACCTATCGGCATGACCACACCGGGCATCGCCGGCGAGGAGCTGCTCAAAAAATAAATACAGGACAACGGCCGGAGATCCAGCTGCTCGCTTGGCTGCTCCGGCTTTTATTTTCTACGTTTTCAATACGCACTTCATAAGCAAAGGCGGGGACCCCTCTCCCCGCCTTATTACGTGCTTTTGAAAACTCGAAAATGACAAAGCCTCCGCAAAGCGCTCGCATCCGGTTCTCCGGCCGCTGTCTTTAGTTAGTTTCGTTCAGCTTAAGCGCCAGCATGGTGATGTCATCGAACTGATCCACACCGTCCGCAAAGTGATCGATATCCAGCTTCACGTTGATGCATGTCTCCTTCATGGTCTTTCCGATGTTGCGGTTCAGACTGTCGCGCAGCCTTTCCTCACCGAACAGTTCCTTCTTTGCGTTGTGTGCTTCCGGTGCGCCGTCCGTATACAGGTAGATGACAGAGCCGGGCTCCACGTCGAATTCCTGCTTCTTGTACTTCATTCCCTCCATTCCGGCAAGAACGAAGCCGGGCTTTCCCTTCAGGTATTCGTACTGCTGCCCCGCATGGCGGATCAGCGGCGGATTGTGGCCTGCGTTCACGTACTCCACGTGACCGGTCTCCATATATACGAAGCCAAGCCAGCTGGTAACGAACATGTCCGCATCGTTTCCTTCGCAGAGTCCCTCGTTTACCTTTTCAAACACTTCCGCCACGTCCAGTCCCTGTTCTACCAGAGACTTCATCATGGTCTTCGCCCGCATCATAAACATGGCACCGGGGATACCTTTTCCGGATACGTCGGAGATCATGATGGAAAGCACTTTTTCGTCTTTATCCACCCAGTAGGTGTCGTAGAAATCACCGCCCACTTCCTTGGCGGGATCCATCAGCGCATAGATGTCCAGTTCCTCATGAGGCCTGCGGGAGGCTAGTTCCGTAGGAAGAACGGCCCTCTGGATCTTTTCGGCCGTATCCAGGTCTTTTTTGAGCCTTGCCGCTGCCTCGGCGATAAACTCTTTCAGACGATCCACCATGTGGTTGATGCCATCGGACAACTTGGAGAACTCCGAAGCATTTCGGACTTCAACACGCTCCTCCAGGTCACCGTTGGTGATCTTTTTCATGGACTCGTTCACCTTTCGTATGCTGTCAACGACCTGAGACTTGATGATGAGATACAGCACGATGAACAGTGCCGCAAACAGCAGGATCTCAATAAAGGCACTTAAGTACAGTTCCATGTCGCGGTACATATTGGCCTGATATACGGGAACCACTGCAAAGATGTAGTATCCTTCCTTAATGGCATACATGACAAAGCTGTCAACGCCTTTTACTTCCGCGCGCATCTTTGTATACTGCGGGCTCTCCGCGATCACGTCCTTAAGCGACTGATACACGATGCCATTGGTATCCTCAATGGCGACGTAGCCGTTTTCGCCGATATGGCGGTTTACGGTAAGTTCTGCCGTGTTTGCAGCCAGATCCTCATGAAAGCGCTCCGAATCATATCCCACCTGCAGGAATCCGCCGCCGCACACGACGCCGGCATACTTCATCCGCTGGCTGGCATCTTTTGTGATGCGCTGAAAATCCTGCACGTAATCCATACGGATGCCGGTAAGCAGAATAAGGAATTCCCTGGCCTGATCTCCGCTTCCCATATCGAAACCGATATAATCCGGCCTTGTAGAGGAAACGATGATGCCACGCTGATCCACCACGTTGATCTCCGTGATCTCAAAACTTTCCGCGATCTCCTGAAGTTCCTCCATAGTGGAATTGCTGTTCACGTAGGTCGCCACTTCTCTGGCTTTTCTTACCAGGTTCCGGTCAGACTCGTCATCGATATCCGCCTGAATGTCATTGAGACTGGTCTTAAGGTCTGACGTGGTCCGGCTGTCGGATACCTTCCCCTGGAATACGTACGTAAAAGCAAGCGTCAGGCAGAAAGCCGATATGATGACGAAAAGAAGACGGCGAACGATCTTTGCCGTAATGGTTTTGGAATCCTCCAGCAGATTTTCCGGTCCTTCCCGAAGGATGGTGACCACCAGCACTGCCGCAAACACGGACAAAGAGTTCACAATGACCATGGGGAACGTGCAGGCACGGATCACATCCAGCGCCTTTAAGGGCTCATTCAGGTTGGTGAGGAACACCATCATCATATGGAACACTTCCACGGCCAGACCGGAAAGGAGCCCCAGCTCTGATTTGGGCGTATCGTCATCAAAAATGTATTTCCTGAGAAGTGCCGTAAAGAGGCCGGCAAGGATGGTGGAAACAGAGCATGCCGTTCTGGTGAACGTACCCACGCCCCAGTATACGGCAAACCATCGCTCGATACCGCCGATCAGACCTGCAATGATGCCTGCGGGCCCGCCGAACACAAGCCCGGCAGAGATCACGGCAGCATCACGGGCGTTGACCTGTGCGCCGTTCATCCGGATGCCGAATTCCGTACCCAGAACGGCGGCACCGCCAAAGAAGATGCCGATGATGACCTGCTGCGCCATAAAGGGAAGATCACCGAATTTTGTCTTTTTCTGCAGGAAATAGAAGCCCACGGACAGGACCACGGCAACCATTCCCGCTGCAAGTAACTGTAAATAAGTAGACATGTTTCCTCCGGACTTATCTGATACGATGTCCTTCTCCGTCGTAGAAATGACCGTCAGGCGTTCCTTCATTCATGAGCATTGCACCGGAAGCATCCATGCAGTAGATATATCCGCCTACTGCTACTACGCCCGTCTGCATGATCCCCGTTCCGGGATCGAAATAATACCATTTTCCGTCGATCTTGGCAAAACCGGCCGCGCGATGCCCTTCCGGTGCCTCTACCGGGTGCAGATAATACCAGTAACCTCCCAGCGAAAGCCAGCCGGTATGCATGCTGCAGTCATTATCAAAATAATACCAGTTATTGTTTATGAAATACCAGGTGTTCTTAAGCCACGTGCCTGTGGTTGCGGCATAGTACCATTTCTTTGTGGTGGGATTCTGATACCACTGGGATTTTCCCGATGCGGAAGGTGCCGACGAAGAGGAGCCGGGGCCGCCGCTGGTGGGATTGTAATTTCCGCCGCCGGGACCTGTATGGTCTCTGTCATCGGGTGTGGGCGGTACGATGTCATCCGCCGTGACGGTGCAGGTATCGGAATCCTGGGACTGCACGGATACAAGGCCTCCCACGAAATGACAGGTGACACGGAACTTATAGATACCGACCACGGTATAGTTGATCTCTTCCGTGACCTTGAAACTGCTGCTGCTGATATTGAAATGACGATAGTTTGAGCGCCATCCACCGTTTGTCATGATATCCATGCTGACCTCATAGTAATGGGGAACCAGCTGAATGCCGTTGTCGGCCAGATCCATCTGAAAGCTGATGGTGCCGCCCCGGGAAAGCGACAGATTGCTCCAGTTGACGTTGACCGGACCGATCACTGCGAAAGCAGGAGATACCAGGCCTAAAGTCATGATGACCGACAGAAGCAATACTGTGATCTTTTTCATTTTTTTCATCAGATACATACCCTCCCATGATAAGAGATAATAATTCGTTTATTTTATATCACAGCTGCAGACAAGTGTACAGCAAAGTAAGAGAACCGTAAGAAAAGAGCCGGAGCAAAAGCTCCGGCTCTTCTGGTGTCAAGTTCTTATGAGTTAAGATCAATCAAAGATCTCGATAACTCTGCCTGAACCTACGGTACGTCCGCCTTCACGAATAGCGAAACGAAGACCCTTCTCCATAGCGATGGGGTGGATCAGCTGAACGTCCATCTCTACGTTATCACCAGGCATGCACATTTCGGTTCCCTCGGGAAGAGTGCACTCACCGGTAACGTCAGTTGTTCTGAAGTAGAACTGGGGACGATAGTGATTGAAGAAAGGAGTATGACGGCCGCCCTCATCCTTGGTCAGAACGTATACCTGACCCTGGAAGTGCTTGTAGCACTTAACTGAACCGGGTTTGCAGAGAACCTGGCCACGCTCGATCTGGTCACGGTTGATACCACGAAGAAGTACACCGATGTTATCACCAGCCTGAGCCTCGTCAAGGAGCTTACGGAACATCTCGATACCGGTAGCAACGGTCTTGCCGGTCTCTTCGGATACACCAACGATCTCAAGGGGATCATTGAGGTGAAGAACGCCACGCTCTACACGGCCGGTAGCAACGGTACCACGACCGGTGATGGTGAATACGTCCTCAACAGGCATAAGGAAGGGCTTATCGGTCTCACGAAGCGGATCCGGAATGTAGGAATCAACAGCGTCCATGAGCTCAATGATCTTATCCTGCCACTTTCCATCGGGGTCAGTGCCTTCATCATCAGCATGAAGAGCGTTGTAAGCAGAACCCTGAATTACGGGGATGTCATCGCCCGGGAACTCGTACTCGTTAAGAAGGTCTCTGATCTCCATCTCAACCAGCTCAAGAAGCTCGGGATCGTCAACTGCATCGCACTTGTTCATGAATACTACGATGTAGGGAACGCCAACCTGACGGGAAAGAAGGATGTGCTCACGGGTCTGAGCCATAACACCGTCGGTAGCAGCTACTACGAGGATAGCGCCATCCATCTGTGCAGCACCGGTGATCATGTTCTTTACATAGTCAGCATGGCCGGGGCAGTCAACGTGTGCGTAGTGTCTCTTCTTGGTCTCGTACTCTACGTGTGCAGAGTTGATGGTGATTCCTCTTTCTCTCTCTTCAGGAGCCTTATCGATCATATCGAATGCTACTGCTGCGCCAAGACCTTCTCTTGCTGCAAGAGTCTTTGTGATGGCTGCGGTAAGAGTTGTTTTACCATGGTCAACGTGGCCGATGGTACCGATGTTGCAATGGGGTTTGGTTCTTTCGAATTTAGCCTTTGCCATTATAGTTTCCTCCTGGTAAAAATTAAGTAATTAGTTACGCGTTAAAAAAGTTTTCAAATCAATCTTTCACATTATAAGCGAAGTTTCCCGATTTTTCAAGTATTATTGATGTTTCGGGATCATTTGCGGTCCTTCAGAACTTTCTCCTGAACGTTCTTCGGAACGGTCTCATAATGATCAAAGAACATGGAATAGTTTCCGCGTCCCTGTGTCTTGGAACGAAGGTCTGTGGAGTATCCGAACATTTCCGCAAGAGGAACGTAAGACTTCACCAGTCTGCCGTTTCCTACTTCATCCATGCCCTCGATACGGCCGCGGCGTGAGTTCACGTCACCGATCACGTCACCCAGATAATCCTCGGGGGTGGTGATCTCTACCTTCATGATGGGCTCAAGCAGTACGGAGCCTGCCTTCTGCATGGCATCCTTAAGAGCCAGAGAACCGGAAATATGGAATGCCATTTCGGAGGAGTCCACCTCGTGGTAGCTTCCGTCGTATACGTTGGCGTGCACGCCGAGAACGGGGAATCCGCCCAGCGGGCCTGCCTTCATGGCATCCTGAATACCGCTGTCGATGGCCGGAATGTATTCCTTGGGGATCGAACCGCCCACAACAGTGGATTCAAACGTATAAGTGACCTCGCCGTTGGCGTCCATGGGCTCGAACTTGACTTTACAATGTCCGTACTGTCCCTTACCGCCTGACTGCTTCACGTACTTGCTTTCCACGTCTACAGGCTTAGCCAGAGTTTCCTTGTATGCAACCTGCGGAGCACCTACGTTGGCTTCCACGTTGAATTCACGAAGCAGTCTGTCAACGATGATCTCCAGGTGAAGCTCACCCATGCCGGAGATAATGGTCTGACCTGTTTCTGCGTTGGTGGAAGCACGGAAGGTAGGATCTTCCTCTGCAAGCTTAGCCAGTGCCTCTGCCATCTTTCCCTGGGAAACCTTGGTCTTGGGCTCGATGGCCACGTCGATAACGGGCTCCGGGAACTCCATGGATTCAAGGATCACGGGTGCCTGCTCATCGCAGATGGTATCGCCGGTACCGGTAAACTTGAAGCCTACGGCTGCCGCGATATCGCCGGAATAGCATTTTTCCAGTTCGGTACGCTTGTTGGCGTGCATCTGCAGGATACGTCCGACTCTCTCCTTCTTGCCCTTGGTGGCGTTAAGGATGTAGGAACCGGAATTCACCGTACCGGAATACACTCTGAAATATGCCAGCTTTCCTACGAAGGGATCTGTCATGATCTTGAAAGCAAGGGCTGCAAAGGGCTCATCATCAGAAGAATGTCTCTTTACGGGATTACCTTCCAGGTCAGTGCCTTCGATCGACGGGATGTCCAGAGGTGACGGCATGAAATCAATGATGGCATCCAGAAGCTTCTGTACGCCCTTGTTCCTGTAGGCGGAACCGCAGCATACCGGGATAGCGGTACACTCGCAGCAGCCCTTTCTGAGAGCTTTCTTAAGCTCTGCCTCCGAGGGCTCCTCTCCGTTCAGGAATTTCTCCGTCAGATCGTCATCCAGTTCGCAGATCTTCTCCACGAGCTCTTCACGGTACATTTCGGCATCGTCCTTCATGTCGTCGGGGATGTCGATGATCGATACGTCATCGCCCTTTTCATCGTTGTAGATGTAAGCCTTCATTTCGAAAAGATCGATGATGCCCTTGAAGGTATCTTCCTTTCCGATGGGAAGCTGGGTGATGATGGCGTTCTTTCCCAGACGTGTACGGATCTGGTCAACTGCACCGAAAAAGTTCGCGCCGAGGATGTCCATCTTATTGATGAATGCCATTCTGGGTACGTTGTAGGTGTCAGCCTGTCTCCATACGTTCTCGGACTGAGGCTCAACGCCGCCCTTCGCGCAGAACACGCCTACAGCGCCGTCCAGCACGCGGAGAGAACGTTCTACCTCGACCGTGAAATCCACGTGACCGGGAGTGTCGATGATGTTGATCCTGTGCTCTTTCGCATTGGGATCCACCTTCATGAACTTGTGTCTGGTCCAGTGGCATGTGGTCGCAGCTGACGTGATGGTGATACCACGCTCCTGCTCCTGCTCCATCCAGTCCATGGTGGCAGTGCCTTCGTGGGTATCGCCGATTTTGTAATTGATTCCCGTATAATAGAGGATACGCTCACTCAGTGTGGTCTTGCCTGCATCGATGTGAGCCATGATCCCGATATTACGGGTTCGTTCAAGCGGATATTCTCTTGCCATTTCTTAAAAACTCCTGAGAGCAGATCAGAAACGATAGTGTGCAAAAGCCTTGTTTGCTTCTGCCATTCTGTGCATTTCTTCTTTTCTCTTAACTGCAGCGCCGGTGTTGTTGGCAGCATCCATCAGCTCGCCTGCCAGTCTTTCCATCTGTGTCTTCTCGCCTCTCTTACGGGAGAAATCAGTGATCCAGCGGAGTGCCAGGGCCTGTCTTCTGTCAGCCTTTACCTCGATGGGCACCTGATAGGTGGCACCACCGATACGCTTTGCCTTAACTTCCAGTACGGGCATGATATTGTTCATAGCCGCACTAAATACTTCGAGAGCGGGTTTGCCGGTCTTCTGCGCAACTTCTTCGAAGGCGCCGTAGACGATCTTCTGTGCAGTTCCTCTCTTACCATCCAGCATGATCTGGTTGATAAGCTTGGTTACTACCTTGTCGCCATACATGGGATCCGCAAGTACGTCTCTTTTTTGAGTATGTCCTTTACGTGGCACAATACTTCCCTCCTTAATTATTAGTAATTAGATCATCGGTACTCTCAGAACTGAGACGTTCCCGCCTGTATTCCAAAGCGAAAAACTCTCAATTTCCGAACAAATACTTTGAAGAAGTGAATTACTTCTTCTCCTTGGGTCTCTTTGCACCGTACTTTGAACGTGCTTTTCTGCGGTTTGCAACACCTGCGGTATCAAGGGTTCCTCTGATGATGTGGTAACGGGTACCGGGAAGGTCCTTGACACGGCCGCCACGAATAAGTACTACGCTATGCTCCTGAAGGTTGTGACCTTCGCCGGGGATATAGCTGGTGACTTCCAGACCATTGGAAAGACGAACTCTGGCGATCTTACGAAGAGCTGAGTTGGGCTTCTTCGGGGTAGCTGTCTTAACAGCAGTGCAAACACCACGCTTCTGCGGTGATGACTGATCGATAGCCTTCTTCTGAAGTGAGTTGAAGCCTTTCTGAAGAGCGGGTGACGTGGACTTCTTTACGAGAGTCTCTCTTCCCTTTCTTACAAGCTGGTTAAATGTCGGCATTTAAGTTTTTCTCCTTTCTGCAAAAATATTATGGCACACGAAAACGTGCGCCATAATATAATACTTTCTTAAGATTCAATTGTCAATAGAAATCTTTTCGTTTATTCCTCGACCGGTGCCTCGGCAGGCGCTTCGGCAAGGACCGCTTCGGAAGCTTCTTCCGCTGCCGCCTCTGCCTTCACAGCGGGTGCCGGATCCGAGGAGAGCTTCAGGGCATCGTAGCCCTTCATGCCCGTTCCTGCAGGGATCAGTTTGCCGATGAGCACGTTCTCCTTGAGTCCGTTCAGGTGATCCACACGACCGTAGATGGCCGCTTCGGTAAGCACCTTGGTGGTCTCCTGGAAGGATGCTGCCGACATGAAGGAATCCGTTGCCAGGGATGCCTTGGTGATTCCCAGAAGCACCGTGGTGCCCTCTGCAGGCTCTTTTCCTTCTGCCGCGAGCTTCTCGTTGATGTCGTCATACTCCAGAACGTCCATCTGGGTGCCGGGCAGGAGCTCGGAATCACCGCTGTTTTCGATGCGGACCTTCTTCATCATCTGATGAACGATCATCTCGATGTGCTTGTCGTTGATCTCAACGCCCTGCAGACGGTATACTCTCTGCACTTCGCGGAGCATGTACTCCTGAACGGCACGTTTCCCCTTGATGCGGAGGAGGTCGTGAGGATTGATGGAACCTTCGGTGATGGGATCGCCTTCGCTGATCACCTGACCGTCCTCGACCTTAACTCGTGAACCGTAAGGGATGAAATAGCTCTTGAACGTTCCGTCATCCGCGGTAACGGTGATCTCACGCTTCTTCTTGGTATCCTTCTGGGATACGGTACCTGCGTTCTCGGAGATGATGGCAAGTCCCTTGGGCTTTCTTGCCTCGAACAGCTCCTCGACACGGGGAAGACCCTGTGTGATATCCTGGTTGGAAGCAACGCCGCCGGTATGGAAGTTTCTCATGGTAAGCTGTGTACCGGGCTCACCGATGGACTGTGCCGCGATGATGCCGACCGCTTCACCGACCTGTACCGGTTTTTTGGTTGCCATGTTTGCGCCGTAGCACTTCGCGCAGACGCCTACCTTGGAGCGGCAGGTCAGCACGGTACGGATCTTTACGGAGTTGCGTCCCAGTTTCTTCAGCGCATCCATTACCTTGCCGGCAGTGAGAGGAGTTACCATGTGGTTTGCCTTGGCAACGACTTCTTTCGTTTCCGGATCGATGATGGTCTCGGCGATGAATCTGCCGGTGATACGCTCCTTGAGCTCCTCGATGACTTCCTGACCGTCCGCAAAGCCGGTGATCTCCATGCAGGGGATCTCTTCTCTGCCGGCGGAGCAGTCCTCTTCACGAATGATGAGGTCCTGCGATACGTCTACCAGACGTCTGGTAAGGTAACCGGAGTCTGCGGTACGAAGTGCCGTGTCGGAAAGCCCCTTACGGGCACCATGTGCGGAAATGAAGTACTCCAGGATGTCCAGACCTTCACGGAAGTTGGACTTGATGGGAAGCTCGATGGTGTGACCGGTGGTATCTGCCATCAGTCCACGCATGCCGGCCAGCTGCTTGATCTGCTTGTCGGAACCACGGGCTCCGGAGTCTGCCATCATTTTCAGGTTGTTATAGGGAGAAAGTCCTCCGATAACGGCCTTGGTCAGATCCTCATCCGCCTTCTTCCAGGTGTCGATAACTTCCTTATAACGCTCGTCCTCGGTGATCAGACCGTGTGCCTTATCGCTGGCGATCTGGTCTACCGTCTTCTGTGCTTCCTCAAGGATGCTCTTCTTCTCCTGGGGAACTTCCATGTCCGAAATGGAAACGGTCATGGCTGCTCTGGTGGAGTAGCGATAACCCATTGCCTTGATGTTGTCCAGTACGATCGCGGTCTCGGTCGCTCCGTGAAGGTTCATCACTGCCTCCAGGATCTTTTTCAGGCCGCCCTTCTTTACCAGGAAATCGATCTCGGGAACCAGTTCGTTTCCGGGAACGGTCCTGTCTACGAAACCGAGGTCCTGGGGAATGATCTCGTTGAAAATGAGACGACCTACGGTGGTCTCCACCACGCCGCTCATTTCCTTGCCGTCCACGATCCTGGTGACCCTGGTCTTCACTCTGGAGTGAAGGGTCACGTTGCCGTTTTCATAAGCCAGGATGGCTTCGTTGATGTCTTTGAAGATGCTTCCTTCGCCCTTGGCGCCCTCTCTTTCCTGCGTCAGGTAGTAGATACCAAGTACCATATCCTGTGAGGGAACTGCCACCACGCCGCCGTCAGAGGGCTTTAACAGGTTGTTGGGAGAGAGCAGCATGAAGCGGCACTCTGCCTGAGCCTCTACGGAAAGAGGAAGGTGTACTGCCATCTGGTCACCGTCGAAGTCGGCGTTGAATGCGGTACATACCAGGGGATGAAGCTTGATAGCCTTGCCTTCCACAAGGATGGGCTCAAATGCCTGGATGCCCAGTCTGTGCAGCGTAGGTGCACGGTTCAGCATGACGGGATGCTCGGTGATCACGTCCTCCAGAACGTCCCATACGCCGGGCTCCAGACGCTCTACCATCTTCTTGGCTGCCTTGATGTTATGTACGGTGCCGTTCTTCACCAGCTCCTTCATAACGAAGGGCTTGAACAGCTCGATGGCCATTTCCTTGGGAAGACCGCACTGATAGATCTTAAGTTCGGGACCTACCACGATAACGGAACGTCCGGAATAGTCAACTCGCTTTCCCAGAAGGTTCTGACGGAAACGGCCCTGCTTACCCTTTAACATGTCGGACAGAGACTTTAAGGCTCTGTTGCCGGGGCCTGTTACGGGGCGTCCTCTTCTTCCGTTATCGATGAGAGCGTCTACTGCTTCCTGCAGCATTCTCTTCTCGTTTCTTACGATGATCTCCGGCGCGCCCAGCTCCAGAAGCCTTGCCAGACGGTTGTTTCTGTTGATGATACGTCTGTAAAGGTCATTCAGATCCGAGGTGGCGAAACGGCCGCCGTCCAGCTGTACCATGGGACGGATATCCGGCGGGATGACCGGGATCACGGTCATTACCATCCACTCGGGACGGTTGCCGGAAAGACGGAACGCCTCTACGACCTCCAGTCTCTTCACGATATGAGACTTCTTCTGTCCGCCTGCGTCCTTCAGCTCGCTTTTCAGTTCCTCGGACATTTTTTCCAGATCGATTTCCTTAAGGAGCTCCAGGATGGCCTCGGCGCCCATTCCTACACGGAATGCGTCTGCACCGTACTCTTCCACCTTGTCTCTGTATTCCTTTTCGGAAAGCACCTGCTGTTTCTCCAGACCGGTGGCACCGGGATCCAGAACGATGTAGGAGGCAAAGTAAAGTACCTTCTCCAGCACCTTCGGTGTAATGTCGAGGACAAGGCCCATGCGGGACGGAATGCCCTTGAAATACCAGATGTGGGATACGGGAGCAGCCAGCTGGATGTGTCCCATACGCTCACGTCTTACGGATGATTTTGTTACCTCTACGCCGCAGCGGTCGCAGACAACGCCCTTGAAACGGATCTTTTTGTACTTGCCGCAATGGCACTCCCAGTCCTTGGTGGGACCAAAGATCTTTTCACAGTAAAGTCCGTCTTTCTCAGGCTTTAAGGTACGGTAGTTGATGGTCTCCGGCTTGGTCACCTCTCCATGGGACCACTCCAGGATCTTTTCCGGAGATGCCAGGCCGATCTGGATGGCATCAAATGTCATGGGTTCGTATGTTTCCTGCACTTCACGCATCTTTACTTACCCTCCTCATCAATTCTCATCGTCTGACGCGAAATCGTCAGCCGCTTCTTCGTCAAAAGCTTCCTGAAGGTCTTCATCGGTGGGCTCTTCGTCGTCCACTTCCTCCAGTTCGCCGTCCGCGTTCTCTTCCAGGGCTACGGAGAAACCGTAATTGCCAAGCTTCTCGCGCTCTCTGTCCTGATAGCTTCCGCCGCCTTCCAGCAGCTTGCGGAAGGATACGTCAGCGTCTTCCAGGCTTTCCTTCAGTTCCACTTCCTTGCCTTCTTCGTCCAGGACTCTCACGTCCAGAGCCAGAGACTGCAGTTCCTTGATGAGTACCTTGAAGGACTCCGGAATGCCGGGCTTCGGAATGTTCTCGCCCTTGATGATGGCTTCGTAGGTCTTTACACGTCCCACCACGTCATCGGACTTCATGGTAAGGATCTCCTGCAGCGTATAGGATGCGCCGTAAGCTTCCAGTGCCCATACTTCCATTTCTCCGAAACGCTGGCCGCCGAACTGAGCCTTGCCGCCCAGAGGCTGCTGTGTTACCAGAGAGTAGGGGCCCGTGGAACGGGCGTGGATCTTATCGTCTACCAGGTGATGGAGCTTTAAGTAGTGCATGTGCCCTACGGAAACGGGGCTGTCGAAATATTCGCCGGTACGTCCGTCACGCAGTCTCACCTTGCCGTCGCGGCTGATGGGAACGCCCTTCCACAGTTCTCTGTGTTCCAGGTTGTCGCCCAGGTATTTCATCACGTCGGTCTTCAGAACATCTTTATACTTCTTCTTGAAGTCTGAGAACTCGCCGTTTACGTAATCGTTTGCCATTTCCAGGCAGTCCTGGATGTCTTTCTCGTTGGCGCCCTCGAAAATAGGCGTGGAGATGTCGAATCCCAGAGCCTTGGCAGCCAGGGAAAGGTGGAGCTCCAGAACCTGTCCGATATTCATTCGGGAAGGAACGCCCAGGGGGTTCAGCACGATGTCCAGAGGACGACCGTTGGGAAGATAAGGCATATCTTCCACGGGAAGGACTCTGGAAACAACGCCCTTGTTTCCGTGACGGCCTGCCATCTTGTCGCCTACGCCGATCTTACGCTTCTGTGCCACGTAGATGCGTACGCACTCGGTAACGCCTGCGGAAAGTTCGTCAGAATTCTCACGGGTGAAGATCTTGGCATCCACTACAACGCCATATGCGCCATGGGGCACCTTCAGAGAGGTATCTCTCACTTCTCTTGCCTTCTCACCGAAGATGGCACGAAGCAGTCTCTCTTCGGGGGTAAGTTCGGTCTCTCCCTTGGGAGTTACCTTGCCTACGAGGATATCACCGGCTCTTACTTCCGCACCGATGCGGATGATACCGTGCTCGTCCAGATCCTTAAGAGCGTCTTCACCGACGCCGGGAACATCGCGGGTGATCTCTTCCGGTCCCAGCTTGGTGTCACGAGCTTCACACTCGTACTCTTCCATGTGGATGGAGGTATATACGTCGTCCTGTACCAGTCTCTCGGAAAGAAGGACTGCGTCCTCGTAGTTGTAGCCTTCCCAGCTCATGAAGCCGATCAGCGGGTTCTTGCCCAGAGCCAGCTGTCCGTTTGCCGTGGAGGGTCCGTCTGCGATGATGTCGCCTGCCTTCACTTCTTCGCCCAGGTCAACGATGGGCTTCTGGTTGTAGCAGTTGGACTGGTTGGAACGCATGAACTTGGTCAGCTTGTAGTAATGATCTTCCGCGCCCTTCTTCTTCGGACGGATCACGATGTGATCGGAGGAAAGATCCACTACGATACCGTCTTCCTCTGCCACTACGCAGACACCGGAGTCCTTGGCCACCTTGTCGTCGATACCGGTTCCGATGACCGCTGCTTCCGTGGTCATGAGCGGTACTGCCTGACGCTGCATGTTGGAGCCCATCAGTGCACGGGTGGGGTCGTCGTTCTCCAGGAAGGGGATCATGGAGGTAGCTACGGAAAGAAGCATCTTGGGAGATACGTCCATCAGATCCGCCTGGGTCTTCGGGAATGCCTTTGTCTGGTCGCGGAAACGGCCGGACACGTTCTTGTTCACGAAATGTCCCTCGTCATCCAGAGGCTCGGAAGCCTGAACGACTCTGTAGTTGTCCTCTTCGTCAGCGGTAAGATACACGATCTCGTCGGTGACCTTCGGATTTCCGGGATCTTCCTTATCGATAATGCGGTACGGAGCCTCGATGAAGCCGTACTCGTTGATACGGGCGTAGGATGCCAGAGAGTTGATCAGACCGATGTTGGGTCCTTCAGGAGTCTCAATGGGGCACATGCGGCCGTAATGTGTATAATGTACGTCTCGAACCTCGAATCCGGCGCGGTCTCTGGAAAGTCCGCCGGGACCCAGAGCGGAGAGACGGCGCTTGTGCGTCATTTCCGCAAGGGGGTTGTTCTGGTCCATGAACTGAGAAAGCTGTGAGGAACCGAAGAATTCCTTAACTGCTGCGGTCACGGGCTTGATGTTGATAAGAGACTGTGCGGTGATCTCATCGATGTCCTGTGTGGACATGCGCTCTCTTACCACTCTTTCCATTCTGGAAAGGCCGATACGGTACTGGTTCTGCAGAAGCTCGCCCACGGCACGGATACGACGGTTGCCCAGATGGTCGATGTCGTCCGCATTGCCGATGCCTTCTTCCAGATGCAGGCAGTAGTTGATGGATGCCAGGATGTCGTCGCGGGTGATGTGCTTCGGCACCAGAGCTCCCATGTTCTTTCTGACTGCGGTACGGAATGCTTTCTTGTCCTTGAGGCCCACTTCGTTAATGATGTCCATGAGCACGGGATAGTAGACCAGCTCTCCGGGCTGTGCGTTCTCAAGATCGAAGGGAACGAATTCCTTAATGTCTACCATGCGGTTGGACAGGACTCTTACGTTCCTGCCTTCCGCGTTCTCGCCGGTAGCCTTGCCCTTTACCACTACGGATGCGATGCCCAGATTCTGGATCTTTTCGGCAACCTCTCTGGTAAGAGTGTCACCTGCCAGAGCGATAGCCTCACCGGTGGTCTCATCTACCACGTCCTCTGCCAGGGTCTTTCCTGCCAGACGGTACTTGAAGGCCAGCTTCTTGTTGAATTTATAACGTCCTACCTTTGCCAGGTCATAACGACGGGGATCAAAGAACATGGAATGCAGAAGAGACTCTGCCGAGTCACGGGAAAGTGGCTCGCCGGGTCTGATCTTTTTGTACAGCTCAAGAAGGCCTGCCTCGTAAGAGCCCTGGGGCTCCTTTTCAGTGCAGGACGGATCCTTGGCGATGGTGTCGATGAGCTTCTGCTCCTCGCCGAAGATGTCCAGGATCTCCTTGTTGGTTCCGCGGAATCCCGTATCCGGATTCATGAGCGCTCTGATCAGAACGGTCACCGGGACCTTACGGGTGCGGTCCACACGTACCCAGAACACGTTGTTGGAGTCAGTCTCGTACTCCAGCCATGCGCCGCGGTTGGGGATCACGGTGGAAGCATACAGTTCCTTGCCAAGCTTATCGTGACTTACTTCATAATAGATACCGGGGGAACGGACGAGCTGAGATACGATGACTCGCTCCGCACCGTTGATCACGAAGGAACCGGTGTCGGTCATGAGAGGAAGGTCTCCCATGAAGATCTCATGCTCCAGGGTCTCGTCCTTTTCGTTATTGGTAAGACGAACCTTTACCTTAAGAGGCGCTGCGTACGTAGCGTCGCGTTCCTTACACTCCTCGATCGTGTACTTGATCTCGTCCCTGCACAGAGTGTAGTCGACAAATTCCAGGCTGAGGTGCCCTGCATAGTCGGCAATGGGAGAAATGTCGTCGAAGGCTTCTCTCAGTCCGTGCTCCAGGAACCAGTTATAGGAGTTCTTCTGAACTTCGATAAGGTTCGGCATCTCCAGGACCTGTTTTGCCTCGGAAAAGCTCATTCTCATGCCTTTGCCGGCTTTGACCGGATGCATTCTGCTCTTATCCATAGATTAATCACCCCTGATTATTTTTTTGCTTGCGTAAACCAGTTTTCGGTAGTAGAATAATTGCATAATTAGCCTATACCTCCATGGTAAAGCACCCTAAACAATAACACAGTGACTGTCAAGTGTCAAGGAATTCTTTCACTTTTTTCACATTTTTTGTTTGCCAAAGGTGACGTATATGCTATAATATCCGTTCAAGACTAATTATCGGAGGTCCCACATGTCAACATTCTTAAAAGTACTGCTTATTATCCTGGCAGTTCTGGTGGTACTGCTGATCGTCCTCTACTTCTTCGGAAGAAAGATGCAGTCACAGCAGGTGGAAAGCCAGAAAATGATCGAGGCATCCAGCCAGCAGGCGACCATCCTCGTGATCGACAAGAAAAAGATGAAATTAAAGGAAGCTCCCCTTCCGAAGCAGGTATACGAACAGACGCCTGCCTGGGGAAAGCTCATGAAAGTCTGCGTGGTCAAGGCAAAGATCGGTCCCAGGATCGTAAATCTGATCTGCGACGATAAAGTTTATCAGCACCTTCCCATGAAGACCGAGTGCAAGGTAAAGCTCTCCGGCATCTATATCACAGAGATCGTAAAAGGCGCCGTGCTTACCGAGAAAGAGATCAGAAAGGCACAGAAGGCCAAGGAAAAGGCAGCAAAGAAAGCAGCCAAAGCCTGAGGCGAAGCCGTAAAGCCGAATATCACAACATCAAAACACCGCTGAATCTGATCAGCGGTGTTTTTTTCGGGTCGTTCCGGACAGGCACGGTCAAGTGTAAACCGCAGGCTTCGGCATTGGAAGCCGCGTCACACGGAGGTGCAAATCGTCCCCATACATATAATACGCCAATAATCGCTCTTTTATATGTATATTTTGGTCAGAGGCAGGGGGCAGCGTACATATAATTCGGCAAAAACGGATCGTTTATATGTATTCCGCTGCCGAAAAACCGGATTTTTTGCATATAATACGGCCAAAAACGGTCAGTTATATGTATTATCGGAATTTCGGGCAGAGCTCTGCGCTTCTGTTATGGTTTTATCTGCCGCAGTGGGCAGGAATTCCCCGGAAACCAAAAGTGCCATCCCCTTAAATTATTCCATAAAAGTGCATGATGTTGATGTCTTCGGGCATGTAGAGACCGTGGGTGCCGCTGTCTTTATCCGTGTCGTGGCAGCCATGATCCGGTGCAAAACCGACCAGCGTGTTGTGGTCTTTCCAGTGTTCGCGTACTGCGTCACAAAGGAGGCCGAAGGTGCGGCAGTTGTCATCGAGCTGAGCCAGGGAATCTTCGCTTTCAGCGCCGGTCTTATGCATGCGGGAATCATAGTTGTGGTTATAGACCACCACCATATCGTATTTGTCCTCCGGGATCACCTCCAGCGCCTTCTCCAGCACTTCCGGGACCTTGTCGAAAATGAAATAATCCATGTCTCTCTCCTTCCAGATCATGGACATGCTGCAGTTCGGCGTACAGGAAATGATGCAGGGCTTCTTCCCGGCACGGATCAGCGCGTCAAACACGGAATCCGTATGCTGCACGGGTTTTTCATACACTTTAATGCCGTGCACTTCCGGAAGCGCTCCGGTATACATGGTGGAAAAGCAGACGGGGGTGACCGAGGGCATCACCGTTGCCAATGGCAGCGACACCTGGGTATTCTTAACGACAGGCGCATATTTTTCCGTATATTTCTGATACAGCCACAGTGCCACGGCATCGGGATTGTACATCAGCACTCTGTCAACTTTCCTCCCGTGGGAAGTCTCCTTTAACAGCGGGCTCTCCTCAATGAGCGTCTTCATAAAGGGGTTGGGAGCTTCCGCGAACTTTGGTGCCTCCACGCCCAGTGCTCCCGTCAGATTTGCCGCCACGCCCGTAAGGGAGAAGCTGTTGAATACATCCATCATAGTCTTTGCCTTTCTTTTTTCTCTGTTTTTTCCGCTGACTGCAAAGCCCCCACCTCCGCGTCGTTCCAGGTCAGTTTTTCGCCGAAGCGAAGCACCACTTCATCCGGTTTCTTTTTGGGTGACTCTCTGAGGATCACCAGCCGTTTGATAGCCGGATAGGTGGCAAAATTTACGGAAAGGATGCCGATGGAAAGGAAGATGAGTCCCAGAAGGAACATTGCCGTGCTGATGGTAAAACAGGACAGGAAGATCGTCACAAAGAGCACGGCGAACAGTGCCAGAAGGCTCCTCTTCCAGCACAGCGGCACGATAAGGAGGGAGTTTTTGATGATGGGCTTTAAAGGCAGGTCGATAAGTCCCAGCATGGTCCAGAAATAGAGGCTTGCGGTAAAGATCACAAGTCCCACGCTCAGTTCCACCGCCAGCACGATATAAAACAGCGTGCTGGGGCCGAACATCTGCCAGGCGCTCATTCCGGAAAGGACCAGAAGCGTGAGGATGCCGCCGTAAAATAAAGCCCCCAGAAGTGCCTTGAAAAAGTATTCCGGGATCATGCGCCAGAAATCGCGGTTCAGGTAAAAATTCTCATCCCGCACCATGGATACCGTGATACGGTTTGCCGCCGTGAGTGCTGCCGGGATGGCAAGGAGCGACACGGCAGAAAGAACGGCAAGAATGATGAGCAGCACCTTTGGCCATTCCAGATAAAATCCCATGATAAGCGTGGTGGGAATGACGACAAAGGCATCCATATTGAAATTCAGAAGAATGAGAGACCTTAATTCTCTCCAGACAGTCAAAAGAACAAGCAGGAGACCTTCCGGCTTCTCCTGCTTATAGTTTTTCGTATCTGCGTTTTTATTCAGAAACGACATTGCAGAACCTCTTTTAACCCTTTACTGCACCCTGTGTGATGCCCTCGATGAACGTACGGTTCATCAGGACGAACACGATCATGATGGGAAGGATGGAAAGTACGGAGCCCGCCATCATGATGTTGTAGGCCGTAGCAGTCCCCTTTCCCTTTGCCAGGTTGTAAACGGCAACCACCAGCGTCATCTCGGTGGGATCGGAAGCAAGCATCAGTCTGGGCATCAGGAAGGAGTTCCAGGAGCCCTTGAACTTAAGGAGCGCCAGCGTGCCCAGGATGGGAATGGACAGCGGCATGATGATCCTCCAGTAGGTGCCGAAGAAAGTACAGCCGTCGATCTTTGCCGATTCGTCCATTTCCTTCGGAATGGTGCGCAGATAGCCGAGCGTCAGAAACAGGTTCGACGCCGAAGCACCCACGGATTCGATGATGGCAACGCCCCACCAGTTGTTCATGCCCAGCTTGGAAGTGATCTGCAGCTGAGGATACATGGTGATGGAGCCTGCCGCGATAAACATGGTGGCAAGGAAGAATCCGTACAGGAACTTTCTTCCGGGGAAGTTGCCGCGGCTGAAGCAGTAGGAAGCCATGGAGGTGGATACCACGGAAAGAATAGTGGTCAGTGTACAGATCTTTATACTGTTCCAGGCATAATCCGCGAAAGTGACCTTGTCCTTCAGCGTTTTTCCGGCCATGTTCCAGACTTCTTTATAGCCCTCCACCGTAAACTGCCTGGGGATCAGATTGATGCCGCCTGCAAGGATCTCCTGGTTCGACTTGAAAGATGCGGAGAATGTGTAAGCCAGCGGTATCAGAACGATAACGCTGATAATGACAAGAAGTGCATAAATGACGACTTTTTCCACTGTTGAGATGTTTTTCATATCCGCACCTCCTTAATCCAGCACTGCAGCCGACTTCTTAGTCGTCTTCAGATAGATAATGGTGAAGAATCCCAGGATCACGGCGGTGATCACGGTAAGTGCTGCCGCATACCCGTAGTCCTTCGCGCCGGTACTGCTGAAGAACTTGGAGTAGATCTGCGTCATCATAACCTCCGTTTCGTGATTGGGCCGCCCGCTCGTCAGGGTAAGAACGAGCTCGGTAACTTTCAGAGACCCCAGGAACGCATTCATCAGCACCATCTGCATTACCGGTCCCAGCAGAGGGATCGTAATGCTGAAAAACTGCTTCGCGTTCGTGGCACCGTCCACCGTGGCCGCCTCATACAGGGTAGGATCGATATTTCCGATACCTGTCATGAAGAACAGCATGTTGGTACCGAAGTTGCACCACACGGAAGCGATGATCAGCATGGCCATGGCGGTGTTTCCGTAACGGAACCACTCCACCGGCTGCATGCCGACAGCCTTCAGAAGCTCGTTGATGGCGCCGCCCTGGTGTGCGAACAGGTAGGTGAAAATAACGCCGATAATGGCTGTAGGAAGAAGCGTGGGAAGGAAATAAAGGGCACGGAAGAAATTGCGGGCCCGTAACTTCTTCGAAAGCAGGAACGCCGTTACCAGTGCGATGGGGATCTCAAAACAGAGCTTTACCGTGGCAAACACAAAGGTGTTCTTTACGGACTGCCAGTAGACCTCATCCTGGAACGCCCTCTGGAACTGGTAAAGTCCCACGAACTTCATGGTGCCGTATCCCTTATACTTGTAGACACAGAACCTTAAGATCCAGCACAGCGGCAGGAACACGAATACGATGATGCCGATCGTCTTATAGGAGATCATCAGATAGGACTGAATGAGCTCGATGACGCGGGCTTTTGTCAATGGTTTTTTGGCTTTCTTGCTTTTGTCCATACTCCCTCCTTGAATTTGTGCAAAACAGTCAAAAAGCTTCAAATTCCGGAACTATATAAGTGAATTATTCCATATGTTTTTAAAAAAAGCAAGCTGAATTCACTTGAGATGCAGAACAGACATTTCTGTGAACAGACATTTCTGTAACCACAAAAAAGTTCCCGGTCTTCGGGAACTTTTTTCATGCACAGTATTTTATTTTCGTTTGAACGCCAGGGAGATGAGTCTTTCGGACAGTTCCCGGGGCGTCATGCCGGCGTGCTCCCAGAGCTTGGGATACATGCTGATGGCGGTAAAGCCCGGCATGGTGTTGATCTCGTTAAAGATCACCTCTCCGTCTTCTTTGAGGAAGAAGTCCACCCGGGAAAGACCGCAGCCGTCCACGGCGTTAAAAATGGTACGCGCCATGTGACGGATCTCTTCTTTCTTTTCCTCCGGGATATCCGGATCGGTAACCTCCACGGACTGGGGGTTAAAGTACTTGGCTTCGTAGGTGTAGGTCTCTTCCGCGGAAAGGATCTCTCCGGGGCCTGCCACTTCCACTTTCTCGCAGCCTCCGCCAAGCACGGAGCATTCCACCTCACGTCCTTTGATGAACTCCTCCACCAGGATCTTACTGTCGATCTTTGCGGCTTCCTTTATGCTTTCCGCAAGCTGTTTCCTGTCACATGCCTTGGAGGCGCCGCAGGAAGAACCCGCATTGGAAGGCTTTACGAAAACGGGATAAGAAAGCTTTGCTTCCACCCGGTCACAGATCTCTTCCGGATCTCTGCGGAACTCATATTCGTTGAATCCCACGAAATCTGCCTGATGGATACTTTTCTCCGCCACGATGACTTTGGTGAAGAACTTGTCCATGCTGACAGCCGAAGCCAGCACGCCGCATCCCACATAGGGGATCTGCGCCAGTTCCAGAAGTCCCTGGATGGTGCCGTCCTCTCCGTTCTTTCCGTGCAGCACGGGCCAGGCCACATCGATGAAGACATCGTCCACTTCTCCGTCCGCAGTGGTAAGGATCACGCACTTTTTGGAGGCGTCGGGGCTCAGTTCCGCGGAAATGTCGCTCTCCTCCCAGGTACCGTCCACTACGTAACTGATGTCATCCACGTATACCCAGCGGCCCTTTTTCGTAATACCGATGAGAAAGGGCTCATACTTTCCGGTATCGATGGACTTCACCACATTGACGACGGACATGCAGGATACTTCATGTTCGCTGGAAACGCCGCCGAATATGATTGCTAACGTCAACTTATCCATAATTACTTTGCTTCTCCGGTGGGGATGTCCTTGGATGCTTCTTTTGCCACGGCGCTGCCGTCGCCTGCATCGGTGCCTGCCACGCCCTTGGTAAGTGCGTCAGCCTTCTCGATACGTGCAATGGCACTCTTTAACATGGGGATACGGCAATGCTTGGAACCGAACTCCACGATGACCATGTCGTTGGTGATGTCAACGAGCTGACCATACATTCCGCTGGTGGTGACCACATAGTCGCCGATGGCCATGCTGGAGTACATGTCTTCTGCTCTCTTCTTCTCCTTCTTCTGGGGACGAATGATCATGAAGTAGAAAAGACCGATGAGGAAGATCACATAGATTACGATTGTTGTTGTTCCCATTTTAATTCTCCTTGTCTGTAGTCAGGTTTTCTGTCATTTCCTTCCTGTACGCCTCAAAAGTACCGTTTCGGATGGAAGAACGGATCTCCTCCATCAGATGATTGTAGAAGTACAGGTTGTGTGTTACGCAAAGCCTTAATCCCAGCATTTCTCCGGCTTTCAGGAGATGTCTGATATATGCTCTGGAATAATCCCTGCAGGCGGGGCACTGACACCCTTCCTCAATGGGGCTTTTATCCAGCTCATACTGTTTGTTGAACAGATTCAGCTTTCCGTGGTGGGTGTAGACGTGTCCGTGCCGGCCGTTCCGGGAAGGATAGACGCAGTCGAAAAAGTCGATCCCCCGGTACACTCCCTCAATGATATTCAAGGGAGTCCCCACGCCCATCAGATATGTGGGCTTATTCTCCGGCAGATGCGGGACCACGTGGTCCAGCACGTCATACATCTGTTCATGAGACTCTCCCACGGCAAGACCCCCTACGGCATAGCCGTCCAGGGAAAGTGCGGAGATCTCATCGGCATGGGCCATGCGGATGTCATTCTGGATGCCGCCCTGGTTGATGCCGAACAGAAGCTGTTCCTTATTCACCGTATCCGGCAGGCTGTTGAGTCTTGCCATCTCGGCCTTGCAGCGCTTCAGCCATCTGGTGGTACGTGCCACGCTGTTTTCGATGTATTTCCGTTCGGCAAGTGCCGGCGGGCATTCATCGAAGGCCATGGCGATGGTGGACCCCAGATTGGACTGGATCTGCATGCTCTCCTCCGGTCCCATGAAGATCTTGTGACCGTCGATATGCGATGCAAACGTGACGCCTTCTTCTTTGATCTTTCTGAGGCCTGCCAGGGAAAACACCTGGAAGCCCCCGGAATCCGTAAGGATGGGCCTGTCCCAGTTCATGAACTTGTGCAGGCCGCCGTATTCTTTTATGAGCTTGTCTCCGGTCCGCACGTGCAGGTGGTAGGTATTGGAAAGTTCCACCTGCGTGCCGATCTCGCGGAGGTCTGCCGTGGATACGGCTCCCTTGATGGCACCCACCGTGCCCACGTTCATGAAGACCGGAGTCTCAATGGTCCCGTGGACCGTTTCCATGTGTGCCGATTTTGCGTGGCCGCATCTGGCCACGATCTCATATTTCATAAATTACTTTTTCTTCGTTGCGGACTTCTTTCCCGCGATCTTTGCGGCAAGGAGCTGCCAGAGGTTGCCGGTCACGCATACGGATGAGTAGCAGCCTGCCACGATACCGATCATGAGAGGAAGTGCAAACTCACGTACGGAGCTTACGCCCAGGATGTAAAGCACGAATACCATGATGAAGGTGGTAAGGGAGGTGAACAGGGAACGGGACAGCGTCTCGGTCACGGAAAGGTCCACCAGCTTCGCCGGGCTCATGTTGGCATGGAGTGCCTTGTTCTCACGGATACGGTCGAAGATAACGATGGTAGCGTTGATGGAGTAACCTACGATGGTAAGGATGCAGGCGATGAAGGTAGAACCCACGCTCCAGCGGAACAGGATGTAGAAGGTCAGCATGACGCATACATCGTGTACCAGGGCAAGTACTGCGGATGCCGCGAAGGCGAACTCCTTGAAACGGAACCAGATGTAGAGAAGCATCAGCACCACGGCCACCGCAAGGGCAACCAGAGCGTCACGCTTCATTTCTGCGGAAATGGCACCGGAAATATTCTCGGCAGTGATCAGTTCCTTATCTGCGCCGAACTTCTCGGCCAGAGCGTCGTCCAGAGCGGCTCTCTGCTCCTGATTCAGGGACTTGGTACGGATCAGTACCTCGTTGGTGCCGGAAACCTTGGATACCTGAGGTGACTGGTCACCGGTGGCGGATACCACTACGGGGATCACGTCGGACTGGATCTTTTCCAGAGGCATGTCTTCGTTAAAGGTAACGTTGGTGGTGGTGCCGCCTGCGAAATCAAGGCCGTAGCTGAAGGCGGAACCATCCTTTGCGGCATGGAAGATGCCGAAGATGAGACCGATGGCGATCACTGCGCCGGAGATGGCGTAGAACACCTTTTTGTTCTTTGAAATGGCAAGTGCCTTTTCCACGGGCTTCTTGGTGCCGAATGCCTTGGCGGTGTTAACGCCCAGACCGTAGAAGCAGTTAAGTATCCATCTGGTGATGAACAGAGCGGTCAGCATGGAGACTACGATACCAAGTGCCAGAGTGGTGGCGAATCCCTTTACGGTACCGGAACCCATGAGATACAGAACACCGGCTGCGATAAGGGTGGTGATATTGCCGTCCAGGATGGCGGACAGAGCCTTGTGGAAACCTGCCTCAATGGCCTCACCCACAGACTTCTGCAGTCCCAGCTCCTCCTGGATACGGGTGAAGATGATCACGTTGGCATCCACTGCCATACCGATGGAAAGGATGATACCTGCGATACCGCTTAAGGTAAGGGTAACGTTGAAGGCATCTCTCTGAAGGAAGATAAGAATCAGTCCGGTGTACATGGCAAGAGCGATACTTGCTGCCACGCCTGCCAGACGGTAAAGCACGATCATGAGGACGAAGATAATAATAAGTCCCACGACAGCGGCTTTAATGGAGGTGGAAATGGCGGTCTCACCAAGACGCGCGCCTACGGTATTGGAACGGAGCTCGGTAAGTTCCAGCTTCAGTGCACCCAGACGGATGGTGGAAGCAAGGTTCTGTGCCTCGTCAATATCGAAGTTTCCGGTAATGACTGCCTGGCCGCCGGTGATGGGCTCGTTAACGGTGGGATAGGATACGACCTGATCATCATAAATGATGTAGATGGGCTTTCCTACGTTTCTGGTGGTGGCATCGGCAAACTTCTTTGCGCCTTCATCAGTAAGGACAAGAGATACCTCATAGCTGTCTGCTGCACCGTTCTGTCCTTCGTTCTTGTAAACACCGGCATCCTTAACGTCGGTACCGGTAAGGACCACGCTGGAAAGATCAGTCAGATTGCCGTCGGCATCATAAGTTCCTTCCATGAACTGAAGGGAACCGGGTTTGCCCAGCTCTTCCAGGATCTCATCCGCGTTGGAAACGCCGGGGATGTCGATGTTGATACGATTGGCACCTTCCTGGTACACGCTGGCTTCGGTCGAGTAGTTCTCCGCTCTCTTCTGAAGCTTGTAGATCGTATCGGACATGTCCTGTGCTGAAGGATTCGCTTCAGATGTCTGATAGGTGATGCTGACACCGCCGTTCAGGTCAAGACCAAGCGGGATGTTTTCCATCGTGCTGGCTCCCTGCCATACCACGAATACCGTGGCCGCCAGGATGAGCAGCAGTACGATCACTGATTTTACTTTACTCCACTGTTTCATTTCGACTGCTCCTTATGGATCAATTATGTTCCTTGTGTTTTTTGCGACACAAAGTACGGGCATACACCCGCAAGCTAATGAATTTTACCATAAAAAAATGAGGATTTCAACAAAAAAATCCCTGGCGGATCCTGCTTTATTTCTCGAAATATCCGCAGATCTCGTCCACGGTTTCCAATGGAAGATCCGGATAAATAGGCAGGGTGAGCACCGTTTTGGAAAGACGATATGCCACGGGGGTTTCCGTTTCTGCTGCCGGAAGCACACCGCGGTAGCACTCGCAGTCGTTTACCAGCGGATAGAAGTACTTCCGGGGGCAGATGCCGTCTGCCACCATGGTGTCATAAACTTTGTCCCGGTCAAAGTATGCCGGATCCAGTACCACAGGCATGTAGGCATAGTTATACGTGACATCGTCACGCTTTCTGAGGATGCGCACGCCCTTTACGCCGGAAAGATCTTCCGCGTAGCGATCGTAGACTTTCTTTCTGGCCGCCGCCCACTGCGGGAAATGGCGCAGGTTCACGATACCCATAGCTGCGGAAAACTCGTTCATCTTGGCATTGCCGCCCACGTATTCTATGCTTTCTTTTCCGGTGATGCCGAAGTTTTTCAGCTTATACAGCCTGTCGGCCAGACCGGGTTGTTTCTTTTCATCGAAGCACACACAGCCGCCTTCAATGGAATTGAACGCCTTGGTGGCATGAAAGCTCAGCATGGAAGCGTCGCCCAGGGCGGCCACGGGCGTGCCGTTTACCGTTTCGCCGAAAGCGTGCGCCGCGTCATAGATCACGGGGATCCCGTGTTTTTTCGCAATGGCTTCGATCTTTTCGTCATCACAGACATGTCCGTACACATGGACCGGCAGGATGGCGCAGGTCTTTTCCGTGATAAGCGCCTCGATCTTTTCCGGATCCATGGTGCCGTCTTCTTCCTTCACGTCGCACATCACGGGAGTGAGCCCGTTTCGCACGATGGCGTGGGTGGTGGACACGAAAGTAAAGGGCGTGGTGATCACTTCTCCCTTAAGATCCAGAGCCTGCAGCAGCATTTCCAGGGCCATATGACCGTTGACGAAAAGTTCCGTATCCCTGCCGAACATTTCAGTAAGGCTCTTTTTCAGTTCTTCGTGATAGGGCCCCATGTTGGTGATGAAGCGGGTGTCCCACAGCTTCCTTATCAGTTCCTCGTACTCCTCAAAGGGAGCCAGGGAAGAACGCGTCACCAGAATGGGAGATCTTCTTTCTTTCTTCATCAATTAACCTCTTTATCGTTTCCGGTATACCAGCCGGCACAATTCATGATACATCCTGATCCATTCATGCTTCAGAAGGAATACAGCAATTTTTTCCTTGACTCCGCGGGGCTTTACGTCCCTGACCAGCTGCCGGAAGCTTTCCGTGCGGAAGTTCCTGTTCAGTTCATCAAGCTTCTGTTCCTCTGTCAGGCTGCTCTTTTGGTACATGAGCCCCGCGAAACTCAAAATGTGCACGAGGAGTCTCCGTTCCATCCCGTTAAGAGAGGTCTCTGACAGATCCTCGATCTTCTGAAAATCCTCCAGCACGGCCAGGGAGGAACTGAGACCGTTCTCGCGATAGACGGTAATGTTGCTTTCTCCCGCACCATGCTGCACGTAATTCATGTACGCGCCTTTTGTCATGGCAATGTTTCTGCATAACGCCAGATATCGGAACACGAAATCGATATCCTCATTGATGCGCAGATCCTCGCGGTACCTAAGCCCTTCCTTCCTGATGAGTTCCAGGTCGTAGAGCTTGTTGGCGTGAGTGGTGAGCAGGTGCTTATCCCACAGGGTACACATGTACTGGGTAAGGAACACTGCCGCATACCTTTTTTCCGCTGCCGGGGCCTCTATGACCTCCGTTCTGTCGGGATAGACCAGATTCATGCCGCAGATGGAAAGCTGTGCAGGCATGCCTTCCGCCGGCACCTGTGCAGCATACAGCGCTTCCAGCATGCCCTGTTCCATGTAGTCGTCCCCGTCCAGCGTGACGAGCCACCTGCCGGCCGCCGCTTCCATCCCGGTATTTCTCGCCGCCGAAACGCCGCCGTTTTTTTCGCGAAGGATCACGCGAAGCGAAGGGATCTCCTTTTCCAGTTTCCGAAGGATCTTAGGTGTGCTGTCCGTGGAGGCGTCATCCACCGCGATGATCTCTTTTTCCGGGTAAGACTGCAGAGCCGCCGAGCGGATGCACCGCTCGATGGACGTTTCGGAATTATAGGATGGAATAATGATACTGATCTTTTCCATATCGGTCACAGGAACCCAAGGCGGGCCGCCAGTTTTGTTTCAAAAAGTACGACATTCTGGAATGCTTCTGCAAACTTCAGATCCTTTGCTCCGGCTCCCAGGTATTTCTCATAGTAGTATGCTTCGCTTTTCAGGCGTTCCTTTTCTCTTTTCACGGCATCCAGACCGATCTTTTTCATGGTGCCGGAGCCCGCGTGGCGGTACTTTACCGGTACGAGCACCACTTTTCCGCCTGCCGCGGCGATCTTTCTGCCAAGCACACGTTCCTCGCCGAACAGAAACATCTCTTCGTCAAAGCCGCCGAGATCCAGAAACTCTTTCGTGCGCACCATCACCAGGGAACCGTGTACGGCGCCCACGGGTACGGGCTGCAGACTGCCGGTGTCCTTTCCGGAAAGTGCTCCCCGAAAACCCTCCCCAAAATTAGACGGGGCGTAATAAATATTTTTTTTGCAAAGTCTCCGGCTTACGGGGCCGCTGGCATAAAGTTCCGTCCGGAAGTCTTTTAAAGGCCAGGAACATTCTTCCGGAGAACATCCTTCCATGACGGCACCTGCCGCCATCACGTTTTCTTCGGCAAGCACTGCTTCTTTCAGCGCTTTTACGGTGTCTTCCTCAACGATCACGTCCGGATTGGCGATGAGCGAAAGAATGCAGCCGTGCTCTGCTGCCGCACGCACGCCCGCGTTGTTGCCGAAACCGTAGCCGCCGTTTTTTTTCGTTTCCACCACCGCGATCCGGTCCGTTTCCCGTGCGGAGACAAACTCCTTCAGTTTTTTAAAGGAGTCATCCGTGGACCCGTTGTCCACGGCAACACACAGATCGATACCGCGGAGCGAAAGCCCTCTTTCCAGTGCGGAAAGAAGTGACGGAGCATCGTTATAGTTTAGTAAGATCAGCGCAGTCTTAGTCATTTCCTGTAGCCGGGTGGCTTCTCAACTCTGTGTTTTACGGTATACGGCAGAAACAAGTTTCCTGAAGCCCGGGATCTTTGCCGAAAGCACGTTTACCAGATGGTAAAACGTCATATAGGCTTCTTTGCCCTTTACGGGCGCGTCACCCGCATGGGGCGTTTTTTTCAGATACGCCTCATACTCCTCGCGATAGGGATTTCTGTTTCCTGAAAGCCAGGGCCGCTCGTCACCGGCGAAATGCACCACCGCCGGATCTTTGCGGGAATTTTCAAAATCTTCTCTGGTACAGATCTTTTTGTACCAGGGCGCTCTGTCCGTAAGCGACGCATAGGATTCATACACGTAGTTGGTAAAGAAATTCCAGCGCTGGCTCACGAACTTCACGCGGCCGGAAAGCACGGCATTTAAAATATCCTGATCCACGAAGCTCAGCGTCCCGTTTTTCTGCCGATAGTATTCCATGCACCGGTCGGTGGTCCTTTCTTCCGTCCAGCGTCCGCGGTCAATGAGCATCATGCCGGAATTAAAGTACGGTCCTGCCGAAATGTCCCGGTAGATGGTGGGTTCCGCACAGACCGCGGCAATGTTTCCGGCAATGTCCACGTCAAAGAGAGGGACCAGAGAGTGTCGTACGATCATGTCGCTGTCCAGATACAGAAACCTGTTTACGGTCTTTGGCAGAAGTTCCGCCGCAAAAAGCCTGGCAAGCACCGTGACGCGGAATTTTCCCGTTTCCGCCTCCGCGCCCAGGCGCTCCTTTAAGGAGGCCGCCAGATCGCCCAGATCATAGAAACGGCACGTGCCCCCGAACGCGCTTACGAGGCCGGAAAGTTCCTTCCGGTTTTCTTCGCTTACGGCATTTGAGAGCACATGTATGGTGCATCCGCCGGCCGACGCGCCGCTGCACCCGTTTTCGAAAACGGAGGCGCAGAGCGTTTCGGCCTGACAGATAAAATTGTTGTCAATGTTTATGACAATGTCCATGGGCGGTCCGGGATCAGACTCTGTCCTTGTACATTTCCTTGAAGTAATCCTGATACTCGCCGGAAAGGATGCGTTTCCACCAGTCCTCGTTGTCGATGTACCACTGAATGGTCTGACGGATGCCGGTATCGAAGTTCCAGGTGGGCTCCCAGCCAAGCTCGGTCTCGATCTTGGTGGGGTTGATGGCGTATCTTCTGTCGTGACCGGGACGGTCCTTCACGTACTTGATAAGGCTTTCGGGTTTTCCAAGAGCGTCAAGGATGGTCTTTACCACCTGCAGGTTGGTGCGCTCGTTGTGGCCGCCGATGTTGTAGATCTCGCCCACGCGGCCCTTTCTTACGATCAGGTCGATGGCCTTGCAGTGGTCCTCCACATGGAGCCAGTCACGCACGTTCTCGCCGGTGCCGTATACGGGCAGAGCCTCGTCCGCTTCCGCGCGGGAGATCATTAAGGGAATGAGCTTCTCCGGGAACTGGTACTGGCCGTAGTTGTTGGAACAGCGGGAAATGGTCACCGGCACGCCGAAAGTGCGGTAGTAGGCCATGACGAAAAGATCGGCCGATGCCTTGGCTGCCGAATAGGGGCTGGAGGCATGGATGGGCGTGGTCTCGTCGAAAAAGAGATCCGGTCTGTCGAGAGGCAGATCGCCGTACACTTCATCCGTGGATACCTGGTGGTATCTCTTGATGCCAAACTCACGGCAGGCGTCCAGCAGGGTGGTGGTTCCCATCACGTTGGTGCGGATGAACTCCTCGGGATGTTCCACACTGCGGTCCACGTGGGTCTCCGCTGCGAAGTTGATGATCACGTCGAACTTTTCTTTTTTGAAAAGGTCGAAGATGAACTCTCTGTCCGCGATGTCGCCCTTTACAAATTTGTAGTTGGGTGCGTTTTCAACAGCTTTTAAGTTCTCCAGGTTTCCCGCATAGGTGAGCTTGTCCAGACAGACGATCTCGTCTTCCGGGTAGTTCTTTACGAGCATCTGTACCATGACGCTGCCGATGAAGCCGGCGCCGCCGGTCACACATATTTTCATTCCATTGTCCTCCTCACATTATTGCACTTTCCGGTATGTGTTTAAGTGCTGGTGAATTACATATCTGTATTTCAGCACACACATCGCATGCAGTTATCTGCGATTTTCACCGCATTACATATAATACAGACAAATTGCCCCTATTATATGTATTTTTTTGCTTGAAACCCTTTCCGGATACATATTTTTTAACCAAAACGTGCGAATTATATGTATTTTCCTTCGCAATTCTTCCGAAAAATACATATAATACGAGCAAAAGTTTCCAATTATATGTATTTTACTTTTCCAGCCTTTGCCGCCGACGCGTCTGCTTACTTGATATCAATATACTTCCCGTCAAGTACGTCCATCAGGTACTGGCCGTACTGGTTTTTCTTGAGTTCTTCGGCCACTTTCATTACGTCTTCTTTCGAGATCCAGCCGTTTAAGTAGCCCAGTTCTTCCAGGCAGGCGATCTTTCTGTGCTGGTGGGTCTCTACGGTCTTTACGAAGTTGGTGGCGTCTACCAGGCTTTCGTGGGTACCAGTATCCAGCCAGGTGAAGCCCTGTCCCAGAAGTTCCACGTTAAGGGCTCCCTTTTCCAGATAGATCCGGTTAAGGTCCGTGATCTCCAGCTCACCTCTTGCGGAGGGCTTCAGGTTCTTTGCGTATTCCACCACCCGGTTGTCGTAGAAGTAAAGGCCGGTGACACAGTAGTTGGACTTGGGCTTTGCAGGTTTTTCCTCGATGGAAACGGCCCGGCCGTCCTTGTCGAATTCCACGATGCCGAAACGTTCCGGATCGTCCACGTAGTAGCCGAAAACGGTGGCTCCTCTTCCCTGCTCCGCGTTGGCTACCGCCTGGTTCAGACGTTTCTTTAAGCCATGCCCGGCAAAGATGTTGTCACCCAGTACCATGGCCACGCAGTCATCGCCGATGAATTCCTCACCGATGATGAATGCCTGTGCCAGTCCGTCGGGGCTTGGCTGCACCGCGTAGGTCAGGTTCACGCCGAACTGGGAACCGTCGCCCAGAAGGGATTCGAATCTGGGCGTATCCTGCGGCGTGGAGATGATGAGGATGTCCCGGATGCCCGCCTGCATGAGAACGGACATGGGATAGTAGATCATGGGTTTGTCGTAGATGGGAAGGAGCTGCTTGCTCGTTACCTTTGTAAGCGGGTAAAGGCGGGTGCCGCTGCCTCCTGCAAGAATGATACCTTTCATGAGTATCTCCTTTCCGGTCCCGTTACAGGGCCGCTTTAATGGCACGAAGAAGATCGTCGAACTCTTCGTATGCCGGGATGTCCGGGTTGTCTGCCTTGATCTTTTCCGTGGACTTGAAGAGGAATCCTGCCTTGGATGCCTTGATCATGCCCAGGTCATTATAAGAATCACCGCTGGCGATGGTGTCGAATCCGCAGGACTGCAGTGCCTTTACGGTGGTGAGCTTACTGTTCTGGCAGCGCATTTTAAAGCCGGTGATCTCTCCGTTTGGCGCCACTTCCAACGTGTTGCAGTAAATGCTGGGCCAACCGAGCTTTTCCATCAAGGGCTTTGCGAACTGATCGAAGGTGTCGCTTAAGATGACTACCTGCGTTTCCCGGCGAAGCTCGTCAAGGAACTCTTTGGCGCCGGGAAGGGGATCTATCTTCCGGATGGTGTCCTGGATCTCTTTGAGGCCAAGGTCGTGCTCTTTTAAGATGCCGATCCTCCATTTCATGAGTTTGTCGTAATCCGGCTCGTCACGGGTGGTCCTTTTTAATTCCGGGATGCCGGATGCTTCCGAGAATGCGATCCAGATCTCCGGGACCAGGACGCCTTCCATGTCTAAACATACTATGTTCATATGATACCTCATTTCTTTATCTCCGTGCGGTGCAGGAACCTGTCTGCTCGCGCGGCTGTTCCGTTTTTCGATTTTCTAAGCTTTCCTGCGACCTGCGTAGGCGCGCACGGGGCCCCACGAGCCCCCATGCGCACTCCGGTCTGGGAAACCTTGAAAATCTGAAAAGCCTTCACAATGCGCACGCATCCACATTCCTGCGCCGCACTGCCATACTTAACTCAAATGTTGCTCTACATAACCGATGATGTCTTCTTTGTCTATGACATCGTCGTGCAGGACTTTGGCGGTCTCCAGGGAGCTCAGCTGCGCGGGAACGGGGACGCCGGTGAGTTTGTTGAGGCGCTCCATGACGCGGAATTCGTCTTCGTCCGGTGTTTCGCCAAGGGCTTTTAAGCACGCTGCCGGGAATTTGTACGGTGACGCGGTGGAAAGGACCACCACGGGCTCGTCTCCGCCTGCAAAGTCATCGGCCACTTTCCAGGCCACGGCAGTATGGGGATCACAGAGGTAACCGTACTTTTTGAATACTTCTCCGATGGTCTTTAAGGATTCTTCGTCGGTGGTGCACCCGCAGTCCATTTCGGCCTGGAGCTTCTGTAAAAGTTCCGGCGTCACGGTATAGACGCCTTTCTCATTAAGCTGCTTCATGAGGTCGGCCACATAGGCGGTATCCTTTGACAAAAGGTACAGCATCCGCTCCAGGTTGCTGGATACCAGGATGTCCATGGAGGGAGAACTGGTCTTATAGAATTCACGGCGCTTGTCATAGGTGCCGGTCTTTATGAAGTCTGTAAGCACGTTGTTCTGGTTGGACGCGCATACCAGTTTTCCTACAGGGAGTCCCATAAGCTTTGCGAAATAGCCTGCCAGGATGTCACCGAAGTTTCCGGTGGGAACCACGTAAGTCACTTTGTCGCCTTTTTTGATGCGTCCTTCTTTGACCAGATCCGCGTAGGCCTTGAAATAATACATTACCTGGGGCGCCAGACGGCCGATGTTGATGGAGTTGGCGGAGCTTAAGGTCTTTCCGCCCAGGTCCTTGTTCTTTAATGCCGCGAAAGTGTTCTTCACGCCGGTCTGAGCATCGTCGAAGTTGCCTCTTACGGCGCACACGGTAACATTGTTTCCCGGCTGAGTGCACATCTGCAGTTCCTGCACGCGGCTCACGCCTTTATAGGGGAAGAATACGATGATCCTCGTACCGGGCACGTCGTGGAAGCCCTCCAGGGCTGCCTTGCCGGTATCGCCGCTGGTGGCGGTAAGGATCACCACGTCGCCGTCAGCACCGTTTACTGCTCTGCCGGCGGTGATCAGACGGGGAAGCACGGAAAGTGCCACGTCCTTAAACGCGCTGGTGGGACCGTGGAACAGTTCCAGTACATACCGGTCTCCCACTTTCACGGTGGGTGTCAGATCCTTTGCGGCAAATTTTCCCGCATAGCTCTTTTCCACGATATCCGGCATGTCCGGAAAATCGGGGAGAAGTGCGTGAAGGATCTTTGCGGACATCTCTTCCGCGGTAAGATCCAGCGTACCTTTCCAATCAAAATCCACTGATGCGGGATCGGCAATGTAAAGCCCGCCGTCTTTCGCGATCCCTTCCAATACTGCAGAAAGGGAATCTGCGGTAAGTTCCTTGTTTCTTGTGCTGTGATATATCATTTGAGCCTCTTTTCTGTCCTGCCGGACAGTTTTTTCGTATGCAAACACGGGCCGCACAGCTGCCCTTTTTAGAATTTTAGCAAAAATTGCGCCAACTGTCTATGAAAGGAAATCTTAAAGAACTCTGTCCAAAAAGGAAAAACAGCCTGCAAAAAAGCAGGCTGCATGATTCACACGGTCTCTGTTTTAAGGATCTCTGCGCTGCTGCTGAAACGTCCGGCCAGCCTTTCTGCCGCCCTGTCCCGGGTCGCCTTATCCGCGAACAGCCCGAAGACCGTGGGACCGGAACCGCTCATCATGGTGCAAAGCGCCCCTTCGGAAAGCATCTGCTTTTCGATCTCCTTAATGACGGGGAGTTTTTCCACCGTCACAAGTTCCAGGATGTTGCCGCAGGCACCCGCCAGTTTCCGAAGGCCTGCTTCTGTATCCGTACGCGGAAAGACGGAAATACATTTTTCTACGTCGGGATGGATCCCGGCGCGGCCTTCGGCGAGGAGCGGATCCAGTGCCTCGTAGATCTCTTTTGTGGAAACGCCCTCCGCGGGCTTACAGAGAAGGACCGGCACTTTCGGCATGGCGGGAAGCCTTGTAAGCTTTTCCCCGATGCCCCGTGCCCGCATGGTGCCGCCCAGGATGCAGTAGGGCACATCCGCGCCGATCTTAAGTCCGATCTCACATAATTTTTCGTCCGAAAATCCGGCCCGGCAGAGTTCGTTGAGTCCCCGAAGCACTGCTGCCGCATCCGTGGAGCCTCCGGCAAGACCAGCCGCCGCAGGGATACGTTTTGTCAGATGGATGTGCAGTTTTTCCGGGACCATGATCTTTCCGGAAAGAAAACGCGCGGAAACATCCGCGTCCCTTTCCGAAAGACGGGAAAGTTCTTCAAAAAAACGGACAGCCGCTTTTACGGCAATGTTCTTTTCGTCCGTGGGCACTCCGGGGATAGAGAGACCTGCGTCGTCCGATACTGTGACCGTGATCTGCGGCAGGACAGCCGCAGAGCCGTCTGCACGGGACTGCACCGTCAATTCCACGTCATCGTAAAGGGAAAGTTCCTGCAGGACCATGTCCACTTCGTGATAGCCGTCGGGACGTCTCCCCGTCACGTCAAGTACCGTATTTATCTTTGCATGAGCTTCGATCCGCATGAGAGTCCCTTTCCTCTTCGGCGCTGTAAGCCGCCTGTTCACAGTTTGTTAAAAAAACGTTCGGACTTTTGCCTTGATATCCACACCGAATGTACATTTTTATGTTTTATAGTTCATATAGTCAGAGTTGCTGCTGCAATTTTCTAAACTTTTTCATCTTGTGCCCCGAAGCCGAAAGGTTTCGGGGCTCCTCCGTTTTCAGGAAATCTCTTGCGTCGGAAATGCCGCAAAGGTATACTGATACTATCATCAGCCGGAAGAACGGCTTAGAAAGGTTTTATTTTCATGCGTTACATTTCACAGTTTACCGACGGCATGCACATAAACGACGTTTATCTGTGCAAGCAGAAGACCATCGCGCTTACCAAAAACGGAAAGGAGTACGCAAACGTTGTCCTCCAGGACCGTACCGGTCAGATCGAAGCAAAGATCTGGGACCTGGGCAGTCCCGCCATCAATGATTTTGAAGCCATGGACTATGTGCAGGTGGACGGTGTGGTCACCGTTTTCAACAATGCCAATCAGCTGAACGTGCACCGTCTGCGTGTGGCAGGCGTGGACGAATACGTGGCCGCGGATTACTTCCCGGTGTCCGAACGCTCCATGGAGGAAATGAAAGCCGAACTTTCTGCCTTCATCGCGTCCGTAAAGGACCCCTGGCTCAATTGCCTGCTGCGGGCTTTTTTCGAGAACGAGGCGTTCCTTAAGAACTTCATGGAACATTCCGCGGCAAAGAGCGTGCATCACAGCTTTATCGGCGGTCTGGCGGAGCACACCTTAAGCGTTGCCTACATGTGCGACCAGGCGGCAAAGCACTATCCTTACGTAAAGAGAGACCTGCTCATCACCGGTGCCCTGCTTCATGACGTGGGAAAGACCAAAGAACTCTCCCTGTTCCCCTCCAACGAATACACGGACGAAGGGCAGCTTCTGGGGCACATCGCCATCGGCGCCTCCATGGTGACGGAGTGCATCCATCACATCAAAGATTTCCCGAAGCCTCTGGCCAACGAGATCCTTCACCTGATTCTCTCCCATCACGGCGAGCTGGAATACGGTTCACCCAAAAAGCCGGCGCTGATGGAAGCCTTCATCTTAAGCTTCATGGATGACATGGACGCGAAAGTGGAGACCATGCGGGAGCTCATAGGTTCCAAGGCGCCCATCAACGAAGACGGGTGGCTGGGGTACATCAAAGTACTGGATACGAACATCCGCAGGACTGTCTGAACTCCTCCACTCCGCACTGCAATTACCGCGCAGGGTACCGCCCGCGCGTCAATGCGAAATCAAAACTTCCTCCACGTCTGCTTCGTAAACAGAAGCACGATGGGGAAGATCTCCAGCCTGCCGATGAGCATGTCCATGGACAGCACCACTTTGGCAAAGGGACTGAAATCCGCGAAGTTGTTTATGCTTCCCACGGCGCCGAACCCCGGCCCGATGTTGTTGAACGTGGCAAATACGGCGGAAATGGTCGTATCCCACCCCCGGTTGTCAATGGATACCAGCAGGATGGAGAACACCATACCAAGCACGTAAATGAAGAAATAGGTCTGTGTGGACCGGATCACCGTTTCGTCAACGGTACGTCCGTCCATATGGACCTTTTTGATTGCCGCGGGATGCAGGATCTTGGTGCACTCTCTGGCAAGAGACTTGAACAGAAGGATCACGCGAGAGACCTTTAAGCCGCCGCCGGTGGAACCGGCGCAGGCACCCACCACCATAAGGAGCATGATAATGGTGCGGCTGAAACTGGGCCATGCGTTCATGTCCAGCGTGGCATAGCCGGTGGTGGTCATGATGGAACTGCAGTGGAATGCCGCCTGATGGAACGTAAGGAGCACATTGGTCGCTTTCCCCACCAGAGCGATGTCCACGGTCACCAGCAGGATGGCACCCAGAAGGATGGCCAGGTACGCTCTCACTTCTTCCATGCGGAGAGCATCCTTGATGCGTTTCAAGTAGATCAGATAATAAAAGTTGAAGTTCACGCCGAACACCGTCATGGCGATGGTGATCACCACCTGCTGGGCGTACGTATAGGAAGCGCAGCCGGAATCCAGCACGGAGAAGCCGCCGGTGCCCGCCGCGCCGAAGCCGATGCAGACGGCGTCAAAAAGCGGCATTTTCAGAAGAAACAGTATAACGATGGTAACGATGGTCATCACACCGTAAATGGCGTAAAGGATGCGGGCTGTATCCTGGGCTTTCGGCACCAGTTTGGAAATGGAGGGGCCGGGCGACTCCGCCTTCATCAGGTTCATCTGTGTGCCGCCGGAGAGCGGGATCAGGGCCATCATGAATACCAGGATCCCCATGCCGCCGATCCAGTGCAGGAACGAACGCCACAGGAGAAGCGACCTGGGCAGCACCTCCACGCTCCTTAAGATGGTGGAACCGGTGGTGGTAAAACCGGAGACCGTTTCAAAAAATGCGTCGATGGGACTCGCCACGGCGCCGCACAGCAGAAACGGCAGCATGCCGGTAAGAGACAGAACGATCCAGCAAAGGCCCGTGGAAACTACGCCTTCCTTGGAAAGGAGTCCTTCCGTCTCCACTTTTTTTCTGCGCAGAAGAAAGCCCGGCACCAGACACACGGCCATGGTGATGAGCCAGGGCATCACAGGCTCGTGATACCACAGTGCCGCAAACAGAGGCAGGGCGATGAGCCCGCCTTCTATGAGAAGTGCTGTTCCGATGACGAAACCTACGACCAAGAGATTCATGATTCCAGAATGTCCCCCATAGATGTGATGCCTTTGTGAGAAGTGACCACGATCACCGAATCTCCTTCCTTCACCGCGTCACGGCCGGAAGGAATGATGGGCCTCCCGTCACGGATGATGCAGGCCAGGATCAGATTCTTCTTGAGTTTCAGATCCATCAGCGTCACGCCAAGACCGGGATCGCTTTCGACAGCCTTGAATTCCACGATCTCCACGGAATTTCCCATATAGCGGTAGAACGCCTCCAGGTTTTTCCCCACGCCGCTGGCTTTAGCCCGGACGTACTGGGCGATCACGTCGGAGGTGATCACCTTGGGGAATACTGCCGAATCGATGTCCAGCGCCTCGATCACGTCCCGGAGATCCGTACGGTTCACCTTGGTGATGACCTTGATCCCCGCGGAATTCTTTACGTAATTGGCAATGACGATGTTCTCCTCATCGATCCCCGTGGCCGCCACGAAAGCATCCGCGTTTTTGATCCCCTGCTTTGTAAGGAACCTCCGGTCGGTACCGTCGCCGCAGATGATCTCCGCTTCCGGGAACCGCTCGGAAAGCACTTCACATTTGTCTTCCTTCAGTTCGATGATGCGCACGTGCCTGCCGGCGTTTATGAGCCGTTCCGTCAGATACCAGGTCACCCGTCCGCCGCCGCTGATCATGATGTCCATGGTGGGATTGTTGTGCATGTTGTGTTCCTTCGAGAAGATCTCCATATCTTCCACGGGTGTCACGAAAGTCACCTCGTCGTCCTTTTCGATGACGAAAGAGCCGTCGGGGATGAACACTGCCCCCTTCCGGTATACGGCACAGGCAAGGACCCTGGCCTTTGTATCGCGGCGGACCTCCGCCAGGGTATGGCCGGCAAAGCCGTACTCGCCCCGGCAGTGGAGCGTAAAGATCAGCACGTTCCCGCCTGCCATCCTGTCCACCCGGGAAAGTGCCGGGTAGCGGAGCAGTTTATAAATGGCGGACGCCGCCTGCTGCTCCGGATTGATGATCATGGAAATGCCCAGGTTGGAAAGGAAAAATCCGGATTCCCGGTAGTACAGGGGATTTCTCACTCTGGCGATGGTCTCCACGCCGGAGACTTCTTTCGCAATGAGGCAGGAAAGAAGATTTACTTCGTCATAGGGGCTTACGGCGATGAATACCTCCGCCGATTCGATGCCGGCTTCCTTCAGGACGTCGATGTCGGCGCCGTCGCCCAGCACGGTAAGAATATCAAGGTCTTCCGAGACTTTGTCCAGAGCCTCCCTTGACTTGTCGATAACAGCGACGTCATTGCCGTCACCCGTGAGGGTGGCTGCCAGTTCGCAGCCTACTTTTCCGCATCCAAGTATTACAATATTCATTCATTCACCTCAGAATCAGGTCATGGGCAGGTTGAATGCTGCCCACAGGAACGTGAAGATCATAGCGGGGAGCAGGTTTGCCACCCGGATGGTCTTCGGCCAGATCAGATTGATGCCCACGCCCAGGATCAGTACGTTTCCCACCAGGGAAAGGGCGTTCAGCGCCGGCGTTGTCATAAAGGGCGCCAGCAGTCCTGCCAGGATGGTCATGCCGCCCTCCAGCACCAGTACCGGAATGGCCGAGAACATGCAGCCGATGCCCAGGGTGGAGGAAAGCACCAGTACGATGACGATGTCCAGCACGGTCTTTACCAGAAGGATGGACATGTTTCCGTTGATGCCGTCTTCAATAGAGCCCACGATGGCCATGGCACCCACGCCTACGATGACGGTGGTGGTCACAAAAGCGTCAATAAACTGCACGTTGCCGGAATTGCCGCTCTTTTCCTTGAGCCAGGCGCCGAATCTCTCCAGCCAGTCCTCAATGTGCAGAAGTTCACCCACGATGGCCCCCAGTGCGATGCATACCACCATCATGACGGAACCCTGGGTGGATATGCCGTCCTCCGTCACCACCAGGATCTTCGCCAGCGCACCGCTTATGGCAATGACGACGGTGGCGCAGCCGTTGGCCCGCATCACGGTCTCCTTGATGTTTTCGGTAATGTACTTCCCGATGAACATCCCTGCAAAACCGGCCGCCACGATGGCCGCCGCGTTAATGATCGCGCCAAATCTCATTTCTGTTCTGCCTCCACACTTTTTGCAATGATCAGATTGGCTGCCACGTCACCTTCCACGTTGATGGTGGTGAAGGCCATGTCAAGCAGACGGTAGAATCCGCTGATGGGGCCCATCAGGTCGATGGGGAGCCCCAGGATACTTAAGAACGATGCGCCCAGCACGATGCCGCCGCCGGGAATGCCGGGAGCCGCCATGTTGATGAGCGTGGCCACGAATACCAGGAAAACGATGGTGGGAAGGGTGAGCCCGATCCCGTAAAAATCCGAAACGAATACTGCCAGACAGCAGAAGGAGCAGGCACCGCCGCACATGTTGATGGTGCAGCCCAGCGGCAGGGTAAACTTGGAAATATCTTCCGGCGCGCCCAGATCGTTTATGCTCACATTGATGGTGGTGGGAAGCGTCGCCGCGGAAGACGTGGTGGAAAGCGTCACCAGCGCGATCTTTCCGCAGGCTTTCAGGTATTTCATCACAGGGATCTTCGTGATGAGACAGGTGGGAAGCACCATCACCAGGAAGAAAACAGCGATGCAGGACAGCCAGCAGGTACCGATATATTCCGCCAGGGCGCCGAAAATGCCCGCGCCGTACTGAGCGATGGAGTATGCCATCAGAGACATGACGCCGATGGGGGAAAGTTCCATGAAGTAAGACAGCATCTTGAAGAATGCGTCCGAAAGAGAGTTCATGAAATCCACCACAGGTTTTCCTTTGCCTCCGATGGAAACGATGGCGACGGCAAAGACCACCGTAAAGATAATGACGGGCAGTGTCTCGCCGTTTGCCATGGCGCTCACGATATTGGAAGGCACGATGGTGCGCAGGAACCCTGAAACGGTGGGCGTGGTGATCTCGCCCTCATAGACCGGCGCGTTGTCAAATTTTGCCGAAAGCCCCGGACGGATGGCATAGGCGATGGCCAGGGCCACTACCGCCGAAAGCACGAACATCAGCACATAGAGAAGCACGGTCCTGACACCGATGCGCCGAAGCAGAACGCCGTCGCGGATGTTGGCGATGCCGCAGAATACGGCACAGACCACGATGGGAACGATCATCAGTTTGATGAGGTTCAGATAGATGTCCCCCACGACCTTCGTCTGAATGGAAAACTGCGGGAATACGACCCCCAGAAGGATACCGATGACAAATCCCGCCGCCACGCGCAGATACAGCTTATCTTTCGCAAAAAAACTTTTCACTTTTCTTTCTCCTAACACAAACAAGCCGCGTACCCGCAGCCGCATTCAGCATACACTTTTTCTGCGGTAAAAGCAACCGAAACCAATGCCCGTCCACCCTTCACGGTTGGAAATTTCCTGCGGATAGTGTATAATCCTTTCCATGGGTAAACTTACGGTAAGAAAATCAAAGAAAGAAGACCTTCCGGAACTGTACCGCCTGATCGCGGCAGGCCGGAAATTCATGCGGGACCACGGGAATGACGTGCAGTGGACAAAAAGCGATGCCATTGAGGAACAGCTTCCCGGGGATATCGAAAAAGGGAATTCCTACGTGGTCGTGGACGAAAACGGCGATCTCTGCGGCACCTTTGCCTTTATCATCGGCGAAGACCCCACCTACGCAGTCATCGAAGGCGGCGCCTGGCCGGACAATGAACCTTACGGCACCATCCACCGCATCGCTTCCGACGGCACCCGGCACGGCATTCTGAGAGCCGCCGTGGAATACTGCGAACAGCTCATCGATAACGTGCGGCTGGATACCTACGAGACCAATCTCACCATGCAGAAATGTGCAAAAGACCGGGGCTTTACCTATGCCGGCATCATCCACGTGGGAGACGGCACGCCCCGGTACGCTTACTATAAAAAAGTCAGAAAGGATTAATGTATGGATACAATAGGCGTAATTATGGTACTGGTGGGCATCATCGCCATTCTGGTAGGTGCCTACGAGCTTATGAAAAAGACGGTAGTGGGGCGCAACGTTTCCGCTTCCACACCGGAAGAGATCAGAAAATTTTCCACCATTGACGGCATCACCTACCTGGTGGAGGGCGTACTGGTGATCCTGCTGGCCTTCTCCGATCAGCTGCCGTTTATGCAGAATGCATTCGCGCCCACGCTGTGCTTTGCCATGATCGTCACCGTAGTGGTGATCAACTTCATCATGGCGCGGAAGATCTTAAGCAGGTAATCTAAAGCCGCGGGCGGTACCCTGCGCGGTGAGTGTTTGCGCCTTCGGGAGCAGCAAGCTGCTACTCGTCGCAAAGCACTCACACGTCGCAATCCGCCCGCGTTTTTAGTATGCGTGTTTCAGAAGTTCCGCGCCGTGCTCTTTGAGCCACTTCTGTCGGGTCCTGTAATCGGGCATGACACGAAGCACCTCGTCATAGAATTTCTTCGAGTGGTTCATCTGTTTTAAATGGCACAGTTCGTGTACCACCACGCTGTCCATGACTTCCGGCGGCGCCAGCATCAGAAGGCAGTTGAAATTCAGATTTCCTTTGGCACTGCAGCTGCCCCACCGTGTCTTCTGACACCGTATGGCGATGCGGCCCGGCACGACGCCCACAAGAGGCGCAAAAAAGGCCACCCGTTCGGGAATGACCTTCTTCGCCTGTTTCATCAGTTCATCGATCTCCGCGGTCTGTTTCCGCGGAGTTCTTTTTATTCTTCTTCTGCCAAAGATCCAGAAATCCATTACTTTTCCAGTGCCGCCAGCCTTGCGTCTTCTCTGTCGCGGCAGATCTTCTGCCAGTTGGGTGCTTTGTCCAGAAGATCGCACATATCTGTCATGATAGACGGGATATCGATCCCCTGGGGGCACATGGCGGCGCAAGCGCCGCACTGAAGGCAGTCATAGGGGGTCTTCCCTTCGCCGAGGCCGGATACCAGAATGCCCGGGATCATGGTCGCCTGGAATTTCAGGTCATTGTACAGTTCAATGATCCTGGGGATATCCAGCCCTATCGGACAGGACTCCGTACAGTACCGGCAGCCGGTGCAGGGAACGGCAGCTTTCAGTCCCTCCGCGATCCCGTAGAGAGCATTTTTTTCGGCATCCGTAAGAGGCTTTCCTTCTGCAAATGTTTTCGCATTGTCTTTCGCCTGCTCCATGGTGGTCATTCCCGAAAGTACACAGACAACGCCCGGCACATCCATAAGCCACTGCATGGCCCAGGCGGCGTCGGTACAGTCTTTTCCGAAAGCAGCAAGTATCTTTTTGTCCGCTTCCGGCAGGTCCGCAAGCTTTCCGCCGCGCACCGGCTCCATCACCCAGACGGGTATGTTGTGCGCGTTCAGTATGCGCACTTTTTCTTCCGCATTCTGCAGCGTCCAGTCCAGGTAGTTGAGCTGGATCTGGCAGAACTCCATGGGCGTGCCGTTTTTCTCGCACCAGTTGATGAAGTTTTCCATCATCTGCGGCGTACCGTGGGTGGAAAAGCCCAGATGGCGGATACGGCCGTTCTTTCTCTGCGCGTCAAAATAATCCAGAACGCCTGCCGCCTTGTCCGTGTAATGGTCATAGCAGGAATCGTTTACGTTGTGGAGCAGATAAAAATCAAAGTATGTGGTATCGCATTTTTTCAGCTGATCCTCGAACACTTCTTCGGGCGTGAGCGGCAGGTACAGCTGATGCCCGGGGAATTTATCCGCCAGAAAGTAGGACTCCCGGGGATACTTTTTCAGGCATTCCGCCGTGGCGTTTTCCGATTTTCCGTCATGGTACGGATAAGCGGTGTCAAAGTAGTTCACTCCTTCAGAGATCAGATAGTCAAAGATCTCCTGCGTTTTTTTTATATCGATCTGTCCGTCCGTCATGGGCAGGCGCATGGTGCCCATGCCCAGCATGGAAATCTCAGCATCCTGAAACTTATTGTACCTCATCCGTTGATCCTCCTCTTCTTTTGCTTGCCTTATGTGTCTTTCTGCGGGCTTACTCGTATTTCTTCGCTTCTTCCATGGCGATCTGTACCCAGCGCGCGGCATTTTCCGGCTTCCAGGCCAGTGTCAGGATGTCTCTGTCCAGGATCTCCACATGACAGCCATGCTTTGCCGTTACGGCAAACACGTCCCGGATCTCTTTTCTAATGGCGTCCTCATTGATCTTCGGCGTTGCGATATAAGCCGGATTCTGCTTCCAGCAGTAGGCGTAATTCCCTTTCAGTTTTTCAGCCATGAACGCGGCATCGGACCAGGGAGAAACCACCACTTTCCGAAGGCGCGGCACTTTATCAATGATCCGGTCGATGCGGGTATCCAGAGGCTCGCAGCAGCCGTAGGAATTGAGGCCGAACTTTTCCAGGATGGGCACCTGGTAGGGAAGTACGAATTCTCCGAAGGCATCCGGAGAAAGGGAGACACTTTCCTGGCTCTCGCCGTATCCCCACATATCCATGGGTGAGATATGTTTTATACCGCCCGCGAGATTTCTGTCCCAGTCCGCGCTCTTCGGAAGGTCCGAGCACCAGCCATAGCCGCCGGTCCCCATGAACTCTCCTCCATTGTTTAAGGAAAGCAGGTCGTGCTTCTCCAGTTCCGAAAGCATGTGGAGCCAGTCATCCCGAAGGAAGGCCATCAGGGCTTTCAGTTCGTCCGGGTAATCGTAAATATCATACAGGAAGTTTTCAAACCCACGGAGCTCGATGGCATCCACGGTAAGCCCCGCCGAATACCACCAGGCGTTGTCCCGCACCACGGTGAGGATACCGGCAAAAGTGTCTTCGGCGATCTCGCGGAGCTTTGCCGACTTTTCCGTGTCATGGAACAGCTCCCTGAACCTTAGTTTAGGCAGGTCCTCATCGTAGTCTTCAATGGAGGCATCGATGTGGTAGGCGCCGTTTCCGCCGCCGCCCGTCTTCTTTTTGGGAAGGCCGAAATCAGAGAACGTTACGATGTCCTGCACCGAGAAAGTATCCCGGCACACCCTGTCGTCGCCGATGTTCTCCTGCCACCAGATCTCTTTCAGGAGTCTCAGCTCCCATACTCTGGCCAGATCGTTATGACACTTAAGCACCGTGTGGGGAAAGATCTCGTACCAGGCTTTTTCCGGATCGATAAAAACCACGGGGCGGGTCTCTTTCAGACACAGGTGATCGTCCCACAGCTTTCTTCTTTCTTCCTGAACGGGGAGTTCGGAAAGCTCCTTCACCCGGCGGGCCAGCGCCCTCAGGATCTCTTTTTCCTCCGCATCCACTTCCAGGGCCTTAAGGCCTGCCATCGTGGAATTCAGGCAGAAAAGCCAGCTGATGCCGGTGTGACCGGCAACGCCGTTCCCGATGCCCTCGTTCTTCACGGCATCGCGGGTACGCTCGTCGGCATAAACCAGGCGGCGCTTTTCTGCGTATTCTGTAAACTCTTTCTTATCGTAACCGTACATAGTATTTACCCTGCGCTTGTATATTTGCACCGGAAACGTTTATGTTCCGCCTGCTGGCTGCTCCGTTTTTCGATTTTCTAAGTTTTTCTGCGCCCCCGCAGGGGTGCCATCTCGCTTCGCTCGTGGACCCTGCTTTACGGGCTTGAAAAACTTGAAAATCTGAAAAGCCTCCGCAAATCGCATGCTTGCCCATAAACGTTTCCGTGCAAACATAGCGTTACGCAACTTCACAAATGACGCCTCGTAAATTACTCATTCAGTTCATTAACCAATTTTCTGCCCACTGCCTCGGCAAAGGCAAGCGCCGGCAGGAGAAGATCCTGCTTGGCGTAGAACTCCAGGAAGCGCGGGCATTCCATGGTGAATTCACCGTCATAACCGTATTCTTTCAGGGCTTTGATCAGCTCCGCAAAATCGATGTTTGCCATGTAGGGAACCAGGTGCTCGTCCACTCCCAGCTCCATGCCGTGAGTATCCTGGATATGTAGGCCTTTTACTACGCCTTTGTCCATCTGGCGGATGAATTCCGCAGGCTGAATGCCGCCGCGGAGCCATGCATGCCCCACGTCTACGAGACCTACGAAGTACGGGCTGTCCAGCTGCTTTAAGATGTCATTCAAAAGATCCGGATAGGTAAAGGCACCGCTTAAGTTTTCCACCGCGATCTTTACGCCGAACTTTTTGCACAGAGGCTCAAAGGTCTTGTAGTAATTGTAGTTGTATTCCATGTTCATGCGTGAGCAGGCCGGTGCCGGGACCTTTACGCCATGGACCACGATGTGGTCGATGCCGATGATGCCGCAGGCCTCAATGGCGCGTTTGATGGAAAGGTATTCGAAACAGGAGTCGTCCTGCTTCATGCCGTACAGAAAATCAAAAGGCGCGTGGGCCTGGGTGCAGGAAAGGCCGTGCTTTGCCAGAGCGTTTTTGATCTCCAGGGCTTTTTCTTTGTAGTCGTCGCCGCACAGCGCGGGGGCTGCCTTCCAGTAGAAGGAAAGGTCCAGGCCGTCGAAGCCGGCCTCTTTGATCGTCTGAAAGCCCTTGTCGATGCCGAAGCTCTCCCAGGCTCTGTATGATTCGATGGTAAGTAAATGTTTCATGTAACCTCCTGTTGGGTGTGTTTTATAACTCGTATTCCCTGCAGATCCCCGGGAAGCGGCGGCCGGTGACGCGCCGGTAGATCTCGGCGGCTTCGGCGGCAAGCATTTCGGCAGCTTTCGTACCGGAGACTTTCACGTCTTCCTCTGCGGGATGCCCGGGGCAGACCACTTCGCTTTCACCTGCCTCTTTGTACTTTTCGTACAGTTCATCCAGCGGATATACGGTGATGAGGCCGTCATCCTCTTCGATGATCTTGGTAAGGGAGAATGTGGTCTTTGCGATCTCGCCGTCTTCCAGATAAAGGTGGGCCGCCACGGCGTACTCCGGCAGCGTTTCTCTTGCCGCATAAGGCGAGAAGGGTGCCATGGACACGTTACCCAGGGACCAGAATACCGGCACGCCGCCTTTCACTTCCGCTTTCTGCAGGGTGTGGGAATGGGCGGCAAAGATACCGTCAAAGCCCATCTCCCTCATGCGCCAGACCATGTAGTTGGAGAAGGCGCCGGGTTTTACATTGAACTGTCCGCCCATATGCGGCATGACGAATACGAGATCCGCATTCCTTCTGGCTTCTTCGTAGTCCGCCTGCAGGTCGCGGAGGCAGGCTTCGCTCTCTTCCGGTTCCAGAATATCGTCTGCGTATGCCTGGGGGATCCCCATGGCATTCCTTAAGTCCACTTCGTCCTCCCACAGCACCTTGCCGCCGGAGACCCGGTTCATGAGCGCCGCGATCTTTTTGTAAGACTCCGGGAACTTGCGTTCACCGACGCCCAGCTTGGAATCCACAGGCTTCAAATAATTCACGTGATTTCCTGCCGCCTCATCCGGTTTTGTCTTGTTGAGTGAGTAGTTGGTGCCGTAGGTATAGGAGATCACGGCGATCTTTGTATCACCGATCTGGCGGTAAAAGATGCGCCCCGGATCGTCCGGGGAGTAGTTTACATAACTTCCCGTATGGGAAAGGCCCGCAGCATCCAGGTTTCTCACCGTATTAACGATGCCTTCGTTGCCCCGGTCGCAGGCGTGATTGTTTGCCGTGGTCACCATGCCGATGCCGATATCCTTTATGGTACGGGCCAGTTCTTCCGGCGCATTGAAGGATACCAGACGTACCGTGTAGCCCAGTTCTTTTCCGCCGAGAGGCGCCTCAAAATTGCCGATAGCGAAATCCGCCTCAGAAAGGAGCCCTTTCAAGTGTTCGAAAGCCGGCATGAAATCATAGCCGTTTTCCCGTTCCGCCTGCATGCATACCGGCGGTTCACACATGATATCGCCAATGATCGTAAGCTTTTTCATAACTCCCCTTTCGCCGGGTCTTATCCCAGCACTTCCTTAAATACACGCAGTACGTTTTTGTAATATACCTTTTCGATCTCTTCGTCGGTAAAGCCTGCTTTGTCCATAGCCTGGGCGATCTTCTGCATTTCGCCGCAGCCGTTTACTTCCAGCGTTGAGGTCACGCCGTCGAAATCGGAACCCAGGCCGATGGCGTCGATGCCCACCAGGTTCTTCATGTATCTGATGTGCTCGATCATATCACTCACAAGGCTCAGGTTTTCCGGCCCGTCGATGTATTTGTCGTTCAGGAATGAATGACAGAAATTGATGCCGGTGACACCGCCTCTGTCGGCAAGCTTTTTTAACAGATCGTCCGGCAGATTTCTTGCCGCCCGGCACACGGCCCTGGCATTGGAATGGGTAGCGATCACCGGTGTGGAAGGCTTCAGAGTGCTGAACGCATCCCGGGTGCCCGCATCGTTCAGGTGGGAAATATCCAGGATCATGCCCATTTCTTCCATGGCTTTTATGAATTCAAAGCCGGCAGGCTTGAGACCGTTTACATTGTCTATTTCCAGACCGGTCTCCGTGAGGTGATGGCCGAAAGCCACATCGTTCTCATAATTCCAGGTAAGGCTTGCCATACGCACGCCCCGGCGGTACGCTTCCTCCAGGTTCTCCAGCTTTCCTCCCAGAGCGAAGCTGTCCTCGATGGTCTTCATCACGTTCACATAGCCGTCCTTAAAATTTTTCTCCATTTCCGCCGCTGTGGTAACAGGGCGCAGGATATCCGAGCAATCCGCCACTTCTTCATCGCACTTGTCGCAGAGCATGCGGAAATACTCCATGGGGGTCACGCGGGCCATGTCGGCCGCGCGCTTGCTTGCGCAAAGGCCCAGGCACTGGCAGAAATAGCCGGCGGCCTTTAACCGTTCCGCATCCAGATGATGGGCATTTTTTCTGAGGGAAAGACCGTTTTCCAGTTCCTCTTCCGTTACGGCAAAGAACTTCGGAGTTTCCGTCAGGATCCCCTTTCTTTTATTTTCTCCGCGCACCTCGCAGTTTTTGATGAGTGCGATGGTGTCACAATGCATGTCAATTACCGGTACCATAGTTTATCCTTCTTTCCTTATTGCGGCGTGGTGAGAAGCTTTAATTCCTCTTCTTTCATGTCGTGAAGCACGTAGGGGCACTGACCGCCTACCTGTACGTCATACAGAACGCTTCCGTCTTCCCCGGCGTATACGTCATAGATCCGCCCCACGGTACGGTTTCCGCGGTGCTTGAAGTATACCGGATCGCCAAAATGAAATTGTGACTCCGGTACAGGTTTCTTTGTTTCTTTCTTCTTAAAAGGCCACCACATGGAACGCACCTCCTGTTTCAAGTCCGGACAGATCGATTTTTCATCCGCCCGGCGTGGATCATAATGATATTATAGAATGTTTACGTACAAATGGAAAAGGGATTTTTCAGAAAAGCGTACAAAAATGCTTATTGCACGATCTTCGTGTGGTTTCGCAAAAACTCCTCTATGTACCGCTCCGGTATCCCGCTGTCTGTTACAACGGCATCGATCCGGTTGAGGGTGCAGATGACGGAATGGCTGTTCTTATCAAATTTACTGCTGTCAGCGACCAGCACAGTCTGTACGGTTCTTTGTATGACAGCAGCACAGAGCTCTGCACTTTCCCGACTGTGATTCATAAGTCCGTATTCCAGGGAGATCCCGCCTGCGCCGACAAAAGCTTTATCAATGGAATAATACTTAAGTGAATCCATGGCTGCCATTCCCAAAAGTGCGAATTCCCGTTCATTTACTGTCCCTCCGAGAGAGCACACGGAAACATGTGTATCTGCCAGTTCACCAAGGACCGGCAGAGAATTTGTGACCACTGTCACATGACGGTCAAGCTCTCTGATCTTTCGGGCGACCTGAAGGCACGTGGTACCTATCCCCACAAAGATCGTTTCCCCGTCTTTGACCATTTCCGCGGCATTGAGACCGATCCGCTCCTTTTCATCCTCATGCTCCAGTGCGCGCTTTCTGTAGTAGTGATGCTCACTTAAGATGCCCCCGTCCCGGTTTCGATATTCCGCACCGCCATAGACTTTTTTCAGAAGCCCTCTCTGCTCCATTTCATCAAAATCGCGCCGCAGCGTGATGAGCGAAACAGAAAGGTCTTCTGACAGATCCTTTATCAGCACCTTTTTTTCCCTGCGAAGCCGCTCCTCAATATGATCCTGCCGCTCTCTCTTTCGCATTGCAGTCTTCCCTCCTGTTCTCTATCAGAATAGTATAGCCGTGCGTTTCTTTTCCCACAACAAAAATGATAAAGTTTATCATTATTTGGATGAAACTGCGCATTTTCTGATAAAGTTCATTGTGTTTTTGACAGATTCCGGCCGCGCATTTCTCTGTTTCATCCATAGGAAAAAGCAATTTGCCGGACTATACTGTAAAAAACAGTTTCCAGCATGTGAGGAGAGATCATGTCACTGAATTCAGATCACGCATTCAAGTTCGGCTGCGGCCGGTACATTCAGGAGAAAAACGCTATAGGAAAATATCTGGCAGCAGAGGCAAAACGGGCCGGTACGAAGGCTTTCGTGCTGTGCGGAAATAACGGATACAAAGCCGCTCATGAAAAAATCGACCATGCGCTTACAGAGGCGGCTTTTCCTTATCAGTACCATCTGTTTCACAGCACCTGCTGCCTTGAAAATGCAGACGAACTGGCAGAGGAGATCCGGAAGGGAGGTTTCGACCTGGTGATCGGCGTTGGCGGCGGCGTACTGATGGATACTGCAAAGCTTACTGCAGACCGGGCCGGTGCAGCCATTATCACCATCCCTACCTCATCGGCCACCTGTGCGGCCTTTACTCCCCATTCGGTGATGTATGACCGCAGATCCGGCGCCACCATCGGGTCCCTCAAGCTTATGCGGGAACTGGACGCCTGCATCGCGGATCTTGAGGTCCTTGTGAGACAGCCGGCCCGGCTGTTCTGTGCCGGCGTAATGGATTCCATGGCAAAAAAGATCGAGATCGAGCACCGGTATGATCCGGAAAACTGTATTCTGGGTCTGGACTATGCGCACACCGTGGCAGAGATGCTGTACGACCAGCTGGATACCCGGACCGAAGAGGTCCTCCGGGATATGGAGAACGGTGTGATCTCCGATGCGTTCGAGCGGCTGATCTTTGACATCATTCCGGTGACCGGCGTAGTCAACGGTCTTTCCAAGGGTTCCAATCAGAGCGCGGTCGCCCATCGCTTCTATGAAGAATGCCGGTCCTTTTTCTACGATGAGACAAAGGATTTCCTTCACGGTGAGCTGGTGGCCCTCGGCCTTCTGGTGCAGCTTTCCTATACGGGAAGCGATCCGGCGCCGGTGCTTAGGAAGCTTGAGCATATGAAGCTGCCGGTATGCCTCTCGGATATCGGAGTACCGCTTTCCGGCGCAGCTGTTTTTGAGCGCGAGCTGTGCCGCTCCTCAGCCATCCGGGATGAATCGGACTCAACCAGAAAAAGGATGCATGAAGCACTGGAAATTATTGTCAGGTAAGGATACGGATATGAAAGAAAAAAAGAGACTGCTGCTGATTTCGGCGGATGCCATGGTATTTGAAGATCTGAAGTATCTGGAGGAACTGCCGCAGATCAGGCGCCTTATTGAAAACGGAAGCCGGGTAAATCGGGCGAAGAGTATTTATCCCACTCTTACATATCCCTGCCACACTACAATGATCAGCGGGTGTTTTCCCGATCGCCACGGTGTCGTGAATAATGAGGAATTCCAGCCCGGGAAAACAGGCGGGCCCTGGAACTGGTATCACAGCTCTGTCAAGATCAGAGACCTTTTTGACGCCTGCAAAGAGGCCGGCTATACCACAGGTGCCGTTGGCTGGCCAGTCACCGGAAATCATCCGTCCGTGGACTATCTGGTGGATGAGATCTGGCCCAGAGGGATCGCAGATGTGAAAGAGGCCGCCGCTGCATTTCGGGAGCTTCTCCGCAGATCCGGAACTTCCGAAGATGTTATGAGATCCTGTGTGAGCGGCCTGGAAGAACTGCGGGTACAGCGCCGTCAGCCGGATACGTCCTGGTTCAACACAAAGGTATGCTGCAATATCATCCGCCGGTATCGACCGGAATTCATAGCCCTTCATCTGGGAAACATTGACCATTACCGTCATAAAAAAGGTGTTTTCGGGGAACACATCCGTCAAGGCATGATCGAGACGGATGAAATGCTTTCGGCTATCACTGCAGCTCTCAAGGAAGCCGGAGTTTTCGAAGAGACCAATATTGTGCTCACAGCTGACCACGGTCAGCTGGATACCGACCGGAAAGCAGCCCCCAACGTACTGCTGCGGGAAAACGGGCTGATACGGACCGATACACAAGGAGAGGTCATCGACTGGGATGCATGGTGTCACGCTGCGGGTACCAGCGCTCAGATCTACCTGAAAGATCCGGCGGACAAGGAACAGACGGCCAGGGTACGCGATCTCTTTCTGACGGCACTTTCCGAAGGAAACTGCGGGTTTGAACGGGTCTATGAAGGCAGAGAACTGGCAAAGCAGAACCTTCCGGACAGTATTTCCTTTGTCCTGGAAACCGACGGACACACCGGTTTCGTTAGCGACTGGAGCGGAGATTATCTGAGAACACTTCCCAATTTGGCAGGCAGTCACGGCTATCATCCGGAGAAAGGCCCGCGCCCGACCATTATTTGCTGCGGCCCGTCTTTTCAGAAAGGCGTTGTGATCGAAAACACAGGCATCGTCGACGGAGCTCCTACCTGGGCCCGTCTTCTTCGTGTATCCCTGCCGGAAACCGATGGTCATGTGCTGTCAGAGCTTCTGGCATAGTAGTGACACAGCAAAAGGCCTGCAGGAAACATTACGGCGGTATGTTTCGTGACATACTCCCACCACTTAATGCTACGCATTTGAAGTGGGGGCTTCTCGCTCGATGACGCCATCGCGTCAAGCATAAACGAGCTATCCCCGCGTGTCCCGCGGTTTATGCTGCTTTCACAGGGCAAGCAGCCGGAGCCCTTCTTCTCTGATATTTATCGCTGCATTCACGTCCCTGTCATGATGCGTCCCGCAGCAGGGGCATGTCCATTCTCTTTCCTGCAAGGTGAGGTCTTCTTTCTTGTACCCGCACACGCTGCAGAGCTTCGAGGATGCAAACCACTTGTCTGTCGTGATGAGCTTCTTCCCCTTGCTTTCTGCCTTATACGAAAGGAATGTGCGGAACTGACCGAAGGCGTTGTCGTTTGTTGCCTTTGCCAGGTGGAGCCCCTGTGCCATCTCTTTGTAATCGATGTCCTCCACACAGATGACATCGTAACTGCCGATAAGGCGCTTTGACTCCTTGTGCTGCCAGTCTTTTCTCTGATCCTTAAGCTTTTCGTGGACCAGAGCGACTCTTCTTTTCTGCTTCAGGTAATTGCAGGAGCCCTTCTTCATTTTGGAAAGTCTTCTCTGTTCCCGGGAAAGCTTCTCTTCCGTGTTCCGGTAGAAGTGCGGCATCTCCGCCTTTCTTCCCTCACTGTCCACGTAGAATTCACCGCTGGAATAATCCAGACCGAGCGCCCTGATGTTCTGTGCATCCGGCGTGATCGTTTGTGTTGCCGGTCCTTCTGTGTATTCTGTCAGAATGGAAGCGTAGTACTTCCCCGAGGCTTCTCTGCTTACGGTCACAGACTTGATGGCGTGATCTTCCGCCATCTTTCTGTGAAGCTTTATCCTTACTTCTCCCACCTTCGGCAGCCGGAGCGTTCCGTTCTTTCTGCTTTCATTACTTTCTGTGATACGGATGTTTCCGTTCACCATGTTGGTGGTGAAACTATGCTTCGGATCCTTTTTACTCTTGAACTTCGGATATCCCACCGCTTTGTTCCGAAAGAAGTTCCGGAACGCCGTTTCCAGCTGCAGCTGTGCATTGGAAAGGGCCAGGCTGTCCACTTCTTTAAGCCATTCATAGTCTGCCTTCAGATGGGCCGGCGTGTTGCGAAGAGACTTTCCGGTCTCCTCGTAGTGCTTTTTCTTTTCCTCAAGGAGTGTGTTATATACAAAACGCGTACAGCCGAACGCTTTTGCAAACAGATCCTGCTGTTCGGCATTCGGATAGATTCGATATTTGTAGGCGATGTTCTTCTTCATGATTCCTATTATATCGAAACTCTGTCCAATAATCCGGACTTTCAAATGTGGCATCCCGGTGGTAGTTACTGTTCAGAGGTCAGCCTCAGATCCCGGAAGCAGTTGGCGTGTGATCCAAAACGACGATTTCTCCTGATTCCAATCACATGGCACCCGAACTAAAAAGGCGACATGTGATTGAAAAGCGGCTTTCCTTCCTGTTTGAACGACTTGCATTTTCAGTTGTGTGATTGGATTCGGGGTTAGGAGGCGTTTTCGTTCACATTGAATCTATTGACGCGCTTTTGTTTTTGAACGAAAACGGGGATCGACACTGTTTTTTGACAAAAAATCCTTTGGGCGCGTGCACCAAAACGCCGGTCAGTGCCATTTTCAATCACATACCGGATCTTTGAAAAAAACGGCTTGTAATCTAAAACACCATCAAGGCCGCTTTTGATGCACGTGGAAGAACGGAAAGCTGCCGGAATGGACCGATCGCGGCATACATAGAAACAAATCGAAAGATACAATTTTACGCATGCGATATAACTAATGGTGCACCTGCCAGTGGCTGACCTCTGAACAGTAACCGGTATCCCGGCTTCCCGAGTATTCCGGAAGAAGTTCTGTTCGACAACCGTGGCTTTCCCGGTTTCACTCGGGCAGAACACCCGCCGGCAATTCATCCCCCACCTGTAGAGAAAGGGGACTTCTTGCCGATTATGTTAAAAGTCGGGTGCTCTACCATTTGAGCTACACACGCATAAAAAATACCGCCTGCCATAAGACAGACGGTTTTGAAATACGATCATCAGAATCCGTGCTATTGTCTTATGACATGAAAAGTGACGCTCCTTTCGCAGCGTTCCTTGCACTCTTGTTTCTTTTCACATACGGTTCTGAACATTTTTCTTTCCAGTTCTTTAGTTCTGGTTCCGACCGTTGCCATAAGAGGATTGTCGGTTTTGTCCTCTTTACCGCCGAGGCTTAAGTAAATGCTGGCTTTCTTCCGTAAGGCATGTGTTTTGGCATAATCGCTCCAGCCATCGACCCAGAAGGAACCGGAGCCGCCTCCGCCAAGGATACGGCCGTCTATGGAGACACCTTTCCAGGGAGAAAGCTCAAGATTCCAGTCTTTTACCTCGCAGGCAATGACAGTAAGACTGAGATCGGGCCTGTATTCCCGGTGTGAAGTATATGGGTGGTTCGGTTGTTGATTGTTTGAGTAATCCACATCCGGAACCATGCCTTTTTCAGAGGTATTTTTCATCGACGTCAAAATCCAGGTCCAGTGCCTTCAGGTCGTTTTCGTACAGATCCTGAACCATGGTGAGCACGTCCGCGTAGGCAAGCCGCTGACCACGGACATCCATGTCATAGACGGTTTCCAGATGCTCCAGCTCATTTTTGATCATATCGACCAGTTCTTTTGTTTTTTTCAGATCTTCACCCATTTTTTTCAAAGTCCTTTCCTGTCTCAGATGATCCCCACGGGGATCAGAATGATCAGTCGCTGTAGTCCAGTCCGAAATAGTCCATATACGCCTTAAATCGATCCTGTGCGGCCAGACATGTATCAATTAAATATCCGGTTTCGTTTTTCCACTCTGCGAGCCCGCGATAGTAATACTCTTTCATATCATCTTCGATAATAAACGGAGTTATGCCGTTCCGGAGGCATTCCTTAAACATGATCAAACGTCCGATACGACCGTTACCGTCCTGAAAAGGATGAATTCTCTCGAATTCATAATGGAACTCGATGATTTCCCGAAACGTTCTTCTCTTTTGCGTATTATACTTCTTAAGAAGTTGTTTCATTTCCTTTGCAACGTCTTCCGGTGCCGCTGTCGAATTTCCGCCGACTTCATTTTCAAACCGTTTGTAATCACCAACTGCGAACCATGCTTTCCGGCTGTCCGATGTGCCCGACTTGAGTATCCCGTGCAGCTGTTTTATGAATGATTCACTAAGGCCGTAGTTTGCCAGCTCTATAACCTGATCAATACACCTGAAATGATTTGCTGTTTCAACAACGTCATCCACATTTACGGTCTCAGTCTGAACGCCGATGGTATTGGTTTCAAAAATGTATCTGGTTTGATCATGCGAGAGTCTGCTGCCTTCCATATGGTTTGAATTATAAGTCAGCTCGATCTGAATCTTGTGATAGATCCCCCCGGGTATGCCCGACTCCTTCTCCAGACGCAGCCTTGCAAGCAAATCGGATGGTATTCTTCCGGCCCTCTTCTTTCTTTCCGGTTTCGGTGCGTCTTCAGGAATTTTCCAGGTTTTTCCAACAAGGGTCGCCCCGGGTATTCTCCCTTCCGTGCAATAATTCCGAACGCTTCTCTCAGAAATCTTCCATGCCGCAGCCATTTCGCTGACCGTTTTGCATTTCATTTCCTATGGCTCCTTTACCTTACGTATCGGAATGATTATAGCGCTATCGGCAATATATATCAAGAATACAATACGTATAATGTTGATATATGTTGCCGATGTGCCGATACATGTCGGGAAAACAAATTTGCATTCGCTGATCTCATTTGCAGGCAGCCGGCAGCGGGCGATGCTTGGCCGTATAGGAATCGCATTCGATCCGGATCACGTTTACGATGGAGACCAGCCTTTCGTTGAATTCAAAATCCTTCTCCGTCTGCGTCTTCATCAGGATGGAGAGCGCTCTCATTTTTTCCTGCGGAACGTCCAGGATCTTTGCCGTTCCGAAGCCGTCCAGCGAGTAATAGCTGCATCCGTACTGACAGGCAACATTACCGGAAAAAGGCTGCACGTCACATTCGATCTGCACGCAGCAGTCCGGATTTTTCCGGATGACGTCGATCTTCCGCCCTTCCAGTGCCCCGTGAACGTAAAAGACCAGCTTGTCATCTTCAAAGACATAACCGTAGTTCATCGGAACGATGTACGGTTTTCCCTCATCCACCAGTCCCAGATGAAGTGTCATGCCGGTATCCAGGATATGTCTGATCTCGCTCATTTCCGTAACTTCTCTGTCTCTTCTGCGCATAGCAGGATCCTCCTTGTTTTGCAAAAAAACCACCTGCCAAAACAGACAAGTGGTTTTTTTCTGCGGTCTACCGGACTCGAACCGATGACCTCCTGCACGTCAAGCAAGCGCTCTCCCAGCTGAGCTAAGACCGCATTATTTATAAGGACAATGCCTCATTTGCATGGTCATTATATCTCAACTTGACCGCTTGCGCAACATAAATTCTTTCGTTGCTCCTTATCGTCACCTTACATCATTTTTTTCTTTCCGTCACATGGTTTTATCCACATTCTCATTACGATAATAGTAAGAAAGATTCTTAAATACGACAAAAGCAGTCCGTTTCCGAACTGCTTTTGGTCATTTTTCCAGTCTCTTAACCAGATTGTAAAAACTCGCTCTTTTCAGCCCTGTTTCCTGCATGGCTTTCTTTGCGGTGATTTCTCCATTTTCCCATCTTGTATAAACAGCATCCCAATTATCAGGTTTTTCGAGCGCAGGTCTTCCGAGCTTTTTTCCCTTATCCTTTGCCGCCTTAATACCTTCCGCCTGCCTCTGCCGTATCGTATTGCGTTCCTGTTCAGCTATCGTTCCCAGTACTTCGATAAGAATATTGTTGACCATATCGAACACCCATTCCTGTCCTTCGGGGAGCTCCATCATTGTTGTGGGCAGGTCTATAACTTTCAGGCGAATACCGTTGCTCTTAAAATACTCAAGTTCCTTTTTGATATCCGACTTGTTCCTGCTGAGGCGGTCGAGTGATTTTATCACAAGTGTATCGCCCTTGCGTAACATAGTGGTTTTTAACGCCTGATAGCCTTTTCTTTCTAAATCTTTCCCAGATTCCTTATCGGTGACAATCTCGCGTTCTGCTGCCCCCAGCTTCTTAAAAGCGGAAATCTGTCTATCGAGGTTCTGGTCTTTTGTAGAAACTCTTGCATAATAGAATGTCTTATTGTCTGCCATTTATATATGTCCTCCAACCAAGGGCAATTATAACATTATCAGTCTATAAATGTCAATATGTTTATAGACATATCTATTTATTTAATAATATATTTTATAGACGCATATATAGGGCTGATTTTCCTCATCCATAAAGGTGTACTTTTCTAGTCATCACGCCGATAACCCAAAATTCAAAAAATTTAATATATTTCAGAATTTAATATATTAAACTCTCTTGAGAAAGCTCGTTGTCGAAAATATAACATTGTTCAACAAACCAAAAGAGCGAGGGAACTCCCCCTCCATGATTGCGCTACTTGCCAAAATATTGTTCTATTCCCTCCGCTAGTCCTTGTGCGAGCTGATATAGTTTTTCTTCGCTGTGGTCCGAACTTTGATTTCCCAGCTCAATATCAACGGAAGGAATGGTACTATACGAAGTTTGGGTCAAATCCATATCCATTGCTCCGTTACTGAAGATTTTGCATCCTGCTTCTTTCAAGCCAGCAATCAGACTGTCGCCAAGGGCTTCGCTTTCTTGCCATGTCGATGCTACAGGTTCCATTCCCTTCATTGCATCGGGTACGGACATATAAAAACACCCTTTATCATAATCAAGGCTGTCACCATCCCAGTGAATCGCGATATGGCAATCCGCGGCATTATTGCAAATTACCGTCCTTGCAACATTATCAAGCTGAACATCCTTATCCTCACGAATCATTAGAACATCAAAGCCGTTCTCTAACAGCAATTCTTTCAGTATCATTGCTTCTTTCAGTGTCACGGTCCGTTCCAATGTTCCATCCGAAAAAGTCATTCCTCCTGATACTGCCATTGCCTTTTCCGCGCCTGCTGCCGTTGTCCCGCCAGTCACTTTCGGCGTTTTATCAGGATGGCACCATGTTTTGACCGAACTTCCGCCTTCTGTACCGTGTCCCGCATTCACTCCTATCGTAATATTCTTTCGGTTTCCTTTTGCAAGGTGCATGGTTGCTGAACCACTATAAATAGCAGAATAATCTGCATATTTCCACGTTGGTTCAAGTGTTACGGATTCTCCATCTTTATATCCACTTGAAGATGCAAGATGCTCTTTCCAATCTTTATCACCAGTCAGGTACTCACTTTTAACATAGCATATCTGATTATTGTAGAGTATACTGGTCCATTCTCCGCCTTTTTCAATTGCGCCGACTTCCGAATTGCATGCTAATTCACCGACTTTTGTCGCTTCTTTTGATGGCTCTGACCGAACATTAACCTTGTCCGCAACGACATACATTTTTTCGGTTTCAATGCCCAAATCCAGCGGTGCGGTTTCTTCTACAGTAATTTCTCCTGTTATAGTTTCCTTCGATAGCTCATCCGCCGTAGTCTCTTCTATTTCTGGGATTTCTATTGCACTGCTCTCAGCGATTTGTACAGATTCGGCTGTAATACTTTCCGCCTGAATAAAATCTTTTTCTTCTCGCTTCACAAAAAGGAAAATGAAAACGGCGACAGCTAAAAGAAGAACAGCAGCGATGGCTGTTCTTGCCACGCTGCTATTCTGTCTCTTTTTTCTTGACCTTTTTTGATAATTTCGCTCTGTCATTTTTCTTATTGGTTAAATCCACAAGCTTTTTCAAAGTTTTGAATTGTCTTGATGTTCTCTTTTTCGTACTGGTTCAGCACACCATCATCAAACGAAGCGGCAGGCGTTGTTCCCTGATACCAACTCTTTGAATTAAAATAATCCTGAAGCTCTTGTGAATTAAACTGTCTTCCATATCTTGCGTAAATTTCATTACGTGCAACTTTGCATTCCCATGCGCCAAAGCCGATTAAATCAATATCCGTAATGTATCTGCTGTCACTTCCGGGAACCATATACTCACTTGTCGAAGATGAAGAGTATCCCTCAATATCAGGAATTTCACCTTCTCTCACCTTTGGAAGCGTATATGGCCCTACAATCAGCTGAGTAAGTCCAGATGTATCACTCGGTAAATACGAATGTTCTTTGACCTGAGCTTCCGTAATACTATCCCCGGTAATATGAACGCTTTCGTTTTCAGCGACAATCCTGTTATAACCTGCTTTCGGTATTCCAGGAGTATGACCTTCGGCATACAAGAATCCATCATTGCCTATAACATGGCTCCAATTCCCTCCGTCGGGGTCTTCCCAGGTTGTGATAAAAGCCCGCTGATTAACAGGGTCCCATGCATATGCAGAAATATAATTCATGGCTCCAGTTCCGCAACTGATAAAAAGCTCTTTAATGCCATTATTATCAATATCGTACGTAATATAGGAATTAACATCCCCCTTATTCAGTATATCAACATATGCATCATAAATGTTTGAGCTATCCTGATTTTGTGCTTCCGTTGTTTCTTCTGTCACCTGTAATGCCTGTTCTGGTCCTTCAGACGAAGTCTGCACGCTGCTGCCACTATTAATGCGGTACTCTGATATATCTTCATTTTCAATAGGAGTTATGCTGTTATTCAGGGTAAATGATGTAGATTTAAACGTAATCACTATATCATTCTGATAGCAATCGAGCAGCTCTCTTGTTTCGGAAGAAGTTGTATTTAGTTCATACTGTATATCTTTATTGCTCATGGCTGGCAGGCGATTTTCTTTTTCCGCCACCAGATTTGCTCCATTATGTGAATAAATCTCTTTCCCTGCATTATTTTCAATTTTCAAATCACCATATAAATACACAACATTTTGGTCCGTCTTGTTTTCCAGGTAGAAGTCTATGTAAAAGCACAGAGAGCCGCCTTTGTCCGAGGACTCGATACCCGTTATTTCTGCGGAAACCAATCCAACCAATGATTTATGGTAACATTCATTATACAAATATGCCGCATCGCCGTAATTCAGTGAACTACACGATTTCAGTATATCAACAGCTTCCTGATACTTTCCCTCCTCGGAAAGCTTGCGCGCTTCCTGATATTTTCCTTCCAGTTCTGCCCAGACGCCCGTGTCTTTTTTATAAAGATTGCCAAGCCCCGTCTCTTCCAGCAGCTGTAAGCCTTCATCCGTCATATGATAAGTATAAACAGCTTCTTCAGGATTTCCATAAGCATCAGCATAAGAAAATACTATTTTATCCCCTTGCGTTTGATATGTTCCCTCGACTCTGATGCGGTCAAAGACATGAACAAACGCTCCTTCGGGATTAAAAAAGTATGCCTCATTCAGAGTATTGTCTGACGGGTGCTGTTCAATCTCTACCTTTTTGCTCCCGTCATCTTGAACATAAGTCGCTGTCAAAAGATATGCCGCCTGATAATATGCTCCATCAAGCTTAGACGGCTGTTCTTTGCTCTTTTTTAAAGCTTTACTTGCGAAAACAACTACGGGAATGGCAATTAATACGGCAGCAATTGCAATCAAGATTGCCTTGTTTCTTGGTTTCTTGACCATTGCTTTTACTTGCTCTGAATTAACGTTTTTGACTTTATCCTTTATTCCTTCTGTGTCAATAGAAGCTACTGTGTCTTTTATTTTATCTTTTATTTCAGTTATATTTACCGAATCTCCTATCTGACTTTCATAATTTTGATTCTGCGTGCCGCATTTCCTGCAATACTTCTCAGAAGGCGAAATTTCCGCACCACACCCTGAGCAAAACTGCTTTTTATTGCTTTCCTCCACTTCTACCTTGGCTCCACAAAACCTGCAGAACTTCTCAGTTTCAGATATTTCCTTACCACAATTTTTGCATTTCATTGTCATACCTCTCTGTCAGCACAATTTTGAACCGCATTTTTCGCAGAAAAGTGCATCTTCTTTATTCTCATACCCGCATGACGGGCAAACACCTTTTTTTATCACTTCTTCCCACTTAGTACCGCATTTTGAGCAGAATACACTGTCGTCGCTAATTACAGCTCCGCAGTTCTGACATTTTTTTACTGGTTTTTCTACATACTTTGCTCCGCATTTAGGGCAAAACTCTGCGTTCCACGGTATATCTGCACCGCACGCATCGCATTTTCTCTTCTGCAGTTCGCTCATTTTCTCATTTACTACAGCAGAAGCAACTGAGGTTGCTTTGTCTGCCTTAGTTTTAATCTCAGAGAAATCGCCTGCCACGGAGTCTCGTGAAAGATATAAAAGAAGTAATATACCTAATCCAATGAGAATCAAAACAATCCATGTCAGCGTAAGCCAAAACGTCTTCTCATCAAATCCGTATGTTTTCTCATTTAAAAAATCAACTGCCTTTGAAATTGTTACTCCATCAATTATTACGAGTACCAGCGATAACACATACTTAATCAGCTTATTCTTCTTCAAAAAATGAAGGACCAGCGCAATTGCTGCAGGAAGAAGCAGAATTGCGTAAAACACCGGCTTTCCGTCAAACACCTCGTTCCCGACTACGGTCATTCCAGCTGCAGCGTTCTTTAAAGAAAGGTCCGCCTTAATCTCAAAAAAATCTATATGAATTACCGGGAGGAAGAACAATATGACTAATACTCCGCAAGCTACCTTTACTGCGTTCTCTACCGTCTTTACATTGATTTTTCCCTGAACCATTTTACTCCTTCCTTTCTGTTAATGACATGACGCACATGGGATAAGCCCAAGAGCTTGTGCCTGTTTTGTATTATAAATTTGGAATGAAACATTGTTCATTGAGCCAAGCACAGGGCATCCATACTTATGATAATAGATATCTCCTGTCTTCACTATTCCCGCATGTTTTTCATAGAACGAGATTTCTGCATGATTATTGGAATTTTGATCAAATGCTTTGTCGAGTTCTAAATTAAGCTTTGTAACAGAATCATTCAGCCGTTCTATGGTTTCTTCGTTGTCCTTCAATGTCTTTTTATATCCTTCATTTTCCTTTTGGAGTTTTTCCACTTCTGCCTCCTTTTCAGAAAATGCATTCTTCGCTTCGGCCACCTCTCCTTCTAATGACTGTTGTTTTGCTGTAGACTCATCCAGATTCGCAAGGACACTTTGATATTCCTGTTCCAATGTTTTAGCTTTCGAGAACTGGAAATAATTTAACCCGAGAAGTGCAATGGCAATCACCGCTATGATAATAAGAACAGCCGCAGGCACCCCTGTTTTTTTGGATTGTTTCTCAGCTCTTACAGAGGGCTGTTCAATGGTGCCAGCACTCTTGACAATCTTTGGTTCTTTCTCCTCTTCAACTTTTGCACCACAGCTAACGCAAAAAGCACTTCCTTCGGGTACTTCTGCGCCGCATTTTTTACAAACCATTACAAGTCCCTCCCACACTTCTATTTTTTGTAAGTATAGGCGAATCATTCTCAATAGTCAATTTGTATTATCATTATGATAATGCAATATCTTTGTGATTGCTTTACTTTTTTTGATATTGAAAGGGGGCAGAAAGATGGTTGCAGAGAAAATCAAAGCACTGCGAGAAGCAGAAAACATGACACAGGCAGCATTAGCAAAGAAACTCGGAATCACTCGGTCAAGCGTTAATGCGTGGGAGATGGGAATCTCTGTCCCGTCAACTCAGTACGTCGTCGAGCTGTCTGCTCTGTTTAAAGTATCCACAGATTACCTTCTTGATATAAAGAAAAACGCCTCTCTGTCGCTTGATGGGCTAACGGAAGATGACGTGCAAGTGGTTTTCGCTGTTGCCAATCAGTTACGAAAAAAGAATAAAAACAAGCAACTATAAGCTTTTCCTGTGAGCAACTGTGAGTTTTCCGCTTCATTTTCGTGACCATCTTCATTCTCTCTCATTTTATATACAGTTTTTTCCCAAACCACTGCAATCACACATTTTGGGCATTAAAAAAGCCCGAGCCGTTGCCCGAGCTTAATTATTCTTCATCATCTTCAGTTTCCCACGATTTTTCCAATATTTTATTTTCAACCACATCCGCAAACACCATGCCGCCGCCGTACAAATCCAAACGAATCGGACTTACGGTTTTTGCACCATTAAGCAAATTGCCGAGGTATAGACCCCTTGTCTCGTCATCAAGTCCCTCACCCCAATCAATGACCCACCATGCCGACGCGATTTTTGCGCGTTCCTCTTCACTGTATTTATCAAGTAGTGTTTGCACTTTCTTTACCGTATCCTCTGCGAAACCATCATCCATTTCCACATCCGCGAACCCAGGTGGCACGCTTATCACCACTACTGCCAGCGCATTGCGGTCTGCGTCGTAGTTATACGTAGCATCCGACAGAAAGATGTACCCATCCCAGTCAAGTTCAGGAAATAAGCTGTTTAATGCGGTTTGATATTTTTCCAAAAGATTTTTCGGAAGAGTATTCCTAGACAGAGCAGAAGCTGCTCCCATAATTTTTTTTCGTTCATCTTTCTTGAGTGCGCCCAATGCCGCGAGCAATTCATGTAAGTACGGCTTCATAATTTTCCCTCTGGTAACGTGCACTCTTTTTTCAGCGATGAAATGGCCACCATTTCTTTCCTTTTTGCTGTTTCACCAAGCTTAGTCCCTAATAAATATGCATAATGTTCTGGCGGTTCTTCTCCGATTGGGCAAACTTCCACAATTCTATTATTCTCGTCTACTGTTAACATGAATGATTTTGTTTTTTCCTCTTTGGGCTCTGAAAAAATGCTTTCAACCATACGAAATTTCATATTGTAATCTCCTGTTACTATATTTTGAGGCATTGTTTTCCACGCCTCTAATACTTTTATACATCTTACGGATGCCCCCAGATTGCCTGACCAGCTAAGTTTTTAATAACTTGTTTCTCCCCTGGAAACATGCAGCCTGAGGTTTTTAATAACTTAATATTTCTGCCCCAGAAAATCTGCAGCATGATTTTTAACAACTTTGCCACACACTGTAGTAGATGTAGTAGGTTATTTTGTCAAAAGTCTAAAAATTATTTTCTATTCTTACTAAAAATTTCTCTTTTTATCAAATCTACCTACTACCTTACTACACTTATTGTGTGTGGTTATTGTCAAAATATGTCTGATTCTATGAGGTTGTTCGCCCTTTCAATCGGTATCGGAAGTTTTCTAACAGATGAAGGCATTCCGTCAACTCGCTCTTTAAAAGAAACAACATTACAAGCAGTCAATGCCTTTCCCAATGTAGCGGTATCGTATTTTTTCAAACACTCATAATTTTCCTGGAAATCACTAACAGTAGTGCGATACCACACAAACATAGAAGGATGCTCTTCTGCGTAGTTGAAAATGTCAATTACCTCCGCCTGCCCTTTTACAAGTTTCAGATGAGAAGCATTTCTTTGCTCAAGAAGTTCCCGTACATTATCAGTTAATCGGAATTTATTCTGAAACTCTGAATTGTACTCAGTAGAAAAATCCTGTGGATTCAGTTCTTCCTCTATTTGCTTCCACAGCTGAAGCACATCAAAGCGATTTAAAGCCTCAAGATCAAATTTCTCTGGGCAATAGACTGTCCAAAATCGCCGAGAACCTGTGCCATCAATAAGAAATCTTTCTTCATTCGTAGTTGCAACAAAACTGGTTCTTCGGGCAATTCTTCTATCTGCTCTTCCATAGGGTACGCGATAATTGTCACACGCATCGGTTAAAAATGCCTTTAGCCTGTCAATGTCAGATTTCATCGTACATCCTATCTCTCCCAGTTCTGCAATCCAGCAGGATGTGCATCTAATGATTGTGTCCTTGTCGCGGGTATCTATATATAAACCTGTTTTGCAAAGCGTTGCATCAATTCCCAGTTTTGAAACCAAGGAGGATTTTCCGATTCCCTGCTTTCCCTGAAGGACAAGAACCCCATCACTTCCGTAAGGGTGTTCAACTGTGTTATACGTTAATGCTAAAGCTCCAAGCAGCCACTTGTGAACAAGTATTCTGCTGAGCGTGTCGCTTTCAGGAATTCGCATGATCTCAAAGAGTTCGGAAATCCTATCTGTGCCGTCCCATTTGGGTGTGCTGTATAGTTTTTCTGTGACAGGATTGACCGTGTTCTTTCCAGCTATTACATTAAGATAATTGTCAATTGCGCCAACAGTGCTTCCCTTGAATTTCTCTTTTAAATCATCAGAAAAAATGGTTGCCAGATTTTCCTGAAGGGTTTCCTGGTCAAAGATCTTTGGCATGCCTGTAACCTCTACTGCATGAGTAATCACATTTTTTCTGATGCTGATTCCTTTATCGTCCAGATAGGATTCAAAGATTTCCATTTTAAGCGGTGGGCGTTCTCTGCCATCAGGCACCATGTATGCTTCATAGGGACAAATCACATCCTCACAAGCTTTTGTTATCGTATTTTCACGATAATCAGCTCTACTCGTCCATTTATCACGGCATAGAGCAGAATGGTTAAAAGCCTGTTCGATAAGTGCCCTGTCTTTGCTGAACCAATAGGCCAGCATTGAACAAAGTGCTAAGTCCGCTCTGCTTTCGTCATGATCGTATGCGGACGTGTCGCCGTCATCATATAGCTGGCGAAACTTTAAGGAATGTTCACGTGCTTTTTTTATGACTACGTTCATCTTTAGGTTGGAATCATCTTCTTCGACTGTTTCTTTTTTCATATACCGATCAAGGAAAGATTTCACTTCGGGTGTCATATCAATAATTTCATTATCATTCATGGCATCCTCGGTGAAAGTGAAGAACCGATTAGTGATAGAATCAGGGTAGATTTCAAGTTCTTTCTTGGCATTTTTCAGATAATATCCTTCCAGCTTGAAATTACCATTTTCATCAACGACAGGGGTTCCATCGGGGCTCCTTGAAATAGGAAGTTTTTCGGCGTCACATCTGCACAGAATATGGTAACCTGTTTTTGACGGACTATGCTCAATATATGTTTTATCAAACATTTTCAGCACATCTTTTGCTAATGGGTTATCTTCTCCTGTCTGCCTGTTTCCATCAATGTCGATTCCGCAAAGCCCATCCGTAAGAACTATTCCAACCCCCGTGTAACCATACTTTGAGACCGCAGCTTTTGCCTGCTCATAGGTACCCCAGGTTCTGGGGTTAGTTGTGCTTGCGTTACCGTTCGCATGCGGTGATTTTGGGATTTTTGTCATAGTCCCATCTGATTTGAATTCTTTTTGCCAGCAAATCCACTGGCGATTTTCTTTATTTTGCACTATTTACCTCGCTTTTAATTCTTTTCTTGTTTTGCATTTTAACTTTCTCCTGAAAAAACAAATTATCAAGTTCTTCATCTGTGAGTTCAGGCTTCTTTTTTGATGGATGCGGGTTATGGTTTTTTGCATGCTTCCATCCCCAGCACTTTATTGCCTTTTGGAACGTTTTAAAACCATAACCTTGCGCATCGTCAAGCACCTCGCCAGTTTCTTCATCAATTATTATGTATCGTTTTTCATTTAATGTTTCCTTTCCAAAGCCATAATCCACTTCGGAAGGAATGATTGTTGAAATAATCTTCATATATATTTTTCTCCTAAATTTTCTGCAATAAAAATAAGCGTCCGTTCTCGCCGAATGCAAAATCCGAATCCGCTTATAGCCACTTAATAAAAAGCTATAATCATCGTTAGTACCAGTGCATGAATCTCACTTCCTTTCGTAATCAATAACCGAACTTTGCCGCATGCTTTGCTATAAGCTCACAGCTATCAAAAGCCATACAGCTGTCTTATCTAAGATAGTCTGCGGCAGAGCAGCCATTCCCGGACAAATAGAATAACTGCCCTGTTAGTTTACTTATGCATTATTTATTTTTCTTCAATGAGGGATATCCGATAGTTTACATAGTTTTCCATCATAACTTCGCAATCCATCAGCTCATCAGTATCAAATAGCTCGTTAAGATTATGGACTCTTTCCCAGATTTCCCATTCATCCTCATCAACTACACCTTTTTCAATCGCATACTTAAAAATAGGCTTTACATAGTTGTATTCTCTGTAATAACAATCCTCATGCTCATCATAGGCAGCTGGAAATCTGTAATCATTCTTAGGTTCTTCAAATCCAGTGTATCTTTCTTTCAAGTATTCAATGGTCTCATCTCTTGCAATCTGTACAAGGTCAGTGTTTGCAAATAACTCTGCCTGTGCCTTCATTTCGGCATACTTCTTTACTTCATCCATAATTGTACTTAGCATATTATTTTACTCTCCTTAAATTAATTATTTTTTTGTTTGTGAGGTAATCATTCATTTTTTGCCCGGAAGAATGACTACCTCTTTTTCATATTTAATTTTTAAAAAACTGTTGACATCCTTTATCTACTGTGTTATTATATCGTTCAGAGGGAAAAGGATGTCTCTCTGTTTGTTGTATGATTTTAATTATACCACAACTAAAATCATTTGTCAAGCATTTTTTTGCCGCTCGCTTGCCCTGAGTACTGAGTGCTAAGCCGTTCAATTATGCGGCTTTTTTTATTGTCTAGCTATTCTATTTCTTTTTGCTTTTAAACATTCGACGTTGCTTTTGTACTGTTCTAACAGGCTACTATCAAATATTTTTGCATAGTGTTCTGACATTTTTAACGTTGTATGACCGAGCATTTTCTGCAGATTCAAAACATTTCCTCCGTTCTCCAGCCACTTCCTGCTAAAAGAATGACGAAGCAGATGAATAGATGTCTTGTTTACTCCCCTGCTTTTATTGAACCTCGCAACAGACAATCTAAGGGCATTCCTAGAGAGTTGATTCTCATACACATCGCAAAACAAATAACTGCCTAAAGCCCCTCCACGGCTCTCTAAATACGTTTTAATGGCATCTCTGGTTGTCTTGCTAAATGGTAATACTTGTGTGTGCCCTGTTTTATTATGCCTGGTTACTAAAATGCATCCAGTAAGGTCTACGTCTCTTATCAGAATTTCCCTAATAGTACCAGCTCTCACTCCAGTATCCATTACGAGAAGTTCAATGCACCACGTCCTGTACTCTGCAAATGAACAATCTTTTCCAGGCTTTCTCATTAACTTTTTTAACTCTTCATCGGTATAGGTTTCTTTAACTGTCTCAATGTGTTTTGATTTAGGTAATTCTTTAACACCTAACCAGTTCATAAAAGTTCGAAGTTCCTTAATATAACTGAACTTGCTGTAGTCCGTAATGTCTTTAGAATTGATGAAATGAACTATATCATTCCAATCTATTTTATCAATAGTAGTATCTAAATCTGTCTGGGAAAATACTACTCTTAACTTCTGTCTGTAGCCTCTAATAGTATAAGCACAACAACCATTATATTCTCTGTCTTTATAAAATTCCTCCAGTTTTCCTCTTAATGTGTCATCTTGCTTTTTCATTTTTAGCACAATTCTGACCTCCTGCTTGCACAAAAAAATAAGGACGTACAATATGCTGTATGTCCTTATTTATAGCCATTTTTTACAGGAACCGATGACCTCCTGCACGTCAAGCAAGCGCTCTCCCAGCTGAGCTAAGACCGCAGCGGGTGTTTGTATTTTACCCAACACCCGGGGAAATTTCAACAGGTATTTGCAAATTTTCTGATCTGCCGCTTACTCTTCTCTCTTATTTTTTTGTAAGAGTAACGGTCTTCTGTCCCTCCTCCAGAGCGCCGGCATGATGGAAGCCGCTCCCGCCCTCGGGGCTCAGCGTTGTTTTCTGACCGTCCAGGAATGTTACTGCCATTGCGCCGTCCTTTAATTCCAGACGCATGCTGTAGTCATATTCCGTATCCCCGTTTTCATCTTTCTGCGTGCCTTTCAGCACAAACTCGCCGGTGGTCCCGTCTTTCATGGGTACGCTTATGACGCAGCTGATCTTTCCGTCAGCGTCATAGTTTTCCTCATAGGCGATCTCCAGGTTCCCCGCGTCATATTTCTGCACGGTAACGGAAAGATTTTCTCCCCAGGGAGATTTCCCTGCATAGGTGTTTCCCACATAGGAAGCGGGGCCCGATGCTGCCTTTGCGGCACAGGCGCAAAGCAGGAAAGATACTGCGAGAGCTGCTGCAAGTAAGATCTTTTTCATGTTTTTTCCTCTTCTGTTCTTTTTCACATGCCGGGGATCATTCGTCACCCAGCAGATATTTTTCAATGGCTTCGGCACAGCCGTCGTGATCGTTATCTGCCACAACGGCGCCGGCGATCTTTTTGATGTCGTCAGAAGCGTTTCCCACGGCAATACCAAGTCCCGCGGCAAGAAGCGCATCCCGATCGTTATCCAGATCGCCAACGGCAATGGATGCCGAAACGGGGATCTTCAGGACCTCACAAAGGCGTGTAAGTCCCGCTCCCTTGGTCACGCCCTTCATGGTAAACTCCAGGGACGTATTGTTGGCGTGCTTGATCTCCACGGGAAGATCTGCCGCGTCAAAACGGGCCCGGGCTCTTTTCTCGGCTTCGGGGCCGGGCATGTGAAGCGCCATTTTCTCCACGGGGAACTCACCCGCTTCGATCTTTTCCCTTAAGTGCGGCACGGTACATGCCAGTTTCCGGTACATGGGGAGATACTCTCCGATCCCCACCCGGCGGATGTCATCCTCCGTGTGCTCCTCAAAATACATGTTCTCCGTATAGCACTGGATCAGGAAATCCTCCGGCAGCCCGATGTGCACGATCTTTCGCATAAGTTCCGGAGAAAGGGTATTGCTGTAAAGCTTCTTCTGTTCCCGGATATCCCACAGGATAGCCCCGTTGTTGCAGATGGAATACCTCACTTCCGGAACTTTTTCCGGATAGCCGGAAAGCTCGATGGGAGTCCTTCCCGTACAGAAAACGACCGTCTTTCCCAGGGAAGCCGCTTTCTTTATCATTTCTCTGGTTTTCAGACCGATATCCTTCCGGGAATCCAGCAGGGTACCGTCCATGTCAAAAGCAATCAGCTGGTACATAGTCAGTGTATCGTTTCGTCCGTGTAGCATTCGCAGAAACGGGCGTGGAAGGAAGGTTCGATCCCCTTCGCGTACAAATGGGAAATGTCGCCGAAGGCAGCCATCCGCCAGGCGGCGATGCCCTGTTCCCGCTCTTCCGTGTTCACCACGGTCACGCCGGAGGGCGCACTGCAGGTGGAGTGCCACAGGATCATGGGCGAAATGTTCATCAGATGCGCCAGCAAAACGCATTCCAGCCCGAAGTGACAGAACAGCACGACGGTCTTGTGGGAAGGCGTCACGGCACGGTAGTTGAGGCCGTCCCGCTCATAGCCGTGTTCCTTTAAAAGATCGTCGAACCCGCGGATGACAGCCTCATGTTTTTCGGAAACGCCTGCGGCCTCAAGTTCCGGTTCGTGCATCCACTTTTCCCTGTCATAGAAGGCGGGACGGGCCGTCCAGTCTGCGGGGAGCCAGTCCCACACGCAGCAGTCGTCATCCAGGTAGGAAAGGCGGGGCTTTTTCACCGGGCAGTTGAACTCCCGGAGCCACTCCTTCACCACCGGTTCCGCACCTTTCCCGGAAAGTGCCGTGCGGGCCGTGTCCATGGCCCGGCCAAGAGGCGACACGTAATACGCGGCGGCGTCCAGGGAAGCAAAGCGCTCCTTCAGCGCCTCCGCCTCTTTCCAGCCGGCGGGCGTCAGAGAATCGACGGAATAATCGGGATCCGCGTGTCTTACGATAATCAGTTTCATGATCAGATACTTCCGGACTTTCTTCGACTTATTTCTTCACCGGCATGCCGTTTTCGGAAACGGTATAAACTGCTGCCGGTCCGTTCTTTCCTTCGGAAAGGGCAAACGTCGAAGGATCCGTGAGCTGCTTTACGCAGGTAATGTTTGCGTATGTGGAAGGCGCGGAGGCTTCTGCCTTCTCGTTTTCCTTTGCGAAACCGCCGGCGAACTCACCGGCTGTCTGAATGTCACCGTTTAAGTCAATGACGGTGATATACCTTTCGTCATCGTCACAATTACGGAATACGTACAGGAATACCTTTCCGTCCTTTACTGCCGCATAAATGCCGAGCTCTTTGTAGCCGGATGCGGAAACTTCAGCCTCTTTGCCGTCGAAGGTGACTTTCACGCCGTCGATCGTATCTCCTTCCCCTCTGAACTTCTCGGACACGATAAGTTCATGACCGTGAATGAGGTTTTTCACATCCTTTTCGACGGGAGTGAAGTAATCTTCGGAAGCCACCATGAACTCCTCGTTCAGGAGGTAAGCGTAGTCACGGTAGGGAAGAACGACGGTCTGGCATCCGGAAGCACCGGGAGCCAGTTCGTACTTGCTGAACCAGAAAACGGCCGCATCCGCGGTGAGCGCAAAGCTGAACACGGGCTCGGAAGCATTCTTGTCCGTAGGAAGAAGAGAAGCGTTGTAGGACTTCAGATCGTTCTCCAGATCAAAGAAGCCGGCATCGGGATAGTCTTCCTGCAGACGCTTTTTCAGTTCCGTCTCCAGCTGCTCGATGTCTCTGAAAACATCTGCCGCACAGAGAAGCGTTCCGTCGGAGGGGCGATAGTTATACCCTCTGATGACGGCATCGTAGGTACCGCCGTTGTACCAGCTGTTTACGGTCTTCATGGAGAATACGGAGGAATCCGCACGGGTGATCACGCCTTCGGTCCTGGATCCGCGGTCTGCATTGAAATCATCCGCGGGTGCCGCCTCAAAGGCATCCACGAATTCCTGTCTCCTGCTCTGCGCAAACTTGTACTCGATGTCGAAATCTCTGGCAAGGGAAGCATTCAGTGCGGGATAGTCTCCCCCGGCAACTGCCTCCGGGACCGTGACCACATAGATCTGGCGGTTGTCTTCTGCCTGAGCGATCTCATAGTGTGACTTTACCGCTGCCTGCAGAAGGGTGGCCGTGGGAGCGGGTACCAGCATGGGACCTTCCTGTACGGCTGCCGTTGTCTCCGGCACTGCCGTGGTGGTCTCAGGTATGGCGGCAGCGGTGGCGGCTTCCGTTTCGGGGGCAGCGCCCACTTCCACTGCTACGGTACTTTCCTGAGGAACTGCCGTTTCCGTCTGGGGCTTTGCGCAGCCGGCAAGAAGTCCTGCCGCAAGAACTGCAGTCATGATAAGTGCAAGTGTTTTTTTCATTGTGTATTTCCTTTCTTTCCGATGATGGCAAGTGCCATGAATAACGCAGCGAACGTAAGCGCCGCATAAAGTGTATATTCAAAAACATAGGACCCTGTCAGATCGTAGAGAGCACCGGAAATGTAGGTGCCGAACGCCGTACCGATCATGGTACCCACGGTCACTTTTGACATAAAAGTAATGTACTCGTCTCCGTCGGAAAAGCTTCCCACCACGATGGGCATGGTAATGACATTATTGCCTGCCGACATGGCGGCAAGTGCAATGGCGGCGTAAAGAATAAAAAGCGGCGCGTGCGGCAAAAATGCCAGCATCAGCGTTCCGACGGCAGCCATAGTAAAGGAGACGGCAAGCGTTTTCCGGGTGCCGATCCTGTCGAACAGACCGCCCATCAGGAACTTCCCTCCCATGTTTCCCAGCATGCCTGCCGTAGCAAGTGTCGCACCCGCAGTGACCGACAGTCCGTTCACCTGGGCATAGTGCGCCATCTGCTGCACACAGGTGGAGAGTACAAAGACCAGAAAAGCCAGAACGAAGGCCGACGCCAGTTTCGCCTTCTTTTCCCGCGAAATTGTCCATACTTTCACGGCCTCCGTCGGTTCTGTTTTCGGTGAGGCCGGAGCGGTCCGCCCGTCTTCCTTCTCTGCCCCGTAAGGCCGTACCCCCATTTCTTCCGGCGTCTTCCGCACCAGAAGGAACGTGAGGGGAATGGTGATCAGTGCGCAGACAAGCCCGTTTAGGAACGCAGCCTCCCGCCAACCTTTTGCGGCAATAACAGAGCCCAGCACGCTGTTAAAAACCGCTCCGATAACTCCGGAGGAAATGGCAGAGATGCTCAATGCAGTGCTTGCCTTTTCCCTGAACCAGGCATTGATCAGCATGGGAACGGGAACATAGAACAGAAACGAGCATGCGGCGCCGTTTACTATATTGATGAGGGCAAACTGCCAGTACTGCGTGCAGACTGCACGAAGCGCCAGGGAAAGCGCATACAGAAACTCGGCAATGCACAGGACTGCTCTCACGTCGTACTTTTTGAAAATGCGGTCGGCAAAAAGCAGCATGAACGCCGAACTTGCTCCGATAAATATATTCGTGGAGGAAAACCCGGAAATGGTCATTCCCAGATCCTTCGCAATGGCCGCATTAAAAAGCCCGATGCAGTTATAGCCCACACCCATGGTTCCGCCGTAGATCGCGCAGCAGGCGATCACGATGAACCAGCCGTAGTGAAGGCGGCCTTCTTTACATTTATCCACAAGTTTCATTCCGATACTTCCGCAAAACAACCAGTATGAAAATCATAACACATACGTCCCTTCAATAAAAGGGACGGAACTCTTACAACTCTCTTGCGAAGCCCTGATGCCCTATTCAGAAAGCAAAGTCCGCGCAGACCGGGTCACTTGCAAACGCGATATTCATAGTGAGAAGTTTCATGTGCGCAGCTCCATTCCGCCGCCCTTCCGGCGGCATTCGTAGTGATGTTCAGTATAGCACAAAGCACGGAAAATCGAATTTACTTTTCTGAAAAAGACGCGTACCCGTTGAACCTGTCCGGGCTTTTGAGTAAAATATAGACAGCTACATATAATACGCTGAAAACAGCGCTATTATATGCAAAATACACGTATTTCTCCGGCGGAGATACATATAATAGGCGGAAACGCTCGCTATTATATGTATGCGGCAGAGATTTCGGCCGAAAATATACATATAATAGAGCAAAAACTTACGAATTATATGTAGAGCATCGTTTTCGGCAGAAGCAGCAGAAAAGGAACCACAGAGATATGGCAGTCACTCCCATCAAAAAACAGACCGTAAGCGAGCAGGTGTTTGAACAGCTGAAAGACCAGATCATCCGGGGCGAATGGCCCGTGGGCACCAAGATCCCGTCGGAAAACGAGCTATGCGCGCAGCTTGGCGTCAGCCGTGCTTCCGTAAGGCCTGCTTTAAAAAATCTCACAGTGCTGGGACTCATTGAGACCAGGCAGGCGGACGGTTCTTACGTGTGCGGAGAAAACATGGGACAGGCCGTAAAGGTAGCTCTCACTCCCGGTGCCCTGCTCCGTCCCCACAACCTTACGGAAGTGCTGGAGTTCCGCCGTGCCATAGAGGTACCGGCAGCCGGTCTTGCCGCAAAGAATGCCACAGAGGATCAGGTGAGAACGCTTTCCGATATTTACGAGCGTCAGCTCAAAGCGGCGGAACGTTCCGCTTTAAAAGAGTATTCCTCCCTGGACATGGATTTTCACATGGCCATTGCCCGGGCATCCAATAATTCTCTTATGGTCACGGTATATGAGGTGCTGTGGGATCTTTTGAGCGTTGCCATGGAAGAGACGGTCATGAAACTGGGATTCGGCTACGCGAAAAAATACCACCGGAAGCTCATGGATGCCATTGCCGCCCACGACAGCAAAAAAGCAGAGACCGCGATGCGGGAACATCTGACGGCGAACGAAAAGGCGATGCAGTAATTTATTCTGGACATTGGTTGAGAGTATGGTATACTCTAACTTGTAATACAAGCATACAGGTTGATGAAGCGGGTATGCATGAAAATGGAGGTCATTCTTATGTCATGTTCATCTGAAAAGATCAGAGAGCTGAAAAGAAGAGCCGCTGACATTCGGGAGGACATCGTGGAGATGATCCCCGCCGGCAAGGTGGGACATCTGGGCGGAAGTTCCTCTATCGCGGATGTGACGGCGGCGCTGTATTTCGGCAAAATGAAGGTATTCCGGGACCCGAAGGATCCCCGCAGAGACCGTCTGATATTCAGCAAGGGTCACGCCGTGCTGGCACAGTACGCCTGTCTTGCGGAACTCGGATATTTCAGCAAAGAAGAATTCAAAAACGTGAAGACCCTGCACGGACTTCTGCAGGGACATCCTGACGTGAGCATTCCCGGCATTGAAGCCGTGACGGGTTCCCTGGGTCAGGGACTTTCTGTATCTCTGGGTATGGCACTGGGCTGCCGGCTGGACGATCCGGATGTGCGCGTTTACTGCGTGCTTGGTGACGGTGAACTGGCAGAAGGTCAGGTATGGGAAGCAGCCATGGCAGCACCCAACTTTAAGGCCGAAAATTTGTGTGCCATCATTGATCGGAATGGCATCCAGGCCACCGACGCTACGGAAAAGATCTTCCCCATCCGTGATCTGAAAGCCAAATGGGAAAGTTTCGGCTGGCATGTGATCGAGATCGACGGACATGACATGGAGGCCATCCTGGATGCCCTCGATGAGGCGGAAACGGTGAAGGGAAAGCCCACCATGATCCTGGCGAAAACCATAAAGGGCAAGGGTTTCGACTTTGCCGAAGGTACTGCCAGATATCACAACGCCGCCATGACCGAAGAAGAATATGCGCAGGCAAAAGAACTCATCCGGAAGATGAAGGAGGGGGTGTGACATGGAGCTGAAAAACTGCCGAATGGCCTATGGCGAGGCTTTAAAGAAACTGGGTGAAGAAAACAGAAACGTGGTCGTTCTGGAAGCAGACCTGGGGAATTCCACCATGTCAAAGCTTTTCGGAGCAGAATTTCCGGAGCGGTATTTCCAGATGGGCATTGCAGAGCAGAACATGCTCTCCACCGCCGCAGGCCTTGCCTTTGCGGGAAAGATCCCCTTTGTGAATTCCTTCGCGGTATTTTCCACCGGGCGCCCCTACGATCAGATCCGCTCTTCCATCTGCATTCCGGAAGCAAACGTAAAGATCTGCGGTTCCTCCGCGGGACTTTCCGATTACGGTGACGGCAAGACTCACCAGTCCATCGATGATATCGCCATCATGCAGGTACTGCCCCACATGACCGTGCTCTCCCCCGTGGACGCAGTGGAGACCGAAAAGATGGTAAAGGCAGCGGCAGAACTTGCCGGTCCCTGCTACATCCGTGTGAACAGAAACGATATCCCCGTTCTGACAGAACCGTCGGAAGAATACCACATCGGAAAGATGAGCGTGATGCGGGAAGGCACGGACCTGGTGATCTTTGCCACCGGATACATGGTGTATCAGTCCCTGGAAGCAGCAAAGATTCTGGAAAAGAAAGGCATCCGCGCGAAGGTGGTCAACGTGAGCACTATTAAACCGCTGGATGCGGAAAAGGTACGTGAGCTTGCAAAAGGCATGAAGGCCGTTGTCACTGTGGAGGAACACAGCGTCTTCGGCGGCCTTGGCGCAGCCATCCAGAAGGCCATGGCAAAGGGACCCCTTCCTGCGGAACTTATTGGCGTGGAAGACAGATTCGGCACCTCTGCCGAAAACTATGAACTCATGCTGCAGGAATACGGACTGACACCGGAAGACATCGCACGGCGTGCCGCAGGCTTGGTGCAGTAATTCAGCAGGTATCCGACGCGATGCGTTATGCACGAGCATGCGCATTGCGAAGGCTTTTCAGATTTTTAAGCTTTCCAAGTACGGAGTGCCCCTGGGATGGGGTGCCCGGGGGCGTTTACGTAGGACGCAGGAAAGCTTAGAAAATCGAAAAATGTAGCAGCAGCGCTTGCGGTGCATAACACATCGAGGCGCAGAATGATAAAGTCTGAAAGGAGACAGATCATGCAGAAAATCGGATTTATCGGTCTGGGCATCATGGGAAAGCCCATGGCAAAGAACCTCTTAAAGGCAGGATACGAAGTAAAGGCATTTGATATCGTAAAGGCAGGTGTGGACGAAGTTGTTTCCGCCGGCGCTCTGGAAGGAAAAAGCAACAGAGACGTGGCTGCTTTCGCGGACGTGGTCATCACCATGGTCCCCAACTCTCCCCAGGTGAAGGAAGCAGTGCTGGGGACTGACGGCGCGCTGTTCGGCGCAAAGCCCGGTACCATTTTCGTGGACATGAGCTCCATTAATCCCATCGCTTCCCGGGAGATCTGCGCCGAAGTGGAAAAGAAGGGCTGTTTCATGATAGACGCCCCCGTTTCCGGAGGAGAGCCCAAAGCCATCGACGGCACTCTTGCCATCATGGCAGGCGGCAAAGAAGAAGTTTTCAACAAGGTGAAAGACATCCTGGCTGTCATGGGTTCTTCCGTGACGCTGTGCGGTGACATCGGTGCCGGCAACACCACCAAGCTGGCCAACCAGGTCATCGTGGCCGCCAACATTGCCGCCGTTTCGGAAGCACTGGTGCTGGGAAAGAAGGCAGGCGTAAAGCCGGAGGCTATTTATCAGGCCATCCGCGGCGGTCTTGCCGGCAGCACTGTGATGGACGCCAAGGCGCCCATGATGATGGACGGCAACTTCAAGCCCGGTTTCCGCATCAACCTGCACATCAAGGATCTGAACAACGCCATTGACACCGCCCATACCGTAGGCGCTCCGCTTCCGCTGACTTCTTCCGTCATGGAAATGATGCAGTGGCTGAAAGCAAACGGTTACGAGACTGAGGACCACAGCTCTCTGGTGCGCTATTACGAGTCCCTTTCCGGGACAGACGTAAGACGCGAGAAATAAGAAAGGAGAAGCCTGCGTTGATCGTTTCGTGCGCGGGCAGAAATCTATGAAAGCCGTTTATTATGTTGGCGACGACCACATGGAGATGCGTGACATCCCCGTGCCCGAGCCGAAAGAAGATGAATATCTGGTAAAGATCGATGCCTGCGGTGTGTGCGGGTCCGATTACGAAGGCTACAAAGGAAAGACCGGCCGCCGCGTTGCGCCCATGATCATGGGTCACGAATGTGCCGGTACCATTGTAAAAAAGCCGGTTGCAGGCGGCAAGATGGAACCGGGCACCACCGTGGCCATCTTCCCCAAGTTTTTCTGCGGCGTCTGCCCCACCTGCCTCTCCGGCAAAGTGAACATCTGCCCCAACGCCAATTTCCTGGGCGTTCTGGATTACGATGGAGCCATGACGGAGTTTGTGTGCGTGAAGGAGCAGTATCTCATTCCCTATGAGGGCGCTTCCGCAGACATCGCCTCCCTGGCGGAGCCTGCTGCCGTGGCCTATCACGCAATAAACAAGATCAGCGACGAAGAGCTTGCCGCTGCTGAAAACATCCTTCTGGTGGGTGCCGGCACCATCGGCATGATGGCGCTTATCTGGCTCAAATGCCGCGGAGCAAAACACGTCATTGTAAGTGACATGAGCAGGATCCGCCTTGACCTTGCCGGAAAGATGGGAGCTGACGACGTGATCGATCCTTCTTCCTGCGGCGACTTTGAAAAAGCCGTTGCCGAAAAGACCGGCGGGAAGATGTGCGATATCTCCGTGGAAGCCGTAGGCATCTCTCCCACGGCGCAATCTGCCGTGGATGCGCTTCGTCCCGCGGGACTTTCTGTATGGATCGGCAACGCGGCGAAGATGGTCTCCATCAACATGCAGTACGTGGTGACAAAAGAACTTACCATCAAAGGAAACTACATCTATTCCTACCGGGATTTCTGCGACTGCGTAAAACTTCTTTCTGAAAAGAAAGTGGACGTTTCCCCTGTGATCTCTCTGCATCTGCCCATGGCAAGAGGCGACGAAGCATTCCGCATGCTGGACAATAACGGAGACGGAAAGCTCATCAAGATCGTGCTGGAAAACAAGTAACCACTAATACGACCTTTTTAGCTTTCCGCCTTGTCGTTTTTTCTCAAAAATTCGCGGCGTAAAATAATTTTTTAGTTATTTTAACTATTGCTTTTACGGTATAAAGTGGTAAAATAGCTGGCTGTAAGATATATGTGTAACTATTTATATCATAACTTATAAATTATAATTAATCATCAGGAGCCAGCCATGAACGCATACATTGAGAGAGTTTTGAAGGAATTAAAAGAAAAAAACGCCGGGGAACCGGAGTTTTTACAGGCGGCGGAAGAAGTGCTTTCTTCCATAAGTCCTCTGGTGGATGCCCACCCGGAATATGAAAAAGCAGCCCTTCTGGAAAAAATGCTGGAGCCGGAACGGACTATCGAATTCCGTGTGCCCTGGGTGGATGACTGCGGTCAGACACATGTAAACCGCGGCTACCGGGTGCAGTTCAACGGCGCCATCGGTCCCTTTAAAGGAGGGCTTCGCTTTGCCCCTTCCGTAAATCTTTCCATCATGAAGTTCCTGGGGTTCGAGCAGACCTTCAAGAACAGTCTCACCACCCTTCCTATGGGCGGTGCCAAAGGCGGTTCCGATTTTGATCCCAACGGAAAGTCCGAAGATGAAGTACGGCGTTTCTGCCAGTCTTTCATGACGGAGCTCTACCGTCACATCGGACCCCATCTGGATGTGCCCGCAGGAGACCTGGGCGTGGGCGGCAGAGAGATCGGCTATCTTTTCGGCCAGTACAGAAGGATATGCGGCGACTTCCAGCCCGGCGTCCTCACGGGAAAATCCCTCGCCTTCGGCGGCTCTGAGATCCGTGCGGAGGCCACAGGGTACGGCGCCGTGTACTACCTGGAATCCGTGCTGGCGCATGAAGGCGACAGTATCAAAGGAAAGAGAGTGGCCGTTTCCGGCTTCGGAAACGTGGCCTGGGGCGTATGCAAAAAGCTTTTGGAAGAGGGCGCCATGGCCGTTACGCTCTCCGGTCCCGACGGCTACATCTATGACCCGGAAGGCATTGCCACGGAAGAAAAAATCGAATACATGCTCACCATGCGTGCCTCCGGCAGAAACCGCGTGGAAGACTATGCCGAAAAGTTCGGTGTGCCCTTCTTCGCCGGAAAGAAGCCCTGGGAACAGAAAGCCGACATCGTGACGCCCTGTGCCATGCAGAACGACGTGGACCTTGCCGCGGCAAAAGCGATCCTCGAAAACGGCACGAAATACTACGTCGAAGTGGCCAACATGCCTACCACAGCGGAAGCACTGGAGCTTTTACGGAACACGGAGGGCGTGACCGTTGCCCCCTCCAAGGCCGTGAACGCCGGCGGCGTGCTGGTATCCGGTCTGGAAATGAGTCAGAACTCCGAGCGTCTTTCCTGGACTGCCGAAGAAGTGGACGAAAACCTGCATCGCATCATGTGCGGCATTCACGATACTTCTGCCGCGGAAGCCGAAAAGTACGGTTTTGGCTATGACCTGGTAGCCGGTGCCAACCTGGCCGCTTTCCAGAAGATCGCCGATGCCATGATGGCACAGGGGATCTGAGATCATTTCCTTTTCGTGCGTTCTGCCAGGGAACGGATCTTTGCGGCAAGACGGGGCGTGAGCATTTTTTTCTCCGCCTGCCAGGTCCAGTTGTCCCCCACGGTGCCGGGCACGTTCATTCTTGCCTCATTTCCCAGGTGCAGAAAATCCTGCAGCTGGAAGATGACCCAGGGCGCATGAGTTTCGCAGAGCGTCTCCATGATCTCATCGCACTTTGCATCCGCGTCCTCCCCGGGATACATCCACTCGCAGTATCCCTTCAGCGTCTCGTTGTCGTGGGTGCCGGAATAGAAGATCCTATCCTGCTGTTCCTCCGGCGTCATGACCAGCATTTCCTCCGCGGAAAACTGCCACACGTTCATTCCGGGGATGCCGGAAAGATACAGAAGATCAAACACGCCGTTATCCAGGCTTCCCAGGTCCTCCGCAATAAAACGGGTCCCGGGGAGCTGTTTTTTTATTTCCCGGAAGAGATCCATCCCCGGGCCTTTCAGCCAGGCACCCTCCTTCGCGGTCTTTCCACGGGGAATGGCGTAATAGGCGCTGAAGGCACGGAAATGATCCAGGCGGATGGTATCAAAGAGCCTGCTGCAGAAACCGATGCGCCGGATCCACCAGCGATAGTTATCTTCCTTCATTTTTTCCCAGTCGTACAGGGGATTTCCCCAGTCCTGGCCGTCCTTCTGGAAATAATCCGGCGGCACACCGGCACGGAACTTCAGATGCCCGTCCCCGTCCAGCTGGAAATACTCCGGGGCATTCTTCACGTCTTCCCCGGCCGGATCCACGTAGATGGGGATATCCCCCACCAGCCGGATTCCTTTTTCGTGCGCGTAAGCGCGAAGCTCCGCCCATTGCTCCTCAAAATCCTTCTCCGGTTCTGTCGGCTCCAGGTATTCGTCGCTTCCTTTAAAAACGCAGGGGGACAGATAGGGGGAGTTGCCCAGACCTCTGGGGTGGATGGGCAGCATCTGCCAGATGCCGATGCCGGCATCCGCCAGGAAATCCACAAACTCTCTGGCACCTTTTCCCAGCTTCCCTCCGGGGACGGAGGACAGCGCGCAGATCACGCCCAGTTTCCGTTCCAATTTGGTTTTCTCTGTTTTTTTCTCCTCCAGAAGGATCACCTGTGCACTTAAGGGAGCGAGCTCCAGCCGAAGCCTTCCGTCCTGCACCTTATGCGGTACCGAGTGCAGCAGGTCAAATCCCTCTGCAGCATCCGTCTCATAGAAACACTTCTTCGTTTCGGAAAAATGCCGGTTGATCACCACAAGGATCTGCTCCGACGCGTCATATCGCAGAAAAGCCAGCACGTCTTCGTCCGAAAGATCCACGGGCGCGAATCCTCCCCCGCACAGCACGGGGTGTTCTTTATACAAAAGGCCCAGCATCCGGTAATGGTATTCCATGTCCAGATCTGCCGTTTCGCTCCAGTCCATGCAGCCTCTGTTTTCGGGATCGGCACCGCCTCTTAAGCCCCGTTCGTCTCCGTAATAGATCACCGGCACGCCGGGAAGTGTATAGGAAAGGACAGACAGGAACTTCACTCTCTCCCGGATCCCGTCCACTTCCGTAAGGATCCTTCTTCTGTCATGGCTTCCCAGCAGATCGAAGGCGCCGTAGAAGCTTTCTTTCGGGTAGTGGTTTTCCAGCTTCCGGTATTCTTTCAGGAAGGCATCCGAGCCGATCCTGTGCATGGCGAAATCAATGGCCATGCTGCGGAAGGGGTAATTCATCACGCTGTCCAGCTCCTCTCCCATGAGGAACCGGCGCTTTTCACCGTAGCTCACTTTATTGGAAGCGTCCTCCCACACCTCGCCGATGAGAAGTTTGTCTTCCCCGCAGGACTTCACGGCCTTTCGTATCAGCCGGATAAAGCTATCCGGCAGTTCGTCCGCCACGTCCAGGCGGAATCCGTCCGCGCCCCGTTCCAGCCAGTAACGGATCACGCCCTTTTCTCCGCAGATCAGTTCCGTAAATCCCGGGTCCATCTCGTTTACTTCCGGCAGGTCTTTTACGCCCCACCAGCACTGATACCCTGCTTCGGAACCGTCAAACGTAAACCAGGAGCGGCACTTTTCGTCTTTGAAATAGACGCTGTCTTTTCCCACATGGCTGAAAACGCCGTCCAGGATGATGTGGATCCCCGCTTCCTTCGCCTCCCGGCAAAGCTCGCGGAAATCCTGTTCTGTCCCCAGAAGGGGATCGATCTGAAAATAATCGCAGGTATCGTACCGGTGATTGGATACGGCCCTGAAGATGGGATTCAGATAGATCACCGTCACGTTAAGACTCTTAAGATACAGAAGTTTCTCCCGGATCCCGTTAAGGCTTCCGCCGTAGAAATCCCAGCTTCTGATATCTCCGTTTTCTTCTTTGTCATAGACCGGCGGCGTGCCCCATTTCTTTAAGGTGATGCCCAGAGAAGAAGCTCTCCCGGCCGCTGCTTCGTCCTTACAGAACCGATCGGGGAAGATCTGGTAGGCAATGCCGTTTTTGTACCACTCCGGCACCGTAAAGGGCTTGAAGACCGTCAGCTGGAAATCCCCGCCTTCTTCCGGATGGAACTCTTCCGTGTTTCCGTTTTCCTCCGTAAAGAAAAAGAAATACCACAGAAGTCTCCCGGAAGACGGCATACGAACAGAAGCGAAAAAGTTTTCACCTCTTCGCTCCATCTGCACTCTGTTTTCACCTTCTTCATCATCCCAGATGCGAAGGACTGCCGATACCGCACTGTCCGCTCTGATCTCAAAAGTGACCGTACTTCCGGTTTCAGCGGCCCCCGGCGGGCAGAAACCGATCTTCATGACTGTAACAGTTCCTTGTAAAGTTTTCTGTATTCTTTTGCTGCCGCATGCCAGGAAAAATCTTTATTCATGGCATTTTCACAAAGTTTTTTCCAGGCTTTTTTATCTTTGTATGCGGAAAGAGACAGGTCTATGGCGGAAAGCAGTTCGTGGGCATTGAAGTTGGCAAAGGAGAACCCCGTGCCTGTGCCCTCGTACTGATTGTACGGCTCCACCGTATCCTTAAGACCTCCCGTCTCACGTACGACGGGAAGGGTGCCGTAGCGCATGGCCATCATCTGGGTAAGACCGCAGGGCTCGAACCGGGAGGGGACCAGAAGCGCGTCCGCCCCTGCGTAGATCCTGCGGGAAAGAGGCTCGTCAAAATACAGCTTTGCGGAGAACTTTCCGGGGTTCCTGTCCGCATAGTAACGGAATGCTTCTTCGTACTTTGCGTCTCCCACGCCCAGAATCACCAGCTGCAGATCCCGCTTTTCCAGCTCGGGAAGGATATAGGTCACCAGATCCAGGCCTTTCTGCTCTGTCAGCCTGCTGATAATGGCATAGAGCGGAACGGAGGGGCAGACGACAAGGCCCAGTTCCTCCTGCAGCGCCTTCTTATCTTTTTTCTTTCCGGAAAGATCGGAAAGGTCATATGGATACGGCAGAGAAGGATCTGCTGCCGGATCCAGATCTTTCGTATCGATGCCGTTTAAGATCCCGGAAAGCACGTCGCTCCTTTTCCGGAAGAGCCAGTCCAGGTTTTCTCCGTAATAGGGGGTCCTGATCTCTTCTGCATAGGTGGGACTTACGGTGGTGACACGGTCCGCGTAACACACGGCGCCCTGCATGTAGTTGACGGATTCCCTTCTGCCGTTCTTGTAGGTAAGGAGCTGAGGCTCGGCAGGCGTTCCCTCCAGTCCCAGCACGTCTCCCAGCACGAAGGGGTCGTACTGTCCCTGGAATTTCAGGTTGTGGATGGTAAACACCGTCCTGATCTTCCGGTACTGTTCCAGATGGTTGTAATGCTCCCGCAAGAATACCGGTGCCATGGCGGTATGCCAGTCATTTGCGTGCAGGATATCCACGTCAAAGTCCAGATGGGGGATCGCCTCCAGAATGGCCTTTGAGAAAAACGCCATCCGCTCCCCGTCATCAAACTCTCCGTAGGCTCTCTCCCGGAAGAAATAGTATTCATTGTCCAGGAAATACCAGATGATCCCCTGATATTTCAGCCGGAAAAGGCCGCAGTACGCCCGGCGCCAGCCAAGAGGCACCTCGAAGCTGGTCACGTACTCCATCTTCTCCGTATATTCCTTCTGGATCTGCCCGAACTTTGGCATAATGCAGCGTACTCTGTATGCCGGACAGTTTAACGCTTTCGGGAGAGCTCCCGCCACATCAGCAAGGCCGCCGCTTTTGAAGAAGGGAACGGCCTCGGAGGCTGCAAACAACACATTTTTCATACTTTGGTTTCCTTTGCCAGCACGATCACGTCATCGGGCGTTCCGCAGATCTTCTTTCCTGCGCCCACGGTCACGCTCTTATCCAGGATGGCGTTTTCCACAGCGGCGCCTTCGCCGATGCTGCCGTGCTGCATGATAATGGCATTTTTAATGACAGCGCCTTTTCCCACCGTTACCGAACGGAAGATGATGCTGTTTTCCACAGTGCCTTCAATGACGGAACCGGCCGCAATGATGGACTCTTTCACGGAAGCTCCCTTTTTGTAGCGGCAGGGCGGCAGGTCCTGGGGCTTTGTATAAATGGGACGCTCGCTCTCGAAAAGCTCCTTGGCGGTCTTCTGGGCGATCAGCTCAGCAGACACGCGTTCATAGTCCTTAAGGGTATCGATCAGCCCGGCATAAGCCGTGAACTCACAGGCGTGGATCCGATGCTTTCCCAGATCCAGCCGGAGAATGGTGAAGATATCCAGGTAATCCACAGCGGCGTAATCTTCCAGAAGTTTCAGAAGGTATTCCCGGCTGATGGCCATGATCCCCAAAAAGGCCGCACCTTCCGCCCCGTCTCCCTCCTCAATGGTCTTCACCATGCCGTTTTCAATGCCCATGATGCATCTTCCAGGGCATGACCGCATGTTTTTATACAAAAACGACACGCGGCAGCGGCTCTTTTCGTGGGCTTTGATAAAACCGTCCAGGTCCGCGTTCAGCACGCAGCTGGTATCGCAGAGGATCACCGTCTCCTCATCACCGCTTACCAGGATCCTGCGGTTCCGGATGAGATCCTTTAAGGGGAAACGGTTCTTTCCCATGTCTTCCCCGTAGACCGAACCGGGCATGATGAAAAGTCCGCCCCGGTTCCTGTCCAGATCCCAGGGTTTGCCGGCACCGATGTGATCCATCAGAGACCGGTAATAATAGGGAGTGATGACACCCACGGTATGGATCCCCGCGTTTGAAAAATTGGACAGGGCAAAATCGATCATCCGGTATCTGGCACCGAAAGGAAGCGTTGCCAGTGTTCTGTTCTTAAGAAGCGGTCCGAAGCCCGCAGCGCCGTAATTGGCGGAAATGATGCCTAATGCTTTCTCACTCATGACAGGCCTCCTATTCGATCACACAGACGGTATCCGGCCGACCCAGAACGGCACCTGCCGACACCGCCGCGTCTTCACACACGATGGCATGGAAGACCTTTGCGTTTCTTTCGATCTTTGCCCCCGGAAGGACGATGGAATCCGTCACTTCGGACCCTTCTTCCAGGACCACGTTGGTACCGATGATGGAATTCGTGACTTTGCCGGAGATGATGGCGCCGTTACAGATGAGGGCGTTGTCCACCCGGGCTTTCCGGCTGATCTTGTGAGCGGGAGCAAGCTCCGTGTTGGAGTATACGGCCATCCTGCTGTCATACAGATCAAATCCCGTTTCTTCTTTGATCAGGTTCATCTGGGCTTCATAGTAGCTGTCGATGGTCCCGATGTCGCGCCAGTAGCCTTCAAAGCGGTAAGCAAACAGCTTCTTTCCGTCCCCCAGCAGCATGGGAATGATGTTTTTGCCGAAATCGTGGGAAGACTCTTTGTTCTTATGATCCTCAAGGAGCGCCTTTTTCAGCACTTCCCAATTGAAGATGTAAATGCCCATAGATGCCAGATCACTCTCCGGCTCCTTCGGTTTTTCGGCAAATTTTACGATCCTGTTATTATCGTCCGTGCTCATGATGCCGAACCGGCTGGCCTCTTCCATGGGTACCGGCATGACGGATACGGTAAGATCCGCCTGCTTTTCCTTGTGGAAGGTAAGCATCTGATTGTAATCCATCTGATACAGATGGTCGCCGGAAAGGATCAGCACGTATTCCGGCGAATAGGAATCCACGAAATCGATGTTGTGATAGATGGAATCCGCCGTGCCTTCATACCAGGCACCGCCGGTCTGTGTAGCATAGGGCGGCAGCACGTGCACACCTCCGTCGGAGGTATCCATATCCCAGGCGGCACCGGTGCCAAGGTATCTGCTCAGCGCCAGCGGCCGATACTGGATCAGAACTCCCACTGTGTCAATTCCCGAATTGACACAGTTTGACAGGGAGAAATCGATGATCCGGTACTTCCCTCCAAATGAAACAGCAGGCTTTGCGATATTTTTGGTGAGGGCCCCCAGCCGGGAACCCTGGCCGCCTGCCAGAAGCATTGCGATCCATTCCTTCTTTTTCACAGCAAACCTCCCTTGCTACTTCGTCTTTTTACAGTTTCCAGATGTCTCCCGCGTATTCCTTTATGGTCCTGTCGGAGCTGAAATATGCCGACTTTGCGATATTGACAAGGGACTTTTTCGCAAATGCAGAGCGGTCGTCATAGCACTCGCTCAGATGCTCAAAGCCCCGTACGTAGGAGTCAAAATCCTTCAGCACGAAATACTCGTCGTTTTTATTGAACAGTTCGTCATAGATCCCCCAGAAATCCGTGCCGCTCTTTTTGAAGAAACCGTTCACCAGCTGTTCCCGGATGAGGGACAGTCTGGGATCCCGGTCCGCTTCCGCCATGGCGGAATAATTCCCGCTTCTGGAAAGCTCCTCCACTTCCTCCGCGCGCATGCCGAAGATCTCTATGTTGTCGTCTCCCACCAGGTCGTGGATCTCCACGTTGGCGCCGTCCATGGTGCCAAGCGTTACCGCGCCGTTCATCATGAACTTCATGTTGCCCGTTCCGGAAGCCTCCTTGCCGGCGGTGGAGATCTGCTCGCTGAGATCTGCTGCCGGATAAATCAGCTGGGCGTTTGTCACGCAGAAGTTTTCGATGAATACCACCTTCAGGATCTGATTCACCTGGGGATCGGAATTGACCGTATCGGCCACCGAACAGATGAATTTGATCACGTCCTTGGCAAAATGATAGCCCGGTGCGGCCTTTCCGGCAAAAATAAAGGTATACGGTCTCTTTACCGAAGAGGGATCGGCCTTGATCCGGTTGTACAGAGAAAGTACCTTGAAAGCTGCCAGCAGCTGCCTCTTGTAGGCGTGGATCCTCTTTACCTGAATGTCGAACACGGAATCCGGGTCCACCGCGATGTGAGACGTGCGGGCGATGAATTCCGCCAGACGCACTTTGTTCTGCCTCTTTACTTCCAGAAGCTTCCGAAGGACTTCCCCGTCATCGGCATAGTCCGTCAGCCTTTCGATCTGTGAAAAATCCTTCTTCCATCCGTCACCCAGAAGCTCCGTAATGAGAGAGGAAAGCCCCGGGTTGGACTGGAGGAGGAATCTCCTCTGGGAAACGCCGTTGGTCTTGTTGTTGAACATTTCCGGTGCCAGCTCGTAGTAATCCTTGAACAGGCTGTTCGTAAGGATATCCGAATGGATCTTCGCCACGCCGTTTACGGAATGAGAACCGATGATGGACAGATTGGCCATCCGCACCTTGCCGTTTACGATGATGCCCAGCCGTTTGACGTTTTCAAAATAGTCACCGGGAAGGGTGGCAATGAACTGCTTGTACTGCCGGTCGATCTCCTCGATGATCATGTAGACCCGGGGGATCAGCTTCTTAAGCATCTCTTCGGGCCACTTTTCCAGCGCTTCCGGCATAACGGTATGATTGGTGAAGGAAATGACGCCTCTGGTGACCTCCCAGGCCTCATTCCATTCCATGCCTTCCTCGTCGATCAGGATCCTTACCAGTTCCGGCACGCAAAGCGCGGGATGGGTATCGTTGATGTGGATGGACACGTGCTGCGGAAGTTCCGAAAGCGCATCCGGTCCGTAGGTATCCTTATAGGTCCTTAAGATATCCCGGATCCCGGCAGATACCATCAGATATTCCTGCTTGATCCTTAGGATCTTTCCGGAATCCTGGTTGTCGTTGGGATACAGCATGCAGGTGATGGCTTCAATGTCGCTCTTCTCCTTCATGGCCGTGGCGTAATCGCCCCGGTTGAACGCCTCCATATCCACCACGTCGTGGGCCGGAGCCGCGCTCCACAGCCTTAAGGTATTGACGCTTTCCAGGCCGTAGCCGGCCACCGGCACGTCGTAGGGTATCGCCAGCACGCTGGTATAGTCTCTGTAGTGGAAGGAGAGCTTTCCGTTTTCAAAGCTCCGGTCCACCGTTCCCCCGAACCGCACCTCCACGGCTTCGGCGATCTTCATTTCCTCCCAGGGATAGCCGTTATCCAGCCAGGCATCCGGCAGCTCGATCTGATATCCGGATTCGATCTTCTGGCGGAACAGACCGAACAGGAACCGGAGCCCCATTCCCGTGCCGGGAACAGAAAGCGCGGCGCAGGAATCCATGAAGCAGGCCGCCAGTCTGCCAAGGCCCCCGTTTCCGAGCCCGGGGTCCGCTTCGCATTCGAAGATCTCGCCGATGTCGATGTCAAGCTCCTTAAGCGCTTCTTCCGCCGTATCTCTGAGACCTGCGTTGATCAGATAATTCTCCAGAAGTCTTCCGATAAGGAATTCCATGGAAAAGTAGTAGACTCTCTTTTTCCTGTTTTTGTTTACCGCAAGTTCGGTATCGGTCTGGACTTCCTGCAGATGTCTTTTCAGAAGCTCCACCAGCGCGTAGTAGCGCTCCTGGGACGTGGTCTCCGCGATCGGTTTGAAAAATCCTCTCTCGATCAGGTTTCTGTACTCTGTAATGAATTGTTCTTTGGTGTAGCTAAGCATGCGTTCTCCTTACAAGTACTGCGCCAAGAGGCGGCAGCGAAATCTCTATGGAATAAGGCCTTCCATGATAGGGGATCTTTTCGGCGGCAAAACTTCTTTCTTTCACGCAGCCGCTTCCCCCGTAAGCCTCATCGTCCGTATTCAATAATATCACATAAGTGCCCGGTTTATCCACCCCGATGCGGAACCGGCCGAAGGGTTCTATCCCCAGATTGAGTACCGCATAGTCTCTCTGCCTCCGGGAAGCACTGATGCGTTCGTAGCTTAAGACCTTCTGGGTGCTGTTATCCGGGTCGATCCAGGAAAAACCCTCGGGAGCAAAGTCGTTATCGTAAAGCGCCTTATCAGCGCGGTACAAATGGTTCAGCGCCTTAATGAGCTCCCTGTGTTTCCGATGGCTTTCGTACTGTTCGGGAAGGAACCATTCCAGTTCCTCATATTCCCGCCATTCGATGAAGGGTGCCCACTCGTTTCCCATGAAATTGAGTTTTGCGCCGGGATAGGTCATCTGGTAGAACATCATGGTCCTTAAGTCCGCGAATTTTCTCCAGTAATCTCCCGGCATCTTTCCGATGAGGGAACATTTTCCGTGGACCACCTCGTCGTGGGAAAAGGCCAGAACGAAATTCTCGCTGTAATGGTACATCTGTGAGAACGTGAGCTTCCCGTGGTTTGCCGGGCGGTAATCGAAATCCGTGGAAAAATAGTCCAGGGTGTCATGCATCCATCCCATGTCCCACTTGTAATGAAATCCCAGCCCTCCGTCTTTCGGCGGATAGGTGACCAGCGGCCAGGCGGTGGATTCTTCCGCAATGAGCACCGCGCCCGGATGCCGTTCTCCCACCATCCGGGAAAGTTCCCGCAGAAATGCGGTGGCTTCCAGGTTTTCCTCGGTACCGTACCGATTGAACTTATAGTCTTTTTTGTTTTCCACCCCGAAATTCAGGTAGAGCATGCTGGAGACCCCGTCCACCCGGATCCCGTCGGCATGGTATTCCTCCAGCCAGAAATGGGCATTGGACAAAAGGAATGTCCTCACTTCCGGCCGTCCGAAATCAAACTTGGCCGTGCCCCAGTTGGGATGGAGGTCTTTTTCATACAGGAACTTTCCGTTAAACTCCGAAAGTCCGTGGGCATCCCGGCAGAAATGACCCGGCACCCAGTCCAGGATCACCCCGATGTTATTGCGATGGGCTTTGTTGATCAGATATTTGAGACCTTCCGGCTCGCCGAACCGTGAGGTGGCGGCAAAATACCCCGTGACCTGATACCCCCAGGAAGCATCCAGCGGATGTTCCATCACCGGCATCAGCTCGATGTGGGTATATCCCATCTCCTTTATATATGGGATCAGTTCGTCGGCCAGCTCTGTATAAGTAAGGAAATTGGAAGTCTTCTCCCATTCGGAGGCGTTTGCGGGGTCTGAAAGAGGCTTCCTCTTCCAGCTGCCGGCATGGACCTCGTAAATGTTCATGGGCTCCTTGAGGTGATCTTTTCTGTTTCTACCCTCCATCCAGCGGTCATCCGTCCAGCTGCTCACAAGGGTATGGACGATGGACGCAGTGGAAGGCCGCATTTCGGCCATAAAGGCATAGGGATCCGCTTTTTCCAGGGTCCTGCCGTCTTCCGTTTCAATGAGATATTTATACAGGCTCCCCTCTGCGGCTTCGGACACCGTTCCTTCCCAGATGCCGGAACTTTCCACGGGCGTAAGAGGCAGGCTCTTCCCCCAGCCGTTGAAATCTCCTGTCACATATACATTCCTTGCGCCCGGCGCCCAGACACGGAAAGTAACACCCCCGTCCGTCACGTGGGCTCCCAGGCTCCTGTAAGCTTCCAGAAGTCTTCCTTCGTTAAATAAGAAAATCTCGTTTTGATCCATTTCCGATCCCTTACGTTCTGCCTTTTCTATTAGCTTCCTGAAGTCTCCAGGATCACGTCCCCGGAGATCAGCTTCTTCCGAAGCTCTGTCACGTCTTCCGGGTCATAGGAAGACATGAAAGGTCCCACAAGCCCCACCGTGGCGGTCCCGCCCAGGCACCCGTCCCGTTCGCAGAGGATCACTTTTGCACCCTCTCTTGCGGCGCATACTGCTGCCGAAAGCCCGGCCACACCGCCGCCGGTCACTAAAACGTCACAGTCATATTTTTTTGTTACTGTAAAATTTACGGATGCAGACATATCTTTTCTCTTTCTGTTTTTTTACGGAGCCGCCGTACGGCGTCAGCTCCCGTGCATACCGTTTCTCCCCTCAGAATCCCGTAATGATCTTCACCATCAGCAGGATGATGACCAGGATGATAATGGGGCGGACGATCTTCGTCCCGTTCTTTAACATGAGCCCGGAACCGATGTAGCTTCCCGCCATGGCGCATACGCCTGCGGCAAGACCTAAAAGCACCACAGACTGGCCGTTCAGCAGATAGACCACCATGGAAGAAATGCTGGTGGCCAGATTTGCCACTTTGGCATGACCATTGGCGTAACGCACATCCAGTTTTGCGATCACCGTAAAGCCAATGATCAGGAACGTCCCGGCGCCGGGTCCGTAGAAGCCGTCGTAAAGGCCCACCACCAGGGAAATGAGGGCCATCCGGATGCAGGTCTCTGCATCTGCCGCCGGTGCTTCGCCGTCTCCCTCCGCGAAGATCTTTTTATTGAATACCACGTAGGCGATAATGGGAAGTGCCACGATCATCACGTACGAAAGGAGCTTTTCCGATACCAGGGTATTCAGCCAGGCCCCCGCGGCGGAACCGATGACGGCACCGGCGACGGAGGGCAGGATGAGGAGCGGCACGATGCGCCGGCTCTTCCACATGCGGAACGTGGACATGGAACAGCTTAGGAAAGACTGCACCTTGTTGGTGCCGATGGCCATGTGGGCGGGCAGTCCCGCGAACATGAACGCCGGCAGTGAGATGAGTCCGCCGCCTCCGCCGATGGAATCCACGAAGCCCGCCAGAAAGCATAAGGGGCAGGCGATCAGAAATTGTGTGAGTGTAAGGTTCATATACTATCTCCTGGCCCAGCGCAGCTTCGCGCAGGTGGCCCTGGGATTTCTGCGGCACTCTTCCGCCGAGGGGCGAATGATGTCTTCCGCGATCTCCGTAAACGCGCCGTCCGCTTTGGCCTCTTTGAAGGCTTTTTTCACCAGCCGGTCCTCCCCGGAATGGAAGGTGAGGATGGCCGCGCGGCCGCCGGGGGCAAGTGCTCCGGGCAGTTTCGAAAGCATCTCGTAAAGCACTTCGAATTCGTTGTTCACGTCTATGCGCAGCGCCTGAAACGTGCGCTGGCAGGATTTTTTCACGGCTTCTTTCTGCTCCGTTTTCGGCACTTTCCAAAGCGCGCCTTCAATGACTTTTTTCAGGTCTTCCGTCCGTTCGATGGTGCCGCCCTTTTTATAAGTCTTAATGATGGCGGAAGCGATCTCTTCCGCATAGGGCTCGTCGGCATTTTCCGAAAGCATGGAAGCGATCTCGTCTTTCGTCATAGCGCGGAGCCGCATGGCCGCGCTTTCTCCCTTCGTGGGATCCATGCGCAGATCCAGCGGACCGGAGAGCTTGTAGGAAAAGCCTCTTTCCGGATCGTCGATCTGCATGGAGGAAACGCCCAGGTCTGCCAGAACGAAATCAAAGGGGCCGTCCGCTTCAGTCGCCTTGTCGATGTCCGCAAAGTTCATGTGGCGAACAGTGAAGATCTCTTCGCCAAAGCCTTTTTCGCGCAGGCGCTTTTCGGTCTTTTCCGACTCGATGGGATCCACGTCCAGAGAAGTGAGGTGGCCTTTCCCCTGAAGGCATTTCAGCATTTCCGTGCTGTGACCGCCGTAGCCCAGGGTGCAGTCAAGGCCGCGCTCGCCGGGCTTAATGTCCAGGATCTCCATGATCTCCCCCACGCAGATGGGGATGTGCATGCCGGCCGGCGTGCTGCCCTTCTCTACCACATGAGCCACCGTTTCCGCATACTTTTCGGGCGCATGCTCCTTGTACTTCTCCTCAAACTTCTTCGGGTACTTCCCGCTGTAATGTATTCTTCTTTTATGTTCCGTGTTTTCTTCCATAAACCTCGTTCCTGTCCTGCGAACAGCCACGGCGTACATATGATCCGGCAAAAGCCGCCCAAATATATGTATGTCACACCCTGCCGGCCGCTGCCGGATACATATAATTCAGCAGAAAATCGTCTATTATATGTACTTTAGACCCTGCTGACTGCCGTCTGGTACATATAATTCGGCAGAAAATCGTCTATTATATGTACATTAGGCCCTGCCGACTGCCGTCTGATACATATAATTGCCCCAGAAATGCCCTATTATATGCATATCGTCTTACAATACACCGGAAAAATACATATAATTCAGCAGAAAACCGTCTATTATATGTACAGCACGCACCCCGTGAAGGTCATGGTGCGGGGACCGTAGTTGTAGGGGATGCCGGAGGCCTTGCACACGTCGTTTACCACCAGGCCGCAGGCTTCCATGGAGGGAAATGCCCGGTCGGGGAACCGGCAGGGGGCGTCGGGGTAGGTGCACTTTTCGCAGATCCCGCAGCCGCCGGAAGAAAGCGGCAGAAACTGTCCGTCTTCTGCTGCCAGCTTTTTCATAAACGTCGCAAAACGTTCTTTCTGCAGCTCGCTGGTCTCCGCAATGGACTCAAAGTCGAAATCGTCCTCCATTTCCCCGGTGGACTGAAGGATGATGCCGCCGCTCACTTTGGAAAGCTTTTCGGCAAGTTCCGAAAGTTCCCCGCAGCCCGGCGGGCATACCCAGGAGGTGCCGTACTTTCCGCACCGGTTCACGGCGCACATGTCGCGCACTTCTTTGCGCACCACCAGCGCTTCTTTTTTTAACGGCCCGTAGTGCGAAAAACCCGCTGCCGCAGCCATGTGTTCCAGCTTTTCATATATGAAGTCTCTTTCAGCCATTTCTCACTCTCCCGGGTCCGGATAGATGTTTTACCTGTTTTTGTAGCTGATGAACTTTCCGGGCTTTTTGCCGGTAAGCTGCTTATCTTTATAAACCGTCTCGCCGGCAACGATCACACGGCAGATGCCGTCGGCCAGCGCCCGGGAATTCACAAAGTCACTCTTCTCCGCCACGGTCTCCGGATCAAGCAGCACCAGGTCCGCATCAAAGCCGTCGGCGATGATGCCCTTTCCTTCGATCTGCAGAAGCTCTGCCGTCTTTCCGGTCATTTTGTTTATCATCTTTTCCAGCGGCATGAGCTTCTTTTCACGCACGAAGCTGCCAAGGCAGATGGGGAAGGACCCGAAGGCCCGGGGATGCACGGCGTTATCCGGCCCGATGGAATAGGAGTCTGTGCAGATGACGGAGTTGTCATCCAGGAGGATCCTTTCCAGGTCCTCTTCGCTCATGGCAAAGTAGGCCGCCTGGCCCAGGGGGCCGTTATCCGCGCAGAGGTCGAAATATGCCTCAAATTCATCTTTTCCAATGGACTTCGCGTAGTCCGCGATGCTCTTTCCCACGGCTTCGGGGGTGGCCGGCGCGCTGCATACCACGATACCGGAGAATCCGCCGCAGTTGTTGTAACGGCTCTCCTTCCAGTCGATGATCTTCTGCTTCATCTCCGCACGGACGGCCGGGTCACGCAGCAGTTCCTGCATCTTTGCCTGTCCGTTGGCGAAAAACTCCCGGGGGAGCGATATGTTGATGTAGTTGCCGGTGGCAAGGTAAGGATACACATCCGTAAAGACATGCATGCCTTCTGCGTTGGCGTCTTTGATCATCTTGAGCGTCTTTTTTGTCTTGCCCCAGTTTTCCCTGCCGCAGGATTTGTGGTGGGAAAGGTCCAGACGACAGCCGGAATTTTTGGCGGTGCGGATAGCCTCTTCCACGGATTCCTCGAACTGTCCGCCTTCATTGCGTAAATGTACGGCATAGTAGCCGCCGTATTCGCCGGCCACCTTGCAGAGCTCCGTCACCTCTTCCTCGTCGGCGTAGGTGCCGGGGGCATACATGAGACCTGTGGAAAGTCCCCACGCGCCATGTTCCATGGCCTCGCGCAGCAGCTCTTTCATGCGCTCCATTTCTTCCTTTGTGGGCTTTCTGTTTTCCATGCCCATGACCGAAGCGCGCAGGGTGCCGTGGCCGCAAAGCATTGTGTAATTATAGGCCGTGGGACGTTTTTCCAGATACTTCCGATAATTCTCAAAGCTGGTGAAGTCCTCGAAACAGTCCGCGAAGGCGCAGTCCGGTGACTCCAGGTATTCTCTCTTGGACTGCTTTAAGATCGCCAGGTGCTCCGGATCCGTGGGCACGGGGAAATAGCTTTCGCCGCACTGGCCGCAGCAGCAGGTAGTGATGCCCTGGGAGAGCTTGCTTAATGTGGAGGCGTCGTTTCCCAGCGTTTCGTCCTCGTGACAGTGGGCGTCGATGAAGCCGGGCGCAAGGGTGAGACCTTTGGCGTCGATGACTTCCGCAGCACTTTCCAGAGCTTTCGCGGCTTCGGTCCGTTTTTCGGGAGAAACCTGCGAAGCGGCAGAAGCGTCCTTATCCGGCTTCGGAAATACGATAAGCTTTCCGTCCTTTACGGCGATGTCGCCGGCAAACGGTGCCGCGCCGGTACCGTCGATGATGTTTGCGTTTTTAATGTACAGCTGATACATCATAACTATCCTCTCATAGATGCGTCCGTTTTGGGGCAGGCGCTCTAATAAATACTTATGTTATAGATCGCCGCGTTCGGGCAGCCGTTGGTTGCGCGGATCACGATCTTTACCGCATCCGCCGTTACCGCCCCGGCAAACTTCAGCCGGTTGACGCGCTGATGGTTTCCGGTGACGGTGCGGATCTTTTTCCAGGCACCGTTCGTTTCGGCCCACAGTTCATAGTCCCGCACGGCTTCTTCCATAACGTTAAAGGCGTATGGCTTTACGTTCCGCACGCGGAAGTTGAGATTCGTATCAAAAGTTATGTCAACCTCCAGGATCTCTTTTCCGCTGTCGAAACGAAGCTCCGCCCATTCGCCTTCCGCCCCCTCTGCCGTCCAGATGTTCGGCTGTCCGTAGGGACGAAGGTAGCCGTTATTCAGGTTTTCTCCGCCGTAGAAGGAAAGTTCCGGCTCTGTCTTAAAACAGAACGCCCAGTTCACGTTGGGCTGGGAAGCTGTGGAATACTTTCTGAGCTTTAACGGCACGCCAAGCTTCATCCACTCCGCGGGGAGCGGCGTCAGCGTTTCGTAATCCACCATGTTGGGCAGATCGTTTTTCTTCTGCATGAGACCGCACACGCCGGGAAGGCGCTTTGTGGCCGCTGCCAGTTCCGGAACCGTGCCGGCGCACTCCGGCTCAAATTGAAAGAAGATAAACTCCTTTTCAAAGGCGATGTCCGAAAGGTCCAGGGTGAACCACGCGCCGCCTTCACCCGTAGGGGAAAGCTGCAGGCGGAATTCTTTCAGCAGGATCTCCGGGCCGTAATTCTGGGGCTTTTCCGAACGGAACACAGAAACACGCAGTACAGCGTCGGCCGCAGTCTTCTCCGCAGCTTTTCCACAGCCCGACATGTTCCCTCGGTCAGCAAGCCAGCGATAACAGAAACTCACGCTCTTCATGCCCGGTTTTGCCGGCATGCTCTGTCCGAAAACGGTATCCACCGGGAAGAACTTTTCCGGCTCTTCCATGACAAACCGCTTTTCGGAGGAAACGGATGCCTTTGCGGAAAGCGCCAGATCCGCGGCATCGGTGTTCCGATAACCGATGACGGTCTGGTCTGCCCGCCACTGCCTCAAATGCAGTTCTTTGATCTCGTCCCCGCCAAACCTAAGCGGCGTGATGTCGCGCTCTTTGCAGATGGCGGCGGCAATGCCCACGGCCTGTCCCACCGTGGCAAGAGTGGCGTTTAACCGGGTAGACCCCAGCGCCACGTGGGTCACGGAAAAGCATCTGCCCACCACGAACAGGTTGTCCGCGTCTTTCGCAATGGCAGTGCGAAGAGGAATGGGATAAATGCCCCGCAGATATACCCACCAGTTCTCCGGACCGGTGCCGAAGAATCCTTTGCCGTCATGCAGATCGATGGCCCAGCCGCCGTATCCGCAGGCGTCTTCGAAATCCTTCTGGTAGTAAACGTCCTGTTCCTTTAACCGGTACAGCCCGTCCACCCGGCGGGATTCCCGCTTTCCCACGAAGGGGGAAATGTATTCAAAATCGTAGTTTTCCGCGCCGTACTTTTCCGGATGCTTCTTGATATGATCCCAGATACTGAAAAGAAGCTCCCGGTGCTTTGCGGCCACCTCTTCAGAATCCTTTGCCTGGTCAAGCCCCGCGCCGGTCTCGTAGAACCAGACGAAGCGCTGAAACATGGCATCGGGGATCTCGCGGTGATCAAGGCACCCGCTTTTTTCCATGTCAAAGGCATTTGCCGGCGGAACGAAATCCACCGGATGTCCCATGTCTTTTGCGTTATAAGTAAGCGTCCCTAAAAGCACGTCGCCTTTTTCACAGCAGGCGGCGATCTTTTCGCCGTAAGCTTCCTCCGGTTCCGCGCCTTCGGCAAAGCCGCAGCCGGAAAGCATGCTGATGGTACCGTCTCCGGTATTGTCCGCGAAGAAGGATGCCGTAAAGTCGTACCGTTTTTCGGTAGTCACCTGGATACCGGAGACTTTTGTGATATGGGCCGGCTTCGCTTCCTTTTTGCCGTTTGCCTGTCCCTCAGCGGTCTCCACCCGGTCGATGCAGGTGTTTAAATAAAGATCCAGATCCTTTTCGGCGGCAATGAAGTCCATGAGGACCATGTCCCAACGATAAGGATTTCCTTCAGGATTTACCCGCAGATTTTCCAGGCGGATCTCCTCAATGAGCCCGGTCTCGCGGGCGTTAAAGTTGAACTGATGCTCGCCGTCGGCGCCGTCCACGGGACAGCGCACCTCGCAGCCGGAGTTTCCGCCGATAAAGCCCCGGTTGGTGATCAGGGCTGTTTTCAGCCCTTCCCGGCTTGCCTGTATGGCCGTGCAGACGCCGGTAAAGCCGCCGCCTACCACCACGAAGTCATATGTTTTTTCGATCCGTTCAAATTCCATGGAATGCCTCCGAAACTCGATTTCATTATATCACCAATGTTTCCTGATGTGTGATATAATGCTGACTTATGAAAGCATTTTTACGTAAAAACTACTGCTGGGTCATTGCCATAACCGTTCTCATCGGCTATGCGGTGAGAGCCGGCCTTACCAACAACCTGAACAGCCTCTATCTGGTGCCCGTTTCCAAGGGTCTTTCCGCCAGCAGGACCTCCGTTTCCTTTGCGGCAAGCCTGCGTTCCATCGGCACCTTCCTTTCCAACGCCACCTTCGGGCTGGTGTACAAAAAATTCGGTTTCCGGAAGCTGGCATTCTGCGGCCTTCTGGTGATGGGACTTTCCTTCTTCGGTCTGGCTTCCTCCACCACCGTCCTTGCGTACTGTCTGTTTGCCATGCTGCTGGGCCTTTTTGAAGCCACCTATTCCACTGCCGCCATTTCCAAACTGGTGGGCGAATGGTTCGTGAAATACCGCGGCACCATCCTGGGCGTCATCACGGCGGCCAGCGGGCTTGGTGCCAGCTTTTTTGCCATTATCCTTACAGACATCATGCAGGAAAAAGGCTGGAGAGCCTCCCAATACTTTGCCGGCGCTCTCATCATTATTGCGGCGATCGCAGTCTTCCTTTTAGTACGGGAAAAGCCTTCTGAAATGGGGCTTGTCCCCTATGGCGCCGATGCGGCGGAGCTTTCCGCAAAAAAGGGAAAGAAAAAGAAGCTCCCGGATTTCGAGGGCTTCTCCATGGAACGTCTGAAAAGATCACCGGTGCTGTGGCTGTTTTTGCTGTCGGCGTTCCTTGCGGCAGCCTGCACCTACGCGCCGTACCAGATCCTGTTCTCCTGTCTGATGGATAAAGGCGTGGCACCGGAAGATGCCGCCAGGATCCAGAGCCTCATGTTTCTTTTGCTTGCGGGCACCAAGATCCTGGACGGAACACTGTGCGATCTGATCGGCGCAAAGCCCGTTTTCGTGATCTCTACCATCAGCGTGGGGCTTGGCGCGCTGCTCCTGTGCGGCGTGAATTCCCTGGGAAGCGCCATCCTGCCCACACTTCTCATTTCCATCGGGCTGCCTCTTACCACGCTCCTGCCCGCCCTTTCCACCAGCGCCATTCTGGGAAAGCGCACCTACGATACCATGGTGGGCATGGCACTGGCTGCCGTAGCCGTGGCCAACATGGTGGTAAATCCTCTGATGAATTCCGCCTTTGACCGGTTCGGCACCTACGACGTGGGGCTGCGCATCGCCGCGGCAGTCGCCTTTACCTCCGCCCTTCTTTACCTCTTCCTGTGCCGGCTGGCAAAGAAGGAACTGGAAAAATAAGTCAGATTTCTTTTTCTCTCTTTTTTGCCATCTTTGCCAGGAATTCGTCACCGTAGCCGTAGTGCTCCACCACGTAATCCAGGTCCTTGTCGCCGCGGCCGGACAGCGTTACCAGGCAGGAACAGGGTTTTCCGCCCTCTCTGGCAATGCGGATCGCATAAGCAAGCGCATGAGAGCTTTCAATGGCGGGAATAATGCCTTCATAACGGGACAGCATGAACAGCGCTTCCATGGCGTCGTCATCATCCACCGTCACATAGTTGACGCGTCCCTGCTCGGAAAGATAGGCGTGCTCCGGTCCCACGGCCGGATAATCCAGACCGGAGGCTACGGAGTAGGCCGGTGCCGGATCACCCTTGTCGTCAAACAGCGCGATGGAATTGAAACCGTGCATGATGCCTTCCCGGCCGTAGCTGATGCTGGCGGCATTTTCGCCCAGCTTTTTTCCTCTTCCCAGAGGCTCCACGCCGTAGATCTCCACGGGGTCCTGAAGGAACGGAACAAAGGTGCCGATGGAATTGGAGCCGCCGCCCACGCAGGCGATCACCTTGTCCGGCAGATGCCCTGTCTGCTCCAGAAACTGTGCCCTGGCTTCGTCACCGATCACCTGCTGGAAATCACGCACCATCAGCGGAAAGGGATGGGGACCTGCTGCCGTGCCGATGCAGTAAATGGCATCTTTGTATTCTTTGGAATAAGCGACGAAAGCCGCGTCTACCGCTTCCTTCAGCGTTTTCAGGCCGTCACTTACGGGGATCACTCTGGCTCCCAGCATCTTCATTCTTGTCACGTTGGGCGCCTGTTTCGCAATGTCCACTTCACCCATGTAGATGTCGCATTCCAAATTGAAATATGCCGCAGCCGTCGCCAGCGCCACACCGTGCTGACCGGCACCGGTCTCGGCAATGAGCTTTTTCTTTCCCATATATTTGGCAAGGAGTCCCTCACCCATGCAGTGATTCAGTTTATGCGCGCCGGTATGGTTCAGATCTTCTCTCTTCAGATAGATCTGCGTCTTCCCCAGCATCTCCGAAAGCGTCTGGCAGTGGTACACCGGCGTGGGGCGTCCCTGGAAATCTCTGCGGATCCGTCTCAGTTCGGCAATGAACTGCGCCGACTGCGCTATGGTATAGTACCCTTCCGCATACTCGTCGAAAGCCTTGAGAAGATCCGGATTATCCAGGTAGTTGCCTCCGAATCTGCCGAAATATCCGTTTGTTGTGGGGAATTCCTTTAAATACCCGTCATAGTCTCTGTACTTGTTCATGGTTCTCCTCCTTATGGATAAATTTCTCAAATGCCGCCAGCAGTTCTTCCGGCCGCTCGGGCTTGCAGTGCTTTCCGGTAAGTTCCAGCGCATCCAGCACACCGCCTTCCGGCAGGAACCGCTCCAGTGATGCTTTCATCAGCCTGTTTTCTTCCGGCCGGCACCACATGTCATTGGTGTACCAGATCAGGAACATGGGCCGCATCTCCATGCCTTCACGGACGAAATAAATGGGGGCAGTCTCATCAATGCGCTCCAGTCTGCCGTCCTGCCCGCTGTAATTCATGACCGCAAAATGCGCGAACTGCTGGGCGCTTTCGGAAATGTAGCCCGCAATATCAGACTGCTTTACGCCCGCGTTTTCCAGATAATGCGTATCCATGGCCAGCATCATGGTAAGCCAGGCACCAGCCGATCCGCCCGACACGAATACCCGTCCGTTTCCGCCCCACTCTTTCACATGGTCCAGGACAAAACGCACGCAGACAGCCGCGTCCTCAATGAACTCCGGGAATTTCGCCGAAGGAAACATCCGGTATTCAGGTGAGACCACCGCAATGTTTTTCTCCACAAGCGGCAGGAGTTTCTGACATTTGTTACGGTCTCCGTGCTCCAGGCTGCCGCCGTGCATGTAGATGAGCGTGTCGAAGCCTTTTTCGTCGGGAAGATAAGCGTCCAGGCACTGCATGGGATCGCCGTGCCCCGCGTAGTCGATGCTGTCCAGTTTGCGCATAAAAACACCTCCGTTATTCACAATGACCTGTTGTCAGCAGTCTGACGGCCTCAGGCTGCGTTTGTATGAGAAGGGGCTGCCTTTTCCGTGCTTAACAGTATGACGGAAAGCAGGATGCAGATGATCCCCGCGATGTTCCTGCCCGTAAGCGGCTCCGCATACACGAAATATCCGATGATGATGCTGGTGAGCGGCTCAAAAGTGGCCAGCAGTGCGGTGTCCTGTGCACCGATATATTTTTCGGACTGCTGATACAGAAAGCTGGCTGCTGCCGTGACCAGTCCCAGAAGCAGGGCAAAGGTCCAGCCGCCGGCGGTGCCGGGCCAGCAGAATTTCCGCAGCAAAAGCGCGCAGACACCAATGATCAGCATACCGAATCCGTGATTCCAGAACGCCAGCTTGTAAGGCTCCATCCGAAGCAGGTCGGATGCCTCCAGGTAGATCGTATAGAAAGCGCACATGACGCCGGATGCCAGCGCGATCAGGATCCCTTTCAGGCTGACTTCCCCGCCCGGCGTGTAAAAAGCAATGATCCCCGCCATGCAGAGGATGCAGCAGATCACTTTCCGGCGGGTGAGTTTTGCAAGGCCGCACAAAACGCTTCCGGCAACGACAAGGACCGGATACACAAAGTGGAGCGTGGTCGCAAGCCCGGATGCCAGATAGTTATAAGAAGTATACAGAAGGATCGGCGTCGTTCCATAACCGATGGCAAAGATGAGGAGCTGTTTCAGTTCTTTTTTGTTCACGGAAAGAGCGGTCTTTTCGGTAAGTCTGTGCAGCAGCAGGAATACGGCAGTCCCCACCAGCATGCGCATAAATGCTGCCGTATAGGAGTTCGCCCCGCTCTGATATACGGTCTTTGTCAGAAGAGGCATCAGGCCGAAGATCACGGCAGACGAGACCGATATCAGATATCCGAACGACCGCCCCTTTTCTTTTTCTTCTCCCTGCTTTCTCATTCCGTTATTGCTCCCTTTTATGTGTTTGCGTTCTGCAAGTCTCCTGCATCGCTTATTGTATCATACAGAATGGCCTTCGTATATACAACGAATGAGACCGCTGCGATATTCTTTCTATCTGCAGCGGCCTCAAAGATAATGTGCCATGGGAATTTACCTCCTTCTTTCTGGTTTTTCCCTATTCTATTTTCGGAGCTCTTTCTTAGCCTCGTGCCCTTCTCCTTCCTTTCTGTGATCCGTTTCTTTACACTGTCGATCTGTTTGGGCTTCAGGTCTTCTTTCTTGAGCTGCCTTTATACTATCACACTGTCCGGGATCTTTCCATTGACAGTTGTTACAAAGAAACCGGGGGAACTTTAGCACTTTTATGCATTGAAGTATCCGGCTGTCCGGAGGTATAATATTATTGTTGCGGGTCATAGACCCGCTTTTTCTTTTGCCGCGGCTTTTCCGTCAGAGAAAAGTCCAGGGAAAGTGTCTCACGGATCTTTTCCGCAAAGGAAGAAGGACCGAGAGAGGAGGCAAACTCCAGAAGGATCTCATAGCGGCGGCTGCGGGAAGGGATCTGCACGAAATATCCGTGGGAGGCGTACCATCCGGCAAGTGCCAGAAAAAAGTCGTAGGGCGACGGGAACTTTTCCAGAAGGAGCGGCAGAGTATTCATGAATTGGCCGGAATTGTGGTATACCTCCAGCATCTCTTCCACCCGGTGAAACTCCCGCACTTCCTCATAGGAGAGCCATCCGGTGGAAAGCACCTCATAGGGAGGCTCCGACAGATAAGCGATCCGGTATCCTTCCGCCTTTTCCTCCATGGCGGTGCCTTTCAGCACCTTCAAAAAGCCCAGCTGCAGTTCGTCGGGCTGCATGGAAAAGACTTCGTTGAAGGACCGGAGGAACGATGCCCTGTCTTCAAAGGGAAGCCCTGCGATGAGATCCAGATGAATGTGCACGTTTCCGGCTTTACGAAGGACCGAAACGACTCTGCAGATCGTTTCGGTGTCTGCATGGCGGCGGATGGCTGTGAGCGTTTCCGCATTCGTGGACTGTACGCCGATCTCCAGCTGAATGAGCCCGGGGCGCATGGCGCGGATCACATCGATCTCCTCTTTCGTAAGAAGATCGGCCGCGATCTCAAAATGAAAATTGGTGACGCCGTTATCGTGATCCTTTAGATATGTCCACACCGAAAGGGCGTGTTCCCGGTCGGCATTAAAGGTGCGGTCGATGAATTTCACCTGGGGCACCTTTGCCGAAAGGAAAAAGTCCAGATGTTTTTTTACGTTTTCAAAACTGCGGACGCGCAGTGTTTTGTCGATGGAGGAAAGACAGTAGCTGCAGCGGAACGGGCAGCCCCGGGAAGACTCGTAGTACAGGATACGATCCTGAAAGGGTTTCAGATCCGGAATGTCCCCATAGAAAAACGGCACGCTGTCCATGGGAAGCGGGGCGCGCTCACCGGTAAAACCGGACCGGAGCATGAGGCCCTTTATATCTTCCAGGGGGCCGTCCGGCAATGCTTCCAGCAATTCGGCGAACGTCTGCTCCCCTTCCCCGATCATGACGGCTTCCACCCGGGGGAACTCCGAAAGGATCTTTTCACTGTGGAAAGAGACCTCGGGACCACCCAGGAAAATGCGCGCTTCCGGCAGGACCTTGGGAAGCTCCCGCAGCAGGAATCTGATAACATCCCAGTTCCAGATATAGCAGGAAAACCCGATGGCATCGGGTCTCTCCGCATAGATGGCTGCCAGAATGTCACCCGGCTGCCGGTTGATGGTGTACTCGCGAACGACTGTCTCATGACAGGAAGCGGCATACGTTTTCGCATAGGCCGCCAGACTGTACACCGCGGGATTCGTATGGATATATTTGGCATTTACTGCTGCCAGTAAGATCTTCATGCTTCGTTTTCGTGATAACTGCGTACCTTGAGGTTGTGCTTTTCCTCATCAAAGAAGTCCTTCACGCTGCAGCCGGCACGACCGCTGGATGCGCAGGCGCAGGCACAGGCGCAGCTGGATGCGCAGGCACAGCTGGAAGCACACGAGGATGCGCAGGAAGATGCGCAGCCGCCGGAACGTCTGGCAGAAGAACCTGCAGAACTGCGGGGTCTGGGCACATTGATGGTACTTACATGTATGAACGTATGGGGGCTTCCCTCGTACCGGTAGGTGCCGTCGGTGGAGTATTTCTGCGGGTTTTTGATCTCATTCTCCTCCACGACCTCACGGGACTTTTCAAAACTCGTCTTACAGTATTCGCACTTTTCCTGTCCTTCTTCCCGGACGGCTCCGCAGTTGGGGCAGTTGTCGTAGTATTCGATCTTCGTACGGATGATCTTCTTTACGGTGTCCGTACTGCTGCCGAAACCGCGGCCAACGGAAACGAGGAACCGTATGATGAACACCACGAAAGCGATCGGCGCGATGATAAACACCATTACAATAATGATCGCAAGGATCACAACAAGCGGACTGTCTTCGGAATTGCCATCGGAACCGCCGGTACCGGAACGCATCTCGCCCTCCGGCGTGAAGGCGTAAGCGTCATTCGGGTACGCCACGGTCAGTTCAAATTTTTCTCCCGGCGGAAGGGATGCCTGAAACACCAGGTAGTCTCCTTCGATATCGGCATCCGGCTGCCATGCACCCGCTTTGTTCTGATTCCAGCGAACGGTCAGATCATCCACGGCGATCCCGTCAAACCAGGCCGGGGTATAAATGTAAACGGTCTCCCCTTCCACATACCGGCCGATCTGATAGAGATTTCCCTGCGTGAAGGAATACTCGAAGCTGACCGTTTCTCCCGCGTAGTAGGGGCGGTCCAGTTCGATGCGGATCTCGTTTCCCTGGTCGCGGATGTCCGTGATCGTTTCTGAGAGCGCCTGTACGTCTGTGTGATTGCTGTTTGGCGCACCGATCTTCACCCATTCCAGAGGGCCGAACGTTTCGGAGTCCAGCACCAGCCAGTCGATGTGATAACGGAAGTTCACGGTGGCGTCTTCGCTCACGTCGGCCGTGATCTCAAATCTAAGGATCTCGTCGGTGGGATCCTGAGCGAATGCCGCAAAGGAAAAAAGTGCCGACAGCAGTACTGCCGAAGCGAGCGCCGAAAGAAGTTTCGCGATCTTTTTCATCAGCACCACCTCCTTAAAGGACATTTGCCTGTCATGGATGCCGAATAATTCCTGCCGTTTCTGCAGGCGGGGCTTTCCCAGATCTTTTCCCAGTCATCCGTCAGAAGATTCCCCAGCTTTCCTTCCGAAAGCCAGCTCTGGCAGGGCACCACGTTTCCGGAAGGCGTGATGGCCATGTTGGAAAGACAGGCACCGCAGGAAGGCGTGGAGATGTTCAGCTCCTCAAATACTTCCTCAGGAAGCCATCCGGGAGAGGTGAAGGCGATCTCCATGCCGTTTTCGTGGCAGTAGGCCACCGCTTCCGTAAGGACGGTCCTGATCTCCTCCTCGGAAAGCTGCAGACTCTGCGAGGTCTCTCCCAGGGCGTTTCCCGTGGTGATGAGGCCGGAACAGGTCACGTAAATGATCCCCATCTCATGAAGCAGCTGCAGGGTCTTCACGTAGTCTTTATTGAGGGTGCACAGCGGCGTATTGATGCTTACGCTCAAGCCCGCCTTCAGCGCGTTCCGGATGCCCGCCAGAGTATTTTCGTACTGGGGCGCGCCCACCAGGGTATTGTGGATCCCGGCATCAGCGGAATAGAATGTGATCTGTACGGCATCCAGTTCCACGGACCGCAGGTGATTGCAATACCCTTCCGTCAGCTTGATGCCGTTGGTGTTTAACCGGGAAACGAACCAGCGGGCATGGTCGATGAGTTCGAAAAGATCCTCCCGCATGGTGGGCTCGCCGCCGGTGAACGTCACCTGGGGAACGCCGATCTTTTTCAGCTTGTCCAGGATCTTCTTCCATTCTTCCGTGGAAAGCTCCTCTTCATCGGAATACGTCTGTCCGGCCGCGTAACAGTGGATGCATTTCTGGTTGCAGTGCCAGCAGCCGTTTCTTGTCATGGCGCTCACCATCACGTCCATGCGGTGGGGCGCCTTCATGCAGTCCGCGTATTCGCCGATGCTTAAATGCTCGATGTCCGTGGTCACTTCTTCCCGGTATGCCAGCTGCTTAAAGGTGGTATAAATGGCGGCAAGGTCCTCCCGGATGGTCTTTTCTTTCATATAGCGGAACAGGCTCTTACAGCCGGCTGCCGTTTTACCCAGGATCAGTTCCACCTCCGGCTCTCCGATCTCTTTGCCGTCGTAGACGTTGATCTCCTTGATGAGTTCGCAGAGCATGATGGCCCACAGGAAATTCACCGGCACGATGTCCGTTCCGTTAATAATGGCCACACTGGGGTCAAAATGATCCTGTTCCTGTTTCGGAGGCACCAGATGGATGCGGATGGCGCCGGGGCCGTCCGGATTCAGCGTGGTATGCTTTACCTCATTAAGCTCCGTTTCCATGTATCTCTGGAGCTTTTTGACCGTGGGCGTCCATCTGAGGATCTCCGGGATCTTTGCTTCCTGTTTCATCGTCTCACCGTCCCTGATAGAATTCTTCTATGAGCGCGGATGCTTCCGCCTCCGGATTTTTCGTCATGTCGATCCAGTGGATATCCGTACGTTTCCGAAACCAGGTCATCTGTCCTTTGGCCAGATGCCTGATCTCCATGAACAGCTTCTGGTAAAAAGCGTCAAAACTTTCAAACTCACCCCGCAGATACATGAGGATATAGCGGTATTCCAGGCCCAGGCCGTACAGGAATTCATCCGTGGCTCCCTGTTCCCTTAAGCGCTTCACTTCATCGATCATGCCCTGGGAAAGGCGTCTGTCCAGTCTTTCCCGGATCCTTTCATAAAGCACCTCTCTGGGCCAGGTCACGCCCAGGACCAGCGTTTCATACCGGGGCACGTTCACCCGTTTTCCCGTATCGCCGGCAAGCACCCGTTCCGCCGTACGCTCGATGCGCTGGGTATTCATGAGATCCAGTCCTTCCAGCATTTCCGGCGCTTTCTCCCGGATCATTCCGATCAGTTCCTCTTTGCTTTTGGCGTTCAGTTCTCTCCGCTTTTCCATGCTGGGGCCCTGCAGCGAAATGTTGTAGCCGTCAGTCACCGCATTTACGTAGAGGCCGGTACCTCCCACCAGAAATGCCTTGTTTCCCCGGGCCAGTGTTTCGTCAATGGCCTTGTAGGCATCCCGTTGAAAGTCCACCAGAGAATAGAAATCGTTTGGCTTTGCCACGTCAAGAAGATGGTGCGGCACGCCGTCCATTTCTTCCTTTGTCACTTTTCCGCTTCCCAGATCCAGACCTTCGTAGATCTGACGGGAATCCGCCGAGATGATCTCGGCACCGAATTTTTTCGCGAGCTTTATTCCCAGTCTGCTTTTTCCGGAGGCATTCGTCCCGGTGATCACTGTGAGTTTTTCCATGTGTTTCGCTGCCTTTTTGTGTGACACGGGGCATCCCCGCGCTGCTCTGTGTTTCCCCTGCATCATACCATAATCCGCATTCCGGGAAAAGGACGCATTTCACATAATATTCACTGCCTTTTTGCAAAAGTTTATTTTACAATTGGGAAAGTATCCTTTATAATCTATGTGAACATAGTGTTCACATACAAACGGTTCAGACAAAGACCTTATCCGGCGCAGCTGCCTCCGCCGTCACCCGAAAGAAAGGAAAGCCATGGATTGGAAGATCATCTCAGATTCCTCCTGTGACCTCAAGAAAAAAGATATCGTATCGGACATAGTGGATTTCAACACGGTCCCCTTTGCCATCACCATTGACGGACATGAAATGGTAGATACCGAGGATCTGAATACCGGCGAGCTTTTCGACCGCATCGAAGCGGCAAAGACACCGGGAAAGACCGCCTGCCCTGCACCGGATGCCTGGATGGCGGAGCTTCTGGAAAAAGGAAACAACATTCTTTTCACCATTTCGGAAAATCTCTCCGGCAGTTTCAACAGTGCCAACACGGCAAAGAAGCTTTTTGAAGAAGAAGGAAAGACCGGAAAAGTGGCCGTGATCAACTCCCGCTGCACCGGGCCGGAAGTGGCCATGTGCATCCGGAAAACGGTGGAATGGATCGAAAGCGGCATGGCATACGAAGAAGCCGTAAAGAAAGCGGATGCGCTGTTTGATGAGATCAAGACGGTATTTGCCCTGTGTTCTTTCGACAATCTGGTAGTAAACGGCCGCATGGGACGCCTCACCGGATTCATTGCCAGAAAACTGGGTATGTGGGGCATCGGTACAGGCAGCGACGAAGGCCGCATCGTGATGAAGGGAAAAGCCCGGGGCACGGAAGGAATGCTGCGCGTGATCCTGGAAGATATGAAAGAACGCTGCTTCACCGGAAAAGAGATCGTCATCAGTCACTGCCAGAATCTGGCTGCTGCGGAAAAGCTGCGCGACCGGCTGCTGGAGGTCTGGGCAGACGCGAGGGTAACCATTATGGAAGCCAGGGGCCTGGACGGGTTCTATGCGGAAAGAGGCGGGCTCATCGTGGCGTATCTCTAAATACTTTCTCTTATCCCGTCGCCGGCACTGTACCACCGAAACTCATTTCAAAGGAGAAACATCATTTTACGTATAAACGCAGCAAAATCCAGGCGTTTATACGTATTTTTTTGCTTCTGATTGGCGATTGTTGAACCAATCAAATTGTTTCCATACATATAATTCAACCATAATTGCGCTATTATATGTATATTTTGACTAATGACAAGGGTTGACATACATATAATGCGGCGAAAAATGGGCAATTATATGTATTCTGCCGCCGAAAATCCGTTTTATTTGCATATAATACGGCCGAAAACGGTCAGTTATATGTATTTCATCATTTCTCGTCTGTAACCCGGTAAATTACAAACTTGAGATAGTAGGAGTTCTCGTTCCCGCAGATGAGCACCGGATGGTCCGGGGTCTGCTGCCGGAATTCCACGCGGGTAATGCGCCGGTGCGAAAGGGACGCCGCCTCCCGGATGGTCTGCAGAAAAAGCTGCTCGTCCATGAAATGAGAGCAGGAACAGGTGGCCAGATAGCCGCCGTCCTTTACCAGCTTCAGTCCCCGCATGTTGATCTCACGGTAGCCTTTGACCGCCTTTTTGATGGTCTCCCGGGATTTGGTGAATGCCGGCGGATCCAGGATCACCACATCATATTTCTTTCCCTCATCCATAAGAGCCGGAAGCAGTTCAAACACATCTTCCACTTTGAAATCAACGATGTCCGACACGCCGTTTAACGCGGCGTTTTCTTTTGCCTGACTGATGGCCAGTTCCGAAGCATCCACCGCCGTCACGTGTGCCGCGCCGGCGCAGGCCGCATTCAGACCGAAAGACCCGGTATGGGTGAAGCAGTCCAGCACTTCCTTTCCTTTGCAAAGGCGTGCCACGGCCCGGCGGTTGTATTTCTGATCCAGGAAGAATCCCGTCTTCTGCCCGTCCTTTACGTCCACCATGTACTTCACGCCGTTTTCAACGATCTGCACTTTGGTGTCAAAAGGATCACCGATGAATGCCTTGGCCGGTTCCATGCCCTCCAGCTCCCGCACTTTTGCATCGCTCCGCTCGAATACACCGCGGATGATGATGCCGTCCTCCTTAAGGATCTCCTTCAGGATACCGATGATTTTTTCTTTCAGCCGGTCGATGCCCAGGGCCAGGGACTCCACCACCAGCACATCTTCGTATTTATCGATGGTAAGACCCGGCAGAAAATCCGCCTCGCCGAAAACGATGCGGCAGCTTCCCAGGTCCTCTCCCATCACTTCTTTCCGGTACTCCCAGGCGTTTTTTAAACGCATGCGAAGAAAACCGTCATTGATTTCCGTATCCGGTCTGCGGATGAGCATCCGCACGGTGATCTTCGACCGGGTGTTGATGAAACCCTTTCCCATGCGCCAGCCGTCAAAATCCAGCACATCCACGATATCGCCTTCCGCGAATGTGCCGTTTATCTTATCTATTTCATTGTCATAGATCCAGGCGCCGCCGGATTTTAAGTACCGGCCCTCGCCTTTTTTCAAAATCACTTCTGCCATGTTGCTTTCCTGCCTGTATTTTTTCTATGTGATCCGCTGCCGCGCTCTGCGATACGGCATGATAGATGATACCACAATGGCGCCAAAGTATCACCGCTGACTGCATTACCGCAGTATCACCTCAAACTGTGCATTTTCCGGGATCTCTAAGGGAAATGCGGAAAGCGGAAGATACACCGTTTCCAGCTTTCTGCACCGCAAAAGGGGCTCCAGCGTGGTGATATCCGCGGTGAGGATCGTAAGTTCCTTAAGAAGGCTGTCGTTATTCGCAATATCCTCCAGGATCCTGTCGTCTGCAAAAGAGAGCGTCACGCTTTCCATCTGCATGATCTCCCGGTCCACGGCTGCAGAGAGTGCCCTGTCGCCGATCAGAACATCCGGCGTTTCTTTCGTATTGTTATTCAAAACCTTGTCGGCGCCGAAGCCGGCGGCTTTTTCCAGACGGGCAAGTGTTTTTTCGGCAAGCGCACTGCGGTCCGCCGTGGCAAAAAAAGCAACCAGGCATATGGCTGCGGCTGCCGCTGCCGCAATAATTATCTTCGTCAGAAGACCGTTTCCCTGCTTTACGCTCCGGTCATATCCGGTGCCGTCCCCCACGTATTTTCCGGGAATGGAAGCCAGAAGATCCGCTTCCGAAAACACCGTCCGGACGCCCTTCAGCTCCGGATGCAGGCGGCTGTGAATGGAGAACTGTGTGATGTCTTTTCCGCTCTTCTTTGCACGGATCACCTCGTTCTCGCAATTGGGGGACCGGAGAGAATTTTCCGACACAAAGATCACGAAGGCATCCGCAGCGTTTAAGTGGTCGGCGATATTCTTCGGCCACTCACTGCCCGGCGCGATCCCCTCGTCATACCAGACACGGAATTTCTTTTCAAACATTTTTGCAATGACGGGAAGAACGAGGTCCGAATCTTTGTGGGCATAGCTCACAAAGAGATAGGGCTTCTTTCCTTCATATGCGGGTACCAGTTCTGTCACATTTCCCTCCCGGCATTCCTTTTAAGAAGCTGTCGTATTAAGCTTCGCAGCACGGTTTTTACCTCTTGCATCACTTTGTTATCACAAGGCGCACGCTGTCTTTTAACAGGTGACCGTATTTCAGCATATCCTGACTGATCCGCACCGTCTCCGGTCCGCCCGGCAGAAGAAGCGGCGAAAAATCCGTAATCGCAGGATTTCCGGAAATGTTCAGATCTTTTACAGAGATCTTTTCGATTCCGGAAAGCGTTATAAGTCCGGCATCGGAAAGATCCAGCGATTCCATCGTCTGCCCTTCATAATAGACGATGGTCTTTCGGTCCTGCCGGTTCCAATATACATTAAGAACCAACACGGCGATGGCCGCCATGACCGCCGCGATCACCAGGTATTTTCCGGTCCCTTTCCACACTTTTTTCGGCATCTCTCCGGCGACTTCCGGTGTGAGGATCTTTTTTTCCTTTAATTGGTGAATGGTCCATTCCGGGCCGGCATAGACGAATGCCGGGTAATTCGCCAGCTGCATTTCCATTCCATGGGCCAGGTCCACGAAGCTTTCCCGCAGACAGACCACCGTTTTCCCGCAGGCAATGGCATGATTCACGCGGTTCCGGAATGCCGCGCTCGTCACTGCCCCGGTCGAAAAGAAAAACAGGCACGCCGAAGCACCGGCGATCTTTTCGGCCATTTCCGCAGGAGCTTCTTTCCCGACAATGTCCAACACAAGATTCACAGGCTCTTCGGCAAGTTTTTCCGCCAGATAAATGGGGGCGTCTTCCTCGCCTGTCGTGCAGAGATAGAGATACTTTCCCTCGCCTGTATAGTTTTCATACGCAAACGACTTCATGGCGTCTCTCCTTCCCGCACAATGGTAAATTCCGCGTCGCGAAGCTGCTCTTTTGCGAGACCGTAAAGATCATCTCCCACTTCCAGAACAGAAAGTTCCGGCAGCAAAAGAAGCGGGCGTAAGTTCACCAGCGATCCGCACCAGGCAAGATGGATGTACTCCAGCTCCGGCCACTGTTCGATCCCGCGAAGAGAACAGAAAGAATGGCAGCCGCAGATGTCCAGGCGCTTTATACCGCGGATCCCGGAAAGATCTGCCGGGCAGACAATGTCGCTTTCAGAAAGCCCCAGCCTTTCCACGGTCTTTCCGGAAAGCGCAGCGCGCATCGGCGCGGCTTCTGCGCCTTCCACAGAAAATTCCTCAAACGAGCAGATATCCCTGCAGAAATCAAAATCTTTGACCGGAAAGTACGGCTCATAAATACTAAGGGAAAATGTCTCATGTTCTCCCAGGTACGGGATGTTCTGTGCTCTTATTCCCTTAAGTTCCAGATACTTTAAGTTTGTACAGTTTTCGATGCCGGAAAGATCCGTTACCGGGCAGTACTGTATGTGCAGGCCTTCCAGATTATTAAGAGTAAAAACCGGCGTGACGTCCGTCACGGGCTGCATGCACAGCGTAAGATCCCTAAGCTCCGAAAGCATTCCGATATCGGTAAGATCACAGATCTTTCCGCTCCCCGGCGTGAGCCGGCTTTTTTCCTCATGTCCGTCCCGGTGGACCTCTACGAGAGTATATGTTCCCTGATTCCGGTCATGATCCACGTAGGCATACTCTGTGTCCGGTCCGGGCACACGGTCTCCGAAAACAGAGAGCTGCTGTATGCTCTGCAGCTGGGAAACCGAAAACAGTTTTTCCGGCCCGTTCTTAAGTGCCGCCTCTTTTGCTTCGGCTTCCTTTTTTGCCTGCTCGATCCCCGGCGCCACGGCTTTCGGCCAGAGCACTCTGACAAAAAGCACAGCGAATGCTGTCAGCAAAAGAAGACGCAGCCAGCCGGACCGCCGTCTGCGGATCTTTTCCTGTTTCGGGGAAATGGCCATGTTCCGGAAGATCTCTGCTTCCAGAAGTTTTTTCAGGAAAGCCTCCTCGTTTGCGAACCTTTCCCGCCACAGAGCCTGCGCCGGGTCCAGCTGCATGTGGGACCAGTTGTCAAATGGCCCTGCGCCGTTAAGATATACCACCAGGATGCTCCGGCCGCTTTCCACAGCAATATCCACGATCTTACGGAATCTCTCCGTTCCCATGAACTCGCGGTCCGCAAACAAAAGGATCGCATGGGCCCTGCGCACCCGTTCCTCCTCTTTTTTGCCGGCGATCCCGTTTCCCGGGCGCGAAAAAAGGATCCTTTTCTCCATGATCTTTGCAAGGATCTTTTCCGCCTCCCCGGCATAGCTTTCCGGATAATCCGCGAAGATGTATGCTCTTTCCGTGCCCTGATAGTACTTCATTCCAAAAGAAAAAGAACCGGCGTCCGTCAGTTCTTTTTTGTGATCTCATACCCGCACGAAAGCAAAGCCCTGATGGCTGCTTCGGCGGTCGCTCTGTCATATTTCTTTTCCTCTTCCGGAAGTTCGTTATAGGGGATCAGCCGGTCATCCAGCTTCTGTACAGCGTCCCTATGGTCTGCGGCTTTCCAGCCGTCGGCGATCTTTTCTTTTGTCCAGGCGTCATGGACCGCTGCCGCGACTTCCTCACAGACACTGTCAAATCCCTCCGGAAGTGCGGACGCCCCCCGTCTGTCGGTCTCTTCCTGCATGTTTTTTTTCATCTGTGATCCGTATTTCATGGTTTTCCCGCCTTTGCAGATCCGATCTCCCAGTTTTCCCGGTCATTTTTGAGGACTGCCTCACATTTTTCAGCGTACAGAGCAAATGCCTCCTCCTCGTCTTTTCCGCCGAAATCAGCGGCACCAGCCATATAGGCGCGGGTCACGGCAGAAAGATCCGTAAAGCAATCACGATAATGCTTCCAGTTTTTTCCGGAGTTGGTGATCAGTACAAGACCGTTTGCGATAGCTGCTATGGTGGAAAGAATGGCCACGATCTGCTTATAGGGCGATGGCATGGAAGAAAACGTGCTTAAAATAGGGATCACGGCATTCGACACCAGCGCGATGATGGAAAACAGGTAATAACGCCTCTTTTCTTTAATACTCTTTTGGTCAAAGTATTCGATCTGCCCTTTGATATATTCGATATATTCTTTTCTCTTATCCATCTCTTTTTCCCCGCTTATCCGAATTTTACTTCGTCTTTTGTTCTTATTCGACTTATTCATTTATAGCATACGAACAGCCTTCCTGCATAGCCTTTCTTACATTCAATGTGCTCCTGAACCTGCGGCAGCGCCTTTCGGATCCTGCCGGTCACAAGCCGCGGCTGCGGATCTATGGCCGGCTGATGAGCGCGTACTGGTACTCGCTCTTCGTTTTCAGCGCGTTGTAAACATCCCGCAGGCTTACCCGCTGCCGGTTGAAATGGGTGGACGGATCGGTCACAAACACGGTCTCCGTATCCGGATCGTATTGCCAGATCCCCACATAATGTCCGTCCGTGTACCACCACAGCCTCCGGTCGCTGGCGCCGTCGACCAGAACGATCGCCGTATCGGCCGCCGTTATTTCTTTCACAAAAGCATCATAAGAGGACGGTTTCCGGGAAAGCTTTACATCCAGTGCGTAGTATCTGCACATGGTCTGGAGACTGGCCCAGCTCACGGCGCCCCTGCCGGACTCCGGATGATACGAGGAATTCTGCCGGGTCTTTTCATACATTTTGTCCGGTGTGACCACTTCTTTCGTAAGCGTGCTCACGGCATTGGACAGACAGCAGATCCCGCAGCCGAACATCATGAATTCCTGCCCGCCTGCCTCGATCTTTGCCCAGTCCCCGTTCCAGGCAACATTTCCTTTTCTGTAATTGACCCATGTGGTGGTTTCATAATCTTCCGGCGAGATCTGCGTATAAGAGAAGATCTTCCGCTCCGATTCCGTTTCCATGTAAGGTTTCAGGAAAAGCATGTCCAGATGGACCGGACCCGGGATCCCGCCGTTCCCTCCCGTGAGGCAGTACTGCCAGGCGGAAAACGGGTAAGACGTTGACGGAGAAACTTCAAAATTCGAATACCAGATCTCATACTTTCCCGCCAGGGAAGACATGTCGTACATTTCCGACTCATAGCGCATGCTGGCGTAGATCGCCGGTGTCAGGCCGGCGTTCAGAATCTCCTCACAAAAGGCCTCTGCAGTTCTCGTATTCCTCTGAATATCGGTCTTTTGAAAATACACTTCCGAAGATATTTTTCCGTACGGGCCTTCTTTTTCCATTTCTTCCGGCACATAGGCGCAGAAAAGATCGATCTTCTTATCACCGATCTGTTTTGCAAGCATTCTTGCTTCTTTGCGGGCCTCGGCCGGAGAATCCGCGCCGGAATATGCGTAAACCCCGATCTTCATACCCATCTGATAAGCGCCCTCGTAATGTTCGTCAAACATTTCATCCGCGCAGATGATGACGAAATCACAGCGGGCCTCCCGGACTTTATACCAGTCAATGGGGCCCTGTTCTTTTGAAACATCGATGCCCCGCAGCATTTCGTATTCAGGATATGCGGGATCCGTCTGCCGGAAGACAGCGTTTCCGTATTCGTCCAGGCAGGGCATGCCCCATTCAATGTCCCGGGGGACAGCTTCTTCATCGAGTTCATACTGCCGGTCTGTCAGGGATTTATCAAAATAGGAAAAAACCTGCGGCTCCGTTTCCGCTTCCGCCGCGGATTCTGCAGGTTCCGTTTCGGCAGGCTGTGATACTGTCTCAACGACAGATTCCTCGGCAGATGTCGTCTCCTGAACGCTTCCCTGCTTCCGGAGGCAGAAAAAGAAAAGAGCTGCAGCAATTCCGACCACGCATAAAACAGCCGCGATAACGGCTGCCGGTATTTTCTTCTTTTTCCGTTTGCGGCTTTGTCCCCGCATTCGTAATGCCCTGCGCTTTCTATTGATGATACACGGATTGTTCCGCGCTTCGCGCTTCCACAATCCTAAAAACATTCGCAATCCGCGGGACCCCTGCCCCGCTTCTTGCTCATGTTTTGCGGGTCCCAAGCCCACATTTGCTGCAGCAAGCTGCGCAAAGTGGGCTTTTGACCCTTGTATCATATTATACCCTTTCCACAGCAAAAATAGTACTTGAAACTATTTGAAATATAAATTACAATTTGTATTACAAACAGTAAGGAATTTTATTTATGCAATTTGAATGGGACGACAGTAAAAACAGAAAAAACATTGAAAAGCATGGAATTTCTTTTCATACAGCGATACTTGTTTTCCAGGATGATGACCGAATAGAAGCCTTTGATGAAAGACATTCCACCGACGAAGACAGATACATAACCATCGGCGAAATCAATGGAAGCTTCATAGTCGTCACTGTCGTTTATACGGAACGCAGTGAGGCACTCCGCATTATTTCCGCCAGATTTGCAACAAAAGAAGAGCAGGAGGTTTACTATGATCGTAAGAACAACACTTGAAGAGCGTGGTCCGCTGACCGCTGAAGAAATAGAATCGTTAAAGAAAGCCCAAATGGAGCCGATATCCTACGATGAGGACAGTCCTGCACTTTCTGCAGAACAGTTATCGGAATTCATAAGAATTAAAGATGTCAACAGGAATAAAAGAGTAAAACAGCCTGTTACGCTTCGTCTTTCTCAGCAGTCAATTGATACGGCAAAATCCCTTGGAAAAGGATACACATCTGTATTGGGAAGGATTCTGGAAAACATTCTAAGTAATCCTGATATGTTGAAATACTACTTATAATACCATATTCAATCAATCAGGAACATTTCATATTCCATCTGACGATCGGAGGTCATCATTATGGCAAATAAAGTCGGAAAACTGATCAAAGAAGCAAGAACTGCTGCAGGATTCACTCAGGAACAGCTGGCAAAAAAAGCAAAGGAAGGCCTCACCGCGGCTGACGTAAGCAAAGCGGAGCGCGGTGAAAAAGAACTGACCGGCGAACAGCTGAAGTCCATTGCAAAAATAACGGGCGTGACGCAGAAATCTCTTCTGGAAGCTGCTGCCTCCAGCTCGTACAAGAGCTCTTCTGCAGCGAAAACCTCTGCAAAAACGTCCGGAAGCACTTCTTCCTCTTCCATCACCATGAAGCTTTCCGCCGCGGAAAAGAAACTGGTGGAATACTATCGCAAGGCGGACGCGTCTGCCAAGAAACAGGCTACCGAGCTGTTAAAGAACAGTGCCGAGGATGACGGCGGACTGCTGGGGTCTTTGCTTGGAGGAAAATCCGACCTGAAGGATACCCTCATGGATGTGGCAAAAAATTTCCTGAAAGATTCCATGAAATAATCGATATCTGGAGATTTGGCAAAATCCGTCCATAACACATGGCTCCCGGTTTGTACCGGGAGCCATGTATGTGTTTGACGCAACTTATTGACTTTGAGAACTGTACAAAATCGGTTTATTTCTTTTCCAAAACAATCCAGAACAAATTGTCAGAGCGATTTTGCACGACGACAGAATAGACGTTAGCTTCAATCTTAATCGAATCGGCGCCCTGACTAAATGCTGTGATTACCTCTGCAGGAGCAAGCATCGAAGCATCTGCTTTATAGATACTCCCCTCATTCACACAATAATAACTCCCGTCATTATCGCTCACTATGCCTTCGGTTACGGCAGTTCCATCTGCTGAAAGCAATACATACTTCGAAACATCGTACTCTCTTACCTGAATCACTTCATATCCCAGGTCTTTGGAAGCTTTCATCAGAATTCCGTTGCGATAGTATTTTTTCACTGAAGCATCATATCCATTGGCAATTCTTCCTGTAGCGTCAATATGAATCTGACAAGTATTATCCAGGAAGTTTACAGTGATGTCCGTATTCTTCAACAAAGCACCAATACAGTCTCCTGGGGTCTCATCAAAATAGTAAACATCTTCCGAAACGTTATTCATCCATTGCGCAAGAGTCATTCTTTGCGGCCTTAGCGCAGTAGCTCCCAATGCATCTGTTAAAACATCTGAACCATTAGGAAGTTCCAGAGAAACAAAGCCGGTCAGCATCGGAGAGGCTGCTTCGACAGGCTCACCGAATGCATAAAAGTTGCCATTTATCTTGTACACACCAGAACGATTCAATGCGTTGCCAGCGCTGTCAAAATAGAACCACTCTTTGTCATCTCCTCCGTAGATTGGCTTGGCTTCAGCCCATGCCTTTTTCCGCATGATGCCTTCGTTTCCTAAATAATGAGCCACTATACTGCCATCCGGCAGCTGTTCCATCTGCCATCCGGTGAGCATTTTTCCATACTCGTCAAAAAAGCGCCTTTGCTCCCCTACCAGCACTCCATACGGATCGCTCAGTGCCGTGGCTCTCTTTCCGTTCGACTTGTAATACGTCCAGAAAACAATGCTGTCCTTATAGGCACCATAGTCATGGACTATCGATTCTTCGCGCCACTGATTTTTCAAAGCCCATCCTTCCTCATTGGTTCCGCAATAATACACGTATGGAGAATTGTAATCGATCGCAACCTGAACTTCTGTCGTCATTGCATAGTTCATGCCGTCCACGTAACCGAACAGCATTTTTCCGGTCTGATCAAAGAAGTATGTTTTATCTTCAATCGTTTTTTTGCCCAGGCATGCCTTTCCTTTGGAATTAAAGTAATACCTGCGATACTCCACGCCCAAATCTTCGCGATCTACATCATCTGCAGGAACGTTTACCCACTGATTTGTGACTTTAATTCCATCCGCTCCGCACCAGTAAAGGTCTCCTTCGTACTCAACCAGGGCGCTGGTTACCATTCGGCCGCGTCCATCGTAATATACAAATCCGGCTTCAGTCTCTATCCACTGGTTTCTGATTTTTTCTTCGCCCTCAAAATATCTTTCATATCCGGTCCAGTGAGAGATGTATCGGCTTAAGATAGCCACGTCATTCATATCGACATCATCATTCTTATCGATATCCGCTTCTACCCAATTTACAACATCTTTCCATTCCGTCCAACCGGCAAGACACCTTCTGAGGATCGCGAGGTCCGTCTGGCTGATCATTCCGTCCATGCAAAGGTCACCATAGAGCATTTCCAGCACATTGACACTGACGCCTTCCAGACTGTCTTTTTCTATCGTGTCTTCGCCCTGGCCAAGAGGTTTCTCGGCATCGACCAATATGGCTTCTGCGATGTCAATGAGCCTTTCACCAATGGCAGCATCATCCAGGCATTCCAGAGTCACTGTGGCGATAACTCCTTCACCACTTACATTTGTCTTCTCCAGTGACGGATCAAACATCAGTGTCACCTTTTGGGTAAGGTTTGCCGGATCATCCGTCTTTTCCAGAGGAACATTGAAATACCGTCCATCTGACACGCCAGCAAACGTAAAGGAATCCGAAGGCCACTGAAGTGTTACGATGCCGCCGGCATGACCGGATGCATCCTCAATATGAATATCAACATTCACCTTGCATCCGGGAGCTCCATGCATAACCTCAACATCAGAAGACAGCCACAGATCAGCTCCGGGGCTTGCGGGGACTCCATTTTCCAAAAGAACACCATTTTCGTCGAAGGTATATACGACTCGATACCTCTCATTTCCTGCTTCCAGCAGATTCTGTGTGCCGGTTTCAACATTTGGCTCTGATGCAATTTCCTGAGGTTGAACTTCTTCCTCTGTATCATCTGTCAAACCAGATTCATCCACTGAAAAGACACTTTCCTCTGCTTCTGCGGCTTCTACTGCTTCTTCAGGAATTACCGTGTCCTCTTCAATCGTCTCGACGGACGCAACAATCTCTGTTGCTGTGTCTATCGTTTCGATAGTTTCTGCCAATGATGAAAACGGAAGGCCGAATACCATCAGCATCGATAAAAGGATTGCTACGATTCTCTTACCTCTCTTCTTCATGGAAATCACCTCTTAGAACTTCGCTGTATATACACAATTAGAATTGTCGATCCCGAATTTTGTTACACCGTACTTTGCCTTCAGCGCATCAATAGCAGGTTTGTTTGTAATTGCGCCGAATGTTCCGTCATGCTTCTGACTGAATTCCATGTAGATCCCATCGTAAGTCCCGTTTTTGTATCGAAGCATGCCATAATATCCGTTGTGTCTTGTTTCCAGGCTGTAGTAGTTTCCTGTCTTATCCTGCACCAGCCCTACTGCCAGCATGGTCCCGTCTGTATTCATAAGGTACCATACGTTCTGTCCGTTGGCTTTCACGGCATCGTCACACAGCCATGCGCTGTTCACATCCTTGCCTGTCTTGTCTTTTATCTTCCAGTTTCCTTTTGCATCTGTATACCAGTTTCTGGAATATGTCAGCGAAAGAAGCCCACCTATGGGACTCCCACCGGTACCGCCTGATTTCGCCGAGCTGCTGCCGGAACCTGCATTTGTTCCGGCTCCCTGGCTTTCCGTTTTACCGGCATCCGTCGCAGACTCCTTTTCCTTCACCTCACCGGAGGGCTCATACTTCCCCGGGCCGACTGGTTCGTCTTTTTTCTTTTCCTGTGTATTTCCGTCCGGTCCTGAATGCTCAGGCTCTTTCTGTTCTGTCTGTTCCTTTCGGATCTCTTCACTGCTTTCCTGCCCGGAGCTTTCGGAACCTGTACCTTCCTTCATCACCGTAACGTAAGCAGAACTCAACCCGGTTTCTGGGTAGTCATCTGCAAAAGCGACCGTATCGAACAGGTCGATCTCCCCAAAAGAAATCTCTTTTCTGCCGGCTATCGCTGTATCGTTCAGCTGAAAAGTCAACGTTGCGACCTTTCCCGCACCTGTCCTATTCTGTCTCTCCAGAGATCCGTCATAAAAAAGTGCGACTTCACCATTTTTTGCCGGCAGCGGAACCGTCATCCTTTTCACATTGAAAAAACCGGTGTCGTTTGTGATCTTTACCACCTGAAAATCATTCTCCGGCCACTGGATACAGATCACGCCTCCGGCATGACCATCCACATCCTTCATAAGGACATCTACCGTGAAATAGGTGTCCTGTCCCACCTTGGCCTCGCTTTTCTGCGCCTGCAGTTTCAAATAACTTCCTGATGGCCAACCTGCCAGTGCCGGGAAGCAGAATACCGTCCCAAGCACCAGACAAACGATGAATGCCTTGATCACTTTTGATTTCTTCATGTGAAACTCCACCCTATTAGAAATTCTTCGTATAAATACAGTTTTCGTTGCCCACACCAAACTTTGTCACACCATACTTGGCTTTCAACGCATCGATGGCGCTCTGATTTGTAATGGCACCGAATGTTCCGTCATGCTTCTGACTGAATTCCATGTAGATGCCGTCGTAGGTCCCGTTTACATAACGAAGCATGCCGTAGTAGCCGTTATGGTTCATTTCCAGGCTGTAGTAGTTTCCGGTATTATCCTGTACAAGGCCCGCGGCCAGCATGGTCCCGTCAGTATTCATGAGGTACCATACGCTCTGCCCGTTGGCAGCCACAGCATCATCACAAAGCCATGCGCTGGTTACGATATTGCCGGCTTTGTCTTTGATCCTCCACACTCCTGCTGCATCTGCAAACCAGTTCTTGGAGAATGTGGCAGTTCCGGCTGCTGCAGTCTTCTTGGCTGTGGGGCCGCCGCCTCCGCCACCGCCTGACGAGCCGCCGCCTCCGCCGCCACCTGACGAACCGCCGCCTCCGCCGCCGCCTGACGAACCGCCGCCTCCGCCGCCACCTGACGAACCGCCGCCTCCGCCACCAGAAGAGCTTCTGGAGGTCTCATACTGCGCAGTTACTGTCAAATCACCGGTGATCTTTGTAAAATCCTTATCCCAGCCCGTGAAGGAATATCCGCTTCGCTTCGGATCAGATGGAGCCGCCGCAGCGGATCCGTAAGAAACTTGCTGTGTACTGATGTTGCTGCCATTCCAGTCCTTAAATACAACGGTGTGCTTTCTCAAAGACTGCGTAAACTTTGCCTGATATGTCACTGGTGCCGTCAATGCTGTCGGTACCGGATCCCACCCGTTGAAGGCATAGGTATACTGTGCATCAGCCTGCTTTACAGGGGTATCTCCACGATAAGAAGGCACAGACTGATACCTGAGCTCCTCTGTTTTCAGCGTCTGATCCCCGTTTTTCCAGGTGACTGAAAAGGTGTTTCTGTCATAATAGATCTTTATGACAGTATCTCCATTGGCACCGATCGTTCCCTGCGTAAACGGCTTGACAGTAAATCCTGCATATGCCTTTGCTGCTGCCTTTGTTGTTTCTGCTGTGGTTCCGGTAAGATCATCCGTCTCCTTCTTTGAATAACCATTTCCGACAACATCCTGCTGGTAATGCTCTACTTTGTAGGGTGTGTTGGTATTGGCTGTCCACTTTGCGTATAAAGTAACTGCACCTCCGATGGTATCGGTTTCAAAGTTCCACGCGTTCTCACAGGCTGCTTCTTTGTACCATTCCGCAAAGGTATAACCATTCGTAGTCGGTACAGTCGGAGCCGCAATAGTGCTTCCATACTCCACGCCTTCGACTTTTGCAGGTGCTGTTCCATGGCCGTTGGCATCAAAAGTCACGTCATATTTTCTAAGCGCTTCCGTAAACTGTGCCGTATAAGTCACATTTTCAGTTACTGTTGTATCCGGAGAAACAGCCGGACCCCAGCCACTGAACGTATAGCAATACTGGATGCCTGCCTCCTTTGTGGGAACTGCACTATCGTAAGATGGTTTTGCGCCATATCTCACACCGGTATCTGTTTCCAGTACTGCATCGCCATTCTTCCAGGTCACCGTGAAGGTCTTTCTATCGTAATAGATCTTAATGACAGTCGTTCCGTCACCGCTGATCTCTTTCTGGCTGAACTCCTTTACAGTAAACCCTTCATACTCTTTCGCAGCAGCTGCTGTTTGCTGCGCTGTTGTTCCGGTCAGGTTCTCCGCAGCCTTCTTTGTGTAACCATCCCCAGCCACATCCTGCTGATAATGCTCTACCGTATAAGGAGTATTCGTATTGGCTGTCCATCTGGCAGTGAAGGTCACGTCTGTATCCGGCATAACAAAGCTTCCGCCGCTAACAGTGACATCCATGGTTGTCCAGTCAGATAACGTATATCCGGCCAGTGCCGGTTTTTCTGCCACTTGTACTGTGATTCCGTAGTCTTTTGCAGCGTCAGCAATAGCAGGGGCTCCTGCGGGAGTGGTATCTGTATAAACATACTTCACTTTGTGACTGTTTACTGTCCACTTTGCGTAAAGAGTCGTTGCTCCTCCTACCGTATCGGACGCAAACACCCACTCATTCTGACAGCCGCTCTCCTTGAACCAACCGCCGAAGGTATAGCCTGTTTCCGATAGGGCTGTTGGCTCTGCAATAGAACTGCCATATTCAACGCCTTCGATCTTTGCCGGCGCCGTTCCATGGCCGTTGGCATCAAAGACCACATCATACTTTCTTTTCGTTCCGGTAAATTGTGCCGTATAGGTCACATTTCCGGTCACTGTTATCGCATCGGTGATTGCGGGATCCCAACCGCTGAATGTATAAGTATATTGAGCATCTGCCGCCTTTTCAGGTGTCGTTCCGTTATACTCGGGCTTCGTTCCATAAGGAACGTTTGTATCCGTCTCTATGATGGCATCCTCATTTTTCCAGGTGACGGTATATGTGTTGAGTGAGGATGTAAATTGTGCAGAATATGTCACATCTCCGGTCACTGCCGCTGCATCTGTGACTGCAGGATCCCAACTGCTGAATGTATAGGTATACTGAGCATCTGCCGCCTTTTCAGGTGTCGTCCCGTTATACTCAGGCTTCGTTCCATAAGGAACATTTGTATCCGTCTCTAATACGGCATCACCATTTTTCCAGATAACCGTGTATGTATTGACTGTTGACGTAAACTGTGCTGTATAAGTGGCATTTCCTTCCACAATTGTCGCATCGGTGATTGCAGGACTCCAACCGGCAAACATGTAAGAGTATTGAGCGTCTCCTGTTTTTCGTGGAGTTTCACTATCAAAAGAGGGCTTTGTTCCATATGGAACCCCTGTATCTGTTTCCAATACCTCGTCACCATTTTTCCACGTAATGGTATAAGTATTTGTCGTTGTGGAAAACTGCGCTGTATATGTCACATTTTCTGTCACAACGGTCTCTTCGGTGATCGCGGGACTCCAGCCGCTGAACGTGTACGTATACTGTGCATCCGCTCCCTTTGTGGGGACTGCACTGTCATAGGACGGTTTTGTTCCGTATCTCACATTGGTATCGCTCTCCAGCACAGTATCGCTGTTCTTCCAGGTGACCGTATAGGTGTTTCTGTTATAGTAGATCTTTATAACCGTTGATCCATCACCGGCAATACTTTCCTGACTGAACTCTTTTACAGTAAATCCCGTGTAACTCTCTGCCTCTGCTTCTGTCAATTCCGCCGTTGTTCCGGTGCGGTTATCAGTGTCTTTTAATACATACCCATTCCCAGTCTGATTCTGCTGGTAATGCTCTACCTTATACGCGGTGTTGGTATTGGCCGTCCACTTCGCATACAGTGTGGTGTCCCACCTGACTACATCGTTTGCAAAATCCCATTTATTGACCCCGTTGACATCTTTGTACCATCCGCCAAATGTATATCCGGCTTCCGCAAGATCTTCGGGTGCACTTACCTTGCTCTTATATGTCACATTCTCAATCGGATCCGGTGCCGTTCCATGCCCGTTGGCATCAAAGGTCACCCGGTATGTTGCGGCCGGGTCGATCAATGAAAGATTGACTCCTTCATAACTGCCCGGGTAATGATTTGAAGATTCACCGCCCAGGATATCGGCTTCCGCATTAAACAAATCTGATCTTAAAAACTCAAATAAATGTTCCCCGCTTGGTGCTCCTTCTTTGATCTCGAATGCAAGCGTTGCCACCAGGGCGTTTTCTGTAGCTTTAATGTTCTTTTTCTCCAGAGAGCCGTCAAACAGCATGATGACGACACCTTCTTCGTTTGTCGTATCCCGGATCTCTCCCATCGAAGCATTAAAATGTCCTCCGGACTCGGCATCAAGAAAAGTGAAATATTTCTTCGGCCATCTCACGTTGATACGCCCACCGGCATGACCTTCCGTATCATGTATCATGACCTTAAGGCAAAACTTATTCCCCGCTTCGTTCAGCAGCTCGGTTTCTTCGGCATCCAGGATAAGATCTGCCTGGCAATCAGATACAGAAAACTCACAGCTGGCACTTACGCCGCTTTCCGCAGTAGCCGTAATTATCGCCTTACCGTTCTTTTTGGGTTTGATCACACCTGGGGCTATGACCTCTATCACATCAGGATTTGATGAAGTCCAGGTGATCTTGTCAGTAGTTTCCTTTGGCCTCACGCCATAATTCACTATCAGTGGCATATCATCCGCCTTGAATGCAATATTGTTCCCGCCGATTTGAATAGACTCTGCCGGGATCTTTTGCCCGTCACCCGCCAGGACTGCATCGCATGCTGCTTCTTCAGCAACCTCTGCCGAGGAATCCCGGTCCGGACCTTGCGGCACATCTGCTTCAAAAGCCTCTTCAGCAATTGCAGGCTGCGGGTCTCCGACCGGGATCAGTTCTGCTTTTCCATGAAATGCAAAGCTTTCCATACTGGAAACAGCCACCAGTGTAGTGGCTAATAACAAAGCTATTATTCGTTTCACTCGATACCCATTATTCATACTGGCTTCCCATCAAAAACATTATTGAAAGAACTTCTCATATCCTTCCCAGCGGGCAAGATACCTTTGCAGGATGGCTACATCATCCATATTTACATCATCATCCTTATTGATATCTGCTTCCGGCCAGGTACCTACGTCTGTGCTGTCTGCCCAACCGGCAAGATACCGTCTGATCACAGCCAGATCGGATATACTTATCTTTCCGTCAAAGAGCAGATCTCCGTACAGCATTTCCAGAACATTGATACTTGTTCCGGTAAGGTCGGTCACCTCATCCTCGCCCTCGCCAAGCGGTTTTAAGGCGTCAAAGAGTGTTACTTCAGAAAGACTGATTTCTTTTTCACCGATTTCTGCTCCCTCGACGCATTCCAACACCAATGTGGCAATCGTTCCTGTACCGCTCTTGTTCTGTTTCTCGGTAGTGCCGTCAAACAGGAGGGTCACACTTCTTCAGCATTTGAAAAAGCTTCTGCTTCCTGTCCGTAACAGATCCCGGAAACTGCTGTTTCCGCAAAAAGCAACGTTGCTAAGAATAAACCAGCTTTCCCTTTAAACTTTTTCAACATGGCAGGCATAAACTCCTTGATTTCCAGCCTTCTTTTTGGAAGGCCTTCACATACACTGTACATACACTTTTTCCCTAATCACTCTCGGTCTCAGAGAAAGTTGTGTTTTAAAACTTACAACAACTCAAGAATAGTATATGATAGTTAATCTAATAGTTCAAGTTAATCCTTTGGTTTATTAAATTATTAGTTCATGCTTGTTATTCTATTAAATGGAGGAAATGAGCATGTTTGACTATCGGCTTCTTGGATCAAGAATCAAAAAAGCCCGTTCAGCGGCAAAACTTACGCAGGAAGCTGTTGCTGAACGAGCCAATATTACAGTTGTCTATTTATCAAAAATCGAGAACGGAAAAGTAAAGCCAACACTGGATGCTTTAAGTCGAATCTGTGAAGCAATCAAGTGCGATGCCGGTGTTCTTTTAACTGACGCAACCCCGGATTCCTCCAGATACCAGTCTGAACAAGTCGTTCAGCTGTTTAATGCCTGTTCTCCGGCAATGAAACCAATCATTCTTGACCTCATAAAGAAACTTTCAACGATTCGATGACGGTCTGCTTTCCGGGATTAACACTCAGAATCCTCCCCTTCCCTCACAAGGCGCGTATTCCAAAAGGGCTTCCACGCGGCACCCCAGGACATTTGCAAGTGACCGGACCGTCCGCACGGAGGCCTTGTTTATGTCTTTGGCTTTCAGCTCATACTGCTGCAGTGTACGAAGATTGACGCCGGACCTTTCGGCAAGCTCCTTTTGCGAATATCCGCACCTTTTCCTCTGATGCTGCAGCCTGGAGACCCCGCTTCTTCGTTCCGTGATACGGTCCATCGTGTCGGCACATTTTTCTTCGGATGCTTCGTGCAAAACCGGATACAGCTTCAGAAGTTCCGTCATGGGGATGCTTTCCCGGATATCCGAAAAAGTTCTGCCGGTCTTCCATTGATAGTACGCAAGGATCCAGCCGCACCAGTACTCCGGTGAGAAGTCATATTCCGTCTGTGACCCGGGAAACACGTTCGCCAGTCCTGCCTTGGCAAGGATCTCCATTACCAGCTCTGTCCCGGAAAGACCGGCTACCAGCCTGGGGCTTCCCTTCCCGAAGTCTTCGGCAAGTCCTCCGGAAATAAAAAGATCCAGAAATCTTTCCGCGTCCAGATGGCAGGCATTGACTGAATAATCGAACGCCTCCCCCAGATTCTTCATGGCGCTGTCGAGATACATTTCATCGTAGGCGTATGTCATCCTGCTTCATCTCCTCTCTGAGGATATCTCTCATGAAGATCCCCCGGACATCATCCGTTTCCAATTCCCGCTGAAATGCCTTTCGTGCTTCTTCATCACGCACCTTGCGCCTTGCGTAATATTCCGAATTATCCGCTACGGCATAATCAAGGAACCGGATCCGTTCAAAAGCCTTTTCCGACTTGAGAACAAACTGCTCGCCCAATTTGCCAAGCTTCATGGCATAGGAAAGCTGCTTCAGGGAGATCGCGTTGCCCACGAAAGATCCTGCAACTGTTTGAGTATACTTCTGCAGAAGCAGTAAGTCGATATTTTTTGTACTCTTCCACGGTGAAAATAGTACTTGAAACTTCCTGAATCATAAAATACAATTTTCTCAGATCCACATTGAAAAATCGTGTTTTTATTGTATTTGGAGGAAACCGGATATGAAAAAAGTGATAGCAATGATTCTGTGCGTGGTCTTTCTTTTTTCTCTCACAGCCTGCGGCGGGGCAGATACTTCTTCCGGCAATACATCTGCAGCCCCCAACCAGACGCAAAGCAACGATCAGGCCGAAGAAAACAATGCATCGGACGCCGGGAGCAACCCGGCAGAAACTTTACCCCCGGGCAATGCCGGCGGTGCGGTCGATGCTCTTGAAAAGCAGTTTGCCGCCTTGGAAAAAGATGATCTGAAATGGGACTACAATTCCTCAACAAAGACCATCATCATCTCCGGCGAAGGTCCTATGAGAGACTATTATGAAACCGCACCCGAATGGGACAAATACAGTGCAGAAGCAGAGCATGTCGTGATCAGTGACAAGGTCACATCCGTTGGTGCAGGAGCTTTCTATTATTTCCAGGCATTAGCGGATGTGGAACTGGGAAATGATGTTGAATTTATCGGAAATGCCGCCTTCACCAACTGCACTGCTCTCAGGACCGTGAACTTTCCTGCAAATCTGAAATATGTAGGAAACAGTGCTTTCAACAACGACCTGCTTCACAGTGAAAACGGATTCGCCTTCCCGGAGGGAATGCTGTATATCGGCACCGAAGCTTTCCGTTCCGCGTTTAAGGAAAACACGGTTTCGATCCCCGCATCGCTTTCGGTGATCGGAGACGATGCTTTCGCCAATACGTTCGTATCCGCTTTTGTTGTAGATGAAAACAATCCGGAATATGCTTCTGTTGACGGCGTGTTTTACGATAAGTCCGTTGCCACTCTCATCAACTACCCGGCAGACAAAAGGGATACTCTGTTTGAGATTCCTGACAGCGTGACAACGATACGGAAAAACGCCATCGAAGTCACAAACACGCTGGAAAAGATCGTTATTCCTGCCGGAGTCACCGAGATAGAAGAAGGATCGATCTTCTGGAACTATGCCCTTTCGTACATTGACGTCGATGAGAACAACAAAAACTATAAGTCGGAAGACGGCGTTCTTTATACTGCTGACGGAAAACTGCTGCTTAGTTATCCCGCCGCGTCCGAGAGAACAGAATACACTGTCCCGGAAGGCTGCGAGAGGATCTGCAATTACGCAATGAGCCAGGCATCCAATCTGACGGAACTTCATATCAAAGACGGTTTAGAAGAAATAGGCATCTACTCGCTTTATCTCTGCGAGAATCTTGCAGAGGCCGGACTTCCGAAAAGCCTTAAGACCATCGACACTGCCGCTTTCCAATTCTGCGATACACTCACAAGGATCGATTTCGCAGGAACCCGCGATGAATGGGGACAGGTCGAGATCAAAGAAAGGAACGAGCTGCTGACAGATGGCCGTGTGCAGATCTATTGCGCCGAATAACCGTTCGCAGGCACTGCCGGCATTCCTGCTTTTTCCGGAGATGTGGTAGAATTGCCTTGTTGTTTCATTGAATTTTTGCAGCTATTCAGAACCTGGAGGGCTCTTATGAACGTTGATACATATTTTGGATCCGGCGACGCACAGCGCATCATCAGTCTGCGCCGGGAGATCCACCGCCATCCCGAAACGGGACTTGACCTTCCCGTTACCGTAACTGTCGTATGCCGGGAACTTGATTCCCTGGGCATTCCCTATACCTTAAAATACGCTCCCGGCAGCGTGGTGGGATATATCAATTACGGCGGCACTGCGAAAGAAGCTGAAGCGGCTCCCGCCGTGGAAGATGCGGGGCACGTGTTTACCATCGGTCTCCGCGCCGACATGGACGCCCTTCCCGTAGAGGAGCAGACCGGTCTTCCCTTCGCTTCGGAAGTCCCCGGAAAGATGCATGCCTGCGGCCATGACGCCCATACGGCCATGCTCCTTGGCGCGGCAAAGGCACTCAGGAAAGCCGCCGATGAAGGAAGCCTTTCCTGCCGTGTAAAGCTTATTTTCCAGCCCAACGAAGAGGGTGAGGACGAAGGTGCCGGCATTATGGTGCGAAACGGTGTCATGGACGACGTGGATCTCATTTTCGGTCAGCACGTGCACAAGCTGCCTGTGGGGCATTTCGGCTGGCACAAGGGGAACGCCCAGGCATCCTGTCACGCCTACCGCATCACCTTCCACGGCGTCAGCGCCCACGCCACCAGGCCCCAGGAAGGGCATGACGCCCTGGCCATGGCCATCAAGGCGGCAAATGACATCTACCTGATGGAAGCCCGCGAGATCAGTCCTTTTGAGAATCACATCATTTCCATCGGCACGCTGCACGCCGGCACAGCCTTTAATATCATTGCGGAAAAGGCCGCCATGGGCATCACGGTGCGCACCTACAGCGACAGACTGGATCAGTTCATCTGTGACAAGATCCGCAAAATATGCGAAAATGCCGCCTCGGAACTTGGCGGCACGGCAGAAGTAGACGACAACCTGTCCGCCTACGTGGTATATAACGATCCGTATCTTACGGAAATCGCCAGAAAAACGCAGATCTCCCTGGCGGGAGAGGAAAACGTGCACGAAGTGGAGTCCATGATGGGTTCTGAGGATTTCTCCTATTACCTTACCAGACGCCCCGGCGCCTTCCTGCGCATCGGCGTGGAAAACCCGGAAAAAGGCTGCAACTGCCATGTGCACGCCGGCGACCTGAACATCGACGAAGACGCGCTCATCCTGGGAGCGAGATTCCTCACACAGCTCGTGCTGGACATGCAGGATCACCAGTAAAGACAATAAAAACAGCCCGGCGGTACCCTGCGGGTGTGGTGTTCGAGAGCGCCGAGTAAACTCAGGCGCCTCGAAGCACGCACACCTCGCAATCCACCGGGCTGTTTTATTTTCCTTCCGAAGCTGCAGCGCAGTCGCGCCAGGCATGGTACCGCCGGTGTTTTTTTATTATTCAATTACCCTAACTAAACCCATGTCTTAAACATTTTTGTTATGGTTCTCTGTTGCGATTTGATTTCATTTGGTTTCAGCTGTCCATATCGCACGGACTGTATCAACTAATGTTATCAAATTGTTATCATGGAAGTGTTATCAAGTCAAACTAACTTAACTTCTCACTTACCAAATTCCTTCACCATCACCTAAAATGATAGTCTTAATATTTTCGTCGATTTGAGAGTCATTAAGGCCCTGTTTGATCAGCGGCTGTATAACCTCTCTGCTTTCACGCATATGTGGTAATTGTGACGCGAGTTTACACGCCTTATCTTCTCGCCCAGCCTTCAGGTACAAAAAACATAATGTGGCTCTCATCGTTGATTTCTGCTTTTCGTTAATGGAAATAGGCAAACCTCTTTCCATTAACTCTATCGCTTCTTCGGTATCACCTTTTAAAGCCAGTGTACTAGCCAATCCCAATATCATTCCAGGCTTGTTTGGATATATCAGCAAGGCATCTCGATAGGTTTTTTCTGCCATATCTAAGTTGCCATTTCTTTGATATTCTACAGCCTTTTTATGAATATTGTAACGTGTTTCCTCCGCACGGATGGTGTCCATCCCAAGAAGCAAATCAACACTTGTCTCAAATATATTAGCTAACGCTGGAAGAAGCGTAATATCCGGATAGCTTTCGCCTCGTTCCCATTTAGATACACTCTGCGGAGTTATTCCTAAAAACTCGGCTACATCTTCTTGCGTCAATTCTTTTAAAATCCTGTACTTCTTCAAATTGGCAGGTAAATACATCATAAATAGTTCCTCCGATAAATTTTATTCAGAACGTTCTATGAAGATAATACCATTTATACATGTAAATCCAATAACGCAATAGTTGTATTACGTTCAACTGCGATCCTCATTTTAATTCTTCAATAAAATTCAACATCCGCTGCGTCGCCAACTCATCGCGGGACATTGAGCGCAATTCTTCTACTGTGACCCATTTATAAGCAGAAGTTTCCCCTTCCTGCAATCTTGTTTCATTTCTTTCAATGCCATAATCTCCTATATCTTTATTTTCCAACTGCCCGATTTATTGGATCCTTCTCTTTCAATCACCTGCTTCTTCGTGAGCGAAGATATAAGCCTTTGGACAGTCTTTTCAGACTTTCCAATCCTTATCGCCATCTCTGCTTTCGAGATACCATCATTATTCTGAATCAGATTAAAAATGACCTGCTCTGCTTCTGTAAGTTCAGTATTTATCTGGACATTTATCTGGACATTTGTCCTGATAAATTCGAAGAAGAAACCGTATGCTTCTTTTCTATAGTTCCAAGTCACGTTCTGTTGCTTGCAAAAATCGTTTACACGCTGGAAGCCTGTACCTGACTTTTCAACGTCTTTACTTCTAAACAGAATGTCTAATATTAGCTTATTTCGCTTATATGAAGGCAAATTCCTAGATATAAAATCAAGCGGCGTTAAATCGTCCGGAAATGACCCAGGATTATATATCTCAATTTTGCCCGGGTGAATACCGATTTCAATCTCCGGAACAGTTTCATAATCTGCATGTGCAAATGCGTTTACTATGATTTCGCGAATTGCCTCTTCCGGAATTTCCGGAATCTCTTTTCTCTTTCTTGCTCCAATTTCGCTTCTCCAGTTGATGCGGTTCAAAATGTAATCTAAAGCAGCATTTACAAGATTATAGATATTACCTTCAAGGAGTTTCAAATCAGTGAAAGTGACTTTATTGTCTGTAGCATATGATGCCAGCTTTAACCCAATCTTGGCATTTTCCCCAAAAAGGGCATAGCCACCGTTGTTTATTTTCCCACCGCGAACGATGTCGAGAGTAGTAAGCAATTTCCCTTTGTCATATTCTTTCATGGACAAGCGGCCACAGTCTTTTGCAGACTGATAAAAATCCTTCAAGGCATCATCATCCAGGTCATCAGCAGTATAATCCGTCAACTCTTCTTCCCATTTGGAAGAGTAATCATCATTCTTTATCAGCCGTTTTAATTCATCAGGAGACATACGCCTATTCTCTGTCCCTGTTCGAATTAGATACTTGCCATTAACTGCATAGGGTCTATTATGTCCGGAAAAAGACACCTTAATTATCGTTCGCTGTTCTATAGTGAGCACCTCTATAGTCGGCGCAATTCTCGGTTCAATGGCGTCGCTAATTATTCTTGATATATCCTTTTTGGTAGAATCACTAATCTGTTGTCCTCTAACAAATCCGGAATCATCTACACCAAAATACACTGTGCCTCGGCAATGTTTATTCAAAATGGCTGCCATAGCTTCTACAGCCTCATTCTTTTCTCCGGTAGTAAGCTTAAACTCAACGGTTTCACTTTCAGATCCAATAACCATCTAAAGCCTCCTCTCATATACTCTGTGATTATATCATGGACACAGCAAAATGTCCATATATTTTATTCCGCATTTGTCCATATAATTTTACATGATTCCTGCTTAATCGACATATAACGGGAGCGTGTCACGCCCCCGTCATTGTCGCTCAAGGGAGAAGCCTAATCCAGTTCCGGTCCTCTTTGAAAAGGCAGAAGATGGTCAGCCTCAGCTTTATCTTGACTTAAGGAATCATCCCGGCAGCATGCAGCTTTATGACATGCTGTTGGATTGGATGGACAAATCCGAAGCTCTTAGATCCGGTCAGATCACCCAGGATGAATACGATGCCTGGAGATATCACTATCCAACACCCGATCAGACAACTCATTCACACTTTGAAACTGCTCCACCCCAGGAATAATCTGAGCAAATCCTATCTGAATGGTTTCAAACGGCTAACATAAAGGCAAAAAGAAAAGGCCTTGCTAAGCTATTCATTAGCTTAACAAGACCTTTTTAGTCTTTGCTGAAACCTCACCTGCTAACCTTTTGCATTACTCATAAATAATGCTCAGTTATCAAGTGTTATCATTTTGTTATCAAATCGCTTTTCCAAATCCCTGAAAGCCGCTTAAATACGGCATTCTTTGGACTTCGTTAATTATTCATTATCTTGCGTGAACGGATGTCAAAGGCAACGGCGATGATGAAAATGATGCCCTTTACGATGTACTGATAGGAAATGTCGATTCCCATCAGGTTCATGCCGTTGGTGAGGGACATGATAACAAAGGTCCCGACGATGGCGTTGGTCACTTTGCCCACGCCGCCGGATACCGCGGTCCCGCCGATGTAGGAGGACGCGATGGCGTCCATTTCAAAAGCGTTTCCTGCCGTGGGCGTGGCCGAAGAAAGACGGGAGGAATACAGGATGCCTGCCACGGCCGCCAGCACGGACATGGAGACGAATGCGAACAGCGTGACTTTCTTTACGTCCACGCCGGAAAGTTCTGCCGCCTGTTCATTGCCGCCGATGCCGTAAATGTAGCGCCCAAGCCTTGTTTTTGACAGCATGAAACTGTAGGCGGCCAGAATGACGCCTACGATGACGGCACTCACCGGAATACCGCGATAGCAGGCCAGCATCCAGCAGACGATCAGGATCACGACAGAAACCGCTGCCATTCCCATAACGAATACGGGGAAGGAAGTCACCTGAAATCCATATTTGATCTTATTGTTCCTGGCCTTCACCTGACCTGCGACAATGGCTGCCACCAGGAGCACGCCGATGATCATGGTCACGATGTGGATCCCGGAGGTGTTGCCCGGGATATCGGGGATAAAACCCTGGCAGAGCGCCTTGTAGGCCGGGTCGTCAATGACGATGGTGCCGGTCCCCGAAAGAGACCTGGTAAGAAGTCCGCGGAAAATGAACATTCCCGCCAGCGTCGTCACGAAAGCCGGCACACCGATCTTCGTAACGATGGAACCCTGGATGAAACCGATGACAAGTCCCATCGCCAGCACGATAAGGATGGCCAGCCACACATTGACGCCTGCCTTCTCCATGAGAATGGCCGCCACGGCGCCGGAAAGTCCGGCCACATATCCCACGGAAAGATCGATGTGCTTTAAAATGAGGATCAGCGTCATGCCGATGGCAAGCACCGCCACATAGGCCGCCTGGTTGAACAGGTTGGAGATGTTGCCCGCGGTGAAGAACAGACCGCCGGTCCAGATCTGGAATACGATCATGATCACCAGAAGCGCGGCATACATCATGTAGCTCTTCGCATTGTGCGTCAGAAGCTCTTTGATCTCCCCAATAACTTTTTTATTCTCTGACATATCGGTCTCCTTTTCTCAGGCGTTGACCGCCATCTTCATGATCTTCTCTTCTGTGGCTTCCTTCGCGGACAGTTCACCGGTGATACTTCCTTCGCTCATTACATAGATCCGGTCAGACATGCCCAGCACCTCCGGCAGTTCGGACGAGATCATAATGATGGACATTCCCTGTTCCACCAGCCGGTTCATGATGGTATAGATCTCATATTTCGCTCCCACGTCGATGCCCCTTGTGGGCTCGTCCAGGATCAGCACTTTCGGTTCCGTAAAAAGCCACTTGGCGATCTGCACCTTCTGCTGGTTTCCGCCGGAAAGGCTTTCCGTTTTCTGCTCGACGGAAGGCGCTTTGATGTTCAGGTCTTCCTTGTAGCGTTCAGCCTCCTGCACCTCTTTCGCGTCATTGATGGAAAGGCCTTCCGCCAGCGCCTTTAAGTTGGCGAAAGTGATATTGGATTTAATGTCCTGCATAAGGATCAGGCCGTTTCCCTTCCGGTCCTCCGAAACATAGGCCAGGCCATGATCAATGGCATCCTGCGGGCTTGCAAACATGGCTTTCTTCCCGTCCATGGTGATCTCACCGCCTGTGATCCTGTGGCCATCCGTATGGCCGAAGATCGTGCGGGCAAGTGTTGACCGGCCCGCGCCCATGAGTCCCTGGATCCCCACGATCTCTCCCCGGCGCACGTTCATGCTCACCTTCCGGAGGGACTTGTGACCCGTGGCGGTATTTTCCACGGAAAGATCCTTTACGGAAAGCATGATGTCCCCGGGCGCAGATCCGGGCCGTTTGGGGTAGATATCCGTAATGGTGCGGCCCACCATGTGTTTTATGATGTTGGCTTCGCTGATGTCATCTGTTTTCGCGTCCAGAGAACAGATGGTGCTGCCGTCCCGAAGCACCGTGATGGTATCGGCGATGGCGGTCACCTCCCGCAGCTTATGGGAGATCATGATGCAGGTGACACCGCTCTCTTTCAGTTCCCGCATCAGATTCAAAAGATTTTCGGAATCATCTTCGTTCAAGGACGAAGTGGGCTCGTCGAAAATGATCAGCCGGCACTTTTTGGAAAGGGCCTTGGCGATCTCCACCAGCTGACGGTTTCCGGTGTTTAGTCTCTCCAGTTTCATGGAAGGGTCCACGTTGAGGCGCACTTTTTTCAGCACCTCTTTTGCCTGCACGACGGTCTCGTTCCAGTCGATCTGCTTTCCCTTAAGGATCTCATGGCCGAAAAAAATGTTTTCGTAGATGGGAAGTTCCGGAAAAAGCGCCAGTTCCTGATAGATGATGGCGATGCCCGCTTTCTCGCTGTCGGCGATACCGGTAAACTTCCGCACTTCGCCGTCATAGACGATGTCGCCGGTATAGGTGCCGTACTTCCACACGCCGGAAAGCACCTTCATCAGTGTGCTTTTTCCCGCGCCGTTCTCCCCCACCAGGCAGTGGATCTCCCCACGCTTCACTTTAAAATTCACGTCGTTCAGCGCTTTCACGCCGGGAAATTCCTTGGTAATGTGCCGCATTTCCAGAATATGATCCTGTTCCATTCGCTGCTCCTCGTTCTTTCAGTCGGGATACCCGGCGATATCATCCTTTGAAACGTATCCCGCGTCCACCGGTTCATTCACATTTTCGATGGTGATGACCGTGACGGGGGTCTCGGCAGAAGGCACGTCCTTCACGCCGTTATTGTAGGTGGCTGTGGTCGCCGGCTCTCTGCCGTCCAGAATGGCGCTCACCATGTCGCAGGTGGTCTGTGCCAGAGAGGCAGTGTTTTTCCAGATGGTCATGGACTGAAGGCCGCTGCAGATGTAGCTTAAGGATGCCGCCTCACAGTCCTGCCCGGTAATGACATAGGAAGTGATGTCGTCGTCCGCCGAGAAGGCATCCGCGATGGCTCTGGCCGTGCCGTCATTGGGGGCCAGGATGGCCACATCTCCCTTTTTTGCTGCCGGGGCAGCGGTAAGGTCGGCCTCCGCCGCTGATTTGGCGATATTGAAATCCCAGTTGGTGGTAATGATGCCAAGGATATCCGAGAGCGCATCCCGGTCCGTATCCACATCCAGCGGAACGCCTGTATACTTCTCGATCCCCGGACAGTTGGCCACAACGAACTGCCCCTCCGCCACGGCTTTATTCAGCACGCTCCAGGCGCCGGAAAAAAAGATGTAGGCATTGTTGTCGGTGGTGGCGCCGGCATAGAGGTAAAGGGGCACGTTTTTCTGTCCCTCATAGGCGTCGATGAGGAACTGTCCCTGCTTCACGCCCACGTCGAAACTGTTGAAGGTCACGTAATAGTCGATGTTTTCCGTATCCGTGATCAGGCGGTCATAGCAGATGACTTTGGCGCCCTCCTTCCGGGCTTTTTCCACGGCAGCCGTGGCGGCCGCCGCGTCCTGGGAACAGATGACCAGCACTTTCATACCCTGCAGAATGAGCGATTCCACGTTGGTAAGCTCCGTGGCAGGATCGCCCTGAGAAAACAGGACTCGGGACGAAAAGCCCGCTTTTTCCAGAATGGAAGTGAAAGACGCTTCATCCTGGGTCCAGCGGGGCTCGTCGCGGGTGGGGAGCACGATGCCCACCTGAATGCCCGCCTTTCCTGCAGTCTGCCCGGCACACCCCGCCAGGCTGCAGCACAGTAATATTGCCAAAACGATCGATACTGTTTTCTTCATGAAAACTCCTGTCACATGTTAAATGACCGGCTCCGTCACGCCGTCAAGTCCCGCCGCCATCAGAAGAAGCGTGAGCACTTCCTGGGGAAGGGCGTAGGCTTTTGTATAGGGGAAGTACTCATCCAGGCTGTGGATGCAGCGGTTCAGCTCGCCGCCGCCGATGGTCACGCAGGGAACGCCGGCCCCGATGGCCATGTTGCCGTTCACGCAGCCGCCCTCGCGGATGCCGATATGTTCTTTCTTTTCTTCCGGCGTATAAAGACAGGCGCAGGCAACCGCCGACTCCACCAGCGGCGCGTGATGGTCCTGCTTTCCTGCCGGCACATCACAATACTGCTTATAGTCCCAGGTGATGGTATCTTTGCCCCATTTGGCCGTTTCTTCCTCGCAGGCCTCCCGGATGGCATCGAATACCCGCCGGTCCAGTTTATCCAGTTCCTCCTGGCTGTTGGAACGGATGTTGTACTTGATCGTTGCCTTCGGCACGATGGCATGCACGCCGGCATCATTTCCCGCATGGAAATTGGACACGCAGAAGGATGTCCTGGGATCCTGCGGCACGGTAAAATCAGCGATCTTGGCCACGGCTCTTGCGACCGCATGCAGCGGATTTGCCATCTTTGAAAAATCAGACCAGGCGTGACCGCCGATGCCGTAGAAATTCACTTCGTAAGTCTTGTAGCCGGTGGCCTCACAGGTGATGGCCTCGGTATCCGCGCCGTCCACGCTGATGGACGCGTCCACTTTCGGGCCTTTCTCCAGAAAATCTCTCATGCCGCCGAGAGAGCCCATGCCCTCTTCTCTGGCAGTTCCCGCAAAGATGATGTCGCCCTTTGTTTTGATGCCGAATTTATTCATGGCACGAAGGACCGAAAGGAGCACGGTCATGCCGCGGGTGTTGTCGGTGGCACCGGGAGCGTGCATTTCGCCGTTTTCGTCAACGATCTCTTTCACGCTTCCGAAGGGGAACACCGTATCCATATGGGCTTCCACCAGAATGGTGGGCCCGCCGCCGGTCCCTTTCCGCACGCCCCACACATCCAGGTAGGGCTCGGTCTTTACCTCGGAAAGGCCGTATTCAGAAAGCTTTTCCGCATACATTTTCGCGCGGGCTTCCTCATGGAAAGTGGGCGCCTCGCAAAGCACGAATTCCTTGTGCTCCTTCATGGAGAAGGGGTGGTCTTCTTTGATGAAATCCACTGCCGCCTTCACCTCGGGCGCATTCACTACCTTGTCAAATACATTCTGTATCTTTTCTGAAACTGTGTAATCCATTGCTGTCCTCTCCTTATATGTCTGAACACTCCGCGTGTTTCACTCATCCCACAGTTTTGTGCCGCATACGGGGCAGTACTTTCCCGATTGACAGAATTCGCTGTTTCATTCTAATATATATCACAAAATCACGGTGTAAAAAACTGATTTTCGAAGGAACGGCCGGGATTTTTCGGAAAGGGAAAATGATGGAATGTGAGACCTGCGCTTTTTACGAATATGACGAAGAAGACGATGAATACTACTGCAGCTGCTACATGGATCAGGATGACGTGGCACGGCTGGAAAACAGCAGATCGAAGAAGTGCCCCTACTGGAGAAACGGGGACGAATACGCGGTAGTGAAACACCAGATGTGAGCCGGAGAGGGCATAATGGCCGTTTTGGCTCACACGCTGACAAGGGCAAAAAACTGCGATGTGAGCCGGAGGCGCAGTTTGAAGTCACCAGGCTCACATTACAAAAGTTATGTGAACCATTTTAAGGCGATTTCTGAAGGATTTTCGAGGGCAATGTGAGCCGGAGAAGGGGCAAAGGCCCTAGAGGTCCAAATCGGCAAAAATTTCCTGAGAGTTTATGTGAGCCGGACGCGGCTCAAACCGCTCAACGGCTCACATAGCAATTTTTGAGGTGAACGAAAACAAGCCCGCCGGCACAGATAAATCTGCTGCCGGCGGCGTTCTATTTTCTCGGTCTTTATAAGTTCTGATTGAACTCTATCTGCTCGCCGGTGGGGCTCACCACCTTGAAGTAGCGGCAGCCATGCTCCCAGCGGGACGGAATGTCCTCGATACCGTTGGTGCAGATGGTGTAGCCGTTTTCAACGCAGTATTTGTAATCCGCCTCGATGTCGGTGGAATTCAGAGCCACGTGGTTCACTTTTCCCTTTGCGTCCTCCGGGATGTTTGCGCTCTGGTAGATCTCATAGGTGATCTGACCGTTGGTCACGAACCAGGTGTAATAGTCGCCGTGGGAGCTCTTGAACTTTCCCTTTAAGGTAAAGCCCAGCTTCTCCATGTAGAACTTTGCGTCTGCCTCGGAATCCGTTACCTGCACTCCGATATGGTCCAATTCTCTTCCTTCAAACATTTTTTAGCCTCCTTTTTTTATGGCGCGGCCCGCGCAAAAATACAATTCAAAAACAATGCTCTGCGTATATCATTCTGCCAGGTCTGCGGGATAGGTTACTCCCATGACTCTGCGGATCACATCCATGTTTTCCATGACGTCGATGGTCATGCGGTGGGTCATTTCCTCACATTCTTTCTTCCCCTCCGAAAGCGCCCGCCGGCATGCCTCGAACTGATACACGTAGCCGGTCTCCTTCTGGGAAGGCGCGGCGATTTCTTCCACCAGGCGGTGCGAATTGTCATAGATCTCTATGTACTGATAATTGTTCACGTTGCCCACGATCATATACCCTTCCGTGCCGTAGATGATGCCGTTTCTGTCCGTGGGGCCCGTGATGGACGTGTAGAAAGAGCAGGGGATCTTCCGGCCTTCGAAATTCACGTTGAAAGATACCTGGTCGCTTAAGTCCACGCCGCGTTCGGAAAGCGCCGTCACGGCCTTTATGTCCGAAATGTCATCCCCCAGCACGGTGGAAATGAAGGTGAGAGCATACACGCCCACATCCAGAAGCGCGCCGCCGGCCAGTTCCGGAGAGATCACGCGTTCCCGGTCGCTGACCGCGTAGCCGAGGTTTGCGGTGATGGCGTTGATCCTGCCGATCTTTCCGCTGTGAGCCGCTTCGGCAATGGTCTTTGTCATGGGCATGTACCGGGTCCAGATGGCCTCGGTCAGGAAGACGCCTTTTTCCTCCGCCTTTTTTATAAGGGCTCTCGCCTGTTCGGCGTTCACGGTGAAGCTCTTTTCCACCAGCACTGCCCTGCCGTGGTCGATGCACTGTCCCGCGTACTGCGCATGATGGGAGTGAGGCGAAACCACATAGATGAGATCCAGATCGTCATCCTCGTACATTTCCTCATAAGTGCCATATGCCTTTGGAATGCCGAAACGCTCCGCAAAGGCCTGTGCCTTGCTTAACGTCCGGGAAGCCACGGCTGCTGCTTCCACGTTTTTCATGGCTTTGATGGAAGTGGCCATTACCACTGCCATGCTGCCCGTTCCCAGGATCCCTACCCGTAATCTTTCGTACATTTTTTCTTTACCTCTTTCTGTTTTCACTTACTTCAGCTGCAGGTCCTTTGCCGGAAGGGGGAAGGGCTGCCTGGTCTCGCTGATCAAAAGACCGTCACTCATCTTGAAGCAGTGGTCGGCGATAAGGGAGAACAGGGGGTTGTGGGTGATCATGATCACCGCGATGCCCTGCTTCTTTGCCAGATCCTGCAGGATCCGGATCACCTGGGATGAATTTTCGGTATCCAGAGCGCCCGTGGGCTCATCGCAGATCAGAAGGTCGGAATGTTTTACAATGGCTCTGGCGATGCACACCCTCTGCTGCTGTCCGCCGGAAAGCTGATTGGGATAGCGGGAGGCTTCTTTTTCCATGCCCACCAGACGGAGCGCTTCCTCTACGGTCATGGATCCCTTGCTGATACCGGCGGCAATGGCCACATTTTCCTCTGCCGTAAGGTCGGCGATCAGATTGTAATGCTGGAAAATGAATCCCACCGAATCTCTTCGGTATGCGGACAATTCACTGCGGCTCATTTTCGCCACGTCTTTTCCGTGGAACAGAATGGACCCGGCAGAAGGCGTGAGCATGCCGCCCACGCAGTTTAAGAGAGAACTCTTTCCGCAGCCGCTGGCGCCTTCGATGACGGCCAGCTCGTTTTTGCAGATGTCGAAAGAAATACCGCGGACCGCTTTGGTCTCCATGTTTCCGTTGTGATAGGTCACTTCCAGATCCTTTACGGAAACGACGGTCGGATTCCCGGACACCAGGATGCCGCCCATTCCCTCGGAATAAAGGAACGCGGCAAAGTTGTCCACAGCATTTTCCGCTGCCTCGTCAGGACGTATGCCCGCTTTCCCGGGAAATACCAGCACTGCGAAAACATCCGTCTGAGAAAGACGAAGCGGGATGCAAAGATCTTTTTCCGCATCCGAAATCTCCCGGCAGGCAGCGGCTTTCTTTAACTGCTCCGCTCTTTTTTCGGTCAGATCTTCCGAAAGAATGACTGCCGTATCCTTTCCGGCATAGAGCACGCTGCCCAGGCTGTGGTCCGGCTCCAGAAGAAGGATCAGGTCCTCTTCGGCCGCAAAAACTCTCCTCACGTTTTCGTGAGAAACAGACAGCGCGTTTCCCGGTTCATTCAGGATCTTCTGTAAAAGCTTTGTAAGCCAGACTGACTGTATCATCTTTTCCCCCAAAATCGTATCTATCTGTAATTATACACTTCCGGCTCATTCTTCTTCAAGTGCCCCGGCCGGATCGATGCTTCTGAGTTTGCGGGATCCGGAAACGATCCCTGCCGCCATATACAGAAACGCCAGCAGCACGGCGATCCCGAACGCCTTTTCAAATCCGTACATTTCCACCGCCTGGGCGGGCGAGCTCATCAGTCGGTTCATGACATCGGCCCCCGCCCGGGCCGCCGGAAATGCCGGGATCGAAGCCAGCGCCAGATCGACAAAACTTTCCAGAAGGATCATGCCGAAAAGCTTTCCATCGGAAACGCCCAGCGCAAGGAGTACCGCAAAGTCGTGCTTTCTCTCACTGATGCTTATGGAAATCATATTTATGACAATGATCATTCCCATCAGAAGTGCCATGATCTGAAGGCTGGCAATGGAGACCCGGACCATGCCGGTATATTCCCTCTGACAGACAAGCTGGTCTTCGTAAAACGTGACATAGCCGTACCCGGAAGTGCCGGCTATACTTTTCAGCACGCTCTCCCGCTTCACGCCTTCCGCAAATTTCACGGCGGCGGTATCCGGTCTTTCGTGCCCCATTTTGAAGGCGGTGTCAAAAGAAATGTATGACGTCCTGTCCGCCAGGTTGCGGCAGATGTCGGTCACCGCAAGCAGTAATCCGTCGACCGTTACGGTATCCCCTTCCGAGACTCCCAGTTCCCGGGCCGTCTGTTCGTCCAGCACAACGCCGTCGGAAACGGGGACACGTACATAGTCTTTCGTATAGGGAACGATCAGCGTCGCATCTTCCGAAATGGCGCTCACTTTTCCCTCCAGCGAGACCGTCCCGTTTTTCATCTCTCCCCGGAAGGAAAGGACCGGCTCCGTGACCGCGATCCCCTCTGTTTTCCTTATCTCCTCCACACCTTCCCGGCCGTTTGTCACGCCGACCAGGGCGTCATAGGTATACCGCTTTCCGAATGTCCTGGGGATCGCATCCGCGTACGCGATATAGTATTCCAGGGAACCGGCGGAAAGGACCACACAGGCGCCGATGGCCAGGATGGAAAGGACGGTCCGTCTGCCGTTGCGGAAAACGGAAGCGATACTGTATTTCGCCAGCGGCTTAAGCGAAAGCTTTTTCATAAAAGCGGAAGGCTCTTTCCGTGTCCCTTCCGCGCCGTGCATGGCGGCTGCCGGATCGGCATCCACCTCGGTGAGCGTGCTGATCAGACAGGAAAAGAAACCGCAAAGTATTTCCGCAAGGATCATCAGCAGGTATCTGCCCACATCCATCCGGTAAATGATCCGGGGGAGATAATAAACTTCCGTAGTCAGACGGGAACAAAGGACCGTGATCAGAAATCCGATCAGCGTACCCGCAAATACCGCGGGGATCATGAGGATCAGTATATATCCGGCATAGATCCTGAGGACCGCTCCCCGGGAGTGGCCCAGAGCCATCAGAATGCCGATATCCTTTCTGCGGCTGCGGATCACCTGACTGACAAAAAGGATCATGAAAAACAGACCGGTCCCGAACAGAAGGATCGGGAACGTATCGCAGATCCGGCGGATCGTCTCCATCATGTCATCCATTTCGGCTTTTTCCCGGGACGTCTCATAGAGACCTGCGCTGATCACTTTGTCACCAAACACCGATTCGACCGCAGTGCATGCAGTTTCCCGTTCCGGAGCTTTCAGTCCGTCTTCCAGCCAGACGCTCCAGGTATTGGCCTTCTCATAAATACCGAACAGCCGGTCAACGTCACGCCGCAGCATAAATACATATCCGTAACCGGCCGCATCATTAAAGGATGTCTCATTTCTGAGACAGTACATGGTCTCCGGAAGGGACACCAGCCCGGCCACGTAAACACTTTCTTCCCCGTGAGGTGTCTTCAGAGTCAGAAACGACCGGGGCACCACGCCGTTTTTTTCGGCAAAATAAGCCGAAATCCACACATTTACACAGTCTTTTCGGGAAAGCGCCGTCTCCGTCAGATGATATCTTCTCAGATCATCTTCTTCCACACTGAAAACGGCCGGAGACAGATCTTTTCCGGAAGGAAGGATGAGCCTCGCGGGAAAGACCGCCCCTGCGCTCACCGCTCTCACACCGGGGATTTTTCTCACCTCACTGCTCTGCTCTCTGTCCGCTCCTTCCGTGACGATCCGGATATCCGGCATATTCGATTCTTCGACAAATGCTTCCACGCTCCCGGGCACGGTCTCCCGGAAAGAGGACGTCATGGACGACATGCCCGCCAGCAGCACAAACAGCACGAAAAGACCCGCGGAAAATGCGGGGGTCCGTTTCAATGCGGAAATGCTCAATTTTCTGTAACAGGCGTTCATGTTTTCATTATATTCCGTCACAGACGCATTGGCTATGAAAATATGATGAAATCCTTTGCCGTATCGTGATATAATCCTTACATGCAAAACCATAGATCAGTCAAAAACCGGATCCTTCCTTTCATCACTGCGCTGTGCCTTGCCTCGGGCACGGTCTTTTCCGCATACGCAGCGCAGGCGCCTGCCGCAGCCTCCGGCAGCGAGACGGTATACGCCGAACTTTCCAATGAGGGAAAACCGGTCAGAGTGACCGTTCTCAATTCCGCCACGGAAGAGATCATCGACGCCGGAACAAAAGAGCTTCCCTGGGAAGTGACGATCTCCTACCGTATGAACGGGAAACCGGTCACGGCGGAGGAACTGGCCGAAAAAAAAGGAAGGCTGGATCTTTCCGTGGACATAAAAAAAGGATCGGGGAACACGGACTTCTTTGACGATCTCACCCTGATCGTAAAGATCACCCTGGATACGGCGCGCTGCCGGAATATCACCTGTGAAGGCGGCTCCGTTTCTTTTGCGGGACTTACCTCCGTGATCGCCGGATACGCGCTGCCGGGAAAAGGACTTTCCATGCATCTTTCCGCCGATGTGCTCAGTTTTGAAATGCCCGCCATGGAGATCACCGCCATGGATATTTCCCCGGATACCGGTTTCCGTTTTGACGACAGTGCCATTAGAAATGAGATCGATTCCCTGAAGACTCTGGAAAAAGACCTTTCTTCTGACGACTTTACGATCCCGGTACCGGACACCGCTGCCCTGATCGAAGCCGCCGGAAAACTGGAAGAGGGAACGAAAACTTTATCGGAAGGCGCGGACGAGCTTTCAAACGCCGTAGAGGAAGCTGCCGATGCCGTCATTTCGCTTTCGAAAGGCTCGGAATCTCTTTTATCCGGAATGATGGAATTAAACGACGGTTCCGCGGAACTGAAGGAATTTACGGATCACGTGGAGTCGATCCTGGATATCGTCGATGACCACATGGATCTTCTGCCGGAAAAGATCCGGGAGGAATATTACTACCACAGAAACAAGCTGGGAGCGATCCTTTCCAGGACCGACCGGCTGGCGGAAGGATCACTGGATCTTCTGGACGGCGCTGCCGATCTGAACGAGGCGCTGCAGGAAATGAATGAAAATACCGGTGCGCTGAAAGAGGGAACAGAAGCCCTCAAAGAGGGCTCCGCATCCTTACATGCCGAAGTTTCCGGAATGAGCAAGGAGATAAAAAGCGCGGCAGAAGATCTTGCGAAAGAGGCAGATTCCTCTGCGGAAAAAATCACGGAAGCGAAAGGGCGGATCACCGGCAGACTGTCTTCTCTGGAAAACACCCTTTCCGAAGAACTGAAAAAAGCACAGAAGGAACTGGCCCCCGAAAAGCATGAGACCGTCTCTTTCCTGAATCCCTCAGACAAAAACGTAAGCAGCGTGCAGTTCATGATGACCACGGAAGGGATCCACAAAAGCGAAGAAAAGCAAAGCGCCGATTCCTTCTATGAGAAGAAGCTGGAAGTGAAAAAACCTTCCTTCCTTGACAGGATCCTGATTTTCTTCGGACTGAAAGATCCATGAAAAAGAGAGCATTTCAAAAACTGATCCCCGCTTTTTTCCTTGCTGTCCTCCTTTCCGGAGCGGCCGCTCTGGAAGTCTGCGCCTTTCCGGAGTCCTTTCTCCGGGACCGCATCTCCCCGCCCGAAGAAAATACCGAAACGGAAACAGCGGTTTCTGTCTGCTTCTGGGACGACAGCAGTGACGGCAATCTGTATGCCTGCTGGGAGCTGACCGGAAAGCCGGCGCCCTTAAGGGTCCGCATCTTCCAAAACGGGAAGGCGGTCTGCGGCTGGAGCCCCGCTTCGGGCGTGTGTTACAACTGTGCAAAGGCCGTGGCGGAAAACGGCTGCGGAGCCTATTCCTTCATGGTCTATGTGAAAAAGAACGGATATGAGACCGCCGTCACTTCGGAAGATCTCTTTGTGGATTCCGCCCTGTATCTGAAACTTCGAAAGAAAGTGAGCGACTCCGGTACTGTCGGAAAAACATACATCGGACCGGCGGGCGGAAGCGGCTCGGAAGAAGCTTTCCCTGAAGGAACCGGAGACGGCTCGGAGACGGCCGAAAGGCCGGTAAGACTTTCAGCGCCTCAAGGCGTAAAGCTGGATGAACAGCAGATCCTTTCCTGGGATAAGGTAGAAAATGTTGGCCGGTATCTGATCCGGTTCTATAACGCTTCCGGCTGCATCATGGATGCAAAGGTCCGCGCTGCCGCAAAGCTTGACATCAGCGATCCGATCGCGGAGGGCTGCACGGAAGTGCGTATCTCTGCCCTGGGACCCGCCGGCGGGACTGTATACCGGGAGTCCCCGGTCTGCACTTTTGATATTCAGGGGCCGTAAATAAGAAAGATGAAGAAATCATCGGAACAGATCCTTACAGAACAAAGAATCGGGTCATTTTCCCCACCATCGACCGGTGGTGCGAAGAGCAGCGGGAAAAAGTCCGGGTATTTGCCCTGAAGACGGTCCCGCTCTATGCCCGGACAAAGGCGATCCGTGCCAATGATTTTCACGACAGGGGCGTGCGGTATTATTTTTCGCCGACAGAAAATGAAAACCGCACGGAAAAATACCGGCTCATCGCAGAAGAACTGAACAAATCATAGTATACTGCACATAAGGATACAAAGATCCAAAGGAGCTCACCGCATCATGAACGAAAAGGATATCAGGATCTATCAGATCATCGGCAGGATCCATTCCTGCATCACTTCGTCAAAAGACTTTGACGAGGCCGTCACCGCGTGCCTGAAAACCGTTCTGCAGTACAGCATGGCCGACTATGCCGCCGTATGGAGAGCCGACGACTCCGAAGTGCCCGTTCTCCGTCCGGTATACTGGATCTGCCCCGTTGACCTTTCTTCCGGCATGCACCGCTCGGGCGAAAGCCTTGTGGGAAGAGTCTACAAGAATCAGGCATCGGAAGCGGTCTCCGGTGAGGCAGCTGCTGCCGATACAGCACTTGCCGCGGATTTTGCCGGCATGGAGATCGGTTCTATTGCCTGTGTGCCGCTTGGTTCGGGAAACACCTGCTACGGATGTGTCCAGTTTATCCGGACACCCGGTAAGGGGGCCTTTACCCCGGATGAGGTGGATACCTGCGAGCTTCTGACCTACATGGCCCAGACGGAGCTGGAGGAAGTGCGGCCGGAAAGCCATAAGTCTCAGAAAGACATCCTGCTTTCGGCAAGAAACATTCATAAATACTATCAGAGCGGCGAAACGAGGAACCACGTCTTAAAGGGCGTCAACCTGGACGTGTACAAAGGCGAGTTCGTCTGTCTTCTGGGCGAATCCGGCTGCGGAAAGTCCACCATGCTGAATATCATCGGCGGACTGCTGGATCTTGACGAAGGGACGCTGACTTTTGACGGAAAAGATATTTCAAAATTCAATGAAAAAGAACTGACGGAATACCGCCGCGACAACATCGGCTTCATTTTCCAGGCCTATAACCTGATGCCCAACCTGAACGCAAAGCAGAACGTGGATCTGATCGCCGAACTGGTAAAGGAACCGGCGGATTCCGAAGAACTGTTAAAGCTGGTGGGCCTTTCCGAACAGAAGGATCACTATCCTTTCCAGCTTTCCGGCGGCCAGCAGCAGCGCATCGCCATTGCCCGCGCCATGGTGAAAAAGCCTCCCCTCATTCTGGCCGATGAACCTACCGCGGCTCTCGACTATGCCACAAGCATCGAAGTGCTCTCCGTCATGGAAAACGTGGTAAAAGACGGCACCACGCTGATGGTGGTGACGCATAATGAAGAGATCGCAAAGATGGCCGACCGGGTGGTTCGTTTCCGAAACGGTCAGACCTACGAGATCCGGATCAATGCCCATCCGCTGCATGCCGCGGATCTGGTGTGGTAAGGATCTTCCTCAGGCTTCCTGCGGATCCAGCGCCATGCTGCCCCAGCCAAGGTCGATCCACTGTGTTTTATGCATTTCTTATGTCTCGTTGTACTTTGCCGTTCTGAGTGTATGGATCAGCTTTTCAAAATCCTCTCTCTGCCAGATCACGGGCACGGGATAAAGCGGATTGGCTTCCTTATCCGCCCAGGTGATGATCTGGGGGATATCCTCGTCTTTGATCATGTCGAGGCCTGCGGGCAGATCCATCTGCTTCTTCATGTCATCGATCCAGTCAATGAACTTCAGTGCCTTCTCCTGATCGTCCTTTCCTTCCATGCCGCAGACATCCGCCAGATCGGCCAGTCTTTTATAAACGGCCGGGCCGAACTGCCGCATCACATGGGGAAGGATCACCGACATAGCCAGTCCGTGAGCAACGCCGTACAGACCGCCCAGAGTATGTCCCACCGCGTGCACATAGCCCACGCAGCCGCGGGTAAAGGAACGGCCCGCATAGAAAGAGGCAAACTGCATGTTCTGCCTTCCTTCGATATCTGATCCGTCTTTATATACCTTCAGAAGATTGTCGTAGATGAGCCGGACGGCCTTTTTGGAAAGATCCTTTTCCAGCCTGGTGCAGTAGGTCCAGTTGGTGTAGCTTTCCACCGCGTGGCACAGAGCATCCATGCCGGTTGTGGCGGTGATGAACGGCGGAAGGCCTACGGTCAGTTCCGGATCCAGCACGGCGTACCTGGGCAGGATGGAAGGATCGTTGATGGATGCCTTATGATGAGTCCTGCTGTCCGTGATCACGGCTGCCACGGTAGTCTCGGAGCCGGTGCCGGAAGTGGTGGGAATGGCCCAGAAGGGAACGATCCTTTTATGCACCTTGAGAATTCCCTGCAGCTGCGCCACGGTCTTGTTCGGATGGGCGATCTTTGCCGCCACGCCCTTGGCGCAGTCCATTGGGGAGCCGCCGCCCATGGCGATGATCCCCTCGCAGTTATTATCCCGGTATACCTTGAAACCGGCCTCCACGTTGTCGGAGGTGGGGTTGGGCTGCACGTCCGTATACATGGCGTATTCCACGCCGGCGGCATCCAGGGCATCCAGCAGGCGTTTCGGCAGACCGATCTTCATAAGACCGGGGTCCGAAACAAAGAGCACTTTTTTCAGTCCCTTTTCTTTGATCTGCTCCGGAAGCTTTACCACGCAGCCGGCGCCTTCAATGTACTCCGGCATGCGGTATCCCATAAAATAGTTGCCGATCTTCATGACTGCCTGAAATACTCTGCAATATATTTTGTTCATGACATTACCTTTCCGCTTTGCGCGACTAAAAATCACTCTGCTGTTACCATGGTAATTCCTTCGATGGGGCATACTTTCGAGCAGATCCCGCATCCGATGCAGTCTTCCTTGTGAACAAGCGCCGCCGCCGTGTGGGTATCCCCGTGAAAGCGCGGCTCTGTGAGTGCCAGGCAGTTCTTCGGGCAGTTCTCGATGCACACCGAGCAGCCGGCACATTCCTCAAAATTTACGGACGGTACTTTTTTTACTTTTTCTGCCATGACTGCCTCCTTATGGTATGATGCCCAGTTTCTTCAGCGTCTTTTCCGTGGGGATCCCCTTTTCGTCCCAGCCCCTTGCCTCGTAGTAGGTCTTCTTCATCTCAGCAAGCGGTACCTTCGTGGAAGGATCTTTCGGATCCTGGGGAACGTCGGTGAGACGTTTCGGCAGCGCGTCGTCCTTTTCGCTCACACCGAACTTCGAGTTTACATAACGTTCCAGGTTATATCCTCTTTCTCCGGTCTTCAGATACTTTCCGAAGGTCATGGGCATGCCCAGAGCATAGCCCATCATCTTTGTGTGATGGAATACGGGCAGGTGAATGCAGGCGATCTCCGGATGTTTGTTGATGAGCCGGATCGCCCATCCGGCGTGGGGCACCACCTTGTTGCAGATGGTAGCAATGACTCCCTTCGGTTTTGTGATCAGAAATCCCGGGAAGAAGGCGTAGGATGTGAACAGGCACTGTCCCGTGGCCGAGATCATCTCCATCAGATCCTGGAACATCATGGTGAGATCTGCCTTGGCTTTCGGGGTCTGGGGATCGGTATGAAGGCCCAGTCCTTCCATGATCACCAGATAGCCGCCGTTCAGGTGACAGCCGCCCCGGTTGGAAACGGCATATCCCAGTCCCTGTCCCACGGCACGCCTCGGTTCGTAGGCCGCCAGCTCCAGGCCTTTGGCGTGGATGGCAAACTCTTTTCCGCCGTACTTTTCGGAAAGCCGCCTGCTGCCTTCCGCCAGTTCGTCACCGATCCCGCGGCGGTAGGCGATGTCTTCAAAGGTCTTGGATACGTTGTCGGTCTTCCCGAATTCCAGGCCGTTTTTCCACAGGCCTTTTTCATTGGCCTCCATGGCCCAGGCAAGGGTGGAGGCTGCCGAAATGGTATCCAGTCCCAGTTCGTCCAGTTCGTAGTTCCACTTGAAGATCATGGGAAGGTCGCAGTTCATGATGCCGCCGCCAAGAAGTCCCAGGGTCTCCAGCTCCGGTCCCTTCACCGCCTTTCCCTCCACTTCCACCGTGCGGGCACACTTGATGGGACAGGTAAGACAGCCCTTGTTGACCAGGTTGTATTTTTCGGCAATGGCTTCGCCGCTTACTTTCTCATAATCCTCATACTGGCCGTAATTGTAGTTTTTGGTGGAGAGGATGCCGATCTTCTGCATCTGGGAGACCAGCGCCGCGGTACCGAGCTTCGGAAGCTGCTCTCCCGTAAGGGGATGGTTCCTCAGATACTTGAACCACTTTTTGCACCAGGCCTTCGTCTTTTCCGGGTCCGTGACCGGCGCGCTTTTTGTACCGGCGGCAGTGATGCCTTTCAGGTTTTTCCAGCCATACACGGCACCCACGCCTGCTCTGCCGGACACTCTCTCATCCGAAACGACGGCCGAATACTTCACCAGATTCTCGCCGGCGGGCCCGATGACCAGCTGGCCCATTTTTACCGGGCGCTTCTTTTCTTCCTCAACTTTTTTCCGGAGCGCCTCCTGGGCTTCCCCGGTCTTCATGCCCCAGAGATCCCCTGCTTCGTGGAGGGTGAACTTCCCGTTATCGATCTCCAGCCAGGAGGGCTTTTCGCACCGGCCCTTTATGATGAGGGCATCGATCCCGGCTTTTTTCAGATAATAACCGAACCGGCCGCCGCAGTTGGATGACGCGATGAAGCCAGTCTGGGGAGACAGGGTGGACATGTTGAAACGGGAAGAACTGGGAGCCCCCGTGCCGGTCAGCGGGCCCGTGGAGATCACGATGAGATTCTCTTCGGAAAAGGCTTTTTCCTTTCCGGTGAGATTATCGTTCAGGATCTTCGCCGCCATGATCTTGCCGCCGATCCAGAGTTCTCTGTCTTCGTCCGTCCATGGATACTCTTCTGCTGTCTGTGTGGAAAGATCGTACAGTACGACTCTTCCCATGTAGCCGCCGTATTTGCCTGACATGGAAACCTCCTTTTCTTATTCCGCCTTGATCTCGATGACACCTTTCGCGTATTTTCCGGAAGTGGTCTCGCTGCAGGGAGCCAGCCACACGGATCCGTCTTCCGCGGCAGCCTTGTCTTTTTCGATGGCAATGAGCGTGATCTCCGAGGAAAGATCCTCTGCGCTCACTTCACTTTCATATCCGTCGGAAGCAATGACCTTCACCGTCTTCGCGCCGGAGAGCCCCAGTTTTTCCAGCACATCCTTCAGCACATAACCGCTGTAGGTCTGCTCCGAAATATGTCCCTTGCTGTTTTTCACCGTGACTTTTGCCTTGTAGACGGAAAGTCTTTCCAGCTCTGCATTGGTCACATCCTGCCCGTTCACTTTGAAGGAAAACGGAGTGAATTCGATCTTTCCGGTCTTATCCTGTACATCGGGTGCGGCGAGCTCTGTAAGCTCCGCCTCTTCTTCCTTCTTCTCTTCTTTCTTTTCCTGACCGGCCGCTTCGATGGCGCTTAAGTTTTTCAGATAATCGCCGGAAACTTCCGATGCGCAGGGAGCAAACCAGGGACCTTCTTTAAAGGATTTCCCGTCTTTGGTGATAGCCAGCAGACAGGTATCGGCGGAGAGGTCGCCCGCATAAGTGAAAGAATAGCCGTCCGTGGCGGTAAGCGTCACTTCCGCGGGAATTTCTTTTACTCCGGCAGCGGCAAATACATCGGACATGCGGTAGCCGGCATAGGAAGCGGTCTTCTTCGTGCCTTCCGAATTGGTGCTTTCCGAAGATGCCTCCGCGACCTTGCAGGATGCCAGTTCCGCATTTCCCACTTTCACGCCGCACACCGTGACGGAAAATTCAGGGATCTGCTCTTCTGCCGCTTCGGTGGCTTCCGGAGCCTTTGTTTCGGCAGCGGTTTGTGCAGGCACAGCAGCAGTCGTTTCCGCCGGAGCGGTGGTCGCCGGCCGGGCGCATGCCGCAAGAAGAAACGCCATGACCAGTGTCAGAAGTGTTACGATCGTTTTTTTCATTTTGCTCTTTCCTCCTTTACAATTCGGGATACACACATACATTCCGGTCAAATTCCTCCAGGTACCGGACCTTAAGATCACTGCCGTAAACGGCAGCAAGTTTCTCTTCCGTAAGCATTTCGGCGGCGCTCCCCGCGGAAAGGCGGCCGCTGTTATCAAAAAGCGCCGCGTCTCCTCCCAGAAGCATTGCGTGATTCGGGTCGTGGGTGCTCATGACTGCGGCAAATCCACGGTCCGCAAGGTTTTTTATGATGCGCAGGACCTGCATCTGATTGGCCTGATCCAGGTGGGCGGCCGGTTCGTCAAAGATCACCAGTTCCGGCTCCGAAACGATGGCCCGGGCGATGGCGGCCTGCTGCCGTTCCCCGCCGGAAAGCTCCCGGATGCTCCGCCCGGAAAGCTCCCGGATCCCCAGAAGATCCAGCGCCTTTTCCGCCGCCTGCTCTTCTTTTTTCCCCGGGCGGGAGAAAAGTCCCAGGCCCGCCGAGCATCCCATGAGCACATATTCGAAAACCGTGAAATCAAAGCTCTGTACACCGGCCTGAGGGACGTATCCCACATGAGAGGCGATCTCTTTTTCTTTTAACGTCTTTACTTCTTTTCCGTGAAGAAGGATGCTTCCTTCATAACTGCCCCTAAGGCCCAGAAGGCAGGAAAACAGCGTGCTTTTTCCCGCGCCGTTTTTTCCCAGTACCGTAAGGATCTGTCCCTCCCGGATGGAAAGGCCGATGCCGTTCAATACAGGACAGCCCTTTTTGTATGCATATTTCAGATTCCGCACTTCGTAGATCACAGCATCCGCTCCCTTCTCCTGTACAGGAGCCACAGGAAAAACGGCGCGCCGATGATGCCGGTCATGATGCTGACGGGCATTTCCACAGCGCCCACGGTACGGGTGAGCGTATCTACCAGCAGCATGAACGACGCTCCCGCAAGACAGGATACGGGGAGCAGCCGGCGGCTTCCGGCACCGATAAGCATCCGGGACAGATGAGGGATCACCAGTCCCACCCAGCCGATGGTGCCGGCCAGGCAGACACTGGCTGCCGTAAGCAGTGTCGAACAAACGATCGCCAGTGCCCTTATGCGCTTTACGTCCGCGCCCAGGGTCTTCGCCTCTTCCTCCCCCAGAGACAGAACATCGATCCACCAGGACATGGCGAGGAGGACTGCCGCCGGGACGACGATCACCAGCGCTGCCGCAGAAAGTTCCTTTGCGGAAACGTAGGCAAAGCTTCCCATGGTCCAGTAGGTAATGGAAGCCAGCTGCGTATCCGGATCGGCGGCAAACTTTACAAATCCCAGGATCGAGGACATGAGAGATCCCACGATGATCCCGGAAAGGACCAGCACGATATCCGAACGGTTCTTCATCGCTGCCGCAACGGAGGCGGAAATGAGAACTGCCAGGATCCCGCCCGCAAAAGCAAAGACCGAGATCAGGCCGGCCCCCAGTCCCAGCAGGATGGCCAGTGCGGCGCCGATACAGGCACCGGAGGAGACTCCCAGAAAATCGGGGGAAACCAGCGGATTTTTAAAAATGCCCTGATAGCAGGCGCCGGATAAGGAAAGAGCTGCCCCCACCAGCGCGGAAGCAAGCACTCTGGGAAGCCGGAGACCAAGTACCACATTCACCTTCATGGGATCCGCGATCTGATCCTTATGAAAGACCGCCCGTCCCAGGATGGAGATCGTCTCTCCCGCGGAAACGGAATACTTACCCGCGCAGAGAGAGACCACCGCCAGCGCGGCAAGCACCGCCGCCGCGGCAAGCATCACGACAATGTATCGTTTTTTTGATCCTTCCCTGCCCATTTTCAGTAGCTTTTATAATCCAGTTCCAGTTCTTTATCAAAACAGCGGCCGAACATAAAGCGGTAATAGCTGTCCGCGTGATCCTCCAGGTCTTCGGCCGAAAAACGGTCCGGGTACATTTTCCGGAGCATAAAAGCGGTGCCGGTCACGCAGGAAAGCCCCGGAAGGTCCCAGGGATCCTTTTCGGCAGGCATCGCGAAGATCTGTCTGTTCCGGACGGCTTTCAGCGCGCTCCAGGCCGGGTCGCCGTACAGTTCCTCTATCGTGTATTCCCGGGCGGTGGAGCCGGTCAGAAAGATCACGTCGGGATCATAGGCAAAGATCCGTTCCACGCCGATATCGACCCAGCTCTGATCCTCCGCTTCCTTTACCACGGAGATCCCGCCGGCAGTTTCGATCATCCAGGACTGGAGCATGTCCGCTCCGGCCGCTCTTCCGATGCGCCCGCCCATGAGAAGGGCCGTTTTCCTCTCCTTTTCCGGGATGGTATCCGTGATCTTTCGGATCGACCGGAATTCTCCTTCGATCCAGTCTATGGCCTTTTCGGCCCTTTCCTGCGCGCCGAAGTATTCGCCCAGCATGATGAGGGTGTTTTTTACGTCATCCACGCTTTCCACACGGATGCAGATCACATCGATGCCAAGCCTTGAAACGGCTTCCACGGTCTTTTCGTCGTGAATGCGGTGAATGAGCACATCCGGATGGATCTCTGCCAGTTTTTCCAGATCCACGGTCCCCCGGCCCACCGTATCCGCCGCGCCCAGTGCCGGATCCGCCAGGGCCCAGAAGCCGGTCTTCAAATTGACGGCCTTTACCCGGTCACTGATGCCGAGGGCAGTAAAAAACGGAGCGGAGACCGCGTAGACCGATGCTGCCGTCAGTTCCTTCGCGTTGGGGCGGACAGTGATCTTTCTGCCTGCCGCATCGGTGATTCCGGGGAGCGATCCCGAAGACGACACGATCCCGGAACCGGTACTTCCGGGCGCAGCCTCTCTTCCCTGCGCGCACGCGCATAAAAGAAGAGACAATATCAGAATGGCAGAAAGGATCTTTCGTTTCATTATCTGATTATACTATAGAAGCAAAATGAATGGAAAGTGATTTTTGTTCAGAAAAAACGGTTGCCAGCGGGACTTAAGCGCTGTACTATTCTGTTGACAGGGCTCTTTGTTTCTGTCTGTTCGTCTGAAAGGAGGACTTTATGTGCTTTTATCTGATGCCTGTCTGTTTTCTGCTGGTCGCCGTCTACATGCATTTTGAACTCAAAAAACAATACGTGCCGGCGGTGATCCTGAAAGGACTGGCTTCTCTCGCCTTCGTAATCTTCGGCATTGCGGGAAGCAGTCTCTGCAAAAACCAGCGGTTCGCGAAGCTGGTGGTGATCGGCCTCATCCTGGGCGCCGTGGCCGACGTGCTCTTAAATCTGCGCTACGTATTCCCGAAAGTCGGAAAACAGATCTTTCTTTTCGGCATCCTGGTGTTCCTCGGCGGCCACATCTTCTATCTGGCGGCGCTCATCCCGCTCTGCAAAAATCCGGTCGTCTATATTCTTGCCGGCCTGGCGGCGACCTGCCTTCTGACGATCTGGATCCTTCGGAAGATCACTGCCGAAAAGGCCTTCAAGATCTTCGGCGTGGTTTACGTAGGCACCATCACCGTCATGAATTTTGTGGCGCTGGGCGCGCTGATCGCCGATCCGTGCGAGCGGTCATATCTGTTCTTTGCCGGCGCCGTGCTGTTTCTGATCAGCGACATCGTACTGATCTTCAACACCTTCGGAAAGGAAAGCAAAGATTCTCTGCGCATCACCAACCTGGCTCTATACTACGTCGGCCAGATCCTGATTGCCTTAAGCCTTCAGTTCGGCTGATCCCATATCCTTTGGATCACTGCCTTTCCCAGCGGAAAAGCTTTTTTCCCGGCAGTGCGCTTCCGATCTTTACGGAAACGATATTTTTATATTTCGGCAGTGACCGGTTCACGGAGAGAACGTCTTTTTTAAGACGCTCCTCTGCATCCGGCCACTGCTCTTTATTAAGATAAAACTCACCGGTTATTCTCCCGTCCTCTTCATAAACGCGTACCGCCCGGATATAGGGAAACGTCGCAAACATTCCTTCCAGTTCTTCGGGAGAAACATTCTTCCCGTTTGAGAGAATGATCAGATCTTTTTTGCGCCCGGTAAGATAGATATATCCGTTTTCATCCAGATATCCCAGGTCACCGGTATAGAGGACGCCGTCCCGGATCGTCTGTGCGGTCGCTTCCGGGTCCCTGTAATATCCCGCCATCAGGTTATCCCCGCGGACCGTAAGCTCTCCCACGCCGTTTTCATCCGGGCAGCTTACGGAAACGGTGCAGTCCCCGATGGCACGTCCCACGCTTCCGGTATGGATCCCCGTTTTCAATTCATCTACGGCAATGATCGGAGAGCACTCCGTCATGCCGTATCCCTGCACGACCGGAAGGCCCTTCCCGCACATGCCTTCCTGGATCGCCGGCGCAAGATACGCTCCCCCGGAGATCACGCCGGCCACGCGGCCGCCGGAAAACTCTTTTATCTGCGCTTCGGAGAGATCTTTCACGTTTTCATATATCAGTTCCACGACGGCAGGGACCGCCACGATATAATGCGGCTTTCGCCGCGGCATTTCCCGGAGGATCCTTCGGACGGAAGTAAAACAGATGGCCGGGGCATGCGCAAGAAGCGCTCCGAGAGAAGCAGACAGCGGGAATGCGTGGTACAGCGGCAGCGGCACAAGAATCAGCACACCCGGGATCCGGGGGATCCTTTCATCTATGGCACGGACATTGGAAAGCAGTCCTTTGTGGCTTAAGACTGCGGCTTTCGGTTCTCCCGAAGTGCCGGAGGTAAAAAGGATGGCCGCCGGCGTATCGGAGGGGATCTGACAGCGCAGATCATGCTCTGTCTTCTTTCCGTCTTTTGTGACGGCAGTGATCATGTCTTTCACAAGGGTAAGCGGCAGTACCTCGATCCCGTGGGCCGCAAAGACTTCGCCGTAATCCCTGTAATCTTCCGAGAGAAAGACCGCTTCGCAGTCGGCGCGCAAAAGCCGCCCGGCTGCTTCCTCCGCGGACAGCTCTATTTCCACCGGTACGGCAGCAGAAGAACTGCAGAGGATGCCCAGGAATGCCAGGAACCATTCATTGGAATTTTCACCCAGAATGCCGATATGGGCTCCATGAAACTTTTGCGAAAGGAGATCACAAAGAAGCCCCACCGCATGGTAAAGTTCCGAATGCGTAATGGCCTGTGATACTGCCCCGCCTGCTTCCGCCCCGTCCAAAAGAAGAGCCGGCGCGTCGCCCCGCAGTTCATGATTTCTCTTTATCAGCCCGGGAATGGAAAAAGTCTCTCCGGGAATGTCTGAAAGTCTGCTCATTTTCTGTATTTCACCCGAAGTGATACCAGTTTCCTGTGCGCCCGCACCCACAGGCAGGACATCAGGAAGGAGAACGCGAAGGAGATCAGAAACTGAAGGAATATGGCGGGCGTTACCGTGATCTCTTCGGAAAAGCACCTTCCGTTTACGATCCCCGTGATCTGGAACAGGGACATGGCAAAAAACATGTGGACAAAGTTCATGTCGGCACAGCCTCTTCCCAGTGTTGTCAGGAAACCGGACAGTTTTTCAAAGCGGGTGAGGGCTCCGGCGCCGTAAAAGCAGGGGATGATGCTTGCCGCGCAGGCGAGCATGGCAAAAAGCCAGCACAGAATAGACGCGTCATTCATGGCAAAACGCCCCACAGCCATGTGGTTCAGCTCCAGACGGGAGCAGAGAAGTAGACAGACGGCAAACAGCCCCAGCGAAAGAAAAAGCTTCTTCCTTCCGGGCAGCTGCAAAAACTTCTGATAAAGGTTTTCCGCCTTGAAAACATATCCCATGAACATGAAAGCGCAGAAAGACGGGACCGCCTGCAGCTGAAAGGGAAGATCGGGCAAAAGTACGTAACATAAGGCGGAAAGGAGCAGGAGCCCGGCGGCGGAAGCAGCTTTCCAGGCCTTTCCTTTCCGGTAGAGCCGGACAGCCGGGATCATGATCAGGTTGGCAATGATGTAATCGCGGATCAGCCAGAAAACAGAAAAGACCGGCTTGAAACTGACCTCAGGATAAACCAGCCCGGGGATCTTTTTTATGAGGGATTCCGTGAAGATCTCTCCCAGTGTCGCCAGGGCACAGCCGGTAAGGTCCAGTTTCCCGGCGGCCATCATGACGATGCTGTAAAGCACCGCAATGATCGCGTAATATTTCAGCATGTAGAAGAAAGGAACTGATACGTAATTGTGAAGATCCTTCCGCGCGGAAATCCGTGACGGAGAAAACTCATACCCCGAGGCGGTAAAAAAGACCAGCACAAGGAAGCCGAAATACCGGATCCACGGGTACGGCGTGTAGGTATTGATAAACAGGATATGCAGCGCAACTACCCCGATGATGCAGACGCCTTTAGAAATATTAAGCTCTTTCATGGCACTTTTTTGTGACCTTTTCCGCAAGATCACGGATGGTATAGATATCATTCAGATCCCGTTCCGAAAGACGGATGTCAAACATGCTTTCGATCCCGGCCACGTATCCCAGAAACTGTAAGGACGTGATGCCGAATTCGGTGAGCATGGTCCCGGGATCCAGTTCCTCTGCCGGGATCTCTGTTTTTTCACTCAAAAACCGGGTGATCTTCTGTTCGATTTCCTGTTCCATTTTCAATTATGCTCCTTCACTGATATCCGACAGCCGGAATTTCCCGATCCTTCTCTGCACGATCAGGCTGAGCACCAGCATGATAAGCGCCACGGCAGCAGCCGATATGACAAATACGGAAACGGGGATCTGATGAACGAAATTCACCACGTCACTTTCAAAGGCGGTCACGCTCTTCAGTCCCAGGATGCATCCGAAGACAAGCCCCAGGACGATGCCGGTAAACGTGATGAAAGCCGTATCCAGAAAAATGTAAAGCTTCGCTTTGCCGGCGGAATAGCCGTTGATCATCATGATGATCAGCTCGCGCTTCTTTTCGCTGACAAACACATTGAGAACGCTTAAGGAAACCATAAAAGACAAAACGATCGCCAGCACGAAGTAAACGATCACCAGCATGTCGGCAATGCCTTTGAATGTGCCGTAACTGTTGTAGGTCTGCTTGTAGTAATCCGTAAACGTACGGTAGCCGGGTACGGTAAGCAGCGCATCCAGCAGTTCGTCCTTATCCGCTCCGGAGAGCCTGATCATGAAAGCGTTATTGACAGCCGGACCGCCCATGTATGTTTCATAGGTATCGCTGTCCATGAACAGCTGATAATAGGTCAGATAATATTTGAAAAAACCTGCTGCCGGCACTTCGGTATCGCCGTCTTCCCCGATAAAGCGGAGCGCTTTCGATCCTTCATCGCCGTAGTACTTCTGATAGGCATTGCTTACCCACAGACCTTTGGAAACGTCCCCCTCGTTTTTCTTTCCGTCCGGGACGACGGTCACCAGTTTCCGGAAAGCTTCGTCATCATCATAAACAACGATATAGGTATTCCCGATGAGCCCGTCCGGTTTCCGGATGTATCTTCTGGTATAACATACGTCCGCGAAGGGGATGTTCCGTTCCGTAAGGATCCGGGCGATCTCATCGGAAGCCGACAGGGAACCGTCATAAAAGACGTAGGAATCGAAGTGGTAGAAATCGGAATACTGGATGTCGAAGCTCCGGTTCACGTCCGCATACAGGATCAGGGAGATCATCAGCAGCGTGGTGCTTCCCACGATGCCGATCATCGTCTGCAATACTCTCTTCTTTTCGTTGAAAAAGTTGTTGATGACCGCTTTCGCAAAAAGCGAGAGCCTGTTCCACAGCGGAAACCTCTCGTAAACGTGTCCCTTTGCCGATACGGTCTTATTCCCGGAAAGAAGGTCGATCACTTTATTTTTAAGTGCCGCGTGGACGCCAAGCAGTGTGACGAAAATCGCGGGGACGATCTCGAAGGAACAGACGGCAAAGAAGGGAGCGAGGTCCGTCTTTAACGAGAAAGGCACGGCGTAATTTTTGCTGCATACGGACAGCAGGAGCCCGGCAATGAATCTTCCCAGAAGACCGCCCAGAAGACACCCCGGAAGAACTGCCGATCCCGTATAAAAGCAGTATTGCAGCCGGATCTCTCCCGGCCGGACGCCCATGGCCATTTTGGTGCCGATCAGATATGACTGATCGCTTACCATCCGTATGATGGAACCGTAGCAGATCAGAAGACCGATGATCAGAAAGACACTGACGAGGATGCTCTTTACATTTCCCAGGGAAACGGTGAGGTTTTTGGGAACGATCACGGCGGGAAGATACGTCCTGTCCGTCAGGACAAAGCCAGCAAGGTCCGTTCCGGAAAGAGCCTCCGTAATGCTGTCCTTGATCTTTCCTGCCTCTGTCTTGTATTCATCGGAAAAAGCCGAGACATTTCTCAGCCGGTCGCTCCGTATAAGGACCAGATTGTCGCCGCGGTATATCACCGGGTTGAATGCCTCTTCGGTCACGTAAAGGATGCAGCCCACTGCCAGCTGGTTCTGCTCCGAAACGCCGTATCCCGGCACGTTCAGCTCGTTATATTCCAACGTGTCCATAAACGCGGTCACGGTGAGTTCCTTTTCCGAAAGCGCCGGAAAACCGCCTTCCTCCGGAAGGAAGGGAAGGGTATCGCCGATCTTTATGTCGTTGTCTTCAGCCCAGGCTTTGGAAACGGCGGCTTCTTTTCCTGTTTCGGGAAGCTTTCCGGAAACGTTGACCGGCACGTTCACATCGTCGGTGATCTTAAGGATCCTTGCCTGCACATAGCGGTTTCCATGATGGACAAAGGTCTCGTACCCCATGCGGCTCCCTGTGACTTCATCTACGCCGTCGATCTGCGCGATCTTCTGAAGATCCGCTTCCGACAGCCCGTGATCATAAAGCAAACGGATGTCATACAGATCCGCATCCTCCATGGACTCATGCACGCTTTGCGGCATGCTGGCCGTGGACCACTCCATCCCCGTATACAGGGCAACGCAGAGCATGGTGAAAAATACAATGGAAATAAAGATCACCATTGATTTTTTCACGGTCTGTACGGAATCGATAAACAGCGTTTTTGTCATGATGGTTAATTATATCACAGCAATTGATCCGCGCTCAATATTCTGACAATATTCTGACAGCAGGAAACAGAACAAATCTTTGCATTCAGGGTGTATCTCAAAGACTCTTTTTGTGGTATAATACAAGAAATGAACATGATTCGGAGGGACCGGTATGCCGACAACGAAAGATTCAAAAAAAAGAATGAATGAAGAGGTACAGAAGGCGGTTGCGGAAGGTAACGCGTACCTTGCCAATGAGATCACGGCAAATGTCATGGTGGGCACCACCATGATAATCATCGTGGGCATGATGCTTCTGTGCCTTGTCTTAAACGAGGTGGGTGTTTTTACCGCCGACAGGCACCTCATGCGGCTGGCAGTTCTGCTTGCCCTTATCGTGGAAGTGCCCATCACGATCCTCAATTCCATATATGTGGGTACGAAGTCATGGCTGAAGATCCCGCTGATGGTGGACCTCATTCTGGTATGCGCCATCCTTGCCGCGGTCCTGGGGCACAACGTGACCCTGGTCATGGTATTTCCCATGGTGGTGAGCACCCGTTACTTCGATGAGAAATATACGCAGAACGTGGCCATCCTCACAGCGGTCGTTTTTGCCGTGGCTGCCGTGATCTGCGGGTATTTCGGCATCATGAATCTCAACATGATCAAGTTCCCTGACGGCGTTACGCTCACCGTTCTCCCCGGGCAGACGCTCAGAGACGCGATCGTCGCCGCCGGATACGACAAAAACAGATACGTCCTCAGCCTCTTCGTCAATGAGTTCATCCCCAGAGTGCTCATTTTCCTGTCGCTTTCCGTCAGCTGCCGGTTCGTGGCCAGCCGCGGCAAACGCATGGTGGACCTGCAGGCGGAAACGGCCAAAAAGACCAGCCGCATCGAGGCGGAGCTGGATCTGGCGACAAAGATCCAGAACAGCATGCTGCCCTGCATCTTCCCGGCGTTCCCCGGACATCCCAATATTGACCTTCGGGCCGTGTATCATCCCGCCAAGGAAGTGGGCGGCGATTTCTACGACTACTACATCATCGACAAAAATCACGTGGGTATGGTCATGGCCGATGTGTCTGGAAAGGGCGTGGGCGCCGCGCTGTTCATGACCATTTCCAAGACGGTGCTGAAGAACCAGCTGCAGATGGGACTTTCTCCCGCCGAGGCGCTGACCAACGCCAACGCGCAGCTGTGTGAGAACAACGACGCGGGACTTTTCGTCACCTGCTGGGCAGGCGTTTACAATACCGAAACGGGAGTGCTTACGTTCGTGAACGCGGGACATAACCCGCCGGTCATCATAAGAAAAGGACAGGATCCTGAGTATCTGGAGCAGAAGAGCGGATTCGTGCTGGCGGGCATGGACGGTTTCCGTTACAAAGAGCAGGAGATCACCCTTTCCGCGGGGGACGAAATGTTCTTCTATACGGACGGCGTGACCGAGGCCACCAACCGCAGAAACGAGCTGTACGGGGAAGAAAGACTGCTTACCTGTCTGAACAGCTGCATGAACTGCACCATCGAACAGCAGCTGGTCCTTGTAAAAGCGGACATCGACAAATTCGTGGACGGCGCCGAGCAGTTCGACGACATCACCATCATGGGAATGAGGATCACGGAGTAAAAATTCGACAGACAGAAAGGCAGGAACGACATGAAAAGTATTCTCAAAAAATGGACGGAAAGCAGCCTGATCTTAAAGATCGTCGCCGGTCTGGTGATCGGCGCGATCCTGGGTCTTCTGTTCCCGAAGGCATCCTTTTTCGGCATCCCCGGCACGCTGTTCATCGGCGCGCTGAAAGCCATCGCCCCCATCCTGGTATTTTTGCTGGTAAGTTCTGCCATCGCGCAGGCGGTCAACGGCATCGGATCCAGGTTCCGGACGGTCATTATCCTTTATCTTTTTTCCACGTTCCTGGCCGCGATCTGCGCAGTGGCAGTCAGCAGACTGTTCCCGGTAAAGATCATCCTTTCCAATATCGAGGCTTATGGAGAGACACCCGCGCCGTCGGGGCTCAAAGAGATCTTTGAGGCACTTCTTGGCAACATGGTGCAGAACCCCATCAAAGCCATAGCGGAAGGAAACTACCTGGGCATCCTGTTCTGGGCCATTGTGCTGGGCGTGGCGCTGAAAGCCATCAACGTTCCGGATACGGTGAAAAACATTTCCAATCTGTCCGACGCCGTTTCCAGGATCGTATCCTGGGTGATCCAGTTTGCGCCTTTCGGCGTCATGGGCATCATGTACACCAACATCTCCACCAACGGCCTGGAGATCTTCGTAAACTACGGTCAGCTGATCCTGATGCTTGTGGGGACCATGGCCTTCGTGGCTCTGGTCATCAATCCGGCAGTGGTATGGTTCCTTCTGAAAAAGAATCCCTACCCGCTTATTTTCCGCTGCTTAAAAGAGAGCGGCGTTTCGGCATTTTTCACCAGAAGCTCCGCGGCCAATATTCCCGTAAACATGAAGCTCTGCGAAGAACTGGGACTTGATAAGGACTTCTATTCCGTATCGATCCCGCTGGGCTCCACCATCAACATGGAAGGCGCGGCCGTGACCATCACCGTCATGTCCCTGGCAGCCGCCAACACCCTGGGACTCAATATCCCGCTGCCCCTTGCCATCATTCTTTCCATCGTTTCGACGCTGGGCGCCGCGGGCACCTCGGGCGTGGCCGGCGGTTCGCTGCTCCTCATTCCCATGGCCTGCTCGCTGATGGGCATCGGCAATGACATCGCCATGGAAGTGGTGGCCGTGGGCTTTATCATCGGCGTGATCCAGGACTCCGTGGAGACCGCTTTAAACTCCAGTTCCGACGCGGTATTCACCGCCGCCGCGGAATTCTACGCCAAAGAGAAGGCGGAGAAAAAGCACCGCGCATCCTGACGTGCGGGCTCCGATCCGTGCTCTTCTACGGCTCCGGCAAACAGCCTTTGTGCGGCTTGCATCCTTCCGCCACCAGTTCCTCATAGCTTTTTTCCGTGTAGATCCTGTTTTTCTCTTTCGGAAGAGCTGCACAGTCCTTTTTGTGGAATATCATGCTGTTTTTGTTGATGATGTATGTCGCGCTTTCCATGGCGGGATCGGTTTCCCGTTCGGAGAGCGCTTTTTCATCCGTTTCGCTGTTTCCGGTCCTGTAGTCGATCTTTACGTAAGGCTGTACGTTGTATACGTAGACATTGAAGCAGACGCCTTTTCCGCCGTCCTCCAGAGAAACGGCCTCCATGATGACACCGTAGGCGACGGCGTTGTCATTCTCAAAAACCGGGGTGACCCGGTATGCCACGTGATTCCCCGTATCGTCGATATACCGGGCGGCAAGGACCTCAAAAGGATTCATGCCGTCCTGATTCATCTGCTGGGTACCGGTGATCAGATTTTTCTCATTTGCTTCCTCGGCGGTAAGAGACCGGGCGATGAGGTGAGACCGGTTATACAGATTTCCATCCGGTATAAACGGATACTCGGTATCCTGCCACCCTGTGGGCCGGATGCTGCTGATATTCTCCCGCTCTCCCGGGCCAGGCATGGTCTCTTTGCAGCATATGGCAAAAGCAGGGCCGCACCGGCCCGCCTTGTCCAGGGGACTGTAGTACTCATAAGGAACGGCTTCCAGGACCGAAGCATCAAAAAACGGCTTGTTTCCGTTTAATTCCACATACAGATCTTTGGAATATGCAGGTATGGCGGAAAGATCCACCGTCGCCGGCGTCTCCTGTACCTTTTCAAAGAGAGTCTTCTGCGATGCGGCATTCTGGCTTTTTGATATCAGAGATCCGATCAGCACCACACCGGCGATGATCAGTGCCGCGATGCCCGCTGTTTTTATAAATGAACGGTTATTTTTCATGTTGTTCAGCCACCGGCGCTTTCACATCTGCCGGGATCGGGCTTACGTACCCGCCTTTTGTGAGCTCCGCATGCTCTGCCTTTGCCTTTGCTAAAAGTTCCGGATGTTCCATGAGACGGATGGCGGTGCCTGCCACGGCCTTTCCGGCATAGAGCATGGCTTCTTTCGCGTAGCGGGATTTTCCCTGCGCCACGGCCTGCCAGCTGTGTCCGGGCGTTCCTTTCGCCCAGGTGCCGATGTGGATCTGCACCGTAGGACAGTTCCAGCTCACGTCAGCGGTATCGGTGGAGCCTCCGTGGGCTTTCGGCGGCGCCGGATCCAGCACTTTTTCCGCATAAACGGGAGCGGCTTTCTCCTCCTCCGTCATGACAAAAGTCTCCTGCAGCTTTCTTCCGAAAGCAATGTCTTCGGCCGTGGGAACGGGAAGCGGAATGTCGTGCAGCGCCTCATTTACGGTTTTCTGCAGCGTGGGGATCAGGATCACTTCCGAATAGCCGGCGTTGAACTTTTCGGTCACGGTGGTCTCCGTCATCATGGCGGCGCCCTGCGCGATCAGATCCACCCGCCGGTGAAGCTCCTGCACTTCTTTTAAGGTATTTGCCCGCACCGTATAGGAAACGGCGGCATGGGCCTGCACCACGTTGGCGGCCGTCCCGCCGGCGTCCACGATTGCATAATGCACCCGGCAGGTGGTGGGCATGTGTTCTCTCAGGAAATTGGCGCCCACGTTCATGAGCTCCACCGCGTCCAGCGCGCTCCTGCCCTTTTCGGGCGAACCGCCGGCATGAGACGCGACCCCTTTGAAATAGTAGGTATAGCCAAGGTTCGCAAGGCTTGGCCTGGTGCGGACCATGTACATCTTTTCGGGATGCCAGCCGATGACGGCGTCCATGCCGTCAAAGACACCTTCTCTGGCAAGAAATGCCTTGCCCGCGCCGCTTTCCTCCGCGGGACAGCCGAACAGAGTGACGGAACCGTTCCCCGTTTCTTCCAGATATTTCTTTATGGCCAGCACCGCCGCAAAAGACCCGCCGGCAAACAGATTGTGGCCGCAGCCGTGGCCCACGTCCGGTCCGGGAATATTTTCGGGGGCTGTAGCGCCTGCTTTCTGGTTAAGCCCTTCCAGGGCGTCGAATTCCGCCAGCACGCCGATGGCCGGATGACCGTTTCCGTACACTGCCTTAAATGCCGTCGGCATACCGCCGATGCCGCGCTCCACCATGAATCCTTCCTCTTCGAGAGCGTCGGAAAGGATCTTTGAAGACTTGAATTCATGGTAGCGGATCTCCGCGTTGTCCCAGATGCCGTCGGAAACGCCGGTCACTTTATCACGTTTTTCGTCAATGATCTTCAGATATTTTTCGTAAAGCATGCTGCCCCCCCTCCAGGCTGTTTTTTTTATCACTTTCTGCAGTAACGTTCAATGGCGGCCGCGGCAAATTTCGCCGTGCCGGATCCGCCTGCCGCATCGATATTTTCAGTAAAATCGCCGCCGGCGGCATACATGGCTCCAAGAGCGGAAAGGATCTCATCCGTGCACGTATAGTAGTGCTCCGTGATGTAATCCTTAAGTTTCTTCACCTGTGCCTGCACGGCTGCCGCGCCGGCATCCTCCGCTTTCATGGCACCGAACTCCGCAAACAGCTGCATAAGCCCCTTTCCCGTCTCAGCCTCTTCTTTCTGCGTGCGGTCCTTTGCCTTCTTCTCATATTCCCGATAGGCGTCGGTCCGGCCCCACTGCTCTTTTGCTTTTGCCGCGTACTCTTCCATCTTCGTTGTATCAAATGCTGAAAAATCCATAGTTACATCTCCTTTTTCTTTCATTTCGCGGGCAAAGAGAAGCAGGTCCTCCAGATGTTCCTTTTTCATTTCCAGAAGGCTGATCTGCTGCACAAGCGCCTTTTTTCTGTCGAAATCCGGTGCCGTAAGGATCTTTTTTATGTCCTTCAGCGAAAACTCCAGTTCCCGGTACAAAAGGATCTGCTGCAGTCGGGAAAGCGCATTGTCATCGTAGAGCCGATAGCCGGCCCCCGTATGCTCTGCAGGCTTAAGAAGCCCGATGGAATCGTAGTACTGCAGCGTCCTTACACTCACGCCGGTCAGCCTGCTGACTTCGTTTACCGTTAACATGACTTCTTTCTCCTTTTTCGGCAGCATGGTTTCCTTCTCCCTCGCGATAAGGATACCATACACTATGACGTAACGTAAGAGTCAAGCTGAAAATTTTTTAATTTTCATTTGCCATATCCGTTCTCATGCCGTGTTTTGACAGCTCGGATCCTGTGCAACTATTTGCCGTCAGGACGTTTTCGTTCAAATCTTTCTGATCTGCTCCGGACCTGTTTGTCCAGAGAGCAGTAAACCTTTCTATGGACACGCATCCCATGAGCACTTGTATGTCCACAAAAACCGGCATGTGAGCCGCTGAGCGGTTTAAGCCGCTTCCGGCTCACATAAATGCTCACGAAATTTTTGCCGATTTGGACCTCTGAGCCCTTTACCCTCGTTCCGGCTCACATCGCTACCGAAAATCCTGCCGAAATCTTCTTAAATCGATTTACATAACTATTTTTATGTGAGCTAAATGCCGCGCAAACGCGTCTCCGGCTCACATCCCAGTTTTTAGACTTGGAACGCATGTGAGCCGGAATGGCCAAAACACGGTCTGCGGCTCACATGGAGATTTTTGAACCGGCTCACGTGCTTGCGGCGGGCGGCTGCTATGTGAGGAGCGCCGCCCCGCCCCCGCAAGCGGGGCATGACAGGGGCGGTGTTCGAACGCTCCCTTTTTTTGTACCTTGTTCAGTCTTCGTTGACATCCCTCCCGCTCTTCATTAAAATAGTTTTGTTACAGTGTTAAAAGCCGGTGATCAAAGAAGACTCGTTCAAAGCCGGCGATCCCCGAAAGGAACTCTAATGAAACATCACATCAGAAAAATCGTGGCCGTTTTACTGGTCGGCGCGCTGGCAGCGGGGACTGCCGGCTGTTCCGCCGTAAAGGATGCGGTCCAGGCGATGGAGGAAGTTCAGGGCAGAACTGTCAGCTGGCACTTTTCCGACATCGAAGGACAGATCACGGCCGACATGACCATCCGCGAACAGGACGACTTCCATGCCGCTGTCAACAAAGACTGGCTCGTAAGCAACAAGCCCGATAAAGACGGCATCAACATTGACCTGTTCCGCGGCGAAAAAGAAATGGAGAAACAGCAGCGCCTGCTGATCCGCGATCCGGCATCCACCGGCTACCTCACGAACACTTCCGTGGGCATGAGCGCGGAAGAGATCGCCCATGCAGGTGATCTGGTGGCACGTTTTGCCGCGGAAGCCGCCGATACCGAAAAACGGACCGCCCTTGGCGCGGAGCCGATGCGTCCCTACGTGGAGGAAGTCCTTAAGATCGGTTCCCTGTCCGAGATGTCCGCTTTTATTGCAGAAAGCGAGAAGAACATCCCCGGTTCTCCCATTATTGAGATCACCGTGGGTTCCACAAAGACGGATCCCGAGACCTACCGCGTGCTGGTAAAGCCCATCAACAACGGCTACCTTACTCTGGGCGACTGCACCAATTACGACTGGATCGACGACCAGGCCATCTTCGCCAAGCAGAAAAAGTCGGCGATCACCCGCCTGGTGATGGAAAAGCTGGGGTACGGCGAGGCTGAAGTAAACAGGATCCTGAAAAACTGCTATTACCTGGAGTGCCGCATGGCGCAGCACATGCTGCGGCAGGGTGCCATCAATGCGGATGATTTCGAAGGAAACTACACCCGGGAACTTTCCGTGGAAGAAGCCGACGCGCTGATGGGTGACTATCCCTTTGCCGCCTACCTGAAAAACCATGGCCTGGACAGTGCCGGCAAAGTCACCATCTATCAGCCGGATTACATGACGGCCCTGGGAGAGACCTATGTCGAAGCCAATCTGGAAGAATTCAAAGCCTTCTATCTGGTGAACACCATCTATGCCGGCTGTGACCTTCTGGATCCCGCGACCGCCGATGAGGTGCGTTTTATCCTGACCCGCGGCAAGCCGGAAGAAGAGACCGAAGACACCGCCGAAGAAAGTGACAGCCCCGATTCGTCAGCACCCATGGACATGGGGACCGACGCGGAGCTGACCGCCGAAGACAAGGCCGACGATGCCCTCATCAATGACTACATCAAGCAGTATCTGCCCGCTCCTTTCGACATGATGTACATTGCCGCCTACTTAAGCGGTGACGAAAAGGAAGCGCTTGCAGACCTGACCCACAACGTAAAGGCAGAGCTCAGGAACATCCTGGCCACGGAAGAATGGATGACCGAGGAAAGCCGCTCCAACTGCGTGGACAAACTGGACCACATGGCAGAGCGCGTCCTGTTCCCTGACGAATACATCTCCTATCTTCCGCTGGATTTCTCAAAGGACGAAAATCTGGTGGACATGGTCCGCAGCATCCTGAACTTCAACGAGAGCCGCAGAGCTTCCTTCGTCGGAAAGAAACGCACCAGAAACGAGTGGGATCTGATGGAGTGCCCCACCACCGTGGCCAATGCCTTTAACAACATTGCCGAAAACGCCATCATCATTCCTTCCGGCATCACGGCCGGCGGCTTCACGTTCTCCGTGGATGCTCCCTATGAACAGAATCTGGCCCGCATGGGCACGATCCTGGGACACGAGATGACCCACGGCTTTGACGATACCGGCACGAAGTACGACAAGTTCGGTATAGATCTTGGCGTCATGCACAGAAACGATCTGATGTCTGCCGCGGACAGAAACATTTTCACTTCCAAGACCTACCGCCTGTCCGCCTGGTATACGGCACAGTCACCTGCTCCCGGCATGGACAGCTACAAAGCCGGTGTTTCGGGAGAAGCGATCGCCGACATGGGCGGCATGAAATGTGCGCTGATGGCGGCAGGCCGCGTGGAAGACTTTGACTACGACCTGTTCTTCCGTTCCTATGCGGAGCTGTGGAGAAAGGTATGCACGGATAAGGTGGAGCGGCTCTACGCACAGCAGGACGTGCATCCGCTGGCATTCTTCCGCACCAACGTGACCGTGCAGCAGTTTGACGAATTCATGAAAATATACGATGTGAAAGAAGGGGACGGCATGTACCTGGCCCCGGAAGACCGCATCATCATCTGGTAAGGAGGAAGTATGAGCGAGACCATCATTTCCCTGGAACACTTAAAGAAAAGTTACGGAAAAAATCACGTTCTGACGGACGTGAACATGGAGATCGAAAAGGGTGAGATCTACGGCCTGATCGGCGCCAACGGCTCCGGCAAGACCACCATCTTCAAGATCATCCTGGGCCTTTCGGATTATCAGGGCGGCACCGTCCGCATCGGAGAGCCCGGAGATTCTCTGGAAAAAGGCAGGAGCCGCACGGGATTTTTCGTGGGACAGAATTTCTTCCCCTATCTGGATGCCGTGGAAAACCTGAAATACTACGCAAACCTGAAAGCCGTAAAGAATCCGAAACCGGAGATCGAGCGCGTGCTGAAGCTGGTGGGCCTTCACGGTACCAAAACAGCCGTAAAGGGCTACTCCCTGGGCATGCGCCAGAGACTGGGCATTGCCAACGCCATGCTGGGAAATCCGGAAGTCATGATCTTTGACGAGCCGGTAAACGGCCTGGATCCGCAGGGTATCGCCGATATCCGCAACATGTTCCAGGACGTCAATAAAGAATTCGGCACCACCATCATCATCTCCTCCCACATCCTGGGAGAGCTGCAGAACACGGCATACCGCTTCGCCATCCTGAATCAGGGAAAGATCGTGAAAGTCCTTTCCCAGGCGGATCTGCAGGCAGACAGCAGCGTGGTTCGCCTTTCCGTGAACGACGTGGCAAAGGCCAGGGAAGTCCTTGCCAGAGAAGGGATCCGGGTGCTTAAGGAAAAGGCCGAAAACATCAGCCTGGAAGATTACTATTTCGAGCAGATCGGAGGAGGAGAAGACAAATGAACCGATATCTGAAAGCTGACTTCTACCGTATTTTCGGCAGAGTATCCCGTTACATCACACTTCTCATTCTGTTTATTGCATTCGGCGCATTCCTGTTTGCCATTTCCGACGGCGCCACGCCCTACGGCATGGTGGAGACCCTGACGCAGCTGGTGAACATTGCCGTCGTTCCCATTTTCGGACTGGTGGAATACGGCGTGGTATACAGTGACGATTTGAAGGCAAAGACCATGCAGATCGCCATCGGCACCGGCGTTTCCCGGAAGAAAGTCATCTTCACAAAGTGGCTGGAGATCGTACTTCTTACCGCTCTGGATCTGGCCGTTTTCCTGGGGATCGCTTTTGTGGTAAGCATGGTCCGCGGCGTCGTTTTCAGCGGGGAGCCCTTACGTGACGTGCTGATCCTCTCCGGTTTCTCACTGGTGAAACTTGCCGGAGCAGCCGCCATCACCAGCATCCTTCTGTTCAGCACCATGAATGCCACGCTGGGCATGATCCTGTTCATTGCCGCAGCTTTCGGTATCCTGTACTTCCTGGTGAGTGCCATCATTACCATAGGACCGCTGGAAAGTCTGCACCTGGATCAGTACCTGTTCACAAGCCTTCTGGAAGCTGCCAAGAGCCGTGCCGTGATCGGGACCATCAGTGTGCCGCACATCGTCGGCATCGTCGTTTATCTGGTGGTCTTCTACCTGATCGCCTGCAGGGCCTTTAAGAAGGTGGAGCTGGAGTTCTAAACTATAAGCAAGTAAAGAGCCTGCAGGTATACATTCGTACGCTCGGATTGCTTCGTTTTTCGATTTTCTAAGCTTTCCTCACCCTCGCAGAGGGTGCCATTCGCTTCGCTCAAGGACCTCTGCTTTTCGGGTTCGCAAAGCTTGAAAATCTAAAAAGCCTACGCAACTCGCTTACGCCTGTATACCTGCAGGCTCTTTTTCTGTCTTTTTGTTCTAACTTTAACCCTCCACCGTGAAGGTGAAGTGGTTGGAGGTGTAGACGCCGTAGGCGTTCTTCGCGGATACGTAGGCGAAGAATTCTCCGGCTTCGGTGGGAACGGCCGCGGTAAACTTTCCGGCCTTCTTTTCGGCATCGGAAAGGAAGGCACGGGTCATCTCGCCGCTGGTCTTTACGCGGTTTATGTTCTGCAGGAACACGTCCACGCCTTCGGGAGCATCAAACGTGAACTCTGCTGTTTCTCCGGGAGCATACACGGTCTTATTTCCTTTGAGTTCCAGCGCCGCCACGGCCCAGGTCACCGGATCGCTTTCACATCTGTCTTTTGCTGTGGCAACTGCCGCATAGTATCCCGGCTTCTTTACCGGAACAACGACCTTTCCGTCAACGATGGGAAGCTCGAAACGCTCTTCCGCCATTTTCATGGGCTCGTCAAAGATGCCTCTGCCCGCTCCGTCAAAAGGCTTGTCGCTGCGGCCTACGACCACGTTCTCCCAGCCGTCCTCCAGAATATCGATCACCACTTCGTCTTCCGCGCTGTAGTTGGAAGCGTTGCCCTGATCCGGCAGGAGTGCCGTATTGTAAGGATAGGGAGGCATTTCCGGGTCTCCCGAAATGCCGCGCTCGGGATCGGCCTCGATATGCACGAAGCAGCTGGGCGTATAGGTGATCTTTTCCAGACCGGATCTACGGTAGATGTTGAACTCCCTCTCATACCAGAAAAGGCGGAATTCCTCCGGGGTGAAATAGGTCCTTTTGCACTTGGGAAGGGTGGCTTCCGATACCTCAATAAGCTTTGCATGACCGTCACTGTCACGAAGGATGTCGGTGATCACGGCGATGTGCTTTTTGGTATGCAGGATGATGTCCAGAAGTCTGAATTCATCCGGATCGGGCTGTCCCAGCATGGTCACGTTTTCCACGAAAGGCCAGTCGCGGCAGATGGTGCGGTTTGGCAGGTCGTGCACGTAGCTGGCAAAGCAGGAACATACGATGCCGTACCAGCAGCCCACGTTATTGCGGCCGGTGCCGTGGAGGTTCTTTTTGTAAAGTACGGACTGCGGATCGCGGGTGGCCGTCATGAATGTCTCCAGGGATACGTTGTAGCCCAGGAACTTCTGGTTTTTCAGCACGGACGAATAGATCATGCCGGTCATGGGCGTACCGGGCTGAATAAAGGACTGTGCGTACGTCTTTCCTTCTGCCGTATAAAAGAAATTGCTGCTGGCCATGGGTTTTAAGGGGGACCAGCGGATGTCGGTCATCTGCATGGCACGCTTGAGGCCGTTTTCTACGCCGGGATTCGCCGGCTTGTCATGAGTAAGTGTCATAATTATCTCCAATCTCAAAATCTCCATTTGCACAGCAGCATCCCCGGGATCACCACGATGAGGAAGAACGCCCAGGAGATGAGTGTGAACGTTTTCAGAAATTTGCCGCCGTTTCCGGGATACTCGCGCACGTAGATGCGGTAGTTGATCACGGAAGCAAGCGACCCGATGATGGAGCAGAGCCCCGCGGTATCGGCGCCGTATAAAAGTGCCGCCATGTTGGTGGTGAAGGGCCACAGCACGATGGAGGCCGGCACGTTGGATATGATCTGGGAAAGACCGATGGCCCACCAGAATTCATGCTCGGACACGCTGCCTTTTAAGAATTCCGAGATCCCCGGGTTTGCCGCGATGGATGACGAAAACACGAAAAAGCACAGAAACGTGAGGAGCAGCACGTAGTCCGTCTGTTTTAAAAGCTCCTTATCCGTAAAGAAGATCACCACGGCGACCAGCAAAGCCATGTAAGGCCACAGCGTGGTCCTCGTCACGATGGTGGCGATGATCATGGCAAACAGGATAAGGTAAGTGATCCGCCGGCGCTTTTTTTCCGGCGCCCAGGTGCTGTCCGTGGTCTCTCTGGAAAGAGCGATCTTCTCTCCCGGCTCTTTCCGGTACAGAAATTTAACGAAAAGTACCAGGAGCACTGCCGAAAACACCGACAGCGGGAACATGTGCAGGATGAATTTCCCCACGGGCACTCCGGACCTGGAAAAGATGAACAGGTTCTGGGGGCTGCCGAAAGGCATCAGCATGGAACCGCGGATGGCCGCGATGTTCTCCATGGAGATCACCGGCAGGATGTAATGCTCCTTGCCGCCGGACCGAAACAGCAGGATGGTCAGCGGCACAAAGATGATCAGCGACACGTCATTGGTCACAAACATGGACGTGAAGAATACGCCGAATACAACGAACAGGGAGATGCCCGCCATGGTGGTAAAGCCGGAAGACAGCCGGATGAGCGGCAGAAAGATGTTTTCCTTCTTAAAACCTTCCAGCACCGTAAGCATCATGAAAAGCGTGGCCAGGGTCTTCCAGTCGATGTCCTTAAGGAGCGCCGCGGAGGGCGGCGTGATAAAGAGGGAGATCACCGCTGCCAGAAGCGACACTGAGAGCATGAGCTCTTTCTGGAATAAAGCTTTTGTTTTCTGTAACAGGTTTTTCATAAATCATGCAGAGCCGGCGGTACCCTTTCTTAAAACACTACCGCGTATCCTTCCTTACGGGGCTTTGCCTGCGGCGCCTCGCCGTCCGCGTAGCCAAGGGCGATGGAGGCGATGCCCGTCAGGGTGTCCTTTAAGCCCATGTCGCGGAGCATCTGCTTTCCTTCTTCCGTTTCAAACATTTTCTGGGGACGGTTGATCCAGCAGGAACCAAGGCCGGCGGCATAAGCCGCGTTCAGCATGTTGGTCTCAGCTGCGGCACCGTCCAGAAGGGCAAGCTCATGGTTTGCCTGGATCTCGGGATCGGAAAGCACCAGGATCACGGTGGGAGCACCGTAATAGGGATCCGCGTCGGGTTTTCCCATGATCTCCGCGTTCAGTCTGCGCACCCGGGCCAGCATTTCGGGTTCCTGCACCGCCACGATCACCACGTCCTGGCAGCCCTTTGCGGTGGGCGCATACATGCCCGCCCACAGAACGGCTTCCAGTTCCTCGGCAGTGATCTGCTCCGGCTTGTAGCTTCTTACGCTTCTTCTTTCAGACAGTACTTTTAATGCCTCGGCATTCATGTTCTCTTTCTCCTTTTTTGTATACAGCGTCGGCGGTACCCTGCGCGGTGAGTGTTTGCACCTTCGGGAGCAGCAAGCTGCTACTCGGTGCAAAGCACTCACACGTCGCAATCCGCCGACGTATGATAAAACATCAGCATAATTCCCAGCAGGCCAGGGCCGCGGCGGCGGCCACGTTCAGGGAATCCACGCCGTTTTTCATGGGAATGCACACCACGTGATCGGCGGCATCGATGGTCTCTTTTTTTAATCCCGTTTCTTCCGATCCCATGAGCACGGCCAGTTTCTTTTCGGCCTTCAGCGCAGGATCGTCAATGCTTTTCGCGTTCTCCCGGAGTGCCATGGCAGCGGTAGAAAAGCCAAGTGCCCGCACTTCTTCCACGTCTTTCACAAAGGTCCACGGCACCTGAAACACCGTTCCCATGCTCACTCTGGCTGCGCGGCGGTACAAAGGATCCGCGCTCCCTTCGGTGAGCAGCACCGCGTCCATGCCGAACGCTGCGGCGCTCCGCATAATGGCGCCCACGTTGGTGGGGTTCATCACGTGCTCCAGCACCACGATCCGCCTGGCATTTTTCGTTATTTCTCCCGCCGCGGGAAGAGGGCGGCGTTTCATGGCGGAAAGGAACCCGCCGGTAAACTGAAAGCCGGTGATCTTTGAAAGCAGACCGAAATTTGCCACATAGACCGGCACGTCCGGCCGGGCATCCAGGATCTGTGCTGCTTCCGCGGCAGGGCTGTCCGCGTTTTCACCGGTCCCGCCGGCAAAGTGCTTTTCCGCTGCCGAAAGCAGAAGTTCTTTCTCAACGAGAAATGACTGCGGCTCATATCCTGCTGCCAGGGCACGGCCGATCACCTTGGGGCTCTCTGCCAGGAACAGCCCGGGCTGCGGCTCGTAGATGGTGGCCAGCTGCCGTTCGCTGCGTTCTGTGTAAACGGCAGTTTCCGACGTATTGAATTCATAAATCTCTGTAATCATACTGATCTATTCGGTCAGAAACAGCACTCCATTCGCAATCCGGCTTCGCCTCCCTGCTCATGTACTGCTGTCTGCCTGTCGGCAGATGCAGCCTTCCCCTTGAAAAAGCAGACAAGCCTGCTTTTTCAGTGAAAGTCTGCATTCTTCTGACCGGTTATTTTTCTCGCCACATACACCCCGCTGGCGGAGGCATGGCTCAGGGAATGTGTCACGCCGCTTCCGTCGCCGATGACGTAAAGCCCCGGATACCGGGTGCAGAGGTCATGATCCAGCTCCACTTCCATGTTGTAGAATTTCACTTCCACGCCGTAAAGCAGCGTATCGTCGTTTGCCGTGCCGGGGGCGATAGCATCCAGCGCGTAGATCATTTCAATGATGCCGTCCAGAATGCGCTTGGGAAGCACCAGGCTCAGGTCTCCCGGCGTTGCCGCCAGGGTGGGACGCACGGTCCCTTCCGCGATCCTTTTTACGGTACTTCTGCGGCCCCGCTCCAGATCGCCGAACCGCTGCACGATCACGCCGCCGCCCAGCATGTTGGAAAGCCGGGCGATGCTTTCGCCGTAACCGTTGGAATCCTTGAAAGGCTCCGAGAAGTGCTTGGAGACCAGCAGGGCAAAGTTGGTATTCTCCGTCTTCATGGACGGATCTTCAAAGCTGTGGCCGTTTACCGTCACGATGCCGTTGGTGTTTTCATTGACCACGAATCCGTTGGGATTCATGCAGAAGGTGCGCACATCATCCTCGAACTTGGAGGTGCGGTACACGATCTTCGACTCATACAGTTCGTCGGTCAGGTGGCTGAAAATGACCGCCGGGAGCTCCACCCTCACGCCAAGATCCACACGGCTGGAACGGGTCTTTATATTCAGGTCGCTGCAGACCTTTTCCATCCATTTGGAACCGCTCCTGCCCACGGAAATGATCAGATCATCGCAGTCAGCGCTGCCGCCGCTGTGGATCACGGTGTAGCCGCCGTTTTTGGCTTCGACCATCTCCACCGGAGTCCGGAAGAAGAAATCCACGCCCGCTTCCGTCAGTTCGGCGTACATCCTCTCCAGTACCACGTGGTTTTTATCCGTTCCCAGATGCCGTACGGAAGCGTCCAGCAGGTTCAGCTTGTGCTGCATGCACAGCTTCTTGAATTTCGTGCCTGCCGTGGAATACAGCCGGCAGCCTTCCCCGCCGTGAGACATGTTGATCTCATCCACGTATTTCATCAGCTCCAGCGCTTTCTCCCTGCCGATGTACTCATACAGGTTGCCGCCGAAACTGTTGGTGATATTATATTTTCCGTCGGAAAAAGCTCCGGCGCCGCCGAACCCGCTCATGATGCCGCAGGTGGGACAATGAATGCAGGTCTTTTCTTTTCCCTCCGCCACGGGACAGATGCGCTTTTCCAGGGGATTGCCGGCTTCGAAAACGGCTACGGAAAGCTCAGGCTTCTGCTTTTTCAGTTCATACGCCGAAAAGATCCCGCCGGGGCCCGCTCCGATTATGATAACGTCATACTTCATTCAGATACTCCTCATCTTATCAATAGACCTGTTCATTGTACCACATTTACGGGCGCAGTACAGCCCGCCGTCAACTTTCAGACAACTTTTTTGACCATCAAGGCCTTATTGATTGTTGCATTTGTGCAACATTTGCGTTATTATTGCTTTATGTTAGGAGGGTCAAAAATGGCTATTAAAACTGCTAACCTGAATATGCGTCTGGAAGCGCAGAAAAAAACAGATGCAGAAACCCTGTATGAAGCTTTGGGTATGACACTTCCTCAGGCTGTGAATATGTTTATTACGCAATCCCTCCTGGTGGGCGGACTTCCTTTCGATGTAAAGCTTCCCCGTTACAATAAAGAAACCGAAGATGCCATGCAGGAGGCAAGAGATATTGCGTCCGGAAAAGTGGAAACCAAAACCTATTCATCTCTTTCAGAATTTGTGAAGGAGATGGAAAACTGATGCTGAAACTCCAGGTCACCACACAATTCAAAAAAGACTATAAAAAGTGTGAAAAGCGCGGCCTTGATATGAAGCTTCTCCAGGATGTACTCGGCATGCTGCTGAATGAACAGCCGCTCCCGGACAAACATCATGACCACGCCCTGACCGGTAACTATTCCGGCTTTCGTGAGTGTCACATCATGCCGGATTGGCTGCTGATCTATATGATTCAGAAAGACGTATTAATTCTTACCGCATCCAGAACAGGAACTCACAGCGATCTGTTCGGAAAGTAGAAATGGCCCCGTTTGCTTTTTGAAGAAAAAGGTGCTTCGGCGCCCGGCGAAGACGAGTAGTTTGTGATTGGGGGACGAACAGTTTTTGGTATTACATAAAACTGTCACGAAATTTCCGGGATCTGCAAGTTTCGTGACAGTCAGATTCCATTTTTTCTAAAAATTGTCACGAAATTCCCGATATTCTTATGTTTCGTGACATTCCCATGTCTTGTTGACGCCATATTTTGCAATTTATCAATGAATCAGTGCCATTCCTCTTTTTTTCGTGACGATCCTATCCATATTGCAGGGACAAAAAAATCCGCTTTTCGTTTTCCGGGATGGATTTGGTTCTGCAGGTAAGTCGAAACGTTGCAGCACAGGCTCTGAATAGTTTTTCTCGCTTTTTCTGAACGGATAGAGTATAATTCCTGTATTATTACTCGTCGTTTTGATACTTGAAAAAGAGGCGCGCTATGCTTTCTGTAAAACAAAATCTTCGTGAGATCGACAGGCTGAGCAGTATTTACTTCAAATAAAAAACCATGACTCCTCTCAACTGGGTGCTGATCGTGACTTCCATGCTCAGCGCCGCTCTTTGCACTACCGCAAAGAATAAAATCGCAAAGAAAAACCTGCAGACACGAAGCGACAGTCTGCTGTTCAATCTGCTGACCAACGTTTTCACCATGCTGGTCATGCTGGTGAATGCCCGCAGCTTTTCCCTTCACCGGATCACGTTCCTGCTGGCCCTTATTTTCGGTGCGGCCAGCATGATGTCGGGATTTCTGAACATGGTCTCCTTCCGTTACGGTCCCATGTCCCTCACCTCCCTCATCAGCTCCGGCGGCTCACTGATAATTTCCGTGGTACTGGGCACCATCCTTTTTAAGGAATCCGTGTTCCCCGTGCAGATCGCGGGCGGAATACTGATGCTTGCCGCCATCGTTCTGCTCTCCAACCTGAAAAATGACAGGAACATCCAGCCTCAGTGGCTTCCCTGCGTGCTTTCCGCCGCCGCTTTCGGCGGGTCGCTGGGCATCATTCAGAAATATCAGGGTGCCACCGGCCTTTCCGAAGAAAAGCCTGTGTTCCTGCTTTATACTTTCATGGTATGCACCCTGCTTTCTGCCGTGTGGTTTTTTGCGCACAAAAAAGCAGGCTCCGGAGAGCCTGTCACGTTTTCCGTAAAAAAGGTGCTGCCGGCGGCAGCCATCGTGGGCATCACCTGTGCCGTGAGCAACATCGTCAACCTGAAGCTGGCCATTGAGGTGCCGTCGGTGGTGTTCTTCCCCATTTACAGCGGCGGACTTATCATGACCAACGCTCTGGTGAGTTCCTTCTGGTTCAAGGAGAAGCTGTCCGCAAGGCAGAAGATCGCGTTTGTGATAGGGTTTGTGGCGGTGTTTATGCTGGCGAATGTATTCTGAACAAGGCAGCCCGGGTGGATTGCGAGCTGTGCGTGCTTTGCAGCGAGTTTCGCAGCGAAGCGAGAACTGTCTGAAGCTGCAAACACGCACCGAAGCATGGTACCGCCCGGGCTGGATCGTTTCTTCTCATTTTCTGTATTCACACAACAATCTGTCTATCGCAGCATCGTATGCCGCGTCGTGGACCCGGCGGGCGGGGTCGGCATCGAACCAGCGGACGGCGCGTTTTGCGCCTTCTGCAAAGGGAACGGTGCACTGAAAGTCCGGCACGAACCGTTTGATCTTGGAATTATCAAAGACGGCTGACTGGGAATGGTCTCCCAGGAGGCCTTCTTTTTTTGGGGGGAACATTTCACAGATCCGGTCCGTGGTGATGTGAACGATCTTTATGTCCACGCCGGCTGCCTTTCCCAGCGCCGTGTAGATGCGGTCCCAGTCCAGCACTTCGTCCGTGGTGATGTGGAATGCCTCTCCCACGGCTTTTTCATTGCCGAAAAGCCCCACGAACCCTTTGGCGAAGTCCGTGTTGTGCGTAATGGTCCAGAGGGACGTTCCGTCACCCTGCACCACGATCTCCTTTCCTTCCCGCATGCGGTGAATAACGTCATAGGGCATCTTTCCGCCGAGGGACATGATGGGATTCCAGTCCGCATAGGTAAGGGACGGGCGCACGATGACGCCGGGGAAACCGCAGGAAACAGCCTCCCGAAGGGTGTTTTCGGCAGCAAGCTTATTCTGCGCGTAGGAGGATAAAGGATTCCCCAGAGGGGCGTCCTCCGTAATGGGGAATTTTGCCGCAGGCTTTGTATATACCGTGGCGGAGGAGATATAAATGTACTGCTTCGTACGGTCCCCAAAAAGCCGGATGGCCTTTTTCATATCTTCCGCGGTAAAGATGCGAAAATCCGCCACCACGTCAAACGTCAGACCGGAAAGGACTTTTTCCACGGCTTTTTCGTCATTGTAATCCGCTTTCAGAAGCTTTGCCTTCGGGCTCACACGGTCCATGTGTGTGCCCCGGTTAAGGACATACGTCTCATAGCCGCGCGCGGCCGAAAGGTCCACGCAGGCCGGAGAAATGTTTCCCGTTCCGCCGACGAATAAAACGCGCATATGAAAACCTCCTTACAGCTTTTTATTGAGGATCCTGAAACCGGAGATCCTGCCAAGCAGTACGTCAAAAGCCGCCATGGTGCCGGTGACCATCAGACAGAAGATCCCTTCCGCCGCCAGGACCACCGTCTTTGACGAAATGCCGTATTGAGAAAGCTGCTGCATCTGTTCGGCGGGAAGTTCCCCCTCCATGGTGATGCCCAGGATCTTTACCAGAAGCACATCCATCAGAATGGCCGACAGCAGAAAAAAGGCAAACTTGCAAAACCTTCTGAAAAACCCCTGCGGGATCCTGTCCAGTACGGTCTTCTGCACCGGATAATACCCGAAAAAGATATAAAACAGCGCCGCTTCCTTATCCGCTCCCAGAATGAGGATCAAAAGGGCCGTCACCAGCCAGGTGCACATGGCCGCCCCTTTTCCGAAATTTTTCATAAGGGGGATGAGCAGTACGGAGGCGAACATGGGCCCAATGTACCCGAAGATGGGGATCACCGAGGAAAGCATCATGAGCACCACGGAAAGCGCCGCCGCCATGCCGCAGAAAGCGGTCATTTTTGCCTGTAAACTTGTATCTTTTCTGTTCTTCATAAGTCGTATTGTAACACAAAACCCTGCCGCGATGAAAGCAGTTCGCAGCAGGGCTTATTTTCCTTCCGGTCAGGTTTATTTTCTGTCCGGGATTACGTAGATGAACAATAAGGAACTTACCAGCAGACAGAGGGGATAGAACAGATTCGGCATAATGTCGAAGGCTGAAACAGCCACGCCCATATCTGCGGCAGCGGCGATGGCCACCAGCATCTGCGCACCGTAAGGGATCACTCCCTGGAAAATGCAGGAGAACGTATCCAGGATGGAGGCGGTCTTTTTGTTTGAAACGCCGTACTCGACGGCCATTTCGGCAGCAATGGGATTGGCCATGACGATGGCTACCGTATTGTTGGCTGTGGCAATATCCATGGCGCCAACCAGAAGGCCCATGCCCAGCTGACCGTTCTTCTTTCCCTTGAATACCCGGCGGATAAAAGCAAGAAGTGCCTCGAAGCCGCCGTACTCACGGATGAGGGCACAGATGGCAGAGACTAAAATGGCCACCATGGTGGTCTCGAACATGCCGGCAGCACCGCTTCCCATGGAGGAAAGCAGGTTCGTGGCCGTGATGGCACCGGTCATAAGCATGATGGCAGAACCGGAAAGGATGCCGATCATCAGTACCACAAAGACGTTCACGCCCAGGATGCCGCAGATGAGTACCAGCACGTAGGGGATGATCTGCACAAGATTATATTCATGCTGAATGGTACCGGTGATCCCGGCTTTTCCTGATTTGATCAAAAGGAAAATGAGTGCGGCAATGGCTGCCGGAAGGGCGATCTTGAAGTTCTCGCGGAATTTATCCTTCATGGCGCAGCCCTGACCGTTGCAGGCCGCAATGGTGGTATCGGAAATAAAAGAAAGATTGTCACCGAACATGGCACCGCCGACTACGGCTCCGATGCAGAGCGCCGCATCAAAACCGGACGCCTGTGCCGTGGCAATGGCGATGGGAGCGATCAGTGTAATGGTGCCCACGGAAGTTCCCATAGCCGTGGAAACGAAGCAGCTGACCACAAAAAGAACCGCTACAGCATAGTTGGCCGGGATCACGGAAAGCATGAAGTAGGCAACGCTTTCCGCAGAACTGCGGCCGCAGACGCCTACAAAGATGCCGGCCTCCAGGAAGATAAGGATCATGGTGACGATGTTCTTGTCACCGATGCCCTGTCCCATGAGCTCCAGCTTTTTATCGAAGGAAAGCTCCCTGTTCTGCAGACAGGCCACCAGAAGTGCCACAAGGAAGACCACCACGATGGGAATGCTGTAGAATCCCATGGGGATCTTTAAAACGTATTCAAAAAGAATGCCCAGACCCAGATACAGGATCAGGAATACCAGAATTGGGAAAAGTGCTTTTGCGTTTGCCTGTTTTTTCATCAATATAATACCTCCCGAATAACAGTAACGCGCCCCATTATACAACAGAACGCGTTTTTGGGCAAATGATATCGGCAGGGAGTTTCCAAAGGCATATCAGCCGGGAGTTTCCTCGGGCGATCCCGCAAGGATCTTTTTCAGCTGGATGATTGCCACAGTGGACAGCACCACTTCCGAAACGACACCGGCGTAGGCCAGGCCGTACATGGGCCAGATCTTATTCAAGACAAAGAGCGCCGGGATCTCCAGCACGATCTTTCGCAGGATGGCAAAGATCAGCGACAGCTTTCCCATGCCGCAGGCCTGGAACACGCCCACGCCCAGGAAATCAATATTCAAAAACAGAGTGGCGATGGTCTGACCGATGAGGAAGGCGGAACCGTACTCCACCACCTTCGGATTCTGCATGAAGGCCGACACGATCTGTTTCGAGAAAATGATGTAAAGAATTACCGCCGCAGTGGTAAATCCCACGGAAAGTTTCGCCGTATAGATCACGGAATCCCGCATGCGCCTCCTGTTTCCGGAAGCGTAGTTGTATCCCACCAGAGGCATCACGCCCTGGCTCATGCCCATGGAGACGTACATGGGGATCATGCCCAGCTTATGGGCAATGCCGATGGCGGAGACCGCCTCCGCTCCGTAGGCCGCCATGAAGTTGTTGAGCACGGTCATGCCGGTCACGTTTAAAAGATTCTGTACGGAAGCCGGCAGGCCCACGCCGAAGACTTCCTTCACGATATCTTTTCTGATCACGAAATTCTTCGGGCTCACATTCAGCACGATGGAGCCCCGTTTTGCGATCATCATCACAAAGAAATACAGGCAGGCCACACAGTTGCTGATAAAGGTGGCGCATCCCGCGCCGGCGGCGCCCATGTTTAAGCCCCAGGGAAGGATGAAGATGGGATCCAGAACCATGTTTAAGAGGCAGCCGCTCATGGTGCCGATGCTGGCGTGAAGCGCCATGCCTTCGGCCTTCACAAGCTGCGCGATGACTACATTTAAAATGGCGGGGACGGCTCCCAGCGTCACCGTCCAGAACATGTAGTCGGCGGTGGGCTTTACGATGTCACCGGAAGCTCCCAGAAGGGAAAGCAGCGGCGACTTTGCCGCCGTGCAGACAAGAGAAAACAGCAGCCCCGCGAAAATGGCGCCCCAGAATCCGAAAGCGCCGGTCTTCCTGGCGGTGTCGTAATCCTTTATGCCCAGGGAACGGCTGATGAGGGACGCACAGCCCACGCCGAACAGGTTGTTGACGGCGTTAAAAGCCAGGAGCACCGTGGCGGCCAGCGTCACTGCGCCGGTCTCTAAGGGATCATTCAGCATCCCCACGAAGAAGGTATCCGCCAGGTTATAAAGCACCATCACCAGGCTGGAAAGCACTGTGGGAACGATCAGCTTTCCCACGGCCTTCGGCACCGGCATGTTTTCAAAAAGTTCCGTTTTATCGATCTGTGTTTTAGAAAGAGCCATTACGATTACCTTAGTGTGTTAAAACAATACCCGCCTATTGTATCACAAACTTCCGAAAACGCAAAACAGGAGCCGGGGCAGGCCCGAAGCCGGACGCCTCATCGTCCGCAAAACGGTCCGATACATATAATACGCTGAAAATTGCTCTATTATATGTAAGAATTCACTGTTCTTCGTGGTCAGGATACATATAACAGAGCGAAAACGCCCCCATTATATGTACGCAGCGAAGATTTTGGCATAAAAAATACATATAATTCCAGCATTTCTGCGATATTATATGTATTCTTTCCATTCAGATGCGTGCCGGTCCCTGCTCTTTTTTATTCTCCTTATCGGAATGACCTCCCGATGCGGGCAGTATCACATATAAGTCCATGCTTATATCCGGTAAGCATATAATCTATAATTGGGCGATGTGCGGTCCTGGCGATTGCGATCATTTTCGTGACCTCACGCAAATGATCAAAGGCAGTAATACCAAAGGAGCCGGTTTCCCGGCTCCTGCGTGTAATGATCTGCTCCTAATTTTCGTATAAATACTCAGGCGAAATATCAATGTCTCCATCATTCCATACCGGAACACCATAGTCTATGTATACACCGTTAAATGTTTCTGCCTTTTTGAGAGGAGCAAATGCCGGCTTTTCTAGCAATGATGTAAAGTCAAAGACTTTCGTAGTACCATCATTAAACTGAAGCCAGAGCTTATATCCCTCCATCGGTCTAACCACTGTCACCTTCAGCATCGGCGCTTTTTCCCCTGCATATGCAATACTATCTTCAATATACATGATCACAGCTCCTCCTTACTGCAAAGGATCGATTTTTCCAAACGGTTCGCTCTGAACGGCTTTGTTTGCTTTTTCAGAACAGGCTCAGCTGCTCGAATTCCCGGTAGACGGACAGTTCTTCCGGGGTCTGTGATAAGATCTCGTCGGTCTTTTCGGAATCCGTAAGCCAGGGCTCGATCTGGTCGCGGCGAAGGGTGAGCGGCATGCGGTCGTGTACCGGCTTCATGGAGCTGTTTGCCGCAGTGGTGAGGATCACGAAACGGCCGTTCTGAATGCCGGGTAGCGCTGAGAGTTCTGCCGCTTCCGCGGCGTTGTCATAGCGGTAGATGCCGGCAAGGTAAACGGATTTTTCCTTGACAGGCGAAAACTCCGCCTTGTTCTTGTCCCTGTCCCACTCATAAAACTTTTTCGCCGGGATCACGCAGCGGCGTTCTGCCACACTTTCGGCAAAGGACTTTTTCTCCCGCACCGTTTCGGCCCTGGCGTTGATGAGGAGCGCCGGCGCCTTTTCGGGCACGGACAATGCGGCACCTGCCGCACCTGCCCCCGATGCTTTTTTTACTGCCTGGCTCAACATGCCAAAGCGCATGTCGCCGGCAAAGAGACCGTTGCTGCCCTTTATGATGACTGTAGCCTTGTCACCGGGATGCACGTCGCCCTCTCTCAGCCAGTCGATGCCTTTGTCATAGCCATCCACCAGACCTACGATATCCTTTTGTGTCGTTTCATCCGAATAAAATCTGCAGCACATAAGTATAAAAGTAACTGAGTGTTAAAAATCACCAGTATTTAAGTACGGTTCCCTTCTGCTCCGCCATTGCTTTCCGATACACTCTTGTGGCAATGGCAACGTCCTCGATGCCCATGCCTACGCAGTTAAAGTAGATGGTCTCCTCATCGGAGGTCCTTCCGGGAATGGCGCCGGTGATGACGGCACCCAGTTCTCCGTTTACGGCAGATTCATCCATCACGCCTTCATTCACCATCTTGGCGATGGCGGCGGTGTTTCTGTGCTTTACGGCACGCCAGTTGTCCACGAAGCGTTTGTCTGCCTTGGAAACGGTGTCATAGCTGCACTCGTAGCCGCCGAAGTTGATATAAAGCGCGCCCTTTCCCAGATCATCAAAAGATACGACGGGGCTGGCTGCGCCGGTGGCAGTGACCACGATGTCACATTCTTTGCTCTTTGCTTTCTCGGCAGCCTCCACGGAGATCCCCAGCCGTTTGGTCATGCGCTGTGCAAAAGATTCCGTTCGTTCTTTCACAAGGTCGAACACATAGATCTGTGAAAGCGTGGGACAGCCGACTTTTGCTGCTTCCAGCATATATTCCGCAATGAGCCCCGCGCCGAAAATAAACAGCGTCTTCGCGTTCTTTTTCGACAGGAACTTCACGGCCAGACCGCCGATGGCGCCGGTACGGGTGTTGCTGATGACCGTGCCGTCCATGATGGCAACGGGGAATTTGGTCTCCGGTTCATTCAGGATCGTAATGGCAGAAGCACGCGGCAGTCCCTTCGCCAGGTTGCCGGGGTTGCTTCCCACCCACTTCATGCCGGCCATGTGGTAATCTCCGCCCACGTAGCCGGGCATGGCATTGATGCGGCCCATGGTCTTTTCTTCCGCAATGGTCTTGCCGAAATTCATGGAGACCTTGTCCGGCACACGCACATCCCCCTGCTCTCTTAAAGCAAGCAGAGATTCCATATCGGCCACGGCAAGGGTCATGTCTTCCCCACCAAGCTCTATCACTTCATCCCGGTTCAAATATAAAAGATCCAGTTTTAATTCACTCATACTCCACCTCCGATTGCAAGTCTTCCTGGATTGTAACACATCCCACGGTTTTTGTGAACTGCTCTGATTCCCGGCGTCCTCTGTCTTCTGAAGAATTGATGTTTTTGGCATAAACCTGTATAATTTCCAGCAGATCACCATCAGCAAATGACTATGTTTCATGTGAGGTGCATATGTTTCTGATCATATTTGTAAAACCTGACTGCAGGGAGATCGGCGCCGCCGGCGGATACCGTATTATAGAGACCTGCGAGCGGCTGTATCTCTTTTTTATCCCTACCTTTGGCTGGAACCGGCAGTACTTTGCCGTAGCACAGGACGGAACGGCATACCCCATTCGGGAAGAAGCGGCAAAAGCCGTAAAACATGGGGAGAAGCGATCCCTCGCTGCGGAAGATTTTACCGGCCCCGCGTGCGAGGTCTCCATGGGATACGGCGATGGTTCCGGAAACGGCAGAGCGGCCACCGATACCGACAGAAGATACAGCTTTAATAATGACACGGCTGTACGCAGGAAAAAATGTCCTTACTGCGGTTTCACCACCACGGAAAATTTTACATACTGTCCGAAATGTGCCGAAAAGCTGGAAGAGGTACAATAAAGGGGTACGCGTATGGCCGAACTGACACATGTGACACACGAATTTCCGCCGCTTTTTGATGCGGACTCGGAAGTACTGATCCTGGGCTCCATCCCGTCACCCAGATCCCGGGAACAGGGCTTTTATTACGGGCACCCGCAGAACCGTTTCTGGAAAGTGATGGCGGCAGTTCTTGAAGAACCCCTGCCGGAGACCATCGACGAAAAGAAGGCGATGCTCCTTAAGCACCATATCGCGCTGTGGGATTCTCTGGAAGAGTGCGACATAGCGGGAGCAAGCGACAGTTCCATCAAAAATCCGGTCCCGACGGATATCCCGGCGCTGTTAAAAAAGACGAAGATCCATAAAATCTTTACGACCGGGGCCGCGGCCCAGAAGTACTACGACAAATACCAGCTTCCGCTTACCGGGATCCCCGCCGTAAAGCTTCCGTCCACCTCACCTGCCAACTGCGCGGTAAAAACAGAAACACTGGTAAAAGAATACAGCGCGATACGTGATACGGCCATATAAAAATCACACCTGAAAATAACGCCATACAAAAATTAGCACTCACAGCTTGCAGAAAGAAATTAGCACTCACAGCTTGCGTTTGCTAACAAAGTGTGGTATAGTGTACACAGTGAATAACCGTGAAAGTGAGGTACACATACATGAAACAATTCAAAGCGGAGTCCAAAAGACTTCTGGATCTGATGATCAACTCCATCTACACCCACAAGGAGATCTTCCTTCGTGAGATCATTTCCAACGCGTCCGATGCCATCGACAAGCTTCTGTTCAAGTCGCTCACCGACGAGAATGTGGGCCTTAAGAAGGGCGACTTTGCCATCAATGTGAAGGTAGACAAGGACGCCCGCACCATCACCGTTTCCGATAACGGTATCGGTATGGACGAAAAGGACCTGGAAAACAACCTGGGCGTCATCGCCGAATCCGGCACGGGCAAGTTCCGTGAGGAAATGGAAGAGGCAAAGGCCGGCGCGGATGAGAAAGACGCTGTCGAAAAGCTGAAAAAGAAAGCAAAGAAGAACGGTCCCGAAGAGCTGATCGGTCAGTTCGGCGTTGGTTTCTACTCTGCCTTCATGGTGGCGGACAAGATCACCGTCATCACCAAAAAGTACGGCAGTGACCAGGCTTACAAGTGGGAATCGAGCGGCGTGGAAGGCTACACCATCGAACCCTGTGAAAAGGAGACCGTGGGTACCGACGTGATCATGCACATCCGGGAGGACGGCGAGGAAGCCGGCGAATTCTCCCAGTATCTGGACGAGTGGACCGTAAAGGAACTCATCAAGAAATACTCCGATTACATCCGCTTCCCCGTGAAGATGGCCATGCCTCATTCCAGGAAGAAGGAAGGCTGCCCCGAGGATAAGCCCGAGTATGAGACCGTCTACGAGGTAGAGACCATCAACTCCATGGTGCCCATCTGGCAGAGAAGAAAGCAGGACGTAAAGCAGGAAGAGTACGACGAGTTCTACGAGCGCACCTTCTACGACATGGAAAAGCCCCAGCGCACCATTACCGTTTCCGTGGAAGGAAACGTAAGCTTCAAGGCGCTCCTGTTCATCCCCGGAAAGATGCCTGCCAACTACTTTACCGAAGAGTACAAGCCCGGGCTTCAGCTGTACAGTGCCGGCGTCATGATCATGGACAAGTGCACCGATCTGATCCCGGATTACTTCAACTTCGTCCGCGGCGTGGTGGATTCTCCGGACCTTTCCTTAAATATCTCCCGTGAGCTTCTGCAGCATGACAGACAGTTAAAGCTCATCAAGGAAAAACTGGAAAAGAAGATCCGCGCGGAACTGGACAAGATGTTAAAGGACGAGCGCGAGGAGTACGAGAAATTCTGGAACAACTTCGGAAAGCAGATCAAAGTCTGCGCCATCTCCAACTACGGCATGGACTGCGAGAAGCTTAAAGATCTGATGCTCTTCTACTCTTCCAGAGAGAAAAAGCTCATCACCCTTGCCGAATACAAGGAAAAGATGAAGGAAGACCAGAAGTACATCTACTACGCTTCCGGCGATACCGTGGAAGCCATCGATTCCATGCCCCAGATCGAAGTGATCCGTGAAAACGACATGGACATCCTGTACTTTACCGACAAGGTGGATGATTTCCTGGTAGACATGATGCGGCAGTACGACGGAAAGTCTCTCCGCTCCGCGCTGGATGAAGATCCCGATATCAAGGACGAAAAGAAGGACGATAAGGCGGAAGCCGTTTACGATGATACCGTAAAGTTCTTAAAGGACACCCTGGCAGGCAAGGTGGACGACGTAAAAGTTTCCCAGAGACTGAAGACCCACCCCGTATGCCTTACCTCCGGTGAAGGTCCCTCCTTCGAGATGGAGAAATACTTCGCAGCCGTACAGCCGGAAATGGGCGTAAAGGCAAAAAAGATCCTGGAAGTGAACTCCGAGCACCCGGCCTTCAAGGCACTGGATGCGGCACGCATCGCGGATCCCGAGACCGCTGCCAAGTACGCACAGATCCTGTACAGCCAGGCACTTCTGATCGCAGGCTTCAAGCTTGACAATCCGACGGAGTATACCGACCTGGTAACGTCACTGTGGAAGTGATGTACTTACTTCGTAAGTTTCCGGCGCAGAGTGCCGGAAAACCATTGCGAGTGCTTTAGAAAATTCAGATTTTACAAGAGGCGCATAAAAAATGTACGATGCCTGGCCGGGCATTTATGTCCGGAACAGCGCTCGTACATTTTTTTGCTTATGCGCGTCTTAGGAAAATCTGTAAATTTTCAAAGCGCGAGCAGCCGGTTTGACAGCACCTGCACCTGAAACTTACGCGGCATTTTATTTCGTATACATTTTGTTCAGCCGGGCAAGCATTTCCCGCGCAGCTTTTACGGCACTTTCCGGGCCGGTGATTTTTATGCCCTCTCCCAGGGAGAAGATCCAGGATAAAAACTGCTCACTGACGGATACGTTCATCGTGGCACGGAAATGTTCCGGGTCGGTGGGGATCATCATGATATCCTTACCGAACCGGTCGATGAGGATGCCGGCAAACCGGTTTTCCGCCTCTAAAGTCACCCGCTCGTCTTTTCCGGAAAACATGCCGAACATGCGGGTGGAATAGGACTCCACGGCAGCGTCTTTGAATTCCTTTTCACCTTCACGCTTTTTATCCGTTACCGAAAGGCGCAGCATCTTGTCCACGCGGAAGTGTTTGATCTTTCTGTCTTTTCCGTCAAAAGCCACCAGGTAGTAATTCTCGTCATCCCACAGAAGGGCCCAGGGGGATACCTCGTAAAAGGCACCGCCGTGCCGCAGCTCCTGCTCTTTCTTTACGTTCCAGTTGAAGTACTGAAACCGCACTTTGAGCCCGTCGTTCATGGCCGCGTGGAGCTTGTCCACCGTGTAATAGATGCTCTCGTTCATGGTCTTTACACGGCCGGAATACATCAGCTCTCTTTTCAGCTTCCCCGCATTGTAACGGCTGGTGAGTGCCCCCAGTTTTTTAATGAGCTCCCGTGATTTCTTCTCGGTAATGAACCGGGACGCCTGAACGGAATCCACCAGAAGCTTTAACTCCGGCAGCTCAAACTCACGGCTTGCCAGAGAATAATTGTAGTTGTTCCCCACCCGCTCGCCGATGATCTCGTATCCGGCTTTTTCCAGTTCCAGAAAGTCCGCATAGATGGTCTTCCGGTCGGCTTTGATATCATAAGCCGCCAGCTGTTCCAGCAGTTCCGGCATGGTGAGGGAATGATCCTCATCGGTCTCTTCCGAGAGGATGCGCAGCAGGTATAAAAGCTTTAATTTCTGATTTTCACTTTTCGGCATAGCCGTTCCTCCAAAAATGCCGGGGAATATCTCCCCGGCATTCCTCTCAAATGCATCAGTTCTGCGGCACCAGGAACGCTTTTACAAAATCGCTGTAGCGGTTTCCCAGCAGTTCCCTGAGCGCGGCAAACGTTTCGCCCCGTTCCATGGAAGCGATATCGAAAGGCCGCACACGTTTTTCGCCGTATGCCGTCTTGCGGATGTGCTCGTTAAAGAAATCCCAGATCTTTCCGTCTATGTCTTCGGTCCCTGATCCGTAGACCTGCTTTTCCGGAACCAGTTTATAGACTTCCGCCTCAAAAGTGCCGTTCCCGAAAAGTCCGCGCTCCCTCTTGAAACAGATGGCCGGAACGTCACGCATCACCGGCGTGAACACGCCGCACTCCGTGCCGCCGAAAACCCCGTTCCTTCTGACCAGTGTCACGTATCCCACGTCATCGATGCGGTAAGAGGAGATCTTTAAATTTCCGTTTTCACCGGCATCCCGGTATCTGAGCACGTAATCCTCGCAGAATCTGTCGTAAAACATATCTGCCGCCGACTGCTTTCTGTTTTTCATGTCATTCCTCCTTTACCACGTATCAAAGACCATGTTCAGGTCCACGTTTTCACTGATGCCGTCCACGTGACCGTTTGCCGAATACTGCCAGATGGAGTAATAGTAGGGGTAGTACAGATCGGAGGAATAGCTGGCATACCACTTGGCATAATCCTCCAGCCGCTCCACTTCCGTAAGCAGCACCGCGGTTTCAAAATTGTAATATATCATGGGCGTATATCCGGCTTCCTTCACCTTGTCGCAGAACCGGATCACCAGATCCGTCCGCTCTTTTGCCGAAAGCCCGTCTGCTCGGCCGTTTCCTTCTGCCGTGGGTTCCACATCTACGGCAACGGGGCCTTTCCCCTCATAAGGTTCAATAGTCTTAAGAAGGAACTCCACTTCCTCGTCCACCTCTTCCGGCGTCGTTGCCTGGGTGACGAAATACGCCCCGGTCTTTATGCCGTTTTCCGCAGCCCCCTTCAGGTTCTCTCCCACACGCTGATCCTCCACCAGCTTTCCGGTCTCATAGCCCCGGAGCCCGGCACGCACCATGGCATACTCCACGCCGTCGGCCGCCACCTTTTTCCAGTCGATCTCCTCCTGGTGGGAAGAAACGTCAATGCCTTTGTGGGAAAGCGTTCTTAAATTTTCTTCATACCGCCACTCGCCGCCCGGCAGTTTCTTCACGTCTTTTGACTTGCGGTTATGAAGCTTCAGATCATAGTTGATGGGCTTGAACACATAGGCACCGGCCTTGTTGTAGGTGACGATGTAATTCCTGAAGCCCTTTCTGACTGCCGTCAGCGCGGCATCGCCGCCCTCCAGGGATTCCTTCATGGCATTTAAGGCATCGGATTCCTGGATGACGATGGTCTGACGGGTGTAGGCGTACTTCCTTTCCTCATAGTTATAGGAAAGATACAGGCCCACAAGGCCTGCGCCCACCGCCGTGAACAAAAACGTCAGAATGACGGCTTTCCAGGGGAACTTTCCGGTGCGTTCCTTCTTTGGCGTGATATCGCGCACTTTTCCCCTGCCGCCCTCTGTTTTCGCTCTGGCTCTTCGTTTCTTTTTCTGTTCAGACTCTCTGGGAGTCGGTTTGAAATCGTCGTATTCAGCCATGTTTTTCCCCTGAATTGATGAAATCGAACAGGCTGTACTGGGTCGCCTTGTCGTTTTCGATATCTGCCGCGTAACGGCATGCCTTTTCAAAATCCCCCTGCACGGTCATGACGATCTCGCCGTTCGGCTTCTTTGCGGACTGCGCCAGAACGCCGATCTTCCCGTCGGGCTTTCTAAAAAGCACCCACGTATTATCTTTATAAAAACTGGAACATGTATCTTTACTGCTTGCCATAAAAACCTTTTGTGCGTATCATAGTGTTGAGCAGAGTATCCTGTCTCATGATATAGTATAACATCCGGATACCGAATAAAAAAGGAAATTTTTCTGACAGTATCCCTACGAAAAAAGGAGGTGCGGGTTATGGCACTGGGACTTGGCGACATCATGAAAGTAAAGAGCGCATGGGATAAATTTGCGCGGAATCACCCGAAATTTCCCATGTTTTTGAATGCGGTGAAGGGAAAAGGCGTGCCGGTGGGCACGGTGATAGGGATCTCCATCGACTACCCCGGCGGAGAGCACGTGGAGACGAACATTAAAGTTTCGGAAGAGGATCTGGATCTGGTGGAGACTCTGAAGAAAGTGTGATAAAAAAAGCGCAGCAGACATTCGTCCAAGCGCGCTGGCTGCTCCGTTTTTCGATTTTCTGAAGTTTTTCGTCGCCCCCGCAGGGGTGCCATCTCGCTTCGCTCGTGGACCCTGCTTTACGGGCTTGAAAAACTTGAAAATCTGAAAAGCCTCCGCAATGCGCTTTTGTCCGAATGTCTTCTGCGCTTTTATATATGCTTTCTAAGCAGCTTCAGGAGCAGCAGCCCCAGACCCGTGCAGGAGATGAGCTCGCCCAGGAAGACACCTGCGGCGAGGAGGTACCAGGGAACGGAGTAGCCATAGACGGTCACCAGCAGCACGGTCACCACAACGGTATTGAGAAGTACCGGCGGCAGTGTCCAGATGACAGGCTTTTCCGGAATTTTTTTGGAAAGGATGCGGGTGAGCCAGGCGGCAAGAAGCGTGGTGAAGGCACCTGCGATCACGTCCGCAATGGGACATCCGGTCACCAGGTTTCCCAGAAAGCAGCCCACGAAAAGCCCCGGCACGGCGGCAGGCGTCAGCGCCGGCAGGATGCACAGCGCCTCGGAAAGGCGTACCTGAACCGGACCGTTCGCGATCCCCAGAAGAGAACTCAATACGGTCAGAACAACGTAGAAGGCGGCGATCATGCCGCCTTCCGTCAGTTTTCTGGTACTGTCATTTTTCATTACGAAATGTCGATGAGCGACCCGCCGATAAACTCACGGATGATGGACGTCCGCGGTATGGGGTCCGGTCCCAGGGGAAGGATATACTCCAGGAAGCGGAGAAGTCTCCTTGCCTCCTTGAACTGGGGATCGTCCCGCCTGATGGCAAAGAGAAGCGGTCCGGCATAGAGCTTCAGCACTGCCAGCTCGTAAACAAGCGTGGTATTGATCATCATGTCGGCCAGATCCTGATAGGGGAAGATGTACTCTTTCTCGCCCATGCGGACGCCGGGCCACATGGCAAGCGTCTCGGAAGCACTGGTGCCCCGGGTGCGGTTGTCACGGACGATCCTGCGTAAAAGCCGGCAGTCTGATGTGGAGATGGGCGAATGGTCGTTTAAGTTAAGCGGCGTCACTGCGGAAAGGTAGATCCGGGTCTTGCTCTCCTCGGGGATCTTTTCCGAAAAAGCCGGATTCAGGCAGTGGATGCCCTCTATAATGATGATCTTCTTTTCGCCCAGGGCGATTTTCTTGCCCCGGTACTCTCTTTCCTGGGTAACGAAATTAAAGGTGGGGATCTCCACTTCCTCTCCCGCAAGGAGCTTCAGCATGTCCTCGTTGAAAAGTTTCGTGTCCACCGCGTTGATGGACTCATAATCCACCGTGCCGTCCGGCAGGAACGAAAACTGTCCCCTGGGCTTGAAGTAATCGTCCGCGGAGATGACCTGGGGCTCGTAGCCGTAGGTCTTCAGCTGGATGGCCAGGCGATAGGTGGTGGTGGTCTTTCCGGAACTGGAAGGACCTGCCAGCAGCACGAAGCGGCTCTTCCGGCGGATGACCTCGTTTGCCGCGTCACAGATCTGTTTTTCGAAGTAGGCTTCCTGCATGAGGATCGTCTGTCCGGCCTCCTCCGCGCAGATGGCATCGTTCAGATCGGAAAGGCTGTCCATACCTGTCTTGTAGGCGAACTCCTCTCCTTCCCGCTGCATGGCAAACAGTTTTTCGGAATGATACTTTCCTTCCGGCGCGGGATCTCCGTTCTCATCGGGAAGTTTCAGAAGCAGCCCGCCCCGGTAAGGGATCAGGTCAAAATACTCCACTTCTCCGGTACGGTCCAGGAGGGTATCCACAAAGAAAGCACGGAACCCGTCCAGATCCTGATAAAACACCTTGCTGGTGGGGAAATAGTTGAGAAGCCTCTCCTGCTTTACGTCGCCGTCTTTCTGCGCTTTCAGGATGGCATCCTTCGTACGGAGCGCCACGCCCTTTACGGGAAGGTCGGCGGCGACGTACTCCTGCATCTTTTTCTTTACGGCGTCCGCAAATTTCTGATCCTGCTTTACACCGTGGACCACCACGTAGTAGCCGCTCACGTACTTGAATTCCACGCAGACACGGCAGCTGCAGCCGGCGACCTCGTGTACCGCCTTCAAAACCATCAGTATGATGGTACGGATGCGCTGTTCGTTGTGAGCCTTTTTCTCCACATAACTTACGTCAAACTGCGGTTTTAACTGGTCTCCCATTAGTTTCTCTCCTTCATGAAAGGCATCTTTCTGATGGCATCCGTCACGGCTTTTCCGTAAACCATGAATCCCAGATCGTTGGGATGTACGCCGTCCGGGGCAAAATAGTCCTTCGGATGCGGGAAGAACGTATCGTCCAGCACGGTGATGTTTTTATACTTTGCGTATTCGGCACGGATCGCATCCATGGCCTCATCGCGGGTATAGGACCTGGTATAGATCCTGGGTCTCAGGCGGTCATCGCACCGGTAAATGGGTATGATGCCCAGCACCGGAACTTCCGGGAAGATCTCCTCCAGACTAGTGACGAAGCCGGAAACACCTTCTCTAAACTCTTCCAGAGAGCCCTTCAGGCTGTAATCGTTGGTACCGTAAGCCACGGTGATGAGATCCGGCCGGTACTCCGAGAGGGCCGGATCCAGAGAAGCGCCTTCAAACCAGTATCCGCCGATGGCCTGGTTCACGCATTCCGCGTTTAAAGAACGTGCCATGATGCCCACGTAGTTGAACGCGGGATGATGGCCGATGTAACCCTGAGTGATGGAATCGCCGAAGGTAAGGATGCGCAGATCCTTTTTCGGAGGCTGTTCCACAACGGCGCCTTCGTCCACGTACACGTGTTCCAGGGAAATGATGTCACACCAGGGGAACCAGATCTGCACGTCATGCTTTCCTTTGGGAATGTCGAAACCGATGAGCCGGTATCCCTCGTTTTCCACCAGGCGGTAATCTGTATTGACACCGTCCACAAAGAAATCAACATCCTCCCACTCGTAGCGCATGCCCATATGCCAGTCATGCTCCAGTGCGATGTAATCGGAATCCGTCACCAGCTCCAGCATAACGGTGGAGGAACATTTCGCCCTGGGGATAAAGTCGGTATTATCCATGTAGATGTCGCGGCGGTACTGCTCCAGCTGCTTTTCGGTAAAGCGCTCCGCATGAACGAAGCCCCGTTCATCGATCCACGTATACAGCGCGTTGTGGATGTACTGTCTCAATTCTTCGCCCTTGATCTCTCTGTTCATGATATTCGCTCCTTTATGCCCCGATTATAGCAGTTTTGAAAGTTTTATAAAAGCTGATTTTCAAGGCGGACCGAGGATGTACTTTTTCTGTATTTGTTGCAATTGCAACACAAAAACCCGTTTTCCTGTGGTATCCTCCTCATGACAGGTGAAGCTCTGTTACCTGTAAAAACGCAAAAGGAGGCGCAAATCATGAAATTAAAGAAACTCTTTGTCATCCTTCTGTCAGCCGCACTTGTTTTCTCCCTTGGTGCCTGCGCAAAAGCCGCGCAGGAACCGGATACGAAAATCCGCATCGCCGGGCTCAAAGGTCCCACCTCCATGGGTCTTGTAAAGCTCATGGATAACGAAAAGTACGAATTCACCCTGGCCGGCAGCGCCGATGAGGTGACCCCGCTTCTGTTAAAGGGGGAGCTGGACATGGCTGCCGTCCCCGCCAACCTGGCGGCCGTTCTTTACAATAATTCCGACGGAAAGATCGTCACTCTGGCGGTGAACACCCTGGGCGTGCTTTCCCTCCTGGAAAAGGGCGACACCGTAAACGGTGTCGGAGACCTGAAAGGCAAGACCGTCTATGCCACCGGCAAGGGTTCCACGCCGGAATACACCCTGCGTCACATCCTGCAGTCCGCCGGCATCGATCCGGACAAAGACGTGACCATCGAATTCAAATCCGAGCCTGCCGAAGTGGTGGCACTTCTGCAGAACGAAAACGGCATCGCCATGCTGCCGCAGCCCTACGCTACCGCAGCACTCTCCCAGACGGAAGGTCTTCGCCTGGTGCTGGACATTTCCGATGCCTGGGATGCCCTGGTCCCCGAAAGCAGGCTGATCACCGGTGTCCTCGCCGCACGAAAGGATTTCGTGGAAAAATACCCGGAAGCCACGGCAAAGTTCCTGGCGGAGTACAGAGATTCCGCGGACTGGGTCAACGCAAACAACGAAGAGGCTTCCCAGCTGATCGAGAAATATGGTATAACGAAGGCGGCCATTGCAAAGAAGGCACTGCCCCACTGCAGCATCGTATTCATGGACGGTACCGAGATGAAGCAGGCGTTAAGCGGGTACCTTGCCATCTTAAGCAATCAGAACCCCAAGGCCGTAGGCGGAAAGCTCCCCGGAGAAGACTTCTACTATACGGCTCCGTCTGCAAAGTAAGCCAGCTGTGATCCATTTATGAAAAAGATCGTCATCACGGAAAATCAGAAAAAGCTCCTGGCGGCACTCACGCTGCTTGCCCTCTGGCAGGCGGCAGCGATGCTTCTGGGAAACAGGATCCTTTTAGCCTCCCCCATAGATGTGGTACGGAGGCTTTTTACCATCTGGAAAGAGGAGGGTTTTGCCGCATCTCTTGGCACCAGCTTTCTGCACATCGCCTCAGGCTTTCTGCTGGCTTTTCTGCTGGGAACGGTGCTGGCCTTTCTGGCAGGGCGCGTGCATACCGTGGAGATCTTTCTGGCGCCCCTCATGCTCACCATTAAAAGCGTGCCGGTGGCAAGCTTCATCATCATTGCGCTGGTATGGCTCTCCTCCGCAAAGCTCGCCACATTTATTTCCTTCCTGATGGTGCTGCCTGTCATCTACAACAACGTGCTGGCCGGGGTAAAAGGGATCGGCAGAAAAATGCTGGAAGTGGCGGAAGTGTTCCGCATGTCCTCCGGAAAACGATTCCGGTACATCTGGATCCCCCAGATAAAGCCTTATCTGCTCTCCGGCTGCTCCACGGCGCTGGGCATGGCCTGGAAGTCCGGCATCGCGGCGGAAGTCATAGGGATCCCCAGGAACTCCATCGGAGAAAACCTGTACCTGGCAAAAGCCTATTTCAACACCACCGACCTGTTCGCCTGGACAGTGATCATCGTTCTGATAAGTCTTCTGTTTGAGAAGGCTTTTCTGGCACTCCTTAAATATCTGTTCACGCTGAATGAACGGTAAATGTCCGGCAGACTGCTGCGGTCTTAATGAATCATGAATGATATCGTACTGAAAAATGTATCCAAAAGTTTCGGGGAGAATGAGGTGTTAAAAGACCTGTCTCTTACCTTTCCCGCGGGGAAAGTAACTGCTCTCATGGGCGCAAGCGGCACCGGGAAGACCACCACGCTGAGCCTTCTTCTGAAACTGATTGCGCCGGATGCGGGCACAGTCACCGGTCTTCCGGAAAAAGAGGCTGCCGTCTTCCAGGAAGACCGGCTGTTTGAAGATTTCAGCGTGCTTTCCAATCTGACGGCGGTCACGGGGCAGACGGAAGACGTGATCCGGGAAGGCCTTGAAAGCCTTGGACTTTCTGATGCCGCAAACGAAAAAGCAAAAGTGCTTTCCGGCGGCATGAAGCGCCGGGTGGCGATCCTTCGTGCACTGCTTTCGGATTACGAGCTGCTGGTACTGGACGAGCCTTTTAAAGGTCTGGATGAGGAACTGCGGAAGACCACCGCGGAATACCTTTTACAAAAAAATGCCGGTCGGACCGTTGTCATGGTGACGCACGATCCGGCCGAAGCGGAACTTCTCGGGGCAGAGATCATCCGCCTTTCATAAGGAAAATTTTCCTCTTAAACCTCCCGGTCCTTCAAAAGCCGGAAGGAATTTCTGTAGTAATCTATCTTTCCTTCTTTTTTCAGGCAGGACAGTTCCCGGGAAAGGGCACTCCGGTTCACTCCCAGGTACGCCGCCATATCCTCCCGGTTCAGGGTAAGCTCCACCGTCTTTCCCTCGGAAAAGCCGGGAACTTCCGCGAAGAACGCCAGCAGCTTTTCCCGGATGGTAAGTTTGGAAAGCACCTGGATGCGCCGGTTCATGGAAAGCGTGGTCTCGGCAAGCATGGAAGTGAAGCGGGCACTTAAAACCGCGTCCCGGGGATCTTTGGAGGGACGGCATACTCTGTCCGGGCTCATGGCAAGCACTTTTGCCTCCGATGTGGCCACGATGTAGACCGGTTCCTTTTTTTTGAGATATGCCATAGCCTGGGCAAAGATCACGCCCGGCCCGAGGGAAGCCATCACCATCCTGCTGCCGTCGGGCTCGTCCATGTAGACCTGCAGACTGCCGGAAAGCACCAGCCCGAACCGGGGCGCGCTTTCCTCCGACTGTTTGAAAAAAGCACCTTTCCTGAATCTCTGTTCTGCGGCATCAAAAAACCTAAGCGCGTACTCCGTATCTTCCGCACTCAGGCCTTTGAACAATCTGTTATTCTTTATGATCTCCTGCATCAGCCCTTGATCTTTTCCCGCTCGATGCGGAATGCCACGGCATTCTTCAGATACTCCAGATATTCCGGATCCTGACACATGGCTTTTCCGGGTTCATCGGAAAGTTTTGCCACGGGGCGGCCGTTCACGTACTGCAGCTTGATGACGATATTTAAGGCTTCCGCCTCTGTATCGTTGGAGCAGTAGGTGCCGATGCCGAAAGACACCCTCGACTTCTTGCAGAAATACTCGTGCAATGCCTGGGCGCGGTCGAAATCCAGTGAATTGGAGAACAGAAGCGTCTTGCTCTTCGGGTCCACGCCGAATTTCTTGTAATGATTGATGATCTTTTCGCCCCACTCGTAAGGATCCCCGGAATCGTGACGGATGCCGGTGTAGTTGTTTACCATGGAATGGTTGAAATCCAGCAGGAACAGATCCGTGGTCAGCGTATCGGAAAGCGCCGTTCCGTTATCGCCCTGATACTCGTCGTACCAGTCCTGCAGCGCAAAGTGGTTGGTGTAGGCCAGCGGGATGGAATCGATGCCCTGGTACATCTGCACGAATTCATGGGCATAGGTGCCGATGGGCTTTAAGTTGTATTTCTTTGCAAAGTATACGCAGGAGGTGCCCACGCAGTTTTTCGTTTCGGAGGTAAGACGGCGGATCACCACGTCCTCCCACTCTCTGGAAAGTCTTCTGCGGCAGCCGAACTCGGCAAACTGGAAGGTATACTTTCCGGAGTTGAAGTCTTCGATCTTCTGATCCAGGCGCTCTCTGGCACTCTCCACAAGCTTTTCGTAATCGTACTGCATGCGGAAGTAGACTTCGTTGATGATCTCCAGCAGATAGATCTCAAACTGCATGGCGGAAAACAGCGGTCCGTCCACGATGCAGGAAAGCGTTCCGTCCTCGGAAAGCGAAGTGGAAACATATTCCCGGATGGGATGCCACAGACGAAGGAATTCCACATAGTCGTTCTTGATGAAGCGGATGCTCCTTAAGTAATCCAGCTCATCTTTCCGGAACCGGAGCGTGCAGAGATAGTCGATCTGCTCGTTGATCTCGTCGAGCATTTCCTGCGTGAATTTCACGCCCTGGTTGCGGCACTTGAAAACATACTCACCGCAAAGATCGGTGTGCTTGTGGAAGATGACCTGGTTCATGTTGAATTTGTACAGGTCGGTATCCAGAAGGGATATTACGATGGGATCCAGTTTCATGGACTTCTCCTTTCCGCCGTTTCTCCGGCGGCACTAAAGAATCAAATGCTTCTCGTTTCCGTGTTGTCTTTCGACGTAAGAACGATCTCTCTCATTTCGTCATAGAGCGGGATCAGTTTTTTATTTACGTACTGTTTCCAGCTCTTTCTGTCATCGGCGATGAAAAACTCCCGCATGCGGGATGCCGAGATGTCGATGGTCTTGGGAACGGTGAGCTCCGCAATGCCTGCCCCTACCGGACCGTCGAACCAGCTCTGGCGCCGCTCCTCCTTGCCGGAGATCATCAGATCCGGAAGCCGGCCACAGTCAGCTTTCACATGCTGCAGCACATACTCGCCCCATCCGGCCACATTTCCGATGCCCGCGTCGGGAAGAGGATAGACCTCCAGTCTGCTTCCGAAGACCGTCTTCAGCATCTTTTCCCGCATCTCATAGGAAAACGGATTCTTCTCCGTGCCGGATTCCTGGGAAGAGCCCACGAAAACAGCCACTCTGTCACATACCTTCAGAGCTTTTTTTATCATGTCCTCATGTCCCGCATGGAGCACCTGAAAGCGCCCCACCAGGATCCCCAGTTCGTAAGCTTTTTTTGTCATGCTGTTCTGTCTGCTAATAAGGGCCGCAGCATCCTCTTTTAACTGATTGCTGTAGGAATGCCGGAATCAAAGGACGGCATCAGCTGCAGCTTGAACAGGTTTGCCTTGTGCTTTTTATCGATGAGCGCCTTCTTTTCCGGATCGGGCATCACGCCGGTGCGGATGTAGACATCCAGTTCCGCATAGGTAAAGCCCAGGTTGTCCTCATCCGTCTTTCCGCAGAGTCCGTCGGAGGGCACCTTGTCCACCAGGCAGGCGGGCAGGCCGATCAGACGGCCGATCTGCTTCATTTCCGTTACCGTGATGTGGGAGCAGGGGCTGAAATCGCCTACAGAATCACCGTAACGCGTGGAATACCCCACCCAGTCCTCGGACAGGTTGCAGGTATTGGCCACCCGGCCGTTAAAACACTGGGACACTGCGTACAGCGTGCTCATGCGGATGCGGGGCGGCAGATTGATGCGGGCCTGGTCGGAAAGCGGAAAGGGAATGGCATTGGTGATGCCTTCCACACCGTCTTTGATGTTGATGACGTAATGCTTTATGCCAAGGTGATCTACCAGGAGCTTTGCCATGTCGATATCGGCCTGTTCCCCGCAGGGCATCAGTACGCCGATGACACGGTCTTTTCCCAGCGCCTCCACGCAGAGGGCTGCCACGATGGAGCTGTCCTTGCCGCCGGAAATCCCCAGCACGGCATTGCAGTCCGGGCCGTTCTCCTCAAAGAACTTGCGGATCCACTCCACACAGGCATCTTTTGTTTTCTGTGCGTCAAATGTATATGTACTCATAATTGCATTCTACCACCATTTCATGAAATGTAAAGGTACGGCAAAAGCGACTCCCTGCGCAGACTCGCCGAAGGCACCTTCCTGTGCAGATACACCGGAAGCAACTCCCTGTGTATCATACGATACATATAAAACAGCCAAAATGCACCGATTATATGTATTCTTAAATTCCGGTTTTTATTACGATACATATAATAGAGCAATATCGGTGTCTATTATATGTATTTTTCGACAATGATTTCTATTGAAATACATATAATAAGCTGATTTTTTCTCTATTATATGCATCAGCCGGCTGAAATTTCCTAAATAATACATATAATGCGGCCGAAATGCTGCTATTATATGTATCCCTCGGTTTTTGCAGGTCATCAGTCCCCTACATTGCTCCTGTCAGTTCTTGAAACTGTGAACGGGGGCGGGGATGCGTCCGGTGCGGTTCACGAAATCCGCGCAGGAGAAGGTATTCACCGGCATGATGGGCGCGTAGCCAAGGAGGCCTCCGAAAGAGGCCGTTTCTCCCACCTTCTTTCCGATCACAGGGATCACGCGGACCGCCGTGGTCTTCTGATTGATCATGCCGATGGCCGCTTCGTCCGCAATGATGCCGGCAATGGTGGTATCTGCCGTGTCACCGGGAATGGCGATCATGTCAAGGCCCACCGAGCACACGCAGGTCATGGCTTCCAGCTTTTCAATGGTAAGGGCGCCGGCGTTCACCGCATTGATCATGCCCTGGTCCTCGCTGACCGGGATGAAGGCGCCGGAAAGACCTCCCACATAGGAAGATGCCATGACGCCGCCCTTTTTCACCTGATCGTTCAGGATCGCCAGTGCCGCCGTAGTTCCGGGCGCACCGGTCCGCTCCAGGCCCATGGCTTCCAGAATGTCGGAAACGGAATCGCCTACCGCCGGGGTGGGGGCCAGGGAAAGATCCACGATTCCGAAAGGAACGTTCAGCCGTTTCGCCGCTTCCTGCGCCACCAGCTGGCCCATGCGGGTCACCTTGAAGGCGGTCTTTTTGATGGTCTCGCAAAGCACCTCGAAACTCTGCCCTTTGACATTTTCCACGGCAGAACGCACCACGCCGGGCCCGCTGACGCCTACGTTGATGACGGTATCGCCCTCGGTCACGCCGTGAAAGGCGCCGGCCATGAAGGGGTTGTCGTCGGGGGCGTTGCAGAACACCACCAGTTTGGCGCAGCCGATGGAATCCTTATCGGCAGTCTTTTCCGCCGTCTTCTTCACAATGGTGCCCAGAAGGCGCACCGCGTCCATGTCGATGCCGGTGCGGGTGGAGCCCACGTTGACGGAGGAACATACAAAGTCCGTTTTGGACAGCGCCTCGGGAATGGACTCGATGAGGAGCCGTTCCGAGGGAGTGATGCCTTTATTTACAAGTGCGGAAAAACCGCCGATGAAATTGACGCCCACGGCCTTGGCGGCCTTATCCAGAGTTTCGGCGACCTTTACATAATCCGCCGCGCTTCTGCAGCAGGACGCGCCCACCAGAGAGACCGGCGTCACGGAGATCCGCTTGTTTACGATGTTGATGCCCAGTTCCCGGGAAATGTCCTCCCCGGTCTTTACCAGGCTTCCCGCCCGGCGGGTGATCTTGTCCCAGATCTTTCCGCACATGCGGTCCACATCGTTATCGGCACAGTCAAGTAAACTGATGCCCATGGTGATGGTACGCACATCCAGAAGGTCGTGTTCGATCATTCGGTTGGTCTCAAGGACCTCATTTCTGTCTATCATGCGGGCGCCTCATACTCTGTGCATGGCCGTAAAGATGGCCTCCCGCTGGGTCTGTATCTTAAGCCCCATACCCTCGCCAAGCTTTGTGAGCCTGTCGTCGATCTCCGCAAAGGAAAGGGGAGACGCGCTGGGATCTGCCACCACCATCATGTTGAAAAAGCCGGCCACGATGGTCTGTGAAATGTCCAGAATGTTGATGTCTGCCTCATACAGAAGCGTGGTCACCCGGGCAATGATGCCCTTCTGGTCCTTTCCTACAACGGTAATAATTATCCTGTCCATAAATGCCTCTCTGTTTATTTCTGTTAAGAACCCTCAAGGCTCTTTCCGGAAAGTCTGAATAGTATCCTACTTAAGTATCATGGTGATTGAAAGCTTTTCTTCGGATGCGGTCACTTCTGCCACACTTCCCGTAATGATGGGGATCTGGGGCGGCAGATGTCCCAGGTCAACGTCCATGACGATGGGAACGTTGTATTTCTCCAGGATGCCCGTCACCGCGTTGTACTGGTCAAAGCCGAACGCCTCCGTGCCATAGACCATGGGGCGCCCGAAAATGAAGCCGGAAACGTGCTCGAACCAGCCGGCGTTCTCAAATCCCCAAAGGACGCGGCGCAGATCCACGGGGCTCATCTCACAGGCCTCCAGGAACCATACGATCCCGTCATCTTTATATTTTTCCACGAACTCTTTCGTTTTGTCGAAACGGGTCCCCTGCAGGGTAAACAGCAGGTCCATGCAGCCGCCGATGAGCCTTCCGGAGAACGGGCGTCGGGGTCCTGCAAGACGCATGGCAAGAGGCGCCTCAATGCTGTAGGGTGCCAGAGGATCACAGCCTTCCGGGGATTCTCCCGCCGGCTCCCAGCCGTCATAGGAAGAAAGGGTGATACAGGGCACGCCGTCCTTTATCTCATACCCTTTTCCCGTGATCACGCGAAAAGCATCCTCCACGCTTTTATGCCAGGGAAGCCTTCCGAAGGTGGTGGCGCAGGGACCGTAGACCGTGGCCGTATCACAGAGCACCGGCAGCGTATAGGTAAGGCAGGTATTGTCGGAATATCCCATGTACCAGACGGGCTTTGCCTTCCGGATCCCTTCAAAATCCACGAAGGGAAGATCCTCGCACATGGTCTCGCCGCCGCCTACGGAAAGGATGGCGCCTACATCTTTGTTCAAAAAGAAATCGTTAAGCTCTCCGCCGCATTTTTCCGGCGTATTGCTCTTGCCGTTTCCTTCCGCCAGAAAGCAGTTGGGACCGGGGACCGTTTCATAGCCCATCTCCTGAAAGAGCGCGATGGCGCTTTGCTGTCTGCTGTAATACGGATCGAAGCTGCATCCGAAAGACGGGGCCACAAAGCCGATCCTGCCGTTATCTTTTAAAAATTCCGGATATCTCATGAAAAATCACCTCTTTCGGCTATTCTATCATGTTTTCCCAAAAAGCAAAAGGGCCGCCGCAAATGCGGCAGCCCTTCGAAGATCAAACTGATCAGCCGATCTCGGCTCTGTTCAGATACTTGTTTGCAAGCATTCCTGCAGCTTCGAAAATTGCGAATACGATCAGATAACCGATGCACTGCTTTGCGCCGTAACCGGCCCAGATCGCATAAGCGAAGAACAGGCAGCAAATAAGGCCAAGTCCGGGAAGGACGAAACGGCGGATAGGATTCAGATCCTTTGCCTTTGCCATCAGACCGATCATCATGGGGATGTACATTACGTACAGGCAGATGATACCGATCTCATCGGGCTCCCATGCAAGCCACTCGATGTTGTGTACGGAACCGAAGAGTCCGGGGCCGCCCATCCACATCATAACAGTCCATGCATACCAGAAACCGCAGGTCATCATGCCGAATACGGCTGACTTGATGGAGAAACCGTTCTGGGGGTCTACGTCGCCGAAGAACTTGGGAGCGGGTCCCATCTTACGTGCGGACAGAGCGTAAAGACCGCGGCAGTTTGCCATTACCAGACCGTTCATGGTGCCAAGGCAGGAAATGGTGATGAATACATAAACGATAGTGCCGATCACATTGCCGAACAGATTCGAGAACGCGATGCGGGGAAGAGTCTCACCGAAGGGCCAGGTGGAGGTGATGGTCTTTACATCGCCTACAGAGCTCATTGCCCAGATGTATAAAGCATAAATGATGATGGTCACTGCAGCACCGCCTACCAGAGCGATGGGAAGGTTCTTCTTCGCATCCTTCAGCTCCTGGTTGATGGAAGTTGCCAGGATCCAGCCTTCATATGCGAAGGCGAAACCGACGATGGCCTTGAAGAAGCCTGCACCGTCGACCGGTACGTACTCCGCGGTATTCACATAGTTGAGCACCTGCAGCGTGGTCCCGTTCACAAGACCGGCGATGGTTCCCACAACGCCCATCAGGATAAGCGGGATGAGCTTGATGACAGTCATGCTGACCTGAAGCTTACCTGCGATCCTGGGTGAAAGGATGTTGATGCCGTAGTCGATCATCATGAAACCTGCGCCCACACCGATGGCAACGAAGTTGACCGATCCGGTGCTGAAGTCAACGGCACTGATGCCGAAGAGCTGCAGGAACATCATGGCTGAGAAGAATGCCAGCATGGCCACCAGTCCGGGTGTGTACATGGTAAGCATGAACCAGCCTACACCGTAAGCATATTTCGGTCCAAGCGCCACTTCCGCATAGTCAACGACACCGTTTACTTTCTCATAACGGGAACCGAGCTCTGCGAATACCAGTGAGCAGATGATGCAGATCAGTCCTACGATGCCTACAACGGCAATACCCTGTACCAGGTTGCCGTTCGTCAGGTTCAGGACTTTACCGCCTTTGATGAAAACACCTGATCCGATCACGATTCCGATAACCATACCTATGGCTGTCGGGAGACCATAACGTTTCTCCATAATTTGACCCCCTTTAGGTTCAATGAAATATTAGTGGATTATAGCATCACACCTTGTGCTTTGCAATGTATCTTCTCTTGCAAATATTAGGCATTAGTTTAGCGCGTTGAAGCGCTGATGTCAATAGATTTCGACAATATTTTTCTGATTATCTGATCACTTTACGAAAGTTTCATGTCGCCGTCCTTCACCCAGCCGGCTTTCCGCACGAAATGGTCGATGATCAAAGAAAATACGGCAGGAAGGACCAGAGAAATGAGGACGAGCCCGGCCCAGTCCCCGGCGGTGATGGCTGCTTTGGTGCCGTTTGCCACGTCACTTACCCAGCCGGAATATACGCCGATGGGGCCCACCAGACCGCAGGTGCCCATACCGGCCGAAACGGGAGCGCCGTTCATCTGCAGTCTGAAAATACAGGTGGCGATGGGACCGGTCATGGCAGAAGCCAGCGTAGGCGCGATCCAGATCTTCGGATTCTTTACGATATTCCCCATCTGCAGCATGGAAGTGCCCAGTCCCTGGGACACCAGACCGCCCCACCCGTTTTCTTTAAACGAGATCACGGCAAAGCCGATCATCTGGGCACAGCATCCGGCCACGGCCGCACCGCCGGCAAGACCCGTAAGGCCAAGGGCCGCGCAGATGGCTGCGGAGGAAATGGGAAGGGTAAGGGCCATGCCCACCACTACGGATACCAGGATGCCCATCAAAAACGGCTGCAGTTCGGTGGCCCACATGATGAGGTTTCCCACCTTCATGGCAAGTGTGCCGAGAGCCGGCGCCAGAAGTGCCGAAAGGGCCACACCGACGCTGATGGTCACAAGAGGTGTTACCAGGATATCCACTTTCGTTTCACCCGAGACCGCTTTTCCGATCTCGGAGGCAAGGATCGCCACGAAAAGGACGGCCAGCGGACCGCCGGCGCCGCCCAGGGCATTGGCCGCAAAACCCACGGGGATCAGAGAAAACAGCACCATGGGCGGGCATTTGAGCGCATAGCCGATGGCAGCCGCCATGGCAGGACCGCTCATGGCCGTGGCCAGGCCGCCTACCGTGTATCCCACGCCGCCCACCGTGGCAACGGGCGTATTGAGAAATTCCCATCCAAACTGCTGCCCGGCGGTGTTGATGATGGTGCCGATGAGCAGGGAGCAGAACAGTCCCTGGGCCATGGCCCCCAGTGCATCCACCAGGTAGCGCTTCACCGAGATCTCGATATTTTTTCGTTCAAGAAATGCTTTTACTTTTTCCATTTGTTTTCTCAAAAATCACTTCTGTGAAAAGTACTCATCCACCTTCGCCAGATTTTCAATGATGGAAAGATGCTGCGGGCATACCGCCTCGCACTGGCCGCAGCCGATGCAGGCGGACGGTGCGCCGGACTTGTCGCACAGGCTGGTAAAGTAATTCGACATGCTGGGAACGTATCCGTAAAGCTTTGCCGCGTTGTAGTTGGCGAAATGTTCCGGAATGGCGATGTTCATGGGGCAGCCTTCCGTACAGTACCGGCAGGCGGTGCACTTGATCTCCACCATGTCGTTGAATGCTTCCGCCGCTTCGCCGACAGCCGCGGCCTCCTTTTCGGAAAGAGGTTCAAAGTCATCAAAGACCGCCATGTTTTCCTTTAGCTGTGCCATGTTGCTCATGCCGGAGAGCACCATCATCACGTTTTCGGGCGTTCCCGCGAAACGGAGCGCCAGGGAAGCGGGAGTTGCTCCGGGAGCAGCTTCCTTAAGAATGGCGCCGATCTTCTCCGGCACTTTTGCCAGTGCGCCGCCCTTTACCGGCTCCATGACCACCACCGGTTTTCCGTACTTCACACACAGGTCATAACACTTTCTGGCCTGAACGGTCTCGGAATCCCAGTCCGCATAATTGATCTGCAGCTGGACCATTTCCATTTCGGGATGCTCCATAAGGAGACGCTCCAGCGTTGCCGCGTCGCCGTGGAAGGAAAAGCCGATGTGCCTGATCTTTCCTTCGGCTTTCAGCTTCTTCATGAAGCTGAAGGCATCTGCCTTTTCCAGAATGGCGAAGGACTGACTGCCCAGTGCGTGCAGCAGATACCAGTCGAAATACTGCGCGTGAGTCCGCTCCATCTGCTTTTCAAAGATCTTTTCGCAGTCCGCAGGCTCGTTTAAAAGCCACACGGGAAGCTTATCCGTTACCGTGTAGGCGCTTCTGTCGTACCGGTCCGCCACCAGCTCGCCGAAAACTTTCTCGGAGGCGCCTCTGTGATAGGGGTAAGCCGTATCAAAATAAGTAAAGCCCGCCGCGAGAAACGCGTCGATCATTGCCTTTGCCGCTTCTTTATCGATGTCCTTGTCCGTGCCGCCGGGAAGAAGCGGGAGACGCATCATGCCAAAACCAAGTTTCTTCATGGAATACTCCTCTCAAAGCCATGCCACGCGCCGGCGGTACCATGCTTCGGTGCGTGTTTGCAGCTTCAAACAGTTCTCGCTTCGCTGCGAAACTCGCTGCAAAGCACGCACAGCTCGCAATCCACCGGCGCTGTATCAGGTTCATTATAACAGTGTCACTTCCATATGCATAGTACGAATATGCACGCCGGCGTTGACGCCCGCACGTTTTTCTGCTAACCTATCTTCATCATTTGTTCAGGAGACCGTTTATGGATATCGAGTATTTACTGTTGCTGCAGAAGTTAAGGGAAATGAGCGGCGGAAGGTTCGACAGCTTTTTCTCTTTTATCGTTACCATTTCCGTGGACTACTGGATCGTCGTGCCCATTCTGATCCTGTTCTGGACCGTGAATAAAAGAAAGGCCAGCCAGGTGGCGTTTTCTCTGGGCGGTTCCATGCTGGTGGGCTCTTTTCTGAAAGCGACTTTCTGCGTTTATCGTCCCTGGATCCGTGATCCCCGGGTAAAGCCGCTGGAATCCGTCATGTCGGGGGCTACCGGCTATTCCTTCCCCAGCGGCCACAGCACCTGTGCCGGCGGTTTCTGGGGCGGCCTTGCTTATTCCTATAAGAAATACAAAGGGTTCGTCGTGTTCTGCATGGTCATGATCCTGATCGTCATGTTCGGCCGGAATTTCGTGGGCGTTCATACGCCCCAGGACGTGGTCGTCGGTGCCGGATGCGCTCTGCTCATGGGCTTCCTTATGGACAAGCTCCTTGCCGCGGTAGATAAAAAGCCTCAGCTGGACATCGTGATCTTCATCGTATCGGCAGTTGTCTGCGCGGCACTTCTTCTCTATCTGTACTACAAGCCCTATCCCATGGACTACGTGGACGGGAAGCTTCTGGTGGACCCCAAAAAGATGACCGTGGACAGTTTTAAGGATCCCGGCACGTTTTTCGGTTTCATCGCCGGCTGGTTCCTGGAAAGAAGGTTCGTGAAGTTCTCCACGGACGGCACACCCATGGAAAAGGTGCTGCGCAGTCTGGTGGGCGGTCTTCTGTACATCTTCATTCAGCTCTGCATCGTGATCCCCGGCGCCAAGGCCATTGGCGTGGGCGCCGCCTATTTCTTCTTCTTTGCGCTGAACAACGCCGCTTTCATGACCGTATATCCGGCTTTGGCACTCAAGTTCGAGGCATGGGCGCGCAAGCGGCAGGCAGCCAGGGCTACAGAAAAGTAAAACTACATATAATTGAGAGAAAACGGGTTAATTATATGTATTTTTCATCGTTTTTTTTTACTTCAATACATATAATTGAAAAGAAATCAGGCTATTATATGCATTCAGCAGAGATATCAGTCAAAAAAATACATATAATCAGGGAAAAATGAGCATATTATATGTATATCCATAAAAATCCCCCTTGCGGGAAGATCCGGGTGTGTGGCCGGATCAGCCTCAGGGGGATTTTTTTGTTTGATTATGCAGCGCAATCTGTCGCATGCGGGTTTTCACCCCTGTATCATACTAGTTGATGGCCGCTTTTAATTTTCTGATATATTCCGGTGAACTGCCGCAGCAGGCGCCCGCGAAGGATACCAGCGAAAGCGCCGGAGCGATCTCTTTTACAAACGCATCCGCATCAAATACGGACGTTTCTTTGCCGTCGGCACCCACCACGGGAAGGCCGGCGTTTGGCTTAAAGAAAACGGGCAGGGATGACTTTTCCGAAAACTCCCGGATCACGGGAAGAAGCATGGCCGGTCCCAGGGAACAGTTGGCGCCAACGGCTGCCACACCAAGAGGCGTGAGGGAATCGATCATATCCTGCACGGAATTTCCCATGATGGTCTTTCCGATCTTTTCAAAAGACATGGAACACATTACGGGAACACCGAATTTCACGGCTTCCTCCGCCGCCACGGCAAGCATTCCCAGATCGATGAAGGTCTCCAGAATGATGACGTCCGGGCTTCCTGCCTCTGCCGAAAATGCTGCCTCGCAGATCTCCCGATAGATCTCACGCACTTCATCCTCTTCCAGGTCGCCGTAGGGCTCCATGAACTCCATGAGAGGTCCCACGTCCAGCGCCACTTTGGTATCGGTGCCGGAAACGGCCTCCTTTGCGATCTTCATGGCGGCTTCCACCACTTCCGAAACGCCGTAGGAAGATGACTTCTTCAGCGCCGGACCGTTTACGGAAAACGTGTTGGTGGTGATGATCTGTGAACCTGCTGCCACGTAGGCTTTTTCCACCTCCAGAACGATCTCCGGATGCTCGATGTTATACTTCCATACCGGATCTTTCTTAAACCCGTTTTCTTCCGCTTTCGCCCACAGCTGTGTGCCGGTGGCGCCGTCAAGAAGTGTGATCTTTCCCATATCTTTTCTCCTTTTCGCCGGTCTTATTCTTCCGGCTGTCCGAAGCACATGGCTTCGATATATTCCTCATCAAACACTTTGGAACCGGAAAGTTCCCTGTAAGTACAGATCCCCGCGATCTTTTTCAGGATCTCCCGGTTCTCCTGCCTGAGTGCCAGACAGGCGCCCTCTCCCGCGCTGTTTCCCGTCATGACGACTTTGCCGCGGAAGGCTTCCGGGAACAGGCCCAGAGTAAAGGCACTTTCCGGATCCAGGAAGGACCCGAAACCGCCGGCCACATAGACTCTTTTCACATCATCCGCCGAAATGCCGCTCTCCCGGAAGATGGTCCCCAGAGCGCCGCCCACGGCAGCTTTCGCCAGCTGCAGGGACCGGATATCCGAAGCCAGCTGTTTCATATAGCTTTCCGCATCAAAAACCGCCTTCTTAAGGGCGCGCTTTTTCAGTTCTTCCCCGTGCTTTTCCCGGTACTTATCCCCGTAGAACCTGCCGGTCTCGTCGATCACGCCTTCCGTAAGGAAACGTGCCGCCAGGGAAATGAATTCACTGCCGTGAAGCTGATCGGAACCGGCACCGCGGCCGAAGGAAGGTCCCGCCGGCGCGCTGACACAGAAGAATCCGTTCCGGTCTCCCAGGGCAAACTCGCAGTTGGTGCCCAGGTCCATGAGGAGCACGGTCTCATCGGCTTCATAAATGCCGGTGCTTAAGATGCCGGCCGTAATGTCTCCGCCCACGTACCCGGAAATGCAGGGGCAGTAATACATGGTGGGCTCCGCCACCAGTTCTTCGCCAAAAAGGGAGATGGGCGTAAAGGGCGCCTCTCCGATGGGTTTCGGCGTAATGGCCGCAAACAGAGACTGCATCACGGTGTTTCCCGCAATGCTTATGTAACGGATGTCCTGCATGCCATACTGCTTCTCTTTCGTGGAAGCCGCCGCGCAGAGCTCCATTCCCAGGTCGAAGACCTGCTCCCGGATGAGCGAGGTAAGCTGCAGCATCTTTCTGTCGTTTTCCGCATAACGGATACGGCTGATCACGTCGGCGCCGAACCGTCTCTGGGCATTTTCCGCGCCGGTCATACCCAGACATTTCCCGCTCTGAAGATCATACAGGAATGCCGCCACGGTGGTGGTGCCCAGATCCAGGGCCAGTCCGAGCCCAAGAGGCACGCCCACGTCGGGAAGTTCTCCCAGCTCCGGCGCGCTTTTTACCACATCGTTTTTCCGGCGGGATACCGTTACGGTCATGTCCTTCTCCGGCACATAGGTGCAGGCAAGCTCCTCTTTTCCGTCCACGTTCACCATGCACCGGCCGCAGATCCCCATGCCGCCGCAGGGAGCGCTCACTGCCATCCCGGCATCTTCCAGGATATCCTTTAACGTTCTTTTGGAATCAAAAGGCACGGAAAGGTCTCTTTCCGTGCCCTCGTAAATGACCTTGATATTAAGCATGCATCTCCTTTAACGCCTTCTCGCAGGCAAGTCCGGCCTGTGCGCCGTCATCCGTATAGATATCGGCACCGATCATGTCCGCAAACTGCTGATTTACCGGTGCGCCGCCGATCATGACCTTCACTTTGTCCCGAAGCCCGGCTTCGGTAAGGGCTTTGATCACGTCGCCCATCACCGGCATGGTGGTGGTAAGCAGTGCGGAAAGAGCGACCACTTCGCAGCCCTCGTTCTTTACGGCTTCCACGAATCTGTCTGCGGAAACGTCCGCCCCCAGATCCACTACTTCGATATTGCGGCTCTCCATCATCAGTTTTACGATGTTCTTGCCGATGTCATGCAGGTCTCCTTCCACGGTGCCGATGCAGACCTTACCGATGGAGGTCTGTCCTTCTGCCTGCAGAAGGGGCTTGATGAGTTCCACGCCCTTGTTCATGGCTCTGGCCGAAACCAGTACCTCGGGAACGAAGACCTCATTCTTTGAGAATTTATCGCCGATCACGCCCATGCCGGGAAGCAGACCTTCACCAAGGATCTCCTGTGCGGAGCAGCCTTCCTCAATGGCCTGGGGAACGAGCTCTTTGATAAGTTTAGCCTTGCCGTTCTCTACAGCTTCTGCGATCTGTCTGATGATCTCTTTCATCTTTCTTCTCCTTTTCGTATCATCCGTATCCGCCGGCCTTCCGGCGACCCACATTCAGTGTATGATTATACCCGCTTCCTTCTTTTTCTACAAGCAATATTCCCCTCATAAAGCAATATTCCCATCACGCTCCGCCGCTTTGGTTTGCGGTTTTTGCCTTACGGGCGCCGAAAAAGCAAGGCAGCGGTCTCTTTGCTGTCGATACAGTCAAAGCGGGTGAAGCGCACCCGCTTTTCCCCGCTTTTCTGATTGCTTAAATAATGGCAGATCCCCTGGATCCTGCCGACTGACTTCCCTGATGACCGTCATGATCTGCCCTTCGGGATAACGTACATATGGTATTTTTCAATGTCCGCCCTGTGACAGCGTGCCGTGATCCGGGTACCCGTTTCGTTGTACTCCGTGGAAAGCACCACGGCGTTCTGCTGCAGATAAGAAGCAACACCCCCCTTGTCGAAGGGGATCTGCATGGTCACTTCCCGGTAGTCGCCGTAGACCGTATCCGCGATCAGAAGAGAGAGCGCCTCGATGGAGGACTCCTCCCTGGCACAGATATAAATGCTCTTTGCCGGCTTTCCGGAACCGTCTGCCCGCTCCGAAACGACGCGGGGGTATTCCACCGGCGGATAGGCGGCATCCGCCTTGTTGTAAACGTAGATCACGGGAATGTCACCCGCGCCCAGCTCTTTGATCATGTCTTCGGTCACGGCCATGCGGTCGTGATACTCCGGATCGGAAACGTCAATGACGTGCAGCAGAAGATCCGCTTCCGTAAGTTCCTCCAGCGTGGACTTGAACGCCTCGATGAGGCCGGTGGGCAGTTTGTTGACAAAGCCTACCGTATCAGAAAGCATAAAATCCCGGTTGTCTCCCGTTTCGATCTTCCGGATGGAGGTGTCCAGCGTGGCAAAAAGCATATTTTCCTCAAACACGTCCTTTTCGCTCCCGGTCTTCATCCCGAACCGCCTCAGCATTCCGTTCATGATGGCGGATTTTCCCACGTTGGTATAGCCGATAAGACTCACCAGCGGAAGCCGGGACCTCTGCCGCTTCTTTCGCTGGGTCTGCCGTTCCTGCTCCACCACTTTCAGGTTTTTCCGAAGTTCCACGAGCCGGTGGTCGATCTGCCGGCGGTCCAGTTCCAGCTGGGTCTCGCCTTCGCCCTTGGCAGACGTGGCGCCGGAACCGCCGCCCTGACGGTTCTGCTTCTCCCACATGCCGATGAGACGGGGCTTAATGTACTGCAGATGGGCAAGTTCCACCTGAAGCCTGGCTTCCCGGCTCCTTGCCCTTTTCTTAAAGATCTCCAGAATGAGGGCCGTCCGGTCCATCACTTCCACTTTCAGTTCTTTGGAAAGGTTCCGAAGCTGGGTGGGCGTCAGAGTATCGTTTGCCACGATGCCGTCTGCCGACAGTTCCTGAAGCCGCGCCTGGATCTCCGAAAGTTTTCCCGCCCCCACGTAGGTGGCCTTGTTGGCAAGCGGCATCTGCTGCACAGACATTCCCACCGGCTTCATTTCGCAGGCGGAGACCAGGGCATCCAGCTCTTTCATGGACATCTCGAAGCGCACGTCATCGCCCCGGGACGCCTTTTCCGTCTCAAAAACTCCAATCAGCAGCACCCGTTCCATGAACACCTCACTGACGGTCGCTGTGTTCCTTGTCGGTCCACACCACGTTGTCGGTACGGGGTGCCTGACGACCGGTAAGGGAACCGTCCAGATAGTGATCCTTCTTCGCCGTGAAATGAACGATCACGTACGCAAGGACGAACAGAACCACCACAAAGGCAAAGAAGGGACCCTCTCCCAGATCTTCGCTCCTTGTCGCCAGATAATCATAGGAACCGTGCATCAGCACGGGGGCAAGAAGGGCCAGCACCTTGAAAAGAATGCATTTTCCCTTTTCTCCGGCCACGTCGCTCTTTTTTGCAAGACCGTAAAACACGCCCATGAACACGCCGAAGCTGGCATGCCCAGGAATGGCGGTAACGGCACGGACCAGCGCGGTGGAAAATCCGTAGCTTAATACGTACTGGATGTTCTCCCACAAGGCAAAGCCGAGAGAAGTAAATACCGCGTAGACCACGCCGTCATAGAGGCAGTTGAATTCCGGATCGTTCCAGCTCTCCCGCTTCATGAAGATGTACTTGGAGCTTTCCTCGGAAACGGCGACCACCACGAAGAACATGATGATGTCGAACCGCTTGTCGTCCTGAGGAATGAACCGGGTAAGGACGGCCTGACCGATGGTCTCTTCTACCAGTGCCAGAAGCGCGGAGAGGATGCCGGCTCTTACAAGGCGCCACAGAATGGCAGTGCTCTCCTTCTCAATGTAGTCGCTCTTGTAGACCTTTACCATCAGTACTGCCGCAGGGATCACCGCAGCAAGGATAAGGATCCAGTGGTACGCCGTAATGGCTTTCATCAGAAAATAAAACATGTGTCACCTCCGCGCCGATGCGCATTATAAAAGTTTTGATACTGTTTTTTTAAGCGTCAGGGAAAGGGGAAGACCGAAAAGGATCATCACCAGGGAATCCGTCGCCCAGGCCACCAGTCCGCTGGGGATCTTCAGCGCCAGAGGCAGCTTGTAGATCACGCAGTCAAGGGCGGTTTTTGCCGTCACGCCAAGGAGCATGGACAGAACGATGACAAGGCAGGCTTTCCGCCAGAACTCCTTTTTGTCCGCGTTCCTGATCTTCGCAAACACGGTGCCGCAGCAATATCCCACGATGGCGTTCATGGTGATCCACCCCAGGGAAACGCCTCTCTGCCCCATGAGCATGCTTTCCAGAAGCGCGCCCACGGCACCGATCACGGCACCCGGAACGCCTCCCAGGTAGAACGCCCCCACCGTCAGTGCGATATACCCCAGGTCGAGCACCAGATGGTCCGTCACCGGAATGCGCAAAAGAGCCGACAGCACGAAATAAAGTGCTGTCAGAAGGGCAGTATAAGCGATCCGCTTTGTCTTTTTCATCGTGGAGACATTATACCAAGATTCCGGCAGTTAGGAAAGCGAAATCCGACAAGTCCTAAAACCAGAGCGGCACCTATGATCACTCATAGTCTGACAGGCATACATTCCGAAGTCTTACTCGTTATGAGTCGGCCTAAACCATGATTTCTACCGTTTTCGGCTTACATCCCTTCATCCCCGATAAGCCGAAACGGCCGAAAAAGGCCTGTAGGGCTTACATTTTTTGTGTTTTTTCGGTCATGAGTAAGCCTGATCGGGGGTAAAATACCTGCCACGGCTTACAGTCAGCCCGTTATTTCTGGATTTTGTAAGCCCTACAGAGGAAAAACTGTGAATCCGGCTTACCCCCCCTTAGAGTGACATGAAGCCCCGTATGTCCACAGCAACAGAACTCCCGCCACAGACATACAGGGCGCACGCAAGCGTGCCTGGCTGTCAGCCGGCTCTGTATAAACCTACGTCAAACAGCTGCCTTTTTCTATAAGTCTTTCATAAAAAGGCAGCCGGATGAGAGGAAAGTCCGTCAATACAGCTGACTATTCTCCTTAAGAACGGTCAAAAAGGCAGCTATATTGAGACTTTTTGGCGCATCCGGCTTACACAGGTTTTCAGCGTGTGAACCGGAACGACCTTATAACGCTCTGCGGCTCACATTGCAGCTTTGAACCGGCTCACGCGCTTGCGGCGGCGGGCGGCTGCTATGTGGGAGCGCCGTCCCACCCCCGCTGCGCGAAGCATGACCGGTACGATGGGCTTACCCTTCCTTGCTGCACCCTATTGCTCTGTATATAGCCGGTACGGTTTGCACGAAATCGCGCCTTTGGCCTCGTACTCCGCTCTCCGCTTCCGAAAGCAAGCCACGAACGCGGGAATAAGGAAAAGATCCGCCATGAACCAGCCGATGCCGGGTGCCAGACAGGCGGCGATAAAGCCGAACCTGGGGACCAGGAAAAGACCGGAACCGGCTCTGGCGATCATTTCCAGAAGGCCCGCCACCAGTGCCAGACGGGAGAAGCTCATGCCCTGGATGGCAAGGCGGACCACCTGCACTGTGGTAAGGAAAAACATACCGTAGGTAAAGCACAGGATGGAAAGCATGGCCGGCTCCCTGACCAGTGCGATGTCTTCCTCCGTAAGGAACAGAAGCAGCATGCGGTCGCCAAGAAGCGTGACGGCAACGGATTCCGCCAGCCAGAAGCAGGTGAGGATCACATGGCCCCACAGCACGCCTTTTTTGATGCGGTCAAACTCACCGGCGCCCATGTTCTGGCCGGTGAAGGTGGACGAAACGTTAAGATAGGCATTGAAGGGGACGATGACCAGCATGGTGATGCGGTGACCTGCCGCCTGGGCGGATACGTAGACCGGTCCCAACGCGTTGATGGCAGACTGCAGCACAACGCCGCCGATGGCGGTGATGGAAAACTGAAACCCCATGGGAAGTCCGTTGGCAAGAAGGTACTTTACGGAAAAGCTTTCCCATTTCCAGTCCTCCTTCTCCATGTGGAGGATGGGAAAACGTCTCATCATATAGACGTAGCAGAGAATGCCGGAGATCAGCTGGCTCGCCACGGTGGCCCAGGCAGCACCCGCTACACCCATGCCGAACGTACGGATCAGGAGCAGGTCACCGAAAATATTCAGCACCGATGCCAGCACCAGAAAATAGATGGGCGTTTTGGAATCGCCGAGACTGCGGATGATACCCGCCAGCATGTTGTACAGAATGGTGGCGGGAATGCCCACGAAAATAATGAAAATATAGTTGTAGGCAAAATCGTACTGGCTGGCCGGCGTGCCCATGAGGGTGAGGAGCTTTCCGGTAAGCGGAAGCACCACAGCCATCAGGACCACCGTAATGATCACGCAGAGATACACGGAATTGGTCACGTAGCGTCTGAGCTGCTTTACATCTCCGGCGCCGAAAGCCTGGGCCACGGGAAGAGCGAATCCGCTGGTCAGCCCGTCACAGAACCCCAGGATAAGGAAATTGAGAGAGCCTGTGGAACCTACGCCGCCAAGCGCCACCACCCCCAGGGTACGTCCCACGATGGCGGCATCCACCACGCCGTAGATCTGCTGAAACAGTTTGCCGAAAATAATGGGGATCAGAAACCCCAGAAGCAGTTTTGGAATATTTCCCTTGGTCAGATCCCTGGTCATGCCGAAATCCTCTCTTTTATGAACAACCATCCTTGATTCTATCACTTTGCGGAAAATACACAAGAAAAATCCTGCCCGCCGCATCTCTTTACAACGGGCCCCAAAAATGATAGGGTTAGCGCATGGAGGAGGAAGTGAATATGCCGGATCTCACCGATCATACCGTATTATATGCCATGACGTCAGCAGACGGCATTCCGGAAGGAACTGCCGCATACCATGAAGAGTTTTCAGTCACAGAGTACCTGAAAGTCGAAGGACACGAGCTGCTGCGCCTGTGGATGCCCGCAGCAAAAGACGCTTTTCCCGTTCCTTTCGGCATCTGTTTCTATGACAGCAATAAAAAACTGCTGAAAAATCACGGTGTCACCATACCTTACGGCAGAAAAGACGGAGAGCCCCGTGCCGTTCTCGTGAAGATCTTCGTGCCAAAGGAAGCTGCCTGGTTCCGCACCACCTGGTGGTGTGACGGATCCGATACCGCGGCCTGCGCAGAGCTTCCGTTCTCTTTCGAATTTACGTTCTATGCGGATGACGAAAGACCGTTCACCCATACCCTTCCCACCTGCACGGAAATGAACAATGTCATAAAAAGAGCACGCCAGCTCACCGACATCCGCTGGGAGCCGCTGGTAGACGTGCCCCGGTACTGCATGCTGTACAGCGGGATAAGCGGACAGTCCGGTCCTCATTATCTGGACTGGTGCAAAGCAGGGCATACCTACACCGGCATTCCCTATTCCGGTGCCGGAGAGCCGGACAGGAACACCAAGCGGATAAACCCGGAGACCTTCTGCGGGAAATGGGGCTACTACAAATTCCATGTGGGCATCGACATCAGTTTCGAAACCTTTGTCACCGCCGCCCGTTATCCGGATTCCATTTTCGGCGAGCGCACCGGTCAGACGGAGCCGGACTTCGACTCCTCTCCCTATGGCACCTACTGTTCCGCTCTTGTGGGATATGCCCTTGGCTATCAACAGCCGCTTCCCAAGGTGGTGGAATTCTGCGATTCCGAAAACTTCGTAAAGGTCATTGACCGGCTGCCTTCTCTTCCCCCGGAAGAGATCCGGCTGTGCGATATCTTCCTGTACGGCGCTTTTCACATCTCCATCGTCACCGACATCCTGCACGACGGGGACGGAAAAGTCACCGGCATCGAAGTATCCGAAGCGACCACTGTAGGAAACGGAAACAATACAGTGCTGTATACCGGTCTCGGGGGCCTGTGCCGCAGAAAAATGTGGCAGCCGGAAGAACTGTATCACTGGTATCAGAACTATTCGCTGTTCCGTATCGTATCGTTCCAAGGCATTTCCTACGAAAAAAGCGAATTCGTGGACGTGGGCAGCGAGTCGAACAGCATGCCCGTCATAGACATGCCGCTGATCCCCTATCTGGGAAACGGGGCGAAATACAAAAAGGACCATATCGTAAACGACAGGATCCTCATTGGTGCCTCCGGCTTTACGGAAGTGGTGATCGAAAAAGACGGAGAGCCTTTCCGCACCCTTCCCATTGAAGGCAAAAAGTATGTGAACGGCGGTTTTTCGGAGGAAGGCTCCTATACCGCTTACTTAAGCGACGGTACCGTAAGAACGAGGGCCTGCCGCTGGACGGTGGAATAACAGGAAAGCCTTTTCACACTTTGATGTAGCCGAGCTTTACCCAGTTTGACTTTTCTTTTCCGTTTTCCACTTCCAGTCCGCGCTCCTTCCAGCAGGCATTGTTCTGATACATGAGCGCCTGCGCCGTATCGGAATAGATCATATAGAGATCTCCGCAGATATCGATGGTCTCATGCTCCACGATGCCGTACTTGGAAAAGATATCCTTCACGACCTTCCCGTCATACACGAATTTTACAGAGTTTCTGTAATGGTGCATGGGCGGGAAATTTTCATGTGACTGATCCGACCGGTAGTTGTAGATGATGAGCGGCTTTCCGTAGTAAGGCAGAATATCCGGGCGGGAATGGATGCCGTCCGCAAAAAGCGTCTGCTCCCAGGTCTTCCCCTCATCGCGGGAAACGAAGTAAGTGATCTTCTGCATCTCACTGTCATCAATGGCACTTCTCTGCAGACCGTAGATCCCGTCTTTGTCCCTGTAATACCGGAACTCGTAACGTCCCACCACGGGAACGACGGCAAACGGATAGAACACGTTCTCTTTTATCCTGCAGAGCATCGGATATCCCGGGCCGTCCAGGGTAATGGCCGTGTACAATTCGCCGTCATATTCCGTCACCTTGTTGATGAGAGGCGAGCATTCCGAGGGAGAAACGTAACCGAACGTTTCCAGGCACCGGGCATAATTTCCGTTGTCACAGTTCACGTCGCCAAAGGACGTATGCAGCAGAAACGTTCCTTTTTCGGAAAGCGTATCCGTAAGGAAATCATAATCCTTATAATACGTCCCAACGCCCTCTCCCCGGTCTTTCTGGTAAACGATCCTCACTCTGGCATCGCCGATCATGTAGATGGCATTGCACAGAAATCCCCGGGAGGCATTGGGGATCCTGTCGATCAGGATCCGCTTGATATTCCAGGGCTGTGCCGGCGGGAATACGCAGAGCACGATCGCGCCCGTGGATTCTCCGTACATGCACTGTTCGCCGGTCATGTACTCGGCAAAAATGAGCCCGCGTTTCCTGTCATAGGCAGCGGCGTTCCCGCAGGCTGCCGTTTCGTGTAATCCGTCATTGATCTGATATGCGTTTTCCATGGTCTCCTCCCAAATCAGTACTCTGAAAACACCCGGAGCAGGCCGTCGTGATCCAGAGAGTTCAGCAAAGATAATTTCAGTAAAATAGCCGCTTTTTGCGGAGACAGATTGTTTGCGGCAATGGTGCCCTCGCAAAGTACCGAGTCCTGCGTAATGAGCCCGTCATCGATCCTGGAACTGATGACCACCGGGATCGTAAGTTTTCTGATGGCCTCCGCAAACGTTTGAGAAAACTCCCCGGCGCCTGCGCCGGCAATGACCAGACCGTCACTTACGGAAGCGGCATATTCGAGGATCGCGGGGTCTGCGTCAACAGAAAAATATACGGTATTCACCGCCGGCAGTTTTTCGATGCCGGTAATGTCAAACTCGGACTTAAGGGTATGCCTTTTCAGCGGCTCCTCGTAGAAAAACACCTCGTTATTCCTTATGATGCCGATGGAACCGGTCTCGCCTGCGGAAATAGCCATGACGTCATAGGTGCTGTTTTTTGCAACAGTCCTTGCTTCATAGATCTTATCGGCAAAAACTGCCAGAACGCCTTTCCCTTCCGCAGCCGGATCGGCAGCCACGCATACGCTCTGATACAGGTTCATGGGACCGTCCGCCGAAATGGATGTGGCAGGCCGCATGGAACCGGTCAGTACCACCGGCTTGTCTGTCTTAACGACCAGGTTCAGAAAATATGCCGTTTCTTCCAGGGTGTCCGTTCCGTGTGTGATCACAAAGCCGGTCACGGTATCGTCTTTGGAAAGCTCGTTTATGGTATTGGCAAGTTTCAGCCATATGGAGGCCGTAATGTCATCCGAGTTTACTTTGCATACCTGGATCGCCCGGATATTTGCGATATCCTTTATTTCCGGGACTGCCTCCAGCAGGCTTTCCACGGGCAGGCTCCCGGATCTGTACCCTGTCACTTTTCCGGCCTTGCCGCTTCCCGCGATCGTTCCGCCGGTCGCAAGGATCACCACCGTCTTTTCTTTAGCTGTGTCTGTCATAATCAAACCTCCGATATATTTGAAAAAGTACGCCGGGCGTGGGGATCATCTTCCCGTCCATGCGCCGCTGTGTCCACGGGGCTTCCGCCGGGAATGTTACCGGAAACCGAGCCGGGGGTCATTGTTGGCGGAATTGCTGGTGAACATGATGAGCATTCCATAGGGATCGTCATAATCCGCGTTCCAGCTGCCGCGGGCCGACTCAAAGCGGCCGCTTTTTCTTTCCCCAAGAAAAACGTTCCATTCCATGGCGGAAAGGACCAGATTGATCCCCAGCTGCGCAAGGTCAGCCTGAAGGCACGCGGCAACCGCATTGTTGGATTCCGCCGCATTGTACAGATACTCCACCGTGACCGGCCTTGTGAGTTTCCCGTCTTCGCCAAAGGAAAAACCGATGGACCGCAGCATCTCTCTGGCAAGATCCGGATCTGCCGAGGACGGATAGTAGCCGCCTTCCATGGGATACTGATATCCTCCCGCAGTTTCGCAGAAATATCTTCCCGTTCCGTCGCTCATTCCCGGCGGAATGAACGTGGCCGCCGGGCTGCATCCGGAGGTAAGTGCCGCCTCGGCAATGAACCGCCTGTCTATGGCACAGCCGATGGCTTTCCGGAAGATACACGCCTCCTCCGTCGTCATTCCCTCAAAAAGCTCCGAATTCACATTGAAAATCAGATAGGAAGTGTTCAGCAGCGCCTTATTGTGGAATTCAGGATCATCCGACAGGGTGGGGAGGATGTCGCCGGGGCACTTGTTGGCCACCACGATGCTGTCGGAGCAGTATGCGCCGTAAACCGCCGTGGCATCCGGGCTGAGCATCAGCTCCACGGTCTCGCAGTTCACCTCGTCTGCCGCGTAGTAATACGGATTCTTCTTAAGCTTCATGCTTTCGTTGTGTTTCCATTCCTCCACGGTATAGGCACCGCAGCTGACAACGCCGCCTTCATTTGCCCATACAGAGAGATTCTCAATGACTCCGGCACTGTTTCTGTAGCCGGGAGCGCTTTCCACGTATGCCTCCGGGACCGGAGTAAAGGCAGTATAGGTGCACAGACTGGGGAAATAGGCACAGGGCAGAGCCAGCTTTACGGAAAACACGCTGCCGCCCTCCAGGGACGCGATTGCAAGATCGTCGGGATATCCGGCGATCACGTCAAACATAGGTCCGGGTTCGGCTCCCGACTCTGTGGCGGCTGCCCGCTGCCAGGAGTAAACAAGATCCCCGGCATCCAGCGTGCTGCCGTCGGACCATTTCAGCCCGCGGCGCAGACGGAAGGTATAGGTCAGACCGTCCGGGGAAACTTCCCAGGATTCTGCCAGTCCGGGAAGTACGCTTCCGTCCTCATCCATCTCCAGGAGCCTGGCCCCGGTATTCCGGACAATGTTGGAAATGTCGTTCGTCTGAATGGAAATGGGGTCCAAAGAAGCGACCTCTGTGCATACGCAAAGACGCAGCGGCTGATTCCCGGCCACCCCGTTCCCGGCAATACTGCTGAAGGAAATGATGCCGGTGCTCGTCATATATACGCCGGATACACCGGATTTTGCCAGATAATAGCTATTGTTGTGAAACAGGGGAATGATCCCGCCGGACTCCATCAGCATATCTTCCGCCTGGTGCATCATGAGGGAACGTTTTTCCAGATCGGTCTCGCGGCTGATCCTGCCAAGAAGCTCGTCATAGCCGTCCCACTCCGGGGCAGCGACCGTATCGGGAATGCCTGTGCCGGGCATAGGATCGCGCCGGCGGCTCGCGCACCCGGAAAGACTCAGAAGGAGTGCGGCACACAGCAGATAACACAGAATTTTTTTCTTCATCGATCGATCTCCTCCATGCGCAGACAGGCTGCCTTATGTCCGCCTCCCATATCGCGAAGCTCCGGGACCGCCGCGGCACATTCCGGCGCGGCAAAGCGGCACCTTGTGCGGAAAGGACAGCCGGAAGGGATGTTCATCGGGCTGGGGACCTCCCCTTCGATCGGAATACGATGTATCTCAGCATCCACGTCAGGTACGGAGATCGCGGAGAGAAGCGCCCTGGTGTACGGGTGCAGCGGGTTACTGAACAGTTCTTCCGTATCGGCCGTCTCGATGATCCGGCCAAGGTACATCACGGCAATGCGGTGGCTGATATAACGCACCGTCAGCAGGTCGTGAGTGATGAACAGATAGGAAACACCGGTATCTTTCTGAATATCATCGAACATGTTGATGATCTGTGCCTTGATCGACACGTCCAGCGCCGAAACAGGCTCATCGCATACGATCAGCTTCGGATCAAGAGCAAGGGCGCGGGCGATCCCGATCCTCTGGCATTGCCCGCCGGAGAATTCGTGAGGGTAGCGGTTCGCCATATCACGGCGGAGCCCCACCAGATCCATAAGCTCATAGACCCGCTTTTCCAGCGCGTCACCGCTGTGGGTCCTGCATACGATCATGGGCTCGGCAATGATGTCATAAACCGTCATGCGGGGGTTTAAGGACGACAGCGGATCCTGAAAGATCATCTGCATATCGGTGATATGCTTTTCCAGCGTATCCTTGTTCAAAGGCTCGCCGTCAAACTCCAGTGTCCCTTCCGTGGGGGTCAGCACATGGATCAGTGTTTTGCCCAGGGTGCTCTTTCCGCATCCGGATTCCCCCACCAGTGCCAGGGTCTCCCCTTCCCGCAGATAAAGACTTACGTCATCCACAGCCTTCAGCATCTTTTTTCGGAACAGACCGGTACTCACCGGGAAGTATTTCTTTATATGTTCTGCGCGAAGCAGTATTCGGTCCGTCATTTTTCCTCCTCCTTTGCAAAGGGGTCGAAGCCTTCCGGCAGCTCATTCATCCAGCAGCAGGCGCTGTGCGTTTCGGAAAAAGTACGATCCGGCGGAAGCTCATCACGGCATATTTCCATGGCCTTCGTGCACCTGGGGAAAAAGGCGCAGCCTTTTGGCATGGCTTTGAGATTCACAGGGGTACCTTCGATGGGAACGAGACGTTTCCCGGGTACGGCACCCGGAACGGCGGCAATGAGCCCTTTGGTATACTGGTGATGAGGATCTTTGAAGATCTCTCTTGCGGTTCCTTTTTCACAGATCCTTCCGGCATACAGCACGACCACACTGTCGCAGACGCCTGCCACCACGCCCAGATCGTGGGTGATCAGGATGGTGGTCATCCTGCGCTTTTTTGTAAGATCTTTGATCAGATCTATGATCTGTGCCTGGACCGTAACGTCCAGAGCGGTGGTAGGTTCATCGGCAATAAGGATCTCCGGTTCGCTGGACAGAGCCATGGCGATCACGACACGCTGCCGCATGCCGCCGGAAAGCTCATGGGGATACTGCTTCAGTCTCTTTTCCCCGTCACTGATCCCGACGGTCTCCAGGAGCTCCGCGGCATAGGCATTGACGTCTTTGATATCCGGCCGGTGCAGCCGGATCATCTCCCGCAGCTGATTTCCGACAGTGTATACCGGGTTCAGAGCCGTCATGGGATCCTGGAAGATCATGCTGATCCTGCCGCCTCTTATCTTTCGCATCTCTTCTTCTGAAAGCTGCAGAAGATCCTGCCCGTTAAAAAAGATATTTCCGGAAACATCCGCATTTTTTCCCAGGAGCCGCATCACGGTAAGCATGGTAACGCTTTTTCCGCTGCCGGATTCACCGACCACGCCCAGGATACTGCCGCGGGGCACACTGAAGCTGACGCCGTTTAACACATTTGTCACGCTCCCGTCGGTCTCGGAGCGGAAAGAAGTATAAAGATCTCTGATCTCAAGAATATTATCGCTCATGGAAGGCCTCCTATTTCTTCTGCTGCGGATCAAAGGCATCCCGCAGCGCGTCACCCAGAAGGTTGAAGCTGAGGACAATGAGGGCGATCATCAAAGACGGGAAAAACAGCTTATACGGGTACATCTGCATGCTGCTCCTGGCTGTATTCGCCAGGGCGCCGAGGCTGGGCATGGGGACCTGAACGCCCAGTCCGACAAAGCTCAGATAACTCTCTGTAAAAATGGCGGAAGGGATCTGCATGGTGGCAGAAATCAGGATGATGCTGATGCAGTTGGGGAGGATATGCTTTTTTATCATACGCGAACGCGGCGTCCGGATCATGCGGGCGGCCTGGATATAATCATTCTCCCTTATGGTAAGGATCTGCCCCCGGACAAGTCTTGCCATTCCCACCCAGTAGAGCAGTGCGAAAACAATGAACAGGCTGACCATGTTGGGACCCAGCCTGCCGAACAGTCCCGTACTGTTTTTGGGCAGCACCGAGCCCAGGACGACGCTTAAAAGGATCACCAGCAGCATATCCGGCATGGAATAGATGATGTCCACGATGCGCATCATTATCATATCCGTTTTTCCGCCGGCCAGACCGGACACGGAACCGTAGATGGAGCCGATCACCAGCACGATCAGGCTGGCAAAAACGCCTACGAAAAGAGAAATCCGCGTTCCCGCCATGGTCCGGGCAAAATAATCGCGGCACAGCTCATCCGTACCGAAAAGATGCGGAAAGATCTTTGCGCCGTTCGCGATCGCCTCCAGCTCCCGTTCCGAGTATTGCAGCGGCTTCAGATTTTTTGCGGTGATATCCCGGACGCCGTCCAGAGAAAGGATCTCACTGTAGGAATAGGGGCAGAAGAACGCGGAGGATATGATCAGCACCAGGATCAGTACCAGCATTACGAGGGCAGCCATGCCCAGAGGATTGCGCCGGAACCGCTTCATGGCATCCTTGAAAAACGTGGAAGCCTCGGGCATGACGTCGGCATTTTCCTTTTCCCGCCGGTCTATGGGCCGGAATTTTGAGAGATCTATCTGAGTGCTCAGTATGCTTTTTTTGGGAAATGAATCGTTCATCAAATTGCCTTCTTTCGTCAGAATTTGATCCTGGGGTCTACCAGTTTATAAAGGATATCGCTGATAAACGTAATGGTAATGATGACTGCCGCCATGAAAATGGTGGTCCCCATGATCAGCGTATAGTCCCTGTTGGCAATGCCGGAAACGAACTGGGAACCCAGACCGCCGATGGTGAAGACCGTCTCTATGACCACACTTCCCGTAAGTACTCCGGCGATCATCGGACCCACGTATGTGATAACGGGGATAGCCGCATTTTTAAATGCGTGCTTGAAGATCACCACCCATTCCGGAAGGCCTTTCGCCCTGGCGGTGCGGATATAGTTCTGGTTCAGGGCATCCAGCATGCTTGTCTTGGTGAAACGGATGATGTTTGCCATGGGAAAAACGGAAAGAGCCGCCACCGGCAGTATCAGAGAAGAATTGTCGGCCGTCCAGGCAGGCACCCATTTCAGCTGCAGGCAGAAGACCAGCATGAGAAGGGATGCCACCACAAAACTGGGCACGGACACCATCAGCGACGTGAAAAAGATGATGACCCTGTCCGGCCAGTGATTGTTATATCGCGCCGCAACGCAGCCAAGCAGAAGTCCTAAAAGCGTCGCGGTGACGATCGCCTTCCAGCCCAGCCTTGCGGAGACCCGGAAGGAGTCGCTGATGATGGTCGATATGTTCCGCCCTGTTTTGATGGAGACGCCGAAATCCCCGTGGAGAAGATTCTGAAGATACAGAACGAACTGCACCCCCACAGGTTTATCCAGATTGTATCTCTCGTTCAGCACGGCCATGACCTCGGGGCTGGGCGCCTTTTCGGAGTCAAAAGGACCTCCGGGCACCGCATTCATGGCAAAAAAAGTGATGGCAGTAACGACCAGCATCGTCACTACCGCAAGCAGCAGCCTTTTCAGACAGTATTTCAGCATTTCAGATCACCCCGGTTCGCGGAAGAACGATAGACTTCTTCTCCAGTTCCTCCATTGAAAGTTCACACGCTCTCTCTTTCACTTCTTCCGCTGCTGCGGTTTTCTTTTCTTTCGACATATCGTTCTCCTTTGTGCACGGGGTGCTTCCCGACTGTTTCACCTTTGCGAAGGGAGATCCCCCTTTGATTATAGTATAACATACGCCGGCGCATCGTTCATCATCATTTCCCGCGAACGGACAGCATATACTGACTTTTAAAAAAGAATGAACTATCGCTCCAACGCTGCGATCTATCTTTCAGATTTCACTTCAGCACAAATTGAACGGCACGGAGAATGTCTTCATAGTTATCGGTCTCCATTTTGATGGTATTGTCATCCGCCATCACAAATCCGGGATAATAGGACATGGCAACAGCCTGCACCATTTCCTTGTAACAGATTTCGAAAACAAAATGATCCGGAAGCGTGCAAAGTGCCCCCGAAAGGTCCTGCCGGAGCGATCTTTCCACCCCTTCTCTAATGAGCCGGCATGCTTTTTCAGGATGGATACATGTAGTCATGCCGCCGAAACCGTCCTTTACGGCAACACTCATTAGCCCGGGATGCAGATTGCTGTAATCATCGATCAGCATCTTATCTCCCGAAAGGAAAACGGTTGGCACCCCGCACATGGCAGCCGCCCAGCTGAACAGCATGAACTCACTGCACTTGCGGCCGTTGATCTTCATCCAGAGAACACTGCGTGATTCTGTGTGGCAGAGCGGATTTCCCACTCTTCCTGCGGCAGAATGATATCCAATAAACAAGGCGGCATCAAACCCCTGATCAACGCCCTGTACCATTCCAAGCGGCCCGCCGGTCCAGCCCCGGATCACCTCAACACACTCCGGAAGCCTGCTGACATCAATGTGCGTGCCGGAATTGTGACCGTCACGAACGGTGATCTGTGCTGCTCCCGCTGCGATGGCGCCTTCACAGGCAGCCTTGATCTCGGCAGTATGCTGGATCCCGGAAAGTCCGGAAGTCGTGGGCTTTGTCTGGGGATAACATTCGTCCCAGGTCGTTGTAAGTGCGGTTCCTTCTATGTCACAGCTTATAAATACTTTCATGGTGTTACCCGTTTCTTTCATTTCCTGATCTTCTTTAAGCCGCGTGTGCCGGCGATGATTTATCTTCTGATATACCGGATCTGACAGATATCATCGCCGCGCCCGATGGTGGCAGGCAGATCCAGTTCGCAGCCGAATTCCTGTCCGATCCCGCGGTCTCCGCACATGGCGCAATCACAGAGAAACGCGATCTCTTCATCTGAGCAGCCTGCTTTCTGCCAAGCCTTTACCAGCGGGCAGTAGTGGAAATCTATGTCCAGATGATCGTCATCACAGCGTTTAATGTCCATTTCAAAAACGCGTCTTGCAAAAAAGCCGAAAAGTACTTTCTTGAGACCTATCAGGCTTTCTCCGCCGCCGGCGGCTTTTCTGTGTTTCTCTCCGTGCATATGTCCGCAGCGCTTGATGGCCTGCGGAACATATTCCTTCGGATCCAATCCCTTTTTCCTGGCTTCGTCAATCAGCAGGTACATCCACAGTGCTCTGTGTTCCAGCTGTTCTCTGATCCCGACAGTAAGCGGTGTTCTGATGCTCGGTTCGTTTTTCACTGACATGGTTCGATCTCCTTTGTTTGAACTGTTCTTTATCATAGCAGAATGTCTTCTGCAGCCGCAACAAAAACCGCCGGCGAAGATAATTTAGTTTTCCGTTTTGGCAGCGCCTCCTGCCTTCTCATTGGCCTGGAAAGAGGTCGAAAAAAACCGACATGTGAGCCGGTGAGCCGTTTGAGCTGTATCCGGCTCACATAAATGCGCAAGAAACTTTTGCCGATTTGGACCTCTGGCGCCCCGACCTCCTTAGCGGCTCACATCGCTTCCAAAAAAACTTTAGAAAGTGCCTCAAAATAGTTTACATAAATTTATGCATGTGAGCCTGGTGACGCCAAAGCACACCAGCGGCTCACATCGCAGTTTTTTGCCTTTGGCCGCATGTGAGCCAAAACGGCCTAAATGCGCTCTCCGGCTCACATCGCGATTCTTGAACCCTGGGCTCAAGGAAAAAAGTCCCGCAAGTATACATGGCAGCCCCGTCAATGCTATATTGATCTGCATGACAGCGCCCGCCGGCTGGCTGAAGCCAGTGAGGTGCTTTAGCACCTCTTAACTACCACCAAGCACTGAAGCTGAGGGCAGTCAAGGGGGACCGAAGGTAAGTGAATCGTCCCTTGACAGGCTGAAGCGAAGTGCTACCTATCCCAGGATATTGAATTTGCGTAATGGTGCTCGCGCATTCAAAAGCATTCAAAAAATCCCCTGTTTTGCAGAAAACAAAAATGCAGGATCTCCCTTATATACAAGGGAAATCCTGCGCCCAATAAAACAAGCGCGAGACGGGGATCGAATGACTTGGTCACCCACAAAAGCCTTATTTTATGCGGGTTTTGTGAGGTCAAAATCCCTTTGTCTTCAAAGTGTCTTCAAATCTTACAAGGAAAGGAGGCGCGTTCTGAGAGAATCCTTGAGATCTTGAAAATCTATCTCAAAGGAAAGAACAGTGAGCTGATGTAAGAGGAGCTTCGACCATTGTGGCCGAAGCTCCTCGTGTCATATGCTATCAGGTCCGGTATCGTCTTTTAAACGTATCGAATTCGATAAGTTTAAAACTCGGTTTCCGAAATTAATGCCATTGCTCATCTGAACTTTCTGCAACGAGCCTGTCGAAATCACTTTGGTAAGAAATATCCTGTAATACCCTGTATTTCTCAAATTCGCTCTCTGCAAATGCCTTGGCAATTTCAGCGGTGACCTTACCTTTATCCATCAGTATCTCCGCATCGTTGAATTTCAGAAAAGCATCAAGTTTTTCCGCCCAATCAGCCATGGTCATAGGGATATGTCTTCTTGCCTGCCTTGTGGCGTAATCAAGATACATTTCAACGATTTCATTCATTTCTGAAATCTCGTTTTCAGAAAGATAATTCTTAGCAATGCTAACATCAGCTTTCACTATTTTGCCAAAAGGAGCATTTTTCCAGGTAGTAAGTCCCATATGCTCTTTCTCGTGATTCGCCCTGCTGACTATCACTTCCGCTGCGGTGTTGCCATGAACGGCATAATGCATCTTGTTCTGTACTGTCGCAAAGAAATCTTTTGTGGTTTTACTGTCGAGCGAATAATCCACAGCTGTAGAATATATATCCGTGATCTTCTGGTAAAAGCGTCTCTCGCTTGCACGTATTTCCTGGATCTCCGATATAAGATGTTCAAAATAATCTTCGTCAAATATCTGACCATTGATCAGTCTGTTCTTATCCAGCACATATCCTTGCTTTGTGAATGTATCAAGGACTTTTGTCGCCCATTGTCTGAACTGGGTAGCCCGTTCAGAGTTGATCCTATATCCAACGGCTATAATGGCAGCCAAAGAATAGAACTTGTATTGATATGTTTTTCCGTCATCCGCAGTTTGTGCAAATTTTGCACAAACTGAATTCTCCTGTAATTCTCCCTCGGAAAAAATGTTCTTAAGATGTTTTGTGACAACGGACCTGTCGACGTCAAAGAGCTGTGCTATTGCCTTTTGTGTCAACCATACATCATGATCTTGAACACGCACTTCGATCCCGTCTTCACCTGAATCGCGGGTAAACACAAGAAAATCAACTGTGCTGTTTCTTATCTGAATTTCATTCTTTGTATTTGCCATTATTAAGCCTTTCCTGACACCTATACTCTCGTATTCACGTGCCTCGCAGCAATTAGATTGATGGCATCGATATCAGTATTATAACAGTTCCTTCGATGCATAACAATGTATAACAGGAAGTAACAGATTTCCTGATGCGTAACAAAGAGTAACAAAAGGTAAAGAAAGAATTCCGGCAAACGCAACTTCGGGTTGCATTTAAGTTGGAAGCCAGGCAGATTCTGATCATAGCATCAGAACAACTCTCATTTCCATTTCCTTTTGATCCTTGGACAAATTTCAGCTATGTTTTTTGGCGTTCTGCCGGAGTGCTTTTTACACTATATTTTTTTGTATTTTGTATTCCGTCCGTTGCCATCCTGATATATCAGTCCTTCTTTGACCATACGTTTCAGAATACGGTTTGCGGTTG